>CAYNHM010000013.1:0-85532 GCA_964397135.1 uncultured Rikenellaceae bacterium
CTCACCGTCAGGGTCAGGCTGTACATCGGGATCGCCTCGAAGTGCGCCGTGAGCGCTACATTCTCAGCCGGCATGGTGTAGGTGAAGCTGGCTGCCTCGCTGATCAACTCTTCGCCCATGTTCCAGCTCAAGAATCTCCATCCTGCCACAGGTGTAGCTTGAATTAATACCTCATCGTCCAAATTATACAAACCTTCACCCATCAGAATTCCTGAAGCCTCAGGGCTAGCTAAAAGAGTTAGCTGAAAATCAATCATACTAAAATGCGCCACTAAATCCCTATGATCCTCAACAACAAAACTATAACTAGCCATATCTGATACTTGTTCTCCATTCTCAGTCCAGTTCAAAAAGTTAAAACCTTCATTAGGTGTAGCAACAACTGTTAACTCGTAACCGTAATCGTACCATCCTGCACCCTCAACTTCGCCTCCATTTACTGGGTTAGCGTTAAGGGTAATCAACTTATCGATGGTAAAAACAATAATATTAGTATGACTCCATTTTCCGTTGCTGTCTTTTGTCCTAATATAGAGCCGATTTTCTCCCTGGGTTTCTAGATTAAGTAAGCTAACATTAACAAAGACATCTATATCCTGACCCGGAACAATATCAATAGGGCTTCCATTTCCCAGCCCTGGATCAGTATCTATAAAATACTCAGCAGCAATAACTTCAGTTACAGTTGCATCTAAAACATCCTTGTAAAAAGTAATCAAATTGGTATGAGACCACCGGCCATCACTACGTAAAGCCCTAACATAAAGATTGTGAAATCCATTACCCAAATCGCTCATATCCACAGAAAACTGAGAATTCTCAACAAGGGGTGATGATACTATGGGTATTGATGTACCGTTTCCATAACCAGGGTCATCATCCAAAAAATACTCTGCAGCAATAATGCTTTGTCCCACTACAGGGATATAATCTAAATAGAATGACGAAACATTGGTATGGCTCCATTTAAGGTTTTCGTTCATAGCTCGAAGAAATAAGCTATGGAAGCCTACATCCAGCCCAGTTATATCAGCAACAAAGCTTATCCCATCGATTTGTTGATCAGGAGTAATTGGAATGTTTACCCCATTTCCCAAACCAGGGTCGGTGTTGAAATAGTATTCAGCCTTAACAATGTTGCTCACCGAAAGTGGTATGATATCCTTATAGAATGCCTGAATATTGGTAAGCGACCATTCACCAATACTACTCTTTGCCCTTACAAACAAGTGGTTAAAACCACTATTTAGCTCGTTAATGCTGGCACTAAATGTAGCATTGGATATCTGTGAACCAGGTGTTAAAGGTATGGAAACCCCATTTCCCAATCCTGGATCATTGTTAAAAAAGTACTCCGCATATTCAATCTCAACCAAAGATTCATGGAAGTTTTGCTTATAGAAGGTATAGCAATTGGTCAAACTCCATAGGCCATTCTCGTCCTTTGAACGAATATATAGCGAATGAAAACCTACATCCAACTCAGAAATATCAACTGTAAAAGTTTGGTTTTGCAGATCTGGCGAAGAAACTATGCTAAGCTCAGTAGCATTTCCCAACCCGGGATCTGAATTCATGAAATACTCAATATATACAATATCTTGAGCATTAGAAATTGAACTAAAGAAAAGAAAAATGGAAAAAACCAGAGCGGTAAATCCCCAATTTTTATAGCCCAAACAGTTGATAATATTTTGAATATGATGCATTAGCCGTTCATTATTCAAAAAGTTCATAATGAGGCTAATTATTGTTGGACTTCACGCTGAACTCTACCTCTATTTGCTGAGCAGGGTAATTCAGGGTATGATTTAACTGATAAATAGAGGGAATGTTGGGCAATCCCGATAATCGATAGGGATTGCTTCCCCCAAACATTCCACAATCGACACCATCCACACCGGCTCCAATGGCGGGTGAACCGCCAGCAAGCTTCCATTGCCCATCGGTGCTATTGCCTGCGGAACCAACAAAAACATTGGACATAACCACATTTTGCTGATTTCCATTCAAAGACCCAAATTGAGTAGTATTACCTATGTTATGGGTATAATTGGTGTTTGTAGGATAAAATGCTCCTGTAATTAGAATGTTATTATGAAAATTTGAATTGTTAACAGTAACAGAACCATATAAAACATTGTTCTCAATGGTACCGGAGAAACCATCCGAAAGGTATAATGAATACCTTCCGCTAACAGTACTATTAACCTCAATGTAGTTGTTTGAAATAGTTACATTATTCACCCCCGTTACTTGTGCTCTTATTGCTTCAGAACTATTTAATACATAAAGCTGCCTAATATAATTATTGCGTAGTATTATGTTGTTTACATTTTCCCCGAAAACAATAGTACTAAGCATCGAAGATGTACTACTGATAACATAGTTACCTTCGAAAAGAATATTTGAGGTGTTTATTATCAACCTATATAAACTGCATCCCTTAATTACTGACCCTTGGCTTCCATTGTTTAAAGTTAATACATCGATTTTTGCAGAATTAATATCGGCTTGTGTTTCTGGATTTTCAGCTAAGAAGAAACCAGGCCCAATAATTACCAGCCTTTTGGTTAGCGTAACATTACCATGCGAAGCTGATGACGCTTCGAGGTAAAGGGTATCGCCGGCAATAACGCTAGATGAGTTTTGAGCTTCGGTTAAACTTGCAAAATCTGCGTTTACTCCTGCCCTGTTATTGACACGCCAAACGGTGGCCAATACATTATTTGCATTTAGAGTAGCAAAAAATAGGATTAAAAAAAGTCCTAGATACTTACATGTGTTCTTCATTGCTTTAGTTTTTTAGGTTAATGATAATTCGGTTAGTGATTTTTGTGCTTTACAAAGATTATTCCAATGACCTTTTATTGAAGGGCACAAATATAAAAAAGTTTCACAAACACAAGGGTTAATAAAGATTATCACTAGCGTCTGACTATATATAAAATGATTGCCTTTGGCGAGCTAAAGGTTCATTCTGAGTGGAACAAAGTGGATTGAAGAATCTTTTGATCGCCAATGTCAATAATTTTTTTGTTTAAGAAATTTAGTCGGAGGCTAGGGATAAAAATAATAATCTGGTTATTCAAAAATAAAATTATTCAGCAAGATAGAAAAAGGCGCAACACATTAGATTATGTTGCGCCCAGTAAAGTCTGTTTTAGTTTATAGCTTTCCTCTATTGGTTTTTGGGATTACTCCTTCACCATCCTCCTTATTACTCGCTCGCCATTCTCAGCCTCAAATACCATCAGGTATATGCCATTGGTCAGCCCATCGGTTTGGATGGTTTCGCGCTCAGCTCCGCTGAGTTGGGTTTCCATCACCTTCTGCCCGATGAGGTTAGTTATAACCATACGGCTCACACCCTGTGCATTCTCCAGCGCAATGAAATTCCTGAACGGATTGGGGAAGACTTTTAGGTTTGTAAACACGCCCGTCTCCACGTTATCAATAATAGAGAAGGTGGCGGTTACCGCTTTATCGGCATCCATGGTGATGGTGGTGGTGGCTTCGAGAGCCTCAGCCACCTCGCCAGTCCAGCCATCAAACTGCCAGCCCTCGGCGGCTATGGCCTCAAGGTCAAGGACTGTGCCCTCGTCAACTGTGATTGGTACTGTATAGACCTCGCCGTCCACCTCAACAGTGCCACTGCCAATAATAGTGATGGTGAGCGTGTATTGGGTTGTGACGATCTCGCTGAAGGTGGCCGTAATGGCCTTATCGCCATTCATGGTGATGGTGGTGGTGGCTTCGAGAGCCTCAGCCACCTCGCCAGTCCAGCCATCAAACTGCCAGCCCTCGGCGGCTATGGCCTCAAGGTCAAGGACTGTGCCCTCGTCAACGGTGATTGGTATTGTATAGATTTCACCTTCCACCTCAACAGTACCGCTTCCCACAATGGTGATCGTGAGCGTGTGCTGTGGCGTTGGGATCTCGCTAAAGGTGGCTGTGATGGCCTTGTCGCCATTCATGGTAATGGTGGTGGTGGCTTCGAGAGCCTCAGCCACCTCGCCAGTCCAGCCATCAAACTGCCAGCCCTCGGCGGCTATGGCCTCAAGGTCAAGGACTGTGCCCTCGTCAACGGTGATTGGTACTGTATAGATTTCACCTTCCACCTCAACCGTGCCGCTGCCTACTATGGTGATGGTGAGCGTGTATTGGGTTGTAACGATCTCGCTGAAGGTGGCAGTAATGGCCTTATCTCCATTCATGGTGATGCTCTCTATGGCATTAGTGGATGCCAGATCACCTGTCCAATCGTCGAACTGCCAGCCTGTAGTGGCAATAGCCTCCAGCTCAACAATGCTACCCTCCACAATATAAATTACTTCCGTGTAAACGGATCCTTGCACTTCCACAGTACCGCTACCAACTACCTGAATGGTAAGGGAGTACTCAACCTCTGGAATTTGGCTAAAAGTGGCTGTAATTACCTTATCGCTGCTCATGGTGATGTTTTCAAAGGCTTCTGAAGATGTTATATCACCGCTCCATCCTTCAAATTGGTAACCCTCTGATGGTATTGCCAGAAGTTCGACTTCTGAACCATCATCAAAAAGCATTATGTCAACATATAATACACCATTAACCTCTACTGATCCGCTTCCAACAATCATCAACGTTAGTGCATACTGTGGAGTAACCGGTTCAGTGATGGAAGCAGTGGCAGTTGGCGATCCAACAAGAGTCAGGGAATAGTTATCTTTGTCGGCACCATCGAGCATGGCAGCGGTGATGCTCACAACCTTGCCATCTTCTACCTCAGCATCAGCAAACTCTGCCACCACGTTGATAAGCTCCACATCATCGTCCTCAATTGGTGTCAGCAAAACAAGATTGTTCTCATCGATGGTTGCAATGGAGGTGCCATCGTACTCCTTGTCCTGAGCAGTAAAGGTGCCCCCGATGGTAAGCCCAAGCACGGTGATATCGGCTGTAGTTATACCCGTATTGTAAGCCAATGTATAATTGCCCGCATCAGCTCCGCCGCTTATGGCTATATCGCTGTAATTTACGGTTTTACCTGCGCCCACATTTTTATCAGCAAAGGCTGCGGTGAAGGTAAACTCAAGCAAATCGCCAGTTAGCCTGCTATCGTCAAATCCTGTGCCCGTAACGGTGGTTGTGCCATCGTACTCCTTATCGTCGGCAGTAAAGTTGCTGAGGGTAAGGGTGAGTTGATCAACAGTAAGCGTTAGCTCCACATTGGGTGCAGCGTTGTAGTTATCGTTACCCGCCTGCGAGGCGGTGATGGTGGCTGTGCCTGCGCCCACAATGGTGAGGGTGCTGCCGTCGATGGTGGCCACGCTTAGGTCATCGGATTCGTAAACTACCTCCAGCCCGCTGGTGGCGGTGGCGGTAAGGGCGATATCAGCATCGCCATATGTGGCGGACAGGGTTTGGCTCCACTCAATGGTTTGGCTGGCCTTATTGGTTACGGTGAAGGTCTTGCTGAAACCATTGGATTCACTGTAGAACTCCGTTTCGGGGTACCTCACGGTGATGGTGGCTGTGCCCAGCCCCACGGCGGTAAGCTGATTGCCAACTATTTCAGCAACTGCAGGATTGCTAGATGTGTACTCAATTTCCTCCGATGGCCCTTCGGATGGTGCAGTTAAAGGAATTACGTCTCCATAGGTAGCATCGGTTGGTAGGGTTTGTGTCCAGGCGTTGGTCATTACCTGCTCGTGCTTAACCCTCTGCACCTCGGTGGGGATGTTTATAAGAATGGGGTAAGGTGATACATCTTGGTTCATAACCCAAGTATCGATGAAATCCCATGCGCTTCCATCCCAATTGCTGCCTGTTGTGTAGAACGCCTCACTCTTAAGCTGGGCAAGGGAGGCGTTTTGTCCATTCTCATTGGTGAGAGTGCCCGTTGTAACCTTGCTGTCGTTCACGTACATATCGGCCCAGGCGTAGTTGTTGGCGAGGGTGTTGGTGAAATTATAGCCATAAAGCCTGTTGGTTTCTTCACCATTAGAAATCACCTTAGCGGCAATAGAAACATTGTTCTTAGCGGTTGCTTGATAATAACTACCATATATTCCACCAACCCAGTATCCATTGCTGTTTACTACACCTGAATTATAGCTGTTGTAAACATTCGAGTTACCATTGCCTCCTATTCCACCTACATCAGAAATTGATCCATAAATATTTCCAGTATTGTAACAGTTTACAATTTCCGATTCAGAATCCTGCCCAACTATTCCACCAATGCCTAATCTTCCAGAAATTGATCCGGCATTAAAGCATCCTGAAACAAAAGAATTCTGAGGATACCCAACAATGCCACCTGCGCTATTGTCAATATCAAATATACTGCCTGTAAACCAACTGTTCTCAATGGTTGAATTATTTAGAAATCCTACGATACCCCCAACATCACCTTCAAAATCAGAAATATTGCACGAGCTGCTGCTTAAGGAGATGTTGCTGCCATCGGCAAATCCTACTATACCTCCTACTTCATAGCCGCTGCCCTGCATTGCGCCCGAAGTATGGCAGTGTGTTATAGTTGAATTCTTAGCATATCCGACAATTACACCAATGTTTTCATGTCCGTATATGCTTGCATGTATCATGCTTAGATTCTCAATGTGGGCATTTTCAGTTCCTCCAAACAAGCCAAGATCGGATTGGTATGGTTTGTTGATTGTAAGATGGCTAAGTATATTTTCATTCCCATTGAAGCTGCCTGTAAACGGATTACTGTAATTTCCAATGGGTTCCCAGTTTGTAAAGGGCGACATATCGATATCGGCCATTAAAACGTAGTGTGCATTTAAATCGAGCCTTACAGCATCGAGCTGGGCGAGATTCCAAATTTCGTGCGGGTCGCTCTCTGTTCCGTCGCTTTCCCAAATTACAAGCGATTTCATAACGCTGTCGGGGCGGAAAAATTCGTTGCCATCGACCCATGCAGTGATCATGGTTCCCCCAGCAGCATGCACCGTTAAAACACCTTCGGTAACACTTGCAACAGCTGGGTCAGATGAAGAGTAGTAAATTATTGAACCAGTTGCACCGCCCACAGCAGTTAGAGGCACCTCATCCTCTATGTTCAAACCAGTAATGTCTTGATCCCATAATATCCCCTGCTGGTGTTTTACCTTTTGTGCATCCATATCCATTGCTTTTAGAACAGGATAGGGCGATATTTCGGCATCCATAATCCAAACATCGGTAAAGTCCCAGGGTTGGGTGTCCCAGTTGCCGCCTGTGGTGTAGAATGCTTCGCTGCTAAGTTGGGCATAAGGTGCATTCTGTCCATTGTTATCAGTCAACGTGCCATCGATAATTTTAACTCCACCAACATACATATCGTCCCATGCATAGTTATTACTTAGTGTTGATGCTGCGGTTTCGGCTGAAATACGATCTAGGTCACCGTTATCTTCAATCAGTGCATTGGCAGCAAAGTTATTCTTTATGGCTGAAGAGTTTACATTGGCAACAATACCGCCACCATGACTGATTTGGGTTAGAATTTTCCCAGTTGCATACGATGTGGAAACTTCACTTTCAGATGCCCCACCACAAACGCCACCGGCATTATTATTCGAAGCTTTAATTTCACCTGTGGAATAACAATTGGTAATGATTGTTGATTCATAAATATTGCCAATAATACCTCCTGCATAGCTATTTGTTATAACATCACCAGTGTTGAAGCATTGGTCAATTTCGCTCTCCTGTGCATCACCAATAATTCCGCCTGTATCATTTGGGCTGGTTACTTTGCCCGAATTGTAGCATAGGCTTATGCTTGATAGAGTTGAAAAACCAGCAATACCCCCTGCTTCCATTTCAGTTGCAGTTATTGAACCCGACGAAGAGCAGCCAGTAATAATTATTCCCTGTGCATAACCAACAATACCACCAACAATTGTGTTTCCAGTAACATTACCAGAGTTATGACAACCATCAATGGTGTTGGTACCAACGCTATATCCCACAATACCTCCAACATTGTATGCGCCTTTTATTCTACCCGTGTTGCTGCAATTGCTTATGCTGCCGTAGGTTTCGCCTACAATTCCTCCCAGATTATTGGTGTTCCAGTCGCCCGATATGCTACCAGTGAAGGAGCAATACGAAATAGTTCCATCGCCATCCTCGTAGGCAACAATTCCACCTACCCTAACATTGCTGTAGGCATCAATTGATACAGAGCTAATGCACTGGTTGAATTGTGTTTCCAAAGAGGTGCCCACTAAGCCCCCAATATAATCGCCTCCATTGCCTTTAATAACACCCGATACGTTGCAGCCCTGAATAACCCCACCTTCTGTTTCTACTGCAAGGGCTCCAATGTGCGATTCAGCAGAAAGGTTCACATTAGCAAGGGTTAAATCCTTAATGTAGTTATGCTCCTCCGATTCGGGTATAAAGCACCCGAATAGCCCTGTAAGTTGCTCCCTGCCGTGGATATTCAGGTTGCTAAGGATATGCTCATTGCCATCGAAACTTCCTGTAAATGGTGTGCCCTGCGTGCCAATGGGCTCCCAGTTCTCAAAGGGGCTCATATCGATATCGGCCACCAGCTTGTAGTGGGCGGCTAGATTATTGCGCACGCCATCAAGCTGCTCGAGGGTGCTAATTTCGTAGGGGTTTTCGGGTGTTCCATCTCCATTGTAAATCACTACAATGCGGGTCATCGTTGCTGGGGTATAGAACTCGCTTCCGGCAATGGTGGCTGTAATATCGGCACTGCCAGCTTGGTGAACAGTCATTATATTCCCCGCAATGCTTGCCACGTCGGGGTTTGAAGAGGTATAGGTAATTGCATTAACACCGCCAGCTGCGGTTAATTCAATTTCATCATCAATGCTTCCGCTAAGCACCTGTGGCCATGTAATTACCTGAGCATGCTGAATGGTTTGTGTAACTAAATCCAAATTTTTAAGAACTGGATATGGCGAAACCTCTGGATCAATAGTCCAAGTATTGGTGAAATCCCATTCTTCGGTGTCCCAGTTGGCTGGAGTGGTGTAGAACTCCTCGCTGGTAAGCTGGGTTATTGTAGCATCGAGACCGTACTCGTTGTTTAGAACTCCACCCGTTTCCGTTTCATTGTTTACATATAGACCATCCCAACCGTAGTTGTTAATATATGTATTTGCGCCATCATTGTCGCATATTAGGCGGCCAGCGCCCCCATTGGAAAGTACTTTGGCATTTAAGGCAATGCTGTTCTTAATGGTTGAGCTGATCATATCGCCTGCAATTCCGCCCGATTGGTTTATGCTTGAAACAATGCCCGTAGCGTAGCAGCTAACAATAGTTGCTCCCGAGAGGGTATAACCAACAACACCTCCAACCCTGTTGCTGGTTTTGCTTTCAACCTTTCCTGTGGAGTAGCTGTTGGCAATTTGCCCTGAACTCAAATACCCAGCAATACCACCAACATAACTTTTGCCAGTAATTTGGCTAAGGCTAAAACATTTTTCGATTAAAGAAGCGTTTACACTTGTGCCCGCTATTCCGCCAATATTATTGCCATTTTGGGTATCAATAATACCTGTACTGCCTGAGTTTCTTATAAAACCATTACTAATTCCTCCGGCAATCCCTCCAACATCATCTGTTAAAGCATTAATGTTACTCGAACTTGTGCAGTTGCTAATTCCATAGATGATACTTTTATCACTTTCGTCTTTGCTCTCGTTCTTAAATGGGCCAAGGTCAAAACCGCCAGTAATTCCGCCAATAAAATTGCTTCCCGATATATCGCCCGAGCTCTCGCAGTCGTCAATTATTCCGTTCTGAAAAAATCCAACAATTCCACCTATAAGGTGTGCGGTTTTGCCATCAATTGAGCCGGTATTTGTGCAGCCTGTTATATTGGTGAATCCTGTTTTCCCTGCAATGCCGCCTATCATACTATTTGTTCCTGTTACGCTACCTGTATTGTGGCAGTTGGTAATTTCGAAAACGGCAGTCGTTTTCATCGAGATGCTCGAACTTCCAATAATTCCACCAACTCTATGTGTTCCAGAAATACTGCCCGAGAAGCTGCAATCATTTATAGTAAATACTTCTAGGTCGGTGCCAGCGTAAAAGTTTCCAACTATTCCGCCAATGTAGCTGTTTCCAGTAATCTCGGCTGATGAAGTGCAGCTTGTTATGGTGGAGTTTTCGGATGAGCCTGCTATGCCACCAACATTATTTTCTCCTATTGCAATACCCGAAGAGGTTGAATTGCTAACAGATGCGGAATACATCATTCCAACAATGCCTCCTATTTTAGTATCTTCGCCAAAAACTTCACCGGTAAAGGTGCAGCCGTTAATATTTCCACCTCCAATTGCGCCGGTAATACCACCTACTAGGGTTACACCCGATATAACGCCAGAACTTGAGCAGTTTTCGATATTACCATCGCCATTCCCAACAATTCCCCCAATTTCATTGTATCCCGTAACGCTACCAGTTGCAGTGCAATGGCTTATGTTCGAAGACATTGCATAGGCGGCAATCCCTCCCGCATCGGAATAGCTGCCAACATCAACATTTACAGAGCTTGTGCTGTATGAAATACTGGAGTTTTCCAAATAGCCAATTACTCCTCCCGAATAGCCACTACCTGTTACGCTGCCCTCGGAATGGCAGTTGGTAATGTCGCAGTAGTAAGCATAACCAATTACCCCTCCATTAAAGCTTCCAGTTGAATTTAGCGTAATGTTTGATTGACAATCGGATATGGTTGAGAAGGTAGCATACCCCGCAACTCCGCCTGAGCGATCACCACCATTAACCGTTCCTGTAAAATTACAATGGGCAAGAATGGCATTCTCGTAAGGTTCGGCTTTTGCTCCGCGGGTTTTGGGTGCATCCTTATCTTCTTTCTTTGTGTCGTATTCGCCCTCAATGTACCCTACAATACCTCCGGTGTAATTGTTTGTAGTATTGTTAACTACACTACAAGAGCTAGAGGAGTAGGTAATGCCAAAGTTAATTGGTGTACCGCTTTTCCCCCATCCATAATAATCGAGAACTCCAACCACGCCTCCAACAAAATAGGGCCCTGAAACGCTACCTGAACTGTGGCAATTATATATTTGCGCTTGGTTGGCTTCGCCAGCAAGTGCTCCAGTGTATGAATTTCCAATAATGCTCACATTTTGTAAAGTCAAGTTCTTAATGCTGTCGCCCGGTGTGGCGGGGCAATACTTGCCAAACAGCCCTACCATAGATTCGTCGGGGCGATTAATAGTTAGGTTGCTAATGGTGAAACCTGCTCCATCGAAGCTGCCAGAAAAATTGTATGGGTCATATTGCGCTATTGGCTGCCAGCCTTCGCCCACGTTCCAGGGAGCAACTCCTAGGTCGAGGTCGTTTGCAAGCCTATAGTGCATAGTTAGGTTGTTGCGTATGCTGTTTAGCTGCTCAACAGTGCTAATAAGGAAAGGGTCCTCTTTAGTGCCTGTTCCGTTTTGGTAAACAGTAAAGGTTTGGGTAATTGAGTTAGCAGCGTAGAATTCGCTCTCGGCAATAGTTGCCGTAATGTCGGCTGTACCAGCCGAATGGGTAACAAGCGTATTTCCAACAACCTCAATTACTGCGGGGTTCGACGATTGGTAGGTAATGGCGTTTAAACCTCCCAAAACGGGGGCTTCGATGGTTTGGTTAATTCCGTGGGCAAATGGTATAACCCAAAATATTCCCTGCGAGTGCTTAATGTTTTGGAAAGCAGCAGGTATCGCTTTTAAAATTGGATATGGCGATATGCTATGGTTTAATTCCCAAATGTCGGTGAAGTTCCAAACCCCTCCTTCGTACCAATTGTCGGTATTGGTGTAGAAGTTAATATCCTGAATGTCTGCCAGGGTAATGTTTTCTCCATTTATACTATTTAGGGTTCCATCGGTTATTTTATCGGAGTTAACGTACATCTCCTCCCAGGCATAGTTATTTGAGAGAGTAGAAGCGAAATCGTTTGGGCAAATTCTACCAGTACTAACCCATTGATTGATAATGGTGTTGTTAATCCGTGAGTTTGTCGAAAAACTGTTTTTAACGATGCCATTGTTTATGTATCCTGTAATGCCACCTACTGAATTTCCTCCCTGAACTAAGCCAGTACTAAAGCAGTTTTTAATGGTCTTAGAGCTGTTAACTATGCTTCCTGCAATACCTCCTGATCCGGAGCTGTTTAAGTCACCAATTACATCAACTGCGCTATAAGAGTTTTCGATATAACCAGCACCTCCTAGACCAAAGCTGCCAACCAAACCACCGTTATACTGACCTGAGCCATATATCACTCCCTTGGCAAAGCACTGACTCATACTACAGTTATCATAACCCATTCCTCCTGCTATTCCTCCATTGGAACCATATATAGAATTTATTGAAACGTCGGCATAGCAATTGCTTATTGTTACCATATAGCTTGCATTGCCAACTATGCCTCCAATCATATTTTCTCCCGAGATATTACCATTCATGCTGCAATTGTGAATGGTTGCGTAGTAGCAGTAGCCTACAACAGCTCCAATAGTTGATCCACCTGTATTGATGCTTACATTGTTTAAATTCACATTCCTAATATAATCTCCAGACGTAGCAGGTTGAAAATAACCAAAAAGTCCAATGTGATAACCTGATGAATTACTATATGTTAGGTTGCTAATAGTGTAGCCCCCCCCATCGAAACTGCCAGTAAATTTGGATGAGGAGTTGCAAATGGGCTCCCAGTTGGGATAATCAACCAAGTCGATATCAGCCGTTTGCACAAAATGGTTTGTGCGATAGTTACGGACGCTATTAAGCTGCTCCGCTGTGGCCACCTGGTAAGGATCGGCCTTGGTGCCGACACCACCAGCAAATTGTGCCACAACGCTGCTGCATAGCAGTAGGGTGGCGGTGAGAAGAAGTAGAAGTTTTTTCATTGTTGTTGGTTTTAGGTTAGTGATTATTGTCTATGCTGATAATTTTTCTGCCTTATGCTGTTTGCCATAATTAGGTTTAACTTCCGTAAAATGGCTGAATACTTTTCCTTTAAACTGGCAACAACGCAAGCACTCGACTCATCCACAACCAGTGTATCAACCAATTGCTGAATCTCCCTGCACACTCCAAAGCATTCGTCTACTCTATTCTCGCTCAGGAGTTTTTCGGCCTTTATTAGCTGGAGCTTAGTATAAGGAATTGTTTTCAATAGTAAATTTATGATTTTTTTATTCCACGTTCTTGTTAGAAAAAAATGTTTCAACAACATTAATTTTTTTTGTAAAAGTAGTTTCAATAATAGGTTGAATCAATCCGTAAAATTTCGTAATTTTTTGTAAGTAATTTGTGCAAATAAATGAAAGATAAAACAAGCAAAACATGTTAATAAAATAAGAAAACCCGTCTGACTTGTTAGTCAGACGGGTAATGGTAAAAAAGGTTGTGAAAGATTATTTTGGATTAGTATTCGTAAGAGCCCTTTCTAATTGCCTTGTAATCCTTGCTCATGAACTCACCCATTGCAAACATATACTTAATTTTGAAGTTGTTGTCAAAAAGCAGAAGATCTGCATCCTTGCCTACAGCAATCCTTCCCTTGTTCTTGAGTTTTAAAACATCAGCAGGGTTAGAAGTTATAACCTTCAATGCTTTTTCAAGGGGTATTCCCTCATCCTTCACCGCATCAACCACCTCACGGAGATTGGAGCAGGGTAATCCCATTTCAAGCTGTTTCAATTCGCCGGTTACGGGGTCGAAATCTGGTAACGATCCACAAGCATCGGAAGTAAATGTGATATGTTCAAGGGGAACTCCTGCATCGGTGAGCAACTTTATGCATTTGGAGGGCTTAATCTCGTACTGGGGAAAGTATGGGTAGGAACTTGTTGTAATGTCAACCCAGCCCTTTTTTCCATACTCCTTGGCATCCTCAAAGATGTAGTCATTTCTGTTGCAGTGGGTTGGGTAGAATTGCTTAAAGTTGAGTTCGCTTTTGGCTACAGCATCGTATATTGGCTTGAAGGGGTCCTTGGCATCGCCCATGTGAATATTGATAATACCTGCTTTGCCTCCAAGCATTCCTCCAACACGTGCATGTTCAGTAATGCGTATTAGTTCTTCTGTGGTAGGGAACGATGATCGGTGGTCGGAAATGGCCACTTCGCCTACACCTATAACCTCATCGATTAATGCTATATCACGTCCCACATCGCCGGTGATAGTGGGGGTGGGGATTTGGTATGCGCCAGTGTAAATCCATGCCGTTACACCCTCATCCTTAAGACCTTTAGCCTTCATCAGCACACTCTCCACGCTTCGGGTCATCCCATCGGTGCCTAAACAGCCTATTACAGTGGTTACTCCACCATCAATGAGCATACTTAGCTGTAACTCCGGGGTTCGGGTTGCAGGACCTCCCTCGCCACCAGCGCCTGCAATATGTACATGCCCATCTATAAAACCAGGTGTTAGCTTTAGCCCTGTAGCTACAATTACTTCGCATGCTACTCCTTTAGGAGGTTCTATAGAATTTTCAATTGCAATAATTTTTTTGCCCCCCAGAAGTACATCTTTTTTCCCCAAATAATCGGGTGAATAAACCTCAGCATTCTTAATCAATATAATTGACATACTATTTATTTTAAGTTATATACATAGAAAAAAACATAAAAAAAACACATAAAAATACTATAATTAATTACATAACAAGCATTTGTTAGGAATTGTTTAACAGGTAATATTATAAAAAAAGGGACTCATAAATGAGTCCCTTCAATATAATTATGTGTTATTAAGATTTACTTTGTAGCCTCTTCGAGCCTTCTCATGATTGAGAAGATGAATAATGCTGATAACAGACAGCATACTATGAAAATAGCCCAAAGTTGCCACAAGTCTAGTCTGCCCCAGAACTTACTGCCAATGAATAAGAATTTATTCCCAACAGCAGTAGCCAAAAGCCAGCCACCCTGCATTAAGCCCTGAAAACGTGGGGGGGCAACCTTCGAAACGAATGACAATCCCATTGGACTTAGGAAAAGTTCAGCAATGGTTAGTACAAGATAACTACTTATTAACCAGTAGGGAACTACCCTAGAAGTATCAGGTACTGGGTTATATTTTGTAATAGCACTAGCATCAATGTACTGCAGTTCGTGTGGAGATACTAAACCAATTGAAGCCACCAAAACAATAACAAATCCAACTGCTGCAATAATCATCCCTATACCAATTTTTTTAGGGGTTGATGGCTCAAAATTACGCTTACGCATCCATGCAAAAACACCCATAACAGGAAAAGTTAACGCAACAATGAAAAGTGGGTTGAACGACTGGAACACTTCTGGAGCAATGGCATTCTCTGAAGTATAACCGGAAATAAAGTAGTAGGTTAGATAACCTAACCCCAAAAACATAGCAGCACCAATCAATTTCTGAGACATTGCCTTACGGCTAAGAATCATAAAGAAGCCGGCAAGAGCACCTATAAACGATAAAATGGATTCAAGGTTAAAGAATACGTTAGTGAATGCCCCTACAGTTTTCACAGTGTAATCACGCGCAAAAAAAGTGAGCGTTAAGCCATTCTGATGGAATGACATCCAGAAAAAGATTACCACTATAAATACCATAATTAACGACATTACCCGTGGACGTTCTTCCTTTGTGGATATTTGCACTATCCAGGCAACAAAACCTATAAATAAACCAACTGCAGCACCAAGAGCAACGTCTTTCATCAGAATATAGAAAATTACAGAGGATGTAACCATTAAGCCTAAAGCCAAAAGTATTGCCACTGGGCTGGCAGTTGAGTTGGCCTTTGATTTTCCATTCTCCTTGGTTACGTTGGTTGCAACTTCTTTAGAAACACTTGGTAAGTACTTATTAAAGATTATGTAAACTAAAAGTGAAACCACCATGGCTCCTGCGGCAATCCCAAATGCATAGTTATAACCCTTGGCAAAAGCATCAATATACTTTGATGCAAATTCTGAAAGATCGGCAACAGGTGCTCCTGAAACATAATCAGCAAGATTTTGGAATGCTGATAAATCGCTAAGTTCACCACGGGTAAATGCGTGGCACATAGCCGGCAAACTACCATCGTGAAGAAAACCTTGTGTTGATAGGAACCAGTTACGAATCCCGGTGGCTACGAATGGAGCGAAAAATGCACCAATATTTATACCCATGTAAAAAATCATAAATGCTGTATCGCGAACGCTCGAGTATTTGGGATCATCGTACATTTGACCAACAACTGCCTGTAAGTTCCCTTTGAACAAACCGTTTCCTAGCGCAATGGTGAGCAAACCCAATAAACTTAACCACAAATAGCTCACATCGGCTTGTGTGGGATATGCCATTAGCACATACCCTGAAAACATAATTATAATTCCTATTAGAATTACAAACTTATATTTACGGGTTGCATCGGCAATAATACCTCCCACAAGAGCAAGGGCGTATATGCCAAAGTAGAACCAGCTATAGTAATCGCCTGCAACACTTTCCGATAAGCCATATTTTGCCTGTAAGAATAGTACCAAAATAGCCATCATTGTATAAAATCCAAATCGCTCTCCCATATTCGAGAAGAATGCAACCAGTAGTCCTTTCGGGTGACCTTTAAGCATGATCTAGTGTTTTTTAGTTAATAATATTTTCGCTTTTTTAATTTTCGGTGGCAAATATAATTATTTTTTTATCTTAGCCAATTAACTTACTCCAAGGCATGACAAAAAGTTACAAACGATTGGATTAATAGTTAAAGCGTATCTTTTTACTATATCAATATGTGCTTATATAACAATGCTTTAAAATTATTTCTAATTGTTAATAAAACAAATATCAACTATTATTAATATAAAATCTAAGCTATGAAAATGAATGTTTGTATAACATTGGTTACCTTGATAACAATGTTTTTATTCTCCTGCGTTGAAAAATCTCCTAAAACACAATCTAAAGGACATGAAATCAACCCGCAAAAAGAATTTTTCAATCATTTTAAATTGCTTGAAGGGAAAAAATATGCTGGAAAAGAGGTTTTTATTGCCGAAGGAATGGAAAGTTGGGCATCACTGGAGTTGATAATGCACGTTCGAGAATTTACTGATACTGCTGTTTATATCCCTTTTAAGGTTGGAAACAATTCTTCGCGTACTTGGATGTTGATCATGGAAGGAGAAAACACGCTTCGTTTTCGGCACGATCATCGGCATGATGACGGTTCACCTGAGGATCTAAACCTTTATGGGGGTTATGGCACAAAAAATGGCTCTGCCTACAAACAGGTGTTCCCTGCGGATGATTTCACATGCAATATGCTTGAACGTATATGTGATAATGAGTGGACCGTTGAGTTCTCTGAAGACCTATCCGTTTTCAGCTACTCTTTACGAAAAGCAAGAGAACTGATAATTCAAATCGATTTCGATTTGAAAAATGCCATTCAGTAAACGATCATCCAGTAAAGACCAGCCTAAAAGTATTCGTTTAATAAGTTTCCTTGAAAACTTTTAATATAGTCTTTTACTTATAAATACTCTGCAGGCACATAAATGGGGCCATCGGGACCCAGAGGTATTCCTATGAGCATCCAAATTACCAGCAATGCAATCCAGCCAATGGTTAGCATAACTGTGTAGGGTAGCATTGTGGAAATAATGGTTCCCACGCCATACTTTTCATCGTACTTTTGGGCAAATGTAACAATGAGCGCAAAGTAACTCATCATTGGAGTTATAAGATTTGTAACTGAATCTCCAATACGGAATGCTGCCTGGGTGAGCCCAGGGTGGTAGGGAGGATCGATAAGCATAAGCATTGGGATAAAAACGGGAGCCATAATAGCCCATTTTGCCGATGAACTCCCCATGAACATATTAATGAATGCCGAGAGTAAAACAAAAGCAACTATTAGCGTAATCCCTGTTAAACCAACGCTTTGAAGGGTGTGCGCACCTTTTATCGCAAAAATAATACCCAGATTGCTATAGTTGAAAAAGTAAACGAATTGGGCTGCAAAGAAAACAAGCACAATATAGCTTCCCATACCGCTCATTGACTTCCCTAAATGCTTGGCCACATCTTTATCGCTTCTAATGGTACCAACGGTTATACCATAGGCAATACCTGGAATAAAAAATATCAGTAATATGGCTATGATAATATCATTCAAGAATGGTGAGTGTAATGCCGAGCCTGTTTCGGGATCTCTGAGCAATCCATTCTCGGGAATAACAGTCAGCGCAAATCCAATAAGCGTAATTAAAACCGATATTCCTGCCCATCGTAAACCTTTTTTTTCCTTCGGGGATAGCTGTTCTATAGGCAGTTTCTCCGCTTTACCCTGATATTTCCCCAAACGAGGCTCAACTATTTTCTCTGTTACCCAAGTACCAATGAGCACAATCAAAAAGCCCGAAACGAACATGAAATAGTAGTTTACGGCTGGATTAATGATCTTACCGGGGATAATCATCTGAGCTGCCGATTCCGAAATTCCTGCCAGGACAGGATCTATTGAACCAATAAAAAAGTTTGCTCCAAAACCACCGCTAACACCGCAAAAGGCAGCTGCCAATCCAGCCATTGGATGTCTGCCTATAGCATGGAAAATCATGGCACCCAAAGGAATAAGGATTACATATCCAGCCTCAGAAGCTAAGTGCGAGAGAATTCCTGCCAGTACTATTGCTCCTGTTACCAGCTTTTGGGGTGCACTTAGAACAAGTGAACGAATCATGGTATCGAAAAGACCTGATCCTTCGGCAACCCCAATACCAATCATTACAACTAGCACATAACCTAAAGGTGGAAATCGAAGGAAATTATCGATGATATTGCTATAAATCCACCTAAAGCCTTCTGCGCTCATGAGATTTTTTGCTTCGAAAACAGTACCCTCAACCGGATGAATTGCTTGGGCACCCAGCTTATGCCCCAGCCAAGAAATTAAAACAACGAATAACGCCAAAAGAGCAAAGAGGGTGGCAGGATGGGGTAGCTTATTTCCAATTATTTCGACATAGTCAAGCGATCGAATAAAAATCTTACTTAACGTTTCTCTAATCTTTACAAGTATGGTTTTCATCGAATAATCATTTTTGTTTAAAGATTTTTTTATTGATCAGGCTGCAGGAATTGATCTCCGGTTTTCTCAATAAGATTATTCTTCCAGCTATCAGGATAATCAGGATGTTTTGGACTTAGAGGAAAACCCCATGGGTTACGTAAAAATTCTCCATCTTTTTCGTGTTTCACGTTGCCATCGAGGTATTTAACTAGAAGGAAGTTGCCCAAATCGCGCCAATGGTTAACCACATTATTAGCCCAACTATGAGAAAAGTCGGTAAGAAATTGGGCTGTAAGCAGGGGATCTTTTTTAAACAATTCCTGAGCGCCAGCATCAATGGCAGGAATTAAAGCTTCGAACCTCTCCTCAAACTCTTGCTGTGCTTTTCGAATATCAACTATTGCCCTATCGTAAAATAGGTAAGCTGTATGCGCAACTCGGTTAAAAACCCAGAAAGCCGCATCGTCTGAATAGGTTAGAATATCGCCATTCTCCTCAGAAAATGAATATGGTACGCTGGTCATTCCACAGTAAAAGGGAACGTGTACCGAAGAACCTGCATCGTCAACCCCATACCAAAATATTCCACCAATTGGATTTGGCAACCAATTGCGCATCTGAGCAACCCACGAAAAAGCCGATTGCTGGGTAACGGTAACCCGCTCGTTAAAATAGGTTTTACCCTCATGCTTCCAGGTAAGTGGTCGCCACCTGTAAGGCATAGCATGAGGTCCTGCTCCAATATCCTTGGTCATATCCAGCTCTGTTCCCTGCAAGTAGTTACGCTTAAAATGCATCAAATCGCGTGGACTTAATTTTCTGTTGGGTTTAATATACAATGGCATCCGGGGACTTTTCGATATGCCTGTGGCGTAATCCCAATACTGTTTCATATTGTCATTCACCTGATCGAACATTGCCCATACCCGTAGCTCGCAAAATCGTGCTGCGCCAAAATCAAGGGGAGCATAGGCATCCGAAAAGCTAAAATCTATATCATTCCCATCAAAATATCCTTTAGTGCGGGCAAAATCAATTACATCGTAAGCATATACAATCTCAATATTTGGATCAAAAATCTTATCAAGATTTTTTGAGCTGATTGATTTCACGCCATCTTCCATTGGAAAGGTTGTAATGCGAGCATGGTTTGCATGAGCGCTAACATATCCATCGGGAATACGCATGGCGACCCACACCGCACCTCTGTTGGCATTGAAGCTTTTCTTGGTTTTCCGGTCTACTTTTAAATCCACCCCCTTCCCTATCAATTCCAGAATCCAAACTTCGTTAGGATCGGCGATTGAATACGATTGACCATCGCTGTAATATCCGTATTGGTCAACCAGTTCAACCATTACCTTTAAAGCTTCACGAGCTGTTTTGCCTCGTTGAAGACCAAGAAACATTATGCTGCCCCAGTCTATTATTCCGGTGGAATCGCTCAACTCGCTCCTACCACCAAAAGTGCTCTCGCCAATAGACACCTGATATTCGTTCATAAATCCAATTACCTGATAGGTTTCGCCAGGATAAGGTATTTGCCCTAAGGGTTTGTTTGAACTTCTATCGTAAATGGTTTGCATTGCGCCCACTGGCCAAGTTGCTCGGGGACGAAAATACAATTGACCATAACGTATATGCGAATCCCCTGCGTATGAAATCATGGTTGAGCCATCGGTAGATGCCCCTTTGGTTATAAGGTAACTAGTACAAGCATTGCCTCTAAAACCTAATACAGCTAGTACAACTATGAGCAACGATAAGAAAGTAGTTTTCATGGTATATTTTGTTTTACATTTTTTCTAAGAACGGCAAATATATGATAAAAGCCTTAAAGTTTTAATAAAAAAGAACTTGCTATAGGACATATGGTACTCAGAAGCTAAAAAAATAGGGTAAAAAGTATCTTTCAGGTCATATATGCAAAAGGAGCTAAATAGTATTTAAGGAGATTGCTTAAAATCCTTTTAAAGAGTAGGCATAAATTAAACACTTATAAACTATGAAAATTTTTATCCATTTGCTTTTAGGGTTGATTATTACAACCCGACTATTCTCTCAATGTGCAAACAGCAATAATGTTTACATATTCTTCGATAACAACACAAAATATGAAGTAGTTAAAGAATTAAAAACTTGGATTAATGCAGTAGTTTGTGCTGTTGAGCGCGGAGGTTTCTTGGTAGAAATAAATGATGTGAATGAACAAAATGCCGTTTATAATGGGATTATAAATGGTGCTCAAGTATCGCAAAGTTATACCGCAGTGCCAAACGGAGGAAATATTGCCTATGTGTGGATTGGAGCATCCGATCAGAATGTTGAGGGAACTTGGATATGGGATGGAAATAATGACAATACTGGAACCCACTTCTGGTCATGACAAGGAGCAAATGGTGATGACGATGGTCAACCTGTTGATAATGCATACTACAACTGGGGTGGAACAAGTACAGGCTCTCCAAAAGAGCCAGATAACTGGAATTCAGATCAAAACCATGCAGCAATTGGTTTAAGCGGCTGGCCATCAGGAACAGAAAATCTTGGAATTGCAGGAGAATGGAACGACATAATTGGTACTAGCGAGTTGTACTTTGTTATTGAGTACCTTCCAGGTACCAGCGTGGAAAATAATAAATTAGATAAGAATAAGTTTTACAATTTATACCCAAATCCATCTGAAGGTGTAATAAACGTTGACGGAGATTATAGATATGTTGAGGTATATGACATTTCGGGTAGAATTTTGAGAAAGTATGAACCTGAGGAAATTATTGATTTAACCCTATATGGCAATAGCTTCATGTTAGTACGAATTGTTGGAGAACTGTTTGAACAAACGGAAAAGGTTTTGTTAAAATAAATTTTTAACATTTCCTGAAATATCAAATTCAAAAGCAATCCCTATCATAATTATTAACATGATAGGGATTGTTCTTTATAAAACATTTAGTAATTATCTTAATATAATTTCGGGTATTGAAATCATTTTTCTATTTTTGCAGCCCGAAAGGAAATTGGTCCGGTAGCTCAGTTGGACAGAGCAACAGCCTTCTAAGCTGTGGGTCACAGGTTCGAATCCTGTCCGGATCACAAGAATAAAAGAATAAAAAAATAAATAAACAAAGACCTACCATATTCGATAGGTCTTTTCGTTTTATGAAATATTCAATTAAAGGATTAAATACTAATCGTTTATCTCCTTAATCTCTGTGATCTGCCTGTCAATTTGCTCAATTTGCTTCTTGGTTTCCTTCATAAGCTCTGTTAACGCTTCATTTCCCTTGTTCAGGTTTTTTGTTGCCTGTGGTTTCTTGGCAATTGGGGCTTTTTTAATGCTCTCCGTTGCAGGCTTCTGCAGATCCTGAATGGACTGGATATTGTCGTTCTGCTTCTTTGCTCTTACCATCAATTCGCCAAGCTGAAAAAGTGCATCAGTCTTTGAAATGTGTTCACCCTTAGGATTAAGTATTACTTTAGAGTCACCCTCTCCTTCTACCTTAAAAAAGTTTACAGCTTCGGTAATTTTTTGGCTTTCCTCATATGCATCAAAGCATTTATTCACGTAGCTATCCACTTCGGATACATCGCAACGTCCAGGTCGTGTTAACTTCTCGTTATTTTCGTCCTGAGCATGGACAATGAAAAAACTGATAAACAAAAATCCAAGGCTAAGGATTGTTGTTTTTAGCTGTTTTTTTGTCATAATATTAATTTTTAGTATTAGAAGATAAATTTACTCTAATCTTTTCCAATGATCAACCAAAAAAGCATCTAAAACTTAATATATGCTAAAACTGGGATGATTGTATAAAAAAATATAGCATTTAGCAGGTTTTTAACATCTTGTGTATATTATTATGATTTGACTTATATCGCTTTATTCTATACATTTGTTTTTTAATAACCCAAATTCTGAAAGTGAAATAACTAAATCAACCTAAATATTTAACTAAAATCAACTGTTATGGAAGAGAGTAAAAAGTTTAATTTTCAAAAGTTTATTGAGGATTCTAAGAATGCTTTATTAAACCCTAAGGAGTATTTTGCTAACCTTGAAACTAAGGGTGGACTTGTAGAACCGCTAATAAAAGCTATTATCTACGGAGCAATAGCAGGACTATTCACCATGATATGGAGCTACATGTACATTGGAGGAGGCAGCATAATTGGTGGAGCATTCGGGTTTGGTGCATTCATCATGTCAATTGTAGGAGCAGTTATTGGAGCTTTCATTGGAGGTGTCGTTGTTTTAATCTTATCAGCCATTTGCAGCGGTAGCACCGATTACGAGGCCAATTTCAGGGTAGCTGTTTCACTAATGGTGATTTTCCCTATTTCAGCATTTCTTAATGTTTTAGGTGGCATTAGTTCAACGCTAAGCACAATTGTTAGCCTTGCTATAAACCTTTACGCTCTATATATGCTTTTCTTTGGTTTAACCCTTACACTTAAAGGGAAAGAACAATCTGCAAAGGTAATGGGCTACGTTTTAGGTGGAATTCTGGTCTTTTTCATAGTAATAGGTTTAGCTACCCGTCAGGTGGCCAAAAGGGTTACCGGTTATGGCAGTAAGCGTATTGAAAGGAAATTGGAGGAAATGCAGAAGGCTGCTGAGAAAATGGCTGATGAGATGGCTGCAAAGTATGAAGAAATTGAAGAAGCAATGGATGAAGAAACCGAGGAAACTTCTGGTGCCGTTGATAAGTACTTAAAACCTGAAGAGTTTCCCTCCCTGGCTGCCGAAAAAGCTGTTAACTGGATATCAAAAGATAACTCGATAATTTCTGTAGATATGCTTGAAAATCTTGTTAAAGCAACTGAGGCATTAAGGGAGTTCGACAAGTCGCAACAGGAAGAAATGGCAGCCACCCTCCTAACCTTTGGTTATGATGATCCGCAAAAGTACGCAGCCGATTACATAGCTACCATTTCAGGATTTCAAGCCATTAAAGGGATGGAAGCGATGGAAATCATGATGAAATCATCGGAACAGGAGCAAAAAGTCGCACAAGTGTTTACCCTGGATCAAATGTTGGAAAGTATGGTTAAACAACCTTTAACCAACGGAAAATTAACCATGGATGATCTTCATACAATCTACAATAATTGGGATTTATCCGCTAAAATTTACGCTTACAGCGATAAATAGCAATCCGAGTTATGTAAAAAATATTTAATGATTCAAAGAGCAACCTCGAAAGTTTTCGAGGTTGCTCTTTTTTATTCTAAAATGGGTTTCAAATTATATTATCTCTTTGAAAATTTATTTTTTGAGGATGATAACCTCCTGTATTTTTAAATATATTTGCGCAATTTTTTCGAATACTATGAGAACAATATCTACCATCATCCTACTTGTGCTATCCAACACCTTTATGACCATCGCCTGGTACGGACATCTCAAGTTTAAAGAAATGAAGTGGTTTGCTGGTCTTGGGCTTATCTCAATTGTTCTGATTAGCTGGGGGATTGCACTATTTGAGTATTTTTTTCAGATACCAGCAAATCGAATTGGCTATAAAGGAAATGGAGGTCCTTTCAGCTTGGTTGAATTAAAAGTAATTCAAGAAGTAATTACCCTGATTGTTTTCATGGGATTTACCATGATCGCTTTTAAGAGTGAAACTATCCGTACAAACCATGTTATTGCTTTCTTCTTCTTGATCCTGGCGGTTTTTTTTACCTTTAAAAAGTAAATTGCTAATCGGTATAGCTAAATCGTCGAGTTATTTTGTTCTTGCTGTGCTGAAATGAGATAAGATAGATACCCTTTGACAACTTTTCGAAGGGAAGATTAATGCTAATCTCAGATGCAACGTCAACTTCTTGAATAAAGATTTGAAAACCTATCATATCCGAAACCACTATTTTAATCTTTGAGTTTTTTTCAAAACCGTTGATCTTTGCTTTTAAAACCTGATTCTTGCTTACAGGATTTGGGAAGATTGTGACTTCGAAAGAATTGGCAGGAATTTCAACTATTCCAGTTGTTCCAGAGGTTACCTCAACCATACTGTAACCCCCACCCAAACCGCCAACGAAACTTGCTTGTCCCTTAATAATTGTAGAAACAAATATCAAAATCAAAACAAACGTTGCAGTAATAATCGATTGAAGAATGTAATGCTGTTTCATATTCAATTCTTTTAAAGTTATCAATGTTTGCTATCTACCTCCTCTACCACCCGTTGTGCTCCGGCGCATTGTTGGTTTAATATGGCTGTAAAACCGATCGGAAATGGCCAAATCGCGCCATGAACCTACTTCAGATATAGTGCTACCCCAAGCTCCACCTTTGAGTAATACGCCAAATGCACTGTCTGAGTTACACCAGTATGGTTGATTTGCATTACCATTATCGTCCAGAAAACCATCTCCGCATGTTCCTGAATATAAAACCCCTTCATCAGAAACCATTACTGTATACTCCCATACATTACCGCTCATCTCCATAACACCATAGAACGCTGCCCCAGATTCAACTCTATTAGTACTCTCATTTGCTGCAAATCCATTACGAAGTACACCCCTAAGTCCCCAGCCATCTATTGCAACAACATTTCCATGATTGGCCAACCCGCTTCCTGCTAAGGGTACATCACTTACTGATTCAAAAACTGTACCATCGTTTATTGGATTAATGGCATTAGTTACCATTGTCGTGCCCCATGCAAACTCCCCAGCTATAGGTTCATATTCGCCTCTGCATATCTTTTCATATTCCATTTCAGTTATTGGGCGCAAAGCTGCCCAATCGAGGTAAGCGCTAAGATCGCCCCAACTAAGAAAATTGGCAGCACGATGCAAACCATCATCTTCCTCGTTGAAAATGCCATTGGCGTTGCCATCCATGGCATAAATTGCTGGAGTACCAGAAACTGACCCTGAAACACTGATTGCGATTCCATTCCGATAAAGGCTGTCGGGTTGATTTGGATTTACCATTGCAAACGTTCCAGAGGGTGATGTAGGTGAAAAAGATGTTCTTTTCTGTTGCTGAGTAAATGATAATGTGTTCAAAAAATCGACATACTGAACCTGCGAAAGTTCGTACTTCATAACGTAAAACCACTTATAACCCTTAGGAAAGTTGTCAGGAATAAGTGTTGGTAAAGTTTCAGGAGTAAATTGCTCATTGGTATTTATAATACTAAGTTCATCTCCGTTAATTGCTGCTTCGGATGTAATAAGAAAAGGATTTCCATTAGTATCACCAAGAGAGGATATTGATACCCCATCGCCCAAAAAATACTCACCCTGTGGAATATGCACCATCTCAATGGCAAAAACCCTGACATCGGTGAAAGCCGAAAGGTTCGTTGTAGAATTAAGGCTGATCGGGGTTGTTGTAATATTGTATGAACCATTAGCTTGTCCATAAACAAAAACCCCTTTCCCATCGCTGACCGTCTCAATGGTTAAAGAAGGCATTCTAGTGTAATTTTTTGCTTCGATGCTCAAATCGATATGAACCCAAACTCCTGATGAGTTTTTACCCTTGACAAAAAGCCAAGTTGCATCGCTACTGCCACCTTGTTGCAAAAAATTCCAGGCATTGTCCCACGAAATTTCAAGTTCAATTGTATTTCCATTTATATTAGCATTGCTAATTATTAGATTATTAGCAAACAATAGACTGTTTACCTGCAAATAAATAAAAATAAAAATAAGTATGGCTTTTTGCATAGCTAAAAAATAACCTTTTGGAATTTTTTTTTCTTGATTTTTATTCCATGTATTCAAAAATCAGATCATCCATACAGAAGTATGCAGGCGTATTCATTCCCCAGTCACTCTCGTCAGTTGATTCAAGATAAAAAACAATTTTTCTTGCATCATTAATACTATTCAAACTAATCTTTTTCCAATTACTAACTATATAGTTATTTGGTGATCGGAAATCGGCAAGGTAAAACTCTACCCTCCCCTTTTCTTCTTCATTTTCATCGAATCCAATAATTGTCAGCTTAAACCAATCACCCTCTTCAAACTTCTTAGAATATTCATTTCCGTTAAGCATGGAAAAGTAAGCATATGTTGAGTTGGTAATCTTTGCAGAAATAAGGCTTACATCATGCTTAAAGGTAATGGTTGAACTCTCATTGTTGACAAATGAAATGGAATAAATATTTTGTATATTTCCACCATTATCCACATAGGCGCTATACTGGTTAGTCCAACCCGGAGTAGTAATATCAACCATGTTGGATAATGCAAAACCCTCCCAGTAATCCCAATCTTCAATGTATAGATTGTTAAAAGTTGCTGAACCAATGGTAATTGGACCAGAAGCATCGAATCCATTCCAATAAGAATTTGGATTGAGTAATACATTCTGAAAATTGACTATTTCCCTTGTCATATCATCTTTAGTACAGGCAACAAAAAGGGTAGACACTAGCGCAATAAACGCAAACAAAAAAAGACGGATTAAACTTTTCATTGTTAAAAGATTTAAAGGTTAATAATTTTAAACCTTCAAACCGTAATTTTTTTGGGATTTTCTTTGTTAATAGAAGACTTTAAAAATATCTTCAGCTTTTTTTCCCGAAAGCTTACGAATTGAAGTTTATCCGTTGGTAGGTCTTCTGGCTTACTCCCTGTTGGATCGGCCTTCCCACCTCGTAACAATAAAACGAGACAGTGGCAAGAATGTCCGACAGTTAAGGAGATTACAGCAGCGGGTACTGCCCCCGATTTACACGGGATTCCCTTCACCACGAATATTACAAAGGTAATGCTTATTTGAAAAAAAGAATTAGGGGGGGAAATAAAATTTAAAAAAGTATTTTCCAGATGAGCTATTTTTTATTTCAATCGAATGCCCACAACTGTAATATCATCGCGTTGTAATACATCGCCTTTAAAAGAATCGAAAGCATCCTCCAGAATTTTTTCAATTTTAATCATGGGTTTTTCGATATTTGAAACTAGAATTGTTTCAAACCGGCCAGTTGTGAACTTTTTATTAAACTCATTATTTTGATCTGTCAAACCATCGGTATAAAAAAATAAACAATCGCCAGTTTCAAGAACAAATGCATGCTCTTGGAAATTTTCATCAATGTCAGGTAAAAAGCCTCCAATATACTTACGATTTCCCTTAATATTTTCAATCTTTAAGTTTTCCTTCTTATAGTAACTAATAGGTCGATTTGCACCTGCAAAGCAAATAGAATACTTATTATTTGAAACCTTTTCGATGGTACATAGAGCCACATCCATGCCATCAAAATTTTCAGTTGAATCCTGATGAAGAACAAAGTTTAGCATTTTGTTAAGTTCAATAAGGATTTTTGATGGATTGGTAATACCCCTTTCATTAACAATTTCACTGAGCATTCTGCTTCCAATCATGCTCATAAATGCACCTGGAACTCCATGACCAGTACAATCGACAATGGCAATAATTTCTTTAGCAGGTTTATTATTCTTAATTGGAATGTGTGAAAACCAATAAAAATCACCTGAAACAACATCTTTGGGTCTGTATATAATAAAGTTCTCGAAATAAAGATTCATTATCTTTTTCTCTGGCAAAATTGCTTGTTGAATGGTTAAAGCATATTGTATACTTGCATTGGTTTGCATATTCTTTAGTAACAATTCTTCGTTCTGAGATAAAATCTCCTCCTTCTGTTGTTGTAACTCCTCATTCTTTTCAATAATATCCTTCTGCTTTTGAAGTATCTCATTGGTTCTTTCATCAACAAGCTTTTGAAGTTTAATATTTGATGCTTTTAACATTCTTGTTTTAATAGAAACCGATAGGATAACGAGTAGAATAAAAGCAATAAAGTAACTTAAATATACCATAGGGTGTCGATACCATGGACGTTTCACTGAGAATGAAAAACTTGCTATGGGACCTTCCACCTCAAAAACATTAAGCGCTTTGACTAAAAACCTATATGTTCCATAGGGTAGATTTGTATATTCTTTAGTGTATGATAATGACCATTCCGACCAATTCTTTTCAAATCCCTCAAGCATAAATGAATATAACATCCTATCTTCTTGTCCAAAGAAAGGTGAGGAAAAATTAAAGGATATTGAATTCTCAGAATATGATATTATTGGTATATCAGTATTTTGTTGAATTAAACCTGTGCAATGGAAAAACCCATCGGAACAAGTTTGTTGAAAAGCACCCTTAAAAATTGGCTTCTTGTGTGCATCAAGAACTTTACGAATGAGCACTCGGGGTATTTTTCTTCCTCTTTTATCAATTTGCGGATCGAATCGAAAGAGTCCATCTGCACCAGCGATCCAAGATATTCCATCAGGTTCTGTGTATACGCCATAAAAATTCCCTTTTGGTATTTCATTAAGTTCACTGGTTAATCGGATGAATGAGCCTTCCGGGTTTTGAATGGCCCGTTCAATATTTCTACTATAGCTATCCTTTGATGACTCAAACCACATATTATAGAATGAATCTAAACCAAAAATACTAATGCCTGTATCTCCGGAAGTAAATTCTACACCAAGGGATGAGTCTGCTTCAAACTGTTTTTTTTCTGCATTAAAAAATGCAAGACCTTTATTGGTTGAAAGTTTTATATGTCCATTAACAAAAATGAGTTTTGTATCTTCATCTAATAGAGGATTATGAGGGATTTCATCAAAATTATCCTGGCTATCAATTACCAATTTCTTGGGTTTAGAAATCTTGGCACAAGAAATATGCTTGAAGCGTACTGAATACCACAAATTTCCCTCATTATCTTCAGTTAGAGTATAAATTCGATTACTAACTCCCTTTATTCGACCTATGTAAACCCATCGGTCATTCTGATATGAAAGAACACCAATACCATCATAAAGTCCAAGATATACGATATCCTTATGATAATTTGATGGAAGGATTCGAAATGCAGCATCGTTGGCATTGGTCACTTTTTTTGCCTTTCCATTATCGAGTTGGTATATTCCATCACCAGTGGCCACCAATGCAACGGTTTTCCCATCTGATGATTTTACGGTAACAATATCCCAAGAAAGGTCTAATATTCCCTCAACTCTATGGAAATGTTTATTTTCAAGATAAAAAACACCAGCATTGGAACTTACATAGATGGTCCCATTGAAACGGTTTACAGATTGTAAAACTCCTTGCAATCCAGAAGAAACATCCCAATGTGTTATGGGTGAGATTAATGCAGAATAAGAAACCCCATAGTTGAGTGCAATCCAAATATTCTCCTGATTATCGAAAGTTAAATGCCAAACCGTTTCGTCCTGAATACCCTGTTCCTTTCCAATGTATTGTAGAACCATTCCCTTATCATTAATTACAACAACACCTCCACGATAGGTCGCAATGGCAAACCATCCGTTTGGAAGCTTTACTCCATTATACACCCAGTTGTTTTGGAAAAAAGCGTCGTCTGAAGTTTTGAAAGGTGTTAGTAAATCTTCATTTTTATCTGATTCTTCGGAATCGTAGGATATTTTTAAAAGATAAAACCCATCGGCTTGAGTTCCAATTAGTATCCTTTTCTTGTCATAGGGTAGCATAGTGTATACTCTTTTGGGGATAAGATTTTCACTACCCTTCACAATTAGCATTGTGTCACCTTTCAAAATGGTTAAACCAATATCAGGTTGAAATGAATATATACTGTCTGCAATGCAATAAGTTCTATGGAATATGGTTTTAGGGTACCATTTCTTCACTTCATTTCCCTTAAGCCTATAAATACAACTATTGGTACTGAAGTAAACGCCATCTTGGCTCGCAAAAACCTGTCTTACAAGCCCAATGGGTTTATTTTCATCTAAAAATTGTAATACAGAATAAAAAGACATTTGACCCAAAGAATCGGCAGCTAGATATCCAAGTTCATCTTGAGCACCAACCCAGATACGCCCAGCTTCATCAATTGCTAAAGATCTTGTAATAGAACCATTGATAGAAATATTTGACCACTGTTTGCCATCGTATTCGAGTACACCATTATTATTTGCCACGTAAATGATACCCCGATGATCTTGTATTACTGCCCAGTTCTGAAAATGCCCATGATATTCGCTATGCGAAAAGTTCTTTAGTGGTAACTTACCCAATTCCTCCTGATTGCCTAATACAAAAGAAATTGAATACAAAAAAATAATTAGCGTTAAAAGGATACTACGCATAAATTCTCATATATTTATACTACAAATAAAAAACTTTTTTAAGACATTTTTAAAATATTATTGATTAAATCTAAATACTTTTGTCAGTTTTGATAAAATAAGTGTTTTTAAGTTCATCTAATTTAAACTAACATTTTTTTTTACAATCTATTTACTATTCAATATACAATAAATTAGCTATTATTTTCGCTATCTAAATAATTGCCAAAGAAATTCTTTTTTTATGATCGATATTGAACACACTGTTAAAATTGCACAAGAATTTCTATTTTATAAACTTACAGCCAAATCAGCCGAAGGACATGGTATTCATTCCCCTTTTGTTTACCATTTCGTTAAAGATGTTATTAGAGATTATGGTTTAGATTCCAATTTACTTTTAATTGAACAATTTAGACAAGAACATCAAAACTCCCAGCATTTTGTAGGGTTAAGTAGCCATGGTGCAGGAAGTTCTAAAGGTTCAAAAAATTACACATTGGGTGAATTGATTAGAACTTCATCTATTAAACCCAAACTTGGAGCGTTTTTATACCGTCTTTGCAAATGGTTGGATGCAAAAACCATTTTAGAGTTAGGCACATCTATTGGAATAAGCACGCTTTATTTTGCTAAAGCATGTCCACAAGCAAAGATTATTACCCTCGAAGGTGATAGGCAAAGAGCATACTTTGCAAAAAAAACATTTGAAACAATGGACTGCAAAAATGTAGAACTTTACGAAGGAGACTTTGACTATTCGTTAGTCAAGATCATTGACAAGCAACCAAAAATTGATCTTGTATTATTTGATGGAAACCACAAACCTGAACCCACGCTTAAGTATTTCAAGCGATGCAGCGAACTTAAGCACGAAAATTCTGTTTTTGTATTTGATGATATTAGATGGAGTAAGGAAATGTACAAAACATGGCAAATAATTTCGGATCACAAAACCGTATCAATCAGCTTTGATCTTTTCAACTTTGGTGTTGTCCTTTTCCGAAAAGGAATTCCAAAGCAACACTTCACAATAAACCTTTAGAGATTAATTAAGTCATAAAAAAATTAATTATTTTTAAGTAAAATATTCTTTTATTATGAGCGATGAACTATTAATTGATATTACAAGTATCAAAAAGTACTACAAGGTTGGAACCGTTATAGTTAAGGCTCTAGAAGGGGTTTCAATTAAAATAGCCAAAAATGAATATGTAGCCATAATGGGACCATCAGGCTCTGGAAAATCTACATTAATGAATATTCTTGGCTGCTTGGATACTCCAACAGATGGAAGGTATATACTCAATGGAACAGATGTAAGCAAATTGGAAGACGATAAACTTGCTGAGATAAGGAACCGAGAAATTGGGTTTGTTTTCCAAACCTTTAATCTGCTGCCACGATATACTGCTCTCGAAAATGTAATGCTACCCCTGGTTTATGCAGGTGTTAGTAAACCTGATAGGATTATTATGGGGACCAATACACTCACAAATGTTGGTTTAAATGATAGAATGGAGCATAAACCCAATGAACTTTCGGGAGGTCAACGACAAAGAGTGGCAGTGGCCAGAGCATTGGTTAACAATCCCTCTATAATCCTTGCGGATGAACCTACTGGAAACCTCGATTCAAAGACCTCCATCGATATAATGAATCTTTTTGAAGAAATATACAACCAAGGAAATACGATTATTGTAGTAACTCATGAGGAAGAAATTGCTCGCCATGCACGTAGAATCGTTCGATTACGCGATGGTTTAGTTGAATCGGATGCATTTAATCCCAATCCAATTACGATTCAGGAAGTAATCCTTAAGGAGTAAATTTCCAATTTTCTTAAATATAAATCGTGAGAATATATACAAAAACAGGGGATAATGGTAGCACATCGTTGATAGGTGGTGCCCGTGTACCCAAGTACCATCCACGTATTGAGGCTTATGGTACAATTGATGAATTAATAGCTTTCGTTGCCCTTCTAAGAGATCAGGATATTGATTCCAAATACAAGGATATTCTTACTCAAATTCTAGATCGTTTGATGAGTTGTGCATCCATTCTTGCAGCCGACTGTAGTGATTGTAAAGTTAAAATACCTCAAATTATTAATGAGGATATTGAATACATTGAGAATAAAATAGATGAAATGGAATTGGAACTTGAACCCTTATCCAGTTTTGTTCTTCCTGGCGGACACCAAACCATTTCGTTGTGCCATGTTTCAAGAACAATATGCCGTAGGGCTGAAAGAATAACAATTAGATTAGCAGAGGAAACTTTAATACAAGACAATGTAATTAAATACCTTAATCGTCTCAGCGATTTTTTCTTTGTCCTCGCAAGATTTTTCTCAAAAAAATTAAATATTAATCAAATAAATTGGCATCCTAAGGTTTAATTATTTTTTTTTATATATTTGCACAAATATAAAAAATACACAAAATATTGATATTCAAACGTTTAAATTAATCGAAGCCCATGTATTGGACACTTGAATTGGCATCGAAACTTGAGGATGCTCCTTGGCCAGCAACCAAAGAAGAGTTAATTGACTTTGCAATACGTTCTGGAGCTCCGCTTGAAGTAATTGAAAACCTGCAAGAACTTGAGGACGAAGGAGAAATTTACGAAAGTATTGAGGATATATGGCCAGATTATCCTACCAAGGAAGACTTTTTCTTTAATGAGGACGAGTATTAGGAATTTTTAATAGGAAATTCATTACCTCTTTAGGAATTTAATAAACCCTGCTGATTACAAAGAATCATCAGGGTTTTTTCTTTTATCGCGATAAAGTTTAGCTTTTTCTTGAATAGGGAAATAAAAGTCAATGTTTAAACCTTTTGGAATAATAACTGAAATAGCAGGGCGCTTATCAATATGCCAAGTAAATCCTCTTATGAAAACATCTTCTGGTTCGGCTTTATCCAAAGGGAAAAGGGTTGCCACTGGCTTTTCTTTGAACATAATACTTCTTACCTTATTATCTTTCAAATTAATTGAAAGTCTGCTTCCTTCGGCCCGGTTAACAGCTGTTAAAATCCCTTTATCTCTTGCAAAGTAAACAGTTTCAGCATTTCCCTCTACATCTAATTTGTATAATCTACCCCCAGCAAAAAAACCAATCATATCTCTTCCTTTAATCTGGTTAAACCGAGTAGAATCTTCCTGCGAACAGATAAACGATGAACCAATAAAATTCATTCGATATATCATTTCATCCTTGAACTTGAAATTTATATAGTTGGCACTAAGTTGATTATCCTCGTTCCATATTACTGGGTTATAATACATATGAAGAATTGAATCAGTACTATGGTAAACCATAGAATCACAAATCCCCTGAAAATCCTTCCTATGAAATTTTACGTTTCCAATCCCTTGCAATAAATCGTATGAATTATCAATATTAAGAGTGTCTTCAACTGAAATTGCTAAAAATAAATCTGCTCTTAAATACAATGAATCACCTTCATCGGAAATTGAAAAAGCTAAGGGATTATTCTTTACTTCAGAATAGTTTTCATTGTCAAAGTAATTGATTGTATCTCCAAATATTCTTAAATTTCGAGTAGAATCAACTAGACACCCTCTCCCTGTTACTTGGGAATAACCTGTTTTATTGCTTGAAAATATTCGCTCTCCAAATATCTGCTGCTTACCGTTATCGATGTATGCATTAATCTGAAATTCTGACTCCTGTTCATTTCTGTTGTGCCAGCCATTCTCACAAAAGATAAAATTATCCTTACTATAAATTCGTGTTGGGCCAAAGAAGAAAATCAGCTCCAAATCAGTAATGTAAGTTAATGAATCTGTATTTAACAGTAAATCAGGATTTAAATATGCTACATCTCCACTAAAGGCAAACTGTTTTCTACGAGAATAGTATACACCCCTTTCGCAGGAGAACTTTGAATCTTCTGAAGTAATAATGCCCCCTCCATAAAAGTAAGCTGTGTTTTCCTGTGTATTGAAATCGAGAAATTTAGTTACTAACTCTGCGTCTTTTTCAACAAGTCTTACTATTTTTCCCCTAACCCTACCTGTTTTTGAATTACCATCGTAATGCAAAGTATCCCCATAGAGCCTCGTATCCTCTTGAATGACAATAACTTTACCAAAAGCATCGAAACGGTTTGAGCCAACGAATTCATAGGCACTATCGCACTTCATTGTAATATCGTCATGTCGAATAACAACATTACCTATTAACCTACGTATTTCAACTCCGTCCTTCTTGAGGTTACGCATTAAATCGGCATGTTCAATAAAAATCTTCCTTCGCTGCTGGGCATAAGCAAATGATAAATTAAGTAATGATAATGCCACTATGGCTATTAGATGTAAAGCGATTGATGATTTTATTTTCATTTGCAAGATTCAGAAGAAAGGTGCAATACTTTTTTCTAAATAATATAAGCAAGGTAAGGCAATAAATAATTCTTGCTTATATATTTAGGTAAAACGATCATCTATTTAATCCAACCCTTTATCTCAAAATCACAATGACTGTATGAAGGATCGATCCTGATGTATGTTTTCTTAATCTTGTCATTGATCCATTTTATGAACTCCTGCTGCTGCTTTTGACCCTTAGCTATTTGCTGAATAGTTGCATAGTCATCATCCAAATTGGCTATATGCTGTGGAATAACTCTAGTGAGTTTAATAACCTTATAAACGATGTTAGCGTGTTCATCTCTCGATTCAAATGGTGCGCTTAAATCTCCAGCTGAAAGGTTACGAATTGAGTAATAATCAGAGGGATTTAGCTGTTCTTTTTCGAAAAGTGGGGTTCCTTTTTGAGCATTAATAACTAAACCTCCGCTAAGCCTTGTTTTCTCATCCTCCGAAAATAGTTGAGCGGCTCTAATAAAACTAATAGAATCGGACTTTATAAGATTAGCAATACTATCCAAGCGATTATGGGTTTGCGAAAGCATCTCCATTGAAAAAACGGGTTTCATAAGGATGTGCCTAACATTTACCTGATCACCACGTTTCTCAATCATCTGTATGATATGGAAACCATATTCGGTTTCTACAATTTGACTTACCTGTCCTTCCTTAAGATTAAACGCTGCATCAGCAAAACTCTTTACCAGTTCTTCCCTTGAGCGAAAACCCAACTCGCCACCACGTGTAGCGGTTGCTCTATCTTCAGAGTATGCAACAGCTAATGTGGTAAATCTTTCACCTTTAAGAATTCTTTCTCTTAGATCGAGTAGCTGTTCCCTTACCAAAAATTTTGCTTCTGACGTGGCTGGAGGATAAAGCAATATCTGCCTGTACTCATACTGTTCGGGAATAACAGGAAGACTATCGTTAGGGATATTTCTAAAAAACTTTTTTACCTCAGAGGGTGTTACAGTTACGTTGCTTACCACTTTCTCTTGCATTTGTTGGGTTAAAAGGGCCTCCCTTATGGCTTTTCTTAGGTCATCCCTAATCTGAAATATTGTTTTATTGAAATAGCTCTCCAGAGCAGCCTCAGAACCAACTTGACTAATAAAGAATTTTAGTCTGCGTTCCATTTCACTTTCAACCTGAGTATTTGTTACCGAAATGCTATCAATTTGTGCCTGATGAAGCAAGAGTTTTTGAACCAGCAAATCCTCAAATATGTCACATTTGACATCCCCTTCGGGGTTATAACCTTGCATCTTCATTCTCAACTCTTCCTGCTCAATATCCGAAAGGAGAATCTTTTCGTTACCCACAATGGACAATACCTGATCTATAACAAACTGTGCGAAGGTTGAATTACTCGAGATTATCAGGAAAAAAACTAAAAAAAGGCTATACCTAATGGTTTTGTTTTCTAATTTCATTATTAATTCTTATTGTTTAGTCTTGATATACTGTAAAATGATTATAATTTCTGGCATCGTTATAGATTTTTGACTCTAGATCGATGATTAGTCTTTGTCTTCGTTTATTAAGTAAAATGCTTCTAATATTTTCATACTCATATGATAATGGAGACACTTGTCCCCTATGAATTACTTCCCTGAGATGAATGAGGTAAGCATGAACCCCATCATTAACTTCAATAAATCTGTTATTCAACAGGAAAGTTTCTGGGTTGGTAATAGGTTCAGGTAGTTCCTTGACTATTCGGGAAAAGGGGATCCACTGATCATTAAAGTAATCGTATTTTACTGCCACTTGGTAGGCAAGGTTATCTAGATTTTTAATGTCTTCCTCTTTTGTTGATCGATATAATCCCTTGATCCTTTCATAGTACGTATCATCCAGATTTATCTTGATAAAAAGAGCCTTCACAATGCTCTCGCTAAGGATAAAATTTGCATTATTATCCTCATAAAAACGTTCGATTTCATGGTAGGGTATAATTGTATCTAACTTTTGCCGAATATACTCCTGCTCATATTTAAAAATCAGAAGAGATGAACGGTAATCTTCAAGCTGATGTGTAACATTCTTCTGTTCTTCTGTTAAATTCTTTTGAGCTCTATGCAACATTAACTGCTTTCTTACCCATCTATCAACGTAGGTTGTCAAAATTTGCAAACTATCAAATTGACTAACACCTTGAGGAAAAATGTCTTTAATATCGGTTATATAAAGGTATTTGTTATACACTCGCGCTATGGGCTTCTGATTATTAGGTTTCTTATAATTACAGCTAAATGAAATTAACAATATGGAAACCAAAAACTTCCAATAAACCCTTTTTCTTCGCATTATACTTTTTGTTATTGTTTTTGAATTACGCTAATTGATAAAAACGAAAGACTTAAAAAACTATTTCTCAAGGTTTGTTAATTAAAGCTAGATGCAATTTGTTTAAATAGTTCTTCGTTGATTACCACTTCATATTTTTTCTTTAACGAATCAACCCATTGTTTTTCTAGAAACTCTTGGTAATCTGCGATAAGTTTACCACGTATTTCATTAATTGGTATAGGTTCATTAACCTCCATCTTAATATATCTATGGAAAGTGTATCCTTTTTCGTTTTGAATAATTGGTGATAATCCTTTAGCCCAATTTTCGTATCCTTTAACTGCAATATCTTCTGGTATAGTAGCAAAATCAACTATTGTAATCAACTCCTGTTCATTCGAAGATAATTGTTTTTTAAAATCATCACTTGAAAGTTGAACACCTTTTTTTGAAGCCGCTAACTTATATGCTTTTTTTGCAATTGATTCAGATGGTAAAATGTAGTTAATAGTATGTATTCTCCTTTCCCATTTATAGTTATCAATATTATCATTGTAAAATTCTGTTAATCCCTCTACATCATTGGCAGCTTTTGACCAAACATTTCTATCCATTATTTCAAAAAGTAAAATTCCATCATAGTACTCCTTTAACAAGTAGAAAAAATCAGGATTTTCTTTTATAAGTCTCTCTTCTTCGAATGAAATGATCGTTTCTTCTACTAAGTCATTAAAATTCCTCTCAACGAGAATATCAAAAGTAACTCTACTCTGATTTTTTTGATTACTTTTTATCTTTTCAGCCAATAACCTGAGAGAATATAGCTGTCCAGCAAATTGAAAGAGTGGTTGATCAAGTTTACGAGTTAAGGGAATCTGCCAATTTCCTGCATAGTAGTTTTCATCTAACATACCTTCCATGCTTCTAAGTGTACTGGAATCAACAGAAAAACCATAATTATCTTTCATCAATTTAACAAAAACATCGCGGCTAATTTTACCACGTTCATCGCGGCTAATTTTATTTTTAATTTCGGGCAACATCTCATCGTAAGTACCAACCAACTTTTTATCCAATCGTTTAATGATATGCCAACCAAACTGAGATCTTACTGGTTCTGATACTTGTCCATCTCTTGCCAAAGCGAATGCAGCTTTGTCAAACTCAGGAACCATTCTGCCAGGTCCAAAATACGGAAGTTCTCCTCCATTCCTAGCACTTCCTGGATCCTGGCTATAGTTTCGTGCCAAATTTGCAAAGTTCTCATTATTAAGTACAAGCCTGTAGATTGAGTCTATTCTTTCCTTTGCTTGCACTTGTTGCTCAGCAGGTGCATTTTGAGGTATCGCAATCATAATATGAGCTGTCTTAAGTTGACCTATAGAATGGCGTTTATCATTAGTTTTCACTAAATGGTAGCCAAATCGTGTTCGTACTGGCATTGAAATTTTTCCAACAGGGGTTTCAAAAGCAGCACACTCGAAAGGATAAACCATCTGAAATGCTGAAAAATAGCCTAAACGTCCACCATTGCGCTTTACAGAAGGATCATCTGAGGTAGCTTTGGCAACTGCCTCAAAGGGTTCTCCATCAATTACTCTTTGTCTAATTTTCATTGTTTTTTCATACAGTGCAAGGGTATCTTCGGGTGTGGCTTTTTCGGGTATTGCAATTAGAATATGGCTGGCATCTACCTCATACTTCATTCTCTCGTAAGCCTCTCTAAATAATTTTTCTTCGGTTTTCTTGTCGGTTAAAAAAGGTTGAACTAGTTGCTTACGATAACCGTCGAGCTCTTTTTTAAATGCTTCGGTTTTATCTAGTTCCATGGCTTTGGCTTCGGCAACTTTTAGCTTATATATCACAAATAACTCTAAGTACTCATCCAAAGATTTCTTGTCTATCTCGCTTACCATCTGATTATTCTTCAGGTAAATACGCTCAAACTCAACACGACTAATCTTTTCGTTGCCAACGGTAAGTAATACTTTTTCATCGTTTTCTTGCCCAATTATAGCTGTTGTAAAAAAGATAAGGCAAATTGAACCAATTAAAAGTTTTATTTTCATAATTGAAATTTTTTGTTTTTTATCATAATGATTGTTAACCTGTTATTTGCTAATAAAATTTCTACAAAGATGGTCTGCTGTAGTTAGGTGCTTCACGAGTTATTGCAACATCGTGTGGATGACTTTCAGTTACCCCAGCATTGGTAATCCTCACAAAATTTGCCTCTTTTAGACGATTAATGCTAGCTGCACCACAATATCCCATTCCAGATCTTAGCCCTCCAAGCATTTGGTAAACTACCTCTGTTAATGTACCTTTGAATGGCACTCTTGCAACAATCCCTTCGGGTACAAGTTTTTGTATGTCATCTTCCACGTCTTGAAAGTATCGATCCTTTGAACCCTGTTGCATAGCTTCAACGGAACCCATACCCCGATACGACTTAAACTTTCTTCCGTTGTAAATTATTGTTTCTCCAGGCGATTCTTCAACACCTGCCAAAAGTGAGCCAATCATTACTGAGTCAGCACCCGCAGCGATAGCTTTAACAATATCTCCGGAGTAACGTATTCCTCCATCAGCAATAACAGTAACACCAGTACCTTTAATGGCCTTGGAAACATCGTAAATTGCATTTAGTTGAGGTACCCCAACACCGGCTATCACTCTGGTAGTGCATATCGATCCGGGTCCAATACCAACTTTAACTGCATCTGCACCTGCCTTAACCAGATCGAGAGCAGCTTTGGCAGTAGCAATGTTACCAACTACTACCTCCAATTCGGGATATACTCGTTTAACTCGTTTTAACATATCCAGAACTCCCTTAGTATGCCCATGAGCTGTATCGATAACAACAGCATCGACCTTTACGTCAACTAACGCTTGAATTCGCTCCAGTGTATCCTTGGTAACCCCAACACCAGCAGCAACTCTTAATCGTCCCTTTGTATCCTTACTTGAAGATGGGTTATCCTTAACCTTTGTAATATCTTTAAAAGTAAGTAAACCAACAAGTTTTCCAATTTCATCAACAACTGGCAACTTCTCAATCTTATGTTCTTGCAGTATGGCTGAGGCTTCTTCGAGAGTTATAGATTTACTCGTTACAACAAGGTTTTCGCTTGTCATTACTTCTCTTATTCGGCGTGACATGTTCTGCTGAAATCTGAGGTCTCTATTAGTAACTATACCCACAAGAATCATCTCCTCATTAACTACTGGTATCCCCCCAATTTTATACTCCTTCATAAGATTCAAGGCATTACCCACTGTAGCATTGGGTTGAATAGTAATAGGGTCGTAGATCATTCCGCTTTCGGCTCGTTTAACCGCTTTTACCTGTTTGGCCTGCATCTCAATGGACATATTCTTATGAATTACTCCTATGCCACCCTCCCTAGCAATGGCTATAGCCATTGCAGATTCTGTTACGGTATCCATTGCAGCTGATACTATGGGTGCCTTTATTTGAATGTTTCGCGAGAACTGTGTTGAAATATCAACATCGCGAGGTAACACATTGGAGTACGCTGGAACTAGTAACACATCGTCAAATGTAAGTCCCTCGTATATAATCTTTTCCTTTATAAACGACATAGGAGTATAGTTATTTTTTCAGGTTGCCAAGTTACAAAAAAAAGTGTTTCAACAAATTAATCGCTTTTCAATAAAAGGCTTGTTCCCTATTATAAATCCTTTTATTTTTGTGAATAATCAAATCCTTTCTAATTGAACAGATTCCAAAAAATATTACTGCATTACTGGGGATTCTCTTCATTTAGAGCAATTCAAGAAGAAGTTATTACTTCTGTTTACGATGGTAACGACACTCTTGCTCTAATGCCAACAGGAGGCGGAAAATCAATTACATTTCAGGTTCCTGCTTTGGCAAAAGATGGTATTTGCCTAGTTGTCACACCCTTGATCGCCTTGATGAAAGATCAAGTTGAAAATCTAAAAAAGAAGGGGATTAAGGCTGCTGCTCTGCACTCAGGAATGACTCGACATGAACTGGAAGTTACTCTGGATAATTGTGCTTATGGCGACTATAAGTTTCTCTACCTTTCTCCTGAAAGACTTAGCACAGAATTATTTAAGGTTAGGTTAAAGAAGTTGAATGTAAACCTTATAGCTATTGACGAATCGCACTGCATTTCTCAGTGGGGTTACGATTTTAGACCATCGTACCTCAAGATTGCTGAACTTAGAGAATTGCTACCCGATACGCCATTCCTTGCTGTTACAGCAACTGCCACACCCCAAGTAGTTGAAGATATTCAGGAAAAACTAGGTTTTAAAGAGAAGCGGGTAATAAAAATGAGCTTTGAACGAAAGAATCTGGTATACCTAGTAAGAAACGTTGAGGATAAGAATAAACATTTGCTAAAAATTGTTAAAAATATCCCTGGTACGGGTGTAGTTTATGTAAGAAACCGACAAAAGGCTAAGGAGGTCGCTCTGATGCTTCAGAAAGATGGAATTATTGCCGACTACTACCACGCTGGTTTATCAACTGAAATAAGAAGCTTAAAACAGGATGACTGGCAAAACGATCGAACTAGAATAATTGTTTCCACCAATGCCTTCGGGATGGGAATAGATAAACCTGAAGTTAGATTTGTGGTGCATATGGATTTACCCGACTCACCCGAAGCTTACTTTCAAGAAGCAGGTCGGGGTGGGCGGGATGGCAAACTTGCTTACGCAATACTTCTTTACAACGATTCGGACAAAACTAAAATTGAGCAGCGAATCGAATCTTCCTTTCCGGAAATTGAAGAGATAAAACGCTGCTATCAAGCATTATGTTCATTTCTTGGAGTATCCATTGGTGCAGGTAAAGGTGAAGTGTACGACTTCAACATGATGGAATTTGCCGCTGCTTTTAAAATTAACTACGTTAAAGCATACAGCTCACTAAAGTTTCTTGAGAAGGAAGGATACATTGAACTAACCGATGAACTCGATAATCCTAGTAGAATAATGGTGATTGTTGATAAGAACGAACTATACAAATATCAAATTGCTCATGCTGAGCTAGATATTTTTATCAAACTGCTTCTAAGAAATATTGCTGGTCTTTTCAACAATTATGTTCGAATTGATGAAGGGTACATCGCCAAAATTTCTGGAATGCCACTTAATGCAGTAACTGAAAATCTTCTAAAGCTCAGCAAAGCAAAAGTTATAAACTATATTCCCAGAAAAAAGACCCCCCTTGTCATATTTACTGAAGAAAGGTTGGATGATAAAAACTTATATATCAGTCCAGAAAACTACAAAACTCGAAAGGAAAGGTACTTAAAAAGAATTGAAGCAATGCTTGCCTATGCATCGGGTACAACTAAGTGCCGAAGTCAATCACTATTAGAGTATTTTGGAGAAAAAGATTCGTTCAGGTGTGGTAAATGTGATGTTTGTACATCTAGAAACGAACTGGATATGAATAAATATCAATTCGATCAAATTCTTGAACAGCTAAAGGATATATTAGCTAATCGCAATATCAATATAGAAGAACTAGTTGACAGCATAAAATACCCTCCTGAGAAAACAGCAATTGTAATCCGTTGGTTGCTCGACAACGATAAAATTATCAAAACAGAAAAGGGATTGCTTAAATGGAATACAAAATAACTTCCAAACAATCATTATACATGCTCTTCATATTTTTACTATTTTGCATTTTTTTACACAAATCATTAAATTGAAAAAAATAGCTGTTATTGGTTCCGGAATAGGTGGATTAGCCGTTTCAATCCGGCTTGCTGCAAAAGGCTATGAAGTAACTGTATTCGAAAAAAATCAAAGAGTTGGTGGTAAACTTAATGAATTAAAAATTGAGGGTTTCCGATTTGATACAGGCCCCTCCCTATTCACCTTGCCTTCGCTAGTTGACGAACTTTTTAACATTGGTGGGGCAATGGCTGAAAACTTATTTACCTACAAAAAGCTTGACAATATAACTCGATATTTTTTCCCGGATGGAAAAGTGCTAAACTCATGGTCCAATACAGAACAATTTGCCAATGAAGTTGAAAATGTACTAAAGGAGCCTTCTGAAAACATTAAACGTTACCTGAATGAATGTAAGGAACTCTATGAATTAACTGCTAAAATGTTTATTTACAGTCCATTTCCAACTTGGGAAGGATTAAACTCACCAGAAGCAAAAATTATAGCAAGAAATATAGGTAAGTTGAAAGCATTTGAGACCATGAACATGGTTAACACTCGAAATTTTAAGAAGGATCAAACTGTTCAACTTTTCAATCGTTTTGCTACTTACAATGGTTCCAATCCTTACAAAGCACCAGGTACTTTAACCATTATTCCTCATCTTGAGCATAATGTGGGAGCATACTTCCCTGTAAAGGGGATGTATTCCATTGCACAATCCATGGAAGCCTTAGCTACTAAACTTGGGGTTAAGTTTGTAATGAATTGCCCAGTTCAAAGAATTGAAATAAGAAGCGGTAAAATTGCTGGAATAAAAGCAAATTCTATATCAGAACCCTTTGATATTGTTGTTAACGATACAGATATCTTTACTGCATATCCCGCATTAATGCCCAAACGTAAGCTTAGCTTATTCTATAAACTTCAAAAACCTTCTTCGTCAGCCCTAATATTTTACTGGGGCATTAAAGGTACTCACCCAAAACTTGACTTACATAACATACTATTCAGCAATAATTATCGAGAAGAATTTAATACCCTTAGCAATGGAAGTATAATCAATGATCCCACAGTATATGTATTTATTAGTTCAAAAGTGGTAGCAAACGATGCCCCTCAAGGGCATGAAAACTGGTTTGTAATGGTTAATGCACCAGAAGATAGGGGGCAAAATTGGGATGAGATAATAAAGATTACCAGAACAAATATTCAGAAAAAGATCAAGAAATTTTTGGACATTGATATTGAACATCTTATTCTATGCGAGGATATTCTTTCGCCACCTATTATTGAAGAACGTACAGGTTCATACCGCGGTTCGTTGTACGGTATTAGTTCGAATAGCAAATTTGCAGCTTTTAGCCGGCACCCTAATCGATCGAGTAGTGTAGAAGGTCTATATTTTACTGGCGGAAGTGTACATCCTGGTGGAGGAATCCCGCTTTGCCTTGCTTCTGCAAAAATTGTGGATAGTTTTTTAAAACCCATTTAGCATGATTTCATTCATTAATCGACATAAAATACTGCTTGCCAAAATAATAATCATTACAGGATATGGCATTTCTATACCCGGACTTTGGATAATGCGTCATAATCCTCAAGCATTTCAACTAAGCTGGATATTTACAACTCTTTCATTAGTAATTCTTTTAGTATTCCATAATCCATATACAGTTAAGTTTACCCTAACAATTTTGGCTGTGGGAATAATAGGCTGGGTTGTTGAAGCCATTGGAACAAGCACTGGAATTATTTTCGGAGGTTATACCTATGGGCCTTCTCTTGGTCCCAAATTACTTGACACCCCAATTGTAATGTTAATTAATTGGATGATCTCCACATACCTTGTAATTATGGTTTTAAAACCTATATTTATTAATGTATGGCGTTTAGCTCTTGTAGGTGCTTCGCTGATGGTCTTATATGATATTCTTTTAGAGCCTATTGCAATCCGTCTTTTCATGTGGAATTGGGAAACTGGCACACCCCCATTGCAAAACTACATAGCTTGGTTCATCGTATCATTTCCTTTGGTTTTTTTGCTAAGCCGTCAAACAAAAGACACAAGTAATCCCTTGGCCATAATGCTTTTTACCTGCCAAATGATCTTCTTTGCTATTTTAAACGTGTTGATTGGATTTTATAATATGTAAGTGAACAAATCTATATCTCAATCCTATATATTGCAAATACTAAATTATTTCTCCAAGCTTGCTGTTGAAAAGTTATTCTCATTGAGGTTTGAACCAAGTTGAAACTGGTTAACTATCATCTCCGATCGACGGTTGTTCTGTACATTCTGCATTTCCATGCTAAAAGCAAAATAACGACCATTTGGCTGCCTACGATAATCCTTTAAATTCAGAATTTTAATAAGTTTTCCGTTACTGTCAAACAATTCGCTCTTCTGCGTTAAATTGGTTTCCTTATCAATGTACGAAACACGTCTGTAGTATCCGTACTCATCCTCAATCTCTTCCGATTTGCAAGTCATTTCAACCTTCCAGCAATCCTTACCGTTAAAATTTTCAGAGCCCAACAGCTTGTGGGTAAAGTCATCCATATTTGGCCGGGTCATATCGGCATTGGTGAACTCTGAACCCATAAAGCTATTCCCGCGCTCACTGCTAACAATTCGTCTAACACGACGGAGCGATGGCAGGTAAACCCACATATCATCAGCTTTATCTTCGTTATCATAGATAAGTATGGCCGTTCCCTTTACATCAGGGGGTGAAAGGAAGCGCATCATGGTTTTGGTGGTCTCACCAAACTTTTTAGTGGCAATAGCCACTTGCCTTACTCGAGTATTTCCACGATTATCGTGAATATTAAGGGTTGTAACCATTTCCATGGATTCAAACTCAATTATTTTGTTAGCCTTGTCGGATATCTCACGAGCATCCTGTGAGAAAGTTTGGCTGAGTATCCCTAGTAAAATAGCAGAGATAAAAAGGGTTTTTGCGTTCATAACAATTATTTTTTAAAATTTGTTTTACTGATGTGTAAATTGATTACGCCGTTTTATTTTGCGAATAATCTTGAAGAATATTGCTAAATGCAACTTGCTTTCCATTCTTTTCCAAGAATTTTGGTTTAACCTTCATGACAATGGATGGGACCAATATGAGTGCACACATTAAGCATAGAAGAATTGAAAAAATGATGAGGAAAGCAAAGGTTTTAAGAATCATCAATCCTGATAGAAAAAGCACTGAAAATCCAACAATAACTGAGAATCCATTAATAGCAATCCCTCTGCCCGTAGTGGTAAGAGTGTTGATAATTGCTGTAGAAAAACTATTTCCTAGGTTTAATTCGTACTTCAACCGCCAGAAGAGATGAATGGTATAATCAACTCCAATACCTATTGCGATTGATGAAAGAAGCGATGTTGCAATATCCAATTTGATACCAAACCAACCCATTAGCCCAAAATTACACACCAGTGTAACCAGCAATGGGATACTTCCCATTAATCCGGCTGACAATGCTCTAAAAATTATCCACAGGAGTATTGCAATGGCTACCAAAGCGAATATCAACGAGTATATTTGTCCACGAACAATAGAATGTGCCATTTCCTTCTCTATTAAACACTGTCCTGCCATTAAAGTGACATAAGGTGAAGCATCAACCAAACTGTGGATATAGCTTTCCACTTGCTTTAAATCATCAATATCATCCGCCCTAAATTGAACATTTAAAATTGCCTTACTATAATCAAAGTCAACTAATTGCTCAAAGTCATCAGGATCGCCGCTCATGCTGTAAAATTCTATATACTGCGCAATAGCCTCGCGCTCATTGGGTATCTTATCGTATAACTCATCGCCAGGATCGTTGAGTGAACGGCTAATAATGCGAATTACAGATGATAATGAAGTTACATTTCCCACTTGAGGTAGTGACTTTAACTCTGTTTCAAAGCGATCCATGGTTTTCATCAATTCTGGATCCTTGATGTCACCCTCAAAAAGGACACTAATATTTTTTGTGCCACCAAACTTGGTATTTGCAATATCAGTGGATATTTGTAATGGATGCGAAGCAGGCATCATATTTTCCATGTTAACGCTTACCTGTAACCTAAAAATCCCAATTCCAGCAATAATTATTAAACTAATAAAAATATAAATGACAGTAATCGAATATTTAGTGGAGACAGTACCTCCCCATTTAAGGAATCGATCAACTAAACCATGCTTTTCACCCTTATAGATTGGCATTGGCTTCCCCTTTTTCATTCCCATCATAATTGCTGGGATAAATAGAAGACTTAATGCTAAGGCAAAGGCTATACCAACAGAGCTAACAATACCCATCTGCTTTGCCGGAAGCATAATATGCACAATCAAACCCATTACACCAATAATGGTTGTTAAACCGGTTAGAATAATGGGCTTTGTTAGCAAGGAAACCACTTCACTAACAATATCCTTCATGCTTTTATCAGGGTTAATTCCGTTAATCTCCTGATAACGTGCCATTATGTGAACTCCATAATTATTGGCAATGGCAATCATCATTATTGGAACAAGAACAGCTATCAGGCTTAAATCGTAGCCCAGTAAAGGCATTAATCCCATGGCAAGGGCAATGGACATTGCAACCACAGTGAAGGGTAGCAATACTCCTCTCCTCTCTCGAAATGAAATGTATAGAAAGATGAGCATAACAATTAAACCCAAAGGAATTAGTATGGCAAGATCTCGGATACCAATGACCTGAATCTCATTGCGAAGATATGATAACCCATTTATGTAAACCTTCTCTTCGCCAGGAAATTCCTCCATTTTTTGACTAATAATATTGAATATATGAGAATCGGACTCCCCCTTAATTGGGTTAAGTATAATTAGGGAATAATTAAAATCATCAGAAACTAAAAGTTTGTATGCCAAAGGATTTTCAACAATTTCGCTTCTAAGTTTTTCGCGTTGATTTTCGGATTTTGGAATACGTTTAACAACCGGATCAACAAGCATGTAACCATCTTCACCACGAATGTACTTGGTTTCAAAAAGAGATATTACATCCTTGAACTCTTCCATATTTTTAAACTCATTGGTAAGGTTTTTTATCCTTTCTAGAGTTGCTTGATTAAGTATATCATCTGCTTTAAAAAAGATTGCGATGGGTTCGTAAAATCCAAAGGTTTTCTCCAATCTGTCAATATTAACTTTAGCCTCAATGTCGTTTGGTAAATATTCCATGAGGTCAGGATTAATCCTTGCCTTGGTAAGAGGTAAAAGCATTAGCACGGTAATAGCTAATGGAATAATAATAAACCAACGCCGGTATCGAATTAGTAAGGTTTTAATATCCATTGTCTTTTTATATTTAAACTTACTTTCAGTAATTTTTTATTATTTTATTAATTTACTATGAAGATCTCTCTTCTCTTCATTTAAAACTTAACCATCAATCCCAAATATGCTCCGTTGATAACCTTTCCAGCCATATTGTACAAAGAATTATCGGGACCCAGCATGTAGCTAGCTCCTAAGTTTGCCGATAGTTCATCGGTTATACTCCACTTCAAATTTGGACGAATTAGGTACTCCTCTGTTGTTAAGTTATAATAACCAGATAGATCGATATTCAATACCTCGTGTAAAAATGATTTGGTTATCGAAAGCATAATAGCATGGTTGGTTTTCTCCTGCTGACTAAAGATTTTTCTATTGTACAGTGTAGACTCGTAAAGGACTCTTTCGTTAGCATATTGCATAAAATCCTCCTGGCTGTTACCGGCTAATATAGGAGGTGTTAAATCTTTAAAGTCAAGTGTATACCTGCCAACATACTGAAAAATGGCAACATAACCCGAGATATTTCTCTCTAATCCAAACACATAGGATAAATCTGGATTGGGAATGTGCATCTTGTTTTCGTAATCCTCAGTTATACTCCATGCTCCTTCGCCACGAATAATCCACTTTTTAATAGGTAAAGCAAAGTCAATGCCGATGGAGTTTTTAAAATAGGGAGTGGGTTGATAGTTGATTTCTAAAGGGATTAACTGAAAATCACTAAGGCTGAACCCATAGAAAGGATCATATCCCCTGAAATATGTAAAGGAAAAGCCAATAGTTGGGAGTTCAAAGTTTAAGCGCGATGCAAATGTACTATTTTCGAAGGCTATCTCTGGTAGCGCAAAATCTTTAAAGTTAGCACCAGCACCCATGGAGAAAAGGTCATACCTGTAATTCGATTGCAAGTAGAAGGGTATTGCAATAACCTCAATATCGATTTGATTGGCCAAACGAATTTTGCTTCGTAGCATGAAATTGGATAGATTTTGGTCATCAGGATCGGGTGTGAGAAAAAAGTAATCGTTTGGAGTAATATTGTTGGTAGGATTAAATCCATCTGTCCTACCCCATGTTACAATCTGATTGCCAAGAAATAAATCTATTGTATTTCCCCTATAACCAGCATAAGCTTCTTTAATTTGAAGGATAGTTTCTCGTTCGTTGTAAAAAAGTCCCCCTCTAAAACGTACATCAGCAAATAGGAAAGATTTCTGTTTGGATAATTTACCTTTTAGGGCAAATTCACTAAATATGTTGGAATAATCATAATTTTCTGAACCCCCATACATAGATCCCCTAGCAAATCCAGAAAACTCAACCTGGGTATTTTGTTTCGAATCTTCAACTGATTCAGCTGTTAAACTCTCAAATAATCCCTGCGATGATAGTGGTAGGGTATAAAATATTACAAGCATTAATCCAATAATCTTTCTTCTCATTTTGCTACAGATTAGAAGTGAAGTGCAATTTCTGTAACAAAATTATTTGAATTCAAAGCCTATTAGGTTATACTTTTAAAAGTTGAACAGGCTGAAGTGGTTCAGTTTTTTAAAGTTGAACCAAACTGAAGAAGAAAAAAAGGTATTACTATCTATCCGTATTTCTATATTCCTGCGGAGTTTTACCTGTTAGCTTTTTAAAAACTGTAAAGAAGGATGATTTACTGCTAAATCCACAATCGTATCCAATGGCTTCTATGGAATATAAATTTCTAGAATCCATAAGTTGAACTTTTACAGCTTCAACTCTGTATTCGTTAACAAACTGGAAAAAGTTTTTTCCAATTTCCACATTTAGTACCTCTGTTAAGTGATGTTTAGGGATTTTCAATGACTCTGAAAGAAAATCCATGCTCAATTCGGGGTTTAAATAAGGTTTCTCAGTTTCGAAATATTTAATAATCCTACTTTTAATTCTTGCCTTTTTATCAACCGAAAGCTGTGACTTACTATAGCGTTCTTCAAGGAAAAGGGTTCTTTGAGATTCTTTGTAAATCACTTGTTGCTTCAATCCATAGAAACCAAGTATGTAAACCATTATAAGTAGTGCAGAGTAGTTGTATAAGGGTATAAGAGGAATTCCAATCCTTAAAATAGATATTATTGAAACAAGAACTAAAGTCAAGCAATATAGATTATAAAACACCACGACAAACAATAGCCAACCCACTTTCTTGTAACTTTCAATATTTGAAAACTCATTCACAAGTGTACTTCTGTGCTTAAGAATTGAATTAGCTGTAGCATAATTGTATGCAACCCAAGAAACAACCGATGCAATAGAGAAGAATGATCGAAACCAAAGAGTAGAATCTAATATAAAAAAATTCCCCAACGAATAAGGCTCATGCAGTATATATGTAAGAATTTCGAAAAAGATAAATGGTACAAGGTGAAGTAGATGAACCCATTTTAACTTGTAATTAACATTTACCAATGACTTAACATATAAGTAGAAAGCAGGATTAAATAGTATGAATGAACTTGTAAGCAAAGGATAGCCAAAATATCTATAGTCGATGGCACATGATAAAAATTCTATTGATAGCAATGAAAGCCAGGCAACCAAGAGCCTGTCAGAAACGCTTCGCTCCTTTTTGGTCATAATTAGGATCGCAGCAAATAATCCCTGAGAAAAGCCTATCCATGCAATTGTTTCCATGATTACAAAGTTAGAAAAGTATTGCAAAAAATAATATGAACTAAATGATGGTCATATAGAATTTACCGTTTTCTATTTTTAAATGAATATATTTTAATCTTTCAATATCTTGATTGTCTGGTATATCATTAAATAATGTAATAAATTGTTCATTCATTTATAAATATTTAACTTTTGATTAACGAATAAGAATATCTTTACAACCAATTTTAAGGTCATAATTGATATATAATAACCTAACAATGTGATTTATATGAAAAAGATTGTGGAAAAGTACTGCGAACTTCCCATTGTAATGAGAAAACCATTATGGCGTCTTTGGCACAGTTTGCTTCTCCGTTTTGATAAGAACAAATCGGTTACCTTCATGAACTATGGATACCAAAGTTTAAATGGTGATCCACAGCTAGAGTTAAGTAAAGAGGATGAAATAGATCGTTACTGCATACAACTTTATCATCACGTAGCAAATCAGGTTGATTTAACAGGAAAAGAAGTTTTAGAGGTTGGTTCTGGAAGAGGTGGTGGTGGATCATACATTACACGCTACCTTAAACCAAAAAAATATGTGGGGATGGATATTTCTGGCAGTGTAATCGATTTTTGCAACAAAAAGCACCAAATAGAAAATTTGTCATTTGTAAAGGGTGTTGCCGAAAAACCTCCTTTTTCAATTGAATCTTTCGATGCTATTATTAATGTTGAATCGGCACGCTGCTACTCTGATATTAAAGCATTCTTTAGGGAGGTTCACCGCATACTTCGTCCCAAAGGGCATTTTCTGTTTGCCGATATGGTCAAACAGGGAGAAATAAATCACATCCGACAAGATCTTACAGAATGCGGTTTTAATATTTTAAACGAGCAGAATATCACAAAAAATGTTGTGAAAGCTTTAGATATTGACAGCGAGAGAAGAAAAAAATTAGTAAATTCTTTTATTCCTAAATTCTTAAAAGGAGGATTTCTTCAATTTGCTGGAGCTAAAGGAACCGAGCGATATGAATCATTTGCATCTGGAAAAATGGAATACTGGGTTTATTTGCTTGATAAAAACTAAACAGAATTTTTTCCTTTTAAAAAGCTGTCTTAAAGGGCAGCTTTTTTTATAGATAAAATTTTAATTTAATAACACCATGGTTTTCTGTTACCTTCCATTTTATTTTGGCAAAACATATTCATACCTTTACTTGTTTTATAAAAAAATTTTTTTAAAATGAAAACAGCAATAATTATTGGAGCAACAGGGTTAATTGGCAATCAATTACTTGAATTACTTTGCGTTAATTCTGAATTCAATAAAATACACATTATTACAAGAACTGCACCCAATAAGTTTTCAGAAAGTATTGATCATATCTCCTTGGATAATGGCAACTATACTATCCCTAAAAAAGTTGACATGGCTTTTTGTTGCCTGGGAACCACAATGAAAAAAGCGGGATCAAAGGAAGCCTTTCGTGCAGTCGATCTTCATATGGTCATTAATTTTGCCAAAAAGGCAAAGGATGCAGGCGTTAAACGTTTTGCTGTGGTAAGTTCAATAGGGGCAAATCCAAAATCAAGTAATTTCTACCTTAAAACTAAAGGACAAATGGAGGAGGAATTAAAAAGACTTGGTTTTGATCGCCTTGCTATTTTACGCCCATCGCTTTTACTAGGAATTCGAAAGGAAAAACGAATAAGTGAGGACATTGGGAAAGTACTGTACTCAATATTTCGTTTTATATTTGTCGGTCCTTTGAAAAAATATAGAGGAATACATGCTAGGGATGTAGCGAAAGCCATGATTGCACTTACAGGCAAAGGAGAAGGTTCATTCGTTGTCGAATCAAGTTCGTTGATTCTATTCAGCAAACATTATGATGAAAGCATGATCAGTAATGTAAGCAACTAATTCTTAAAGTATAATTCATGTTTACAAGTAATAACCTACCCGAAATATTCCAAAAACTCGTTAACAATCGCCAAAGCGACAGAGGATATACATCTCAACCCATAGAAAAGGATAAGTTGGAAAGGATTCTCGAAGCGGCCCGTCTTGCTCCTTCGGCTTGCAATGCCCAACCCTGGAAGTTTATCGTAGTTGATAATCCTGAATTAAAAAATAAACTTGCCGACACAACATCCAGTAAGATACTAGGAATGAATCATTTCACCAAGCAGGCTCCCATTCATATTGTCATCGTTATGGAAGGTGCAAATTTCACCTCAAATTTTGGGAGTTTAGTAAAGCGAAAGCACTTCCCACTTATCGATATAGGTATTGCTGCCGAACACATTTGCCTTGCTGCAACAGCCGAAGGACTTGGATCGTGCATGATTGGCTGGTTCGATGAGTCTAGCGTGAAGAAACTGCTTAAAATTCCCAAAAACAAAAGGCCTATTCTTATCATAACTCTTGGATACCCCGAGAAACAAGAAATCAGACAGAAAAGGAGAAAAGAATTTGGAAAGGTTGTTAGCTTTAATGAGTGCAAAGAATAGCTGAAAGGTGGTTTTTTTCCTTTTATTAATGATCATCATAAATGTCAATAATTAAAATAATTCAATAAATAGATTTTTTTAAGAACTTTCATACTTCATTTTTGTTTATCATTCAAGGTGTTATAGATTATTCATGTCAAACAAACTAGAATGAATCGTGAAATATATAGTACTAAGCGCAAAGCCTTAATGCTAAACCTTGATGCGAGTAAGTATGGAACCATTGCTGAAATAGGTGGTGGACAAGAAGTTGCACGAGCATTTTTTCAGGCAGGTGGAGCATCAGGCACCATCGCTAAAACCATATCTGCATACGACAAAACCTTTAGCGATCACCTTTACAACAAGGGAGAAAGTGGGCGTTATGTTAGCCTAGCTCGTCTTGAGAAAATGCTCGATGCCGAATACAACGATATGATTACTGTTCTTGGTGAAAAACACGATGCAAACATAAAGTTTTTTTCCTTCGCCAATACGGTTGAAACCCTTAACTACCAAAAGGATAACCAGGGACATGGTTGGCTTGGTGTTAAGTTTGAGCTAACAAAATCACGACACCCAAACGAGGTTGTTATCCATGTTAGACTTCTTGAAAACGATGCAATACTTCAACAGTACACCTTAGGAGCCTTGGGGGTTAATCTAATTTTTGCATGCTTTTACTACCATGACAAGCCAAATGTTTTTCTTCAATCATTACTCGATAACCTTGATACCGATAGAGTTGAGATAACAATGGCTCGTATGACTGGTCCCGACCTTGAATACGTTGATAACCGTCTGCTTTGCGTACAGCTTGTAAAGAATGGCATGACTCCCGCTGTGATGTTTGATCGTAAAGGTAATGTTCACCAACCAGCAGATTTTCTATACAAAAAAAATGCATTGGTACTTCGTGGGCGTTTCCGTCCAATAACATACGTGGGATTTGATATACTAAAAACATCTTATGCACTTTTCAAGGAGGATAAGAACTTTTCACCAAAAAATACACTTCAGATCTGTGAAATAACCTTAAACAATTTACTCGAAGAAGGTGAAATAAATGAGCGTGATTTCTTGGATAGAGTAGATCTTCTGAATGGGATGGGGCAAAACGTCCTTGTTTCGAACTTTCAAGAGTTTTACAAGTTAGTCGACTACTTTAATCGGTTTAAGCTATTAAATCTTAGGGTTATTCTTGGAGTTCCTACCTTTAAAAAGGTACTCGAAAAAAAATACTATAACAATCTTCGAGGAGGGATTCTTGAAGCCATGGGTAGAATGTTCCCTGAAAACACCCGCATCTACATATATCCAGCCCTTGATAGGAAAAGTGGTAAAATACTACTTGTAGATGATGTTGAGATGGAAGCTGATGTAAGGCATATATTTAACTATCTTGTCTATAACCGTAAAATACGAAATTTACGTCAAGCCAAAATCAAATGGTTACACATAACCCCCGATGAAGTGCTCCGCTTAATGAATGCCAATGATAACCAATGGGAAAAAATGGTTCCAAAGTATGTATCCAAAAGAATTAAAGCGTTGAAAATCTTTGGTTATAAAGGTTAACCAAAAAGCACTAAATTACTTAAAAGGCAAAAAGCAGTAGTGGGAACCACTCTTGACGAATGTTTCCCACTCACAATATGTCGCTTCTCGAAAGATGTGACTTATCTGCCAAGCTACAGCTATTATGGTTGGCTTGCTGCTCTATGTCCGAAGACATTGGCTCTGCAGCCCTTGGCTATCCAGCTGTACCAGCTAAGGTGCAACTTTCAAACTGTCCTTTCTATTTGCCCGAGGGCAAAGATTCCGGGACAAAGTGTCGTATGTTGAAGACCTTCATTTAGAAACCACACCTAAACTGCTAAACTCTTCCATGTTACTTTCCTCACGGAAAATACACTTCGTGGTGTAACAATTCGTAGCGGAGTAGCCCATGATGTTGGCAAATCCTTAGCAGGCTCCGAAGAACCTTTAGGGATCTCAGCACCCCTGTTGGGAACCGAAGTTCCTTCCGTTTTGCTGCTTCCGACTCAATCTTTTTAAGAACGCCAGGCGATCTTGGTTTGATCAACCTCCTCCTTTGGGCAAGCCCTTGGGATTTGGACTTTGGCTCGTTGGGTAAGCAAACCTTTCGGTTTGTATGATCAGTGAAAAATACAGCTAAGTATTTTTAACCTCTCCTTACCTTTTGGAGCGACCTTTTATCTCTCACTTGGTACATCAAAAATATGCCAGCCAAATTAACTCACCAAATTTTTTCAATCATTTTAGTTAACTCTGTATCAACACAACTTATTAACAATTGTTAATTGATTTAAAAGATTTATAAACATTAACATAACTCAAGAATAATGACTTAAAAAAAGGGGTTATTAACAATCAACAATAAGCTATCTTATGGTAAACTCCTTGAAATCCTGAAAAGGGATAGTATTTACCTCAAATCTAGTAACTTGAGAACGGGGTGGCCCCATTTTACAGTGCTCAACAAATACATCCACGAGATGTAATTCACCTTCGGCTTCAACGTATACGCTTCCATCGGTTTGATTCTTAACAAACCCTTTAACACCAACTTCCACAGCCAACTTAAATACAAAGTATCTAAAACCAACCTGTTGAACCCTTCCAAACAAGTTGATGCATACTGCTATTTGGTCCATACAACATTCGTTTAGAGTTTAATTCATGCAAATAAATTTACAAAAAAATTGTTATCAGTAAACTAAAAATTATATACTGTTGGTTTTATACTAATTGGAAATATCTTTGTTTTTTAAAAGTAATGAAATAATCAAAATTTTAAATTTATGGATTATATACTAATAGCTGCTGCTGTAATACTTATTATTATTGGGATATTGGGATGTATTCTTCCAGTAATTCCTGGACCACCGTTAAGTTTTGCCGGCATACTCTTATCCCACTTCTCAAAATGGGGACAAATGGAACTAAACCTTTTACTTTGGCTTGCCTTTGCTGCTGCCGTAGCTACAGTGCTCGACTACGTTTTACCAGTATGGGCAACAAAAAAATTTGGAGGTAGTAAACGGGGTGTTTGGGGTGCTACTTTGGGATTAATTATTGGAATCTTCTTCTTCCCACCCGTTGGAATTATTGTTGGACCTTTTCTTGGTGCGCTGCTAGGTGAATTATCCTCGAGGGATAACGAAAACAAGAAAAAAGCTTATAAATCAGCGTTAGGCTCATTTATTGGCTTTCTATTAGGAACAGGTTTAAAATTTGCTGTATCAGGAATTATTACCTATTACTTTGTGGTTGAAATATTTATTAGATAGTTATTGTTGTAATTATACAAATATCACTTGACTTCTTCTTCTTGATCTTGAGTCTTTTTGTGGGCACTATTCACTTTAATATTTCTACCCTTAACCTGACTTTCATTAAGTGCTTGTATGGCATTTTGCGCATCTTCATCGTTATCCATTTCAACAAAGGCGTATCCTTTTGATCTTCCAGATCTTTTATCAGTGATTATTCTAACATTTAATACATTACCGTAAGGCAAAAAAAGCTCTTTGATCTCTTCAGAGGTCATGCTATAAGCAATATTACCAATGTAGATGTTCATAATTTTTAGGGTTTATTGATTTACTAATATAAAATTAAATCTTTTTTTTGGAAACAAAATAAAAAAAGGCAGCTTTTTTTGCTGCCTTTATTAACATAAAAAAAATATTACCCTAAGGTTGCCACCATTACAGCTTTTATGGTATGCATTCGGTTTTCGGCTTCATCAAAAACAATACTGGCATCCGATTCAAAAACATCCTCGGTAACTTCCATTGCCTCAAGCCCAAATTTCTGGTAAATATCCTCTCCAACAGCTGTCTTACGGTTATGAAAAGCTGGTAAACAATGCATAAACTTACAGTTTGGGTTACCTGTTAATTCCATTGCTTTTTTGTTTACCTGATAGGGCTTTAGAAGATTAATCCTGTCTGCCCAAACTGATTCGGGTTCTCCCATGGAAACCCAAACATCAGTATAAAGGAAATCGCAACTCTTAACACCTTCGGCCACATTCTCTGTTCGAGTAATTTTTGCTCCAGTCTCTTTGGCTATTTGAAGACACTGATTGTAAAGTTCATCCGATGGCCAGCAGGCCTTTGGGGCCACAGCGCGAAAATCCATTCCCATTTTGGCTGCACCTACCATCAGCGAATTGCCCATGTTGTTGCGCGCATCACCAAGGTATGCAAATGTAACCTTATTTAAAGGTTTATCGCTATGCTCACGCATGGTCATAAAATCTGCTAGTATCTGTGTTGGGTGGAACTCAGTGGTTAACCCATTCCAAACTGGAACTCCCGAATGTTTAGCTAGTGTTTCCACGATCTCCTGAGCATAGCCTCGGTACTCTATTCCATCATACATACGTCCAAGAACTCGCGCTGTATCTTCCATCGATTCTTTTTTTCCCATCTGAGAACCTGCAGGTCCTAAATAGGTTATCTGAGCTCCCTGATCATATGCAGCAACCTCAAATGCACATCGAGTACGGGTTGAATCCTTTTCGAAGAGAAGCACGATATTTTTACCCTTAAGCTTTTGCTGTTCAGTGCCAGCATACTTTGCAGCTTTAAGGTCAGCCGACAAGTCTAATAAAAATTGAATCTCTTTCGGTGTAAAGTCAAGTAGCTTAACGAAGCTACGGTTTCTTAGATTGAAAGCCATACTTTAAAATATTAAATGTTAAACAATTAGTTTTCGTACTCCATGGTTATTTTGGTTCCATAACTCATATCTTCAAGCTTTGTGGCTTCGGTAATAACACTCATATGCCCACCATTTTCAATAAAATTGAGACATGCACGAATTTTTGGAGCCATATTTCCTTCACCAAACATGCCCTCCGCAATATACTTCTCTGCATCGGCCCTATTGATGAATTCAAGTTTTTTTTCATTTGGTTTTTTGTAGTTTAGGTATACGTATGGTACATCTGTTAATATGTAGAATTCATCTGCTTTAATTCGAGCACCCATGAGCGCAGAAGCCAAATCCTTATCAATTACTGCTTCAGATGGTCGAACATCACCTTTTTCGTCAATATAAACGGGTATTCCGCCACCACCAGAAGCAATAACAATAATTCCTTGATTTACCAATTGTTCAATTACTTTCTCGTTTAGAATGCCAATGGGTTGAGGAGATGGTACAACCCTACGCCATCCACTACCTGTATCCTTTACCTCTTCCTTAAAAACCCAACCTTTATTCTTGGTAAGAACATCTGCTTGCTCCTTTGTATAAATTTTACCTACGCGTTTTGTAGGATTTTTAAAAGCTGGGTCATCATGATTAACCAATACTGGGGTAACTAAACAGCATACCTCTTTATTGATTCCATGCTTTTTAAGAACATTACGCAGCATGCGTTCAATCATGTAACCAATCCCCCCCTGCGAATCGGCTACACAAATATCCAAGGGCATTTGAGGTATATTGTACATTTCCTCTCCTGCATCGTTTCGCATTAGGATATTTCCAACTTGTGGACCATTACCGTGACTAATTACTAAGTTGTATCCCTCTTTGATTAAGTATACAAGATTCTCGAGAGTATTGGTTGTATTCTGCTCCTGCTCTTCGATTGTTCCTGCTTGATTTCCACGAAGAAGAGCATTTCCGCCTAAAGCAACTACAGCTAATTTACTCATATTTAAATATTTATTAGTTCCAGATATTTTGAGGTAGCAAAGCTATAAAAATTTTTATTCTCAACACTATACTTATCAATTTACAACCTATATTTCATTGGTTATTAGGGCAATGTTTAATAACATACTTGTAAAAAATATCTATTAAAACATACAAATTTTGTTTATATTAAATTGTTATTGAAAATTGCTTAAAAAAAATTTGATAATGTTTTAACCATCATCTTTCAATTTTGTTAGCATAAAAGATTAAAAATCACCAGATTTTTTCTCAATAATTTATTAGTTTTGCGGTCGCAAAAATTTATGCATTATGATTAAGATTACATTACCCGATGGCAATGTTCGTGAATTCGAGAAAGGAGTTTCTGGATTAGACATAGCCAAAAATATATCAGAACGACTAGCCAAGGAAGTTTTATCGATATCCGTAAATGGTGAAGTTTGGGATTTATCCCGTCCTCTCAATTCAAATTCATCCATTAAACTTCATAAGTGGGATGAAGAAGAGGCCAAACATGCCTACTGGCATTCATCGGCTCACCTAATGGCCGAAGCCATTGAACTTCTATACCCAGGTATCAAGCTGGGAATAGGTCCAAGCATTGAAAATGGGTTTTACTATGATATTGACTTTGGCGATCACAGCATTTCCGAAACAGATTTTCCAAAGATCGAAGCAAAAATGCAGGAAATAGTTAATGCTAAGGAGAAAATCGTTCGTAAAGAGGTTACCAAAGCGGAAGCATTAAAAACATACACCCAAAAAGGCGATCCTTATAAAGTTGAACTTATTAACGATCTTGAAGATGGAACTATTTCTTTCTACACTCAGGGAAATTTTACAGATCTTTGCCGTGGTCCCCATCTTCCTGACACAGGGTATATCAAGGCATTTAAATTGCTTTCGGTAGCTGGTGCATACTGGCGTGGAAACGAAAAGAACAAACAGCTAACAAGGATTTATGGAATATCATTCCCTAAAAAGTCATTGCTTGACGAATACCTTGTAATGCTGGAAGAGGCAAAGAAAAGGGATCACCGAAAAATTGGTAAGGAGCTGGAACTTTTCACTTTCTCACAAAAAGTTGGGCAAGGCCTGCCCTTATGGTTACCAAAAGGGGCACAGCTAAGGGAACAACTGGAACAGTTTCTTAAGAAAGTTCAGAAAAAATATGGGTACGAACAGGTTATTTCGCCGCACATTGGTCAGAAAGAGCTTTACGTTACATCAGGTCATTACGCCAAGTACGGTAAGGATTCATTCCAACCAATCCATACTCCTGCAGAGGACGAAGAATTTTTGCTTAAGCCAATGAACTGTCCCCATCACTGCGAGATTTACAAAGTAAAACCTCGCTCATACAAGGACTTACCCGTTCGTATGGCCGAATTCGGAACCGTTTATCGTTATGAGCAAAGCGGTGAACTGCATGGTTTAACGCGTGTTCGTGGATTTACCCAGGATGATGCGCATATCTTCTGCCGTCCCGATCAACTTAAGGAAGAATTCGTGAAGGTAATAGATATTGTGCTATATATTTTTAAGACTTTAAGCTTCAATGATTTTACTGCACAGATATCACTACGTGATCCTAACGATAAGGAAAAGTATATTGGCAGTGATGAGAATTGGGAAAAGGCTGAGCAAGCCATTATTGAGGCTGTTGCTGAAAAAGGCCTGGAAACCACTACCGTGGTTGGTGAAGCAGCCTTTTATGGTCCAAAACTCGACTTCATGGTGAAGGATGCCATTGGGCGTAAGTGGCAACTGGGAACAATTCAGGTTGACTATAACCTCCCCGAACGATTTGAACTCGAATACATAGGGGCAGATGATAAAAGGTACAGACCCATAATGATTCATCGTGCACCCTTTGGATCAATGGAACGTTTTGTAGCTGTTCTCATTGAGCATTCAGGAGGAAAATTTCCACTTTGGCTTGCGCCTGATCAGGTGGTTGTAATGCCTGTAAGCGAAAAATTTAACGATTATGCAAAAAAAGTTGTTGATTTTCTAAATAATTACGATATTCGCACCCTAATTGACGACAGGAATGAGAAAGTTGGTAAAAAGATAAGGGACAATGAGTTAAAACGAATTCCTTACCTTTTGATTGTAGGTGAAAAGGAAGCCAATGATGATCTGGTTTCCGTTAGAGTGCAGGGAGAAGGCGATAAAGGCCAAATGTCGTTAGTCGATTTTGCTGATCATATTAAAAATGAAGTGAGAAAACAAATAGAATAAAATTATAGTATTAACTAAAAAAGGAGGGACAAAACATCGCAGCACCGGTGTTAAAAAAGAGAAACGAGCAGGACAGCAAGTACCTTAAAAACGAACAAATTCGTGCAAAGGTAGTCCGCGTTGTTGGTGAAAATATTGATAATGTGGGCATTATGTCTATTCAGGAAGCTCTCAAACTTGCAGATGAAATGGAATTAGATCTGGTTCTAATATCTGAAAAAGCCGATCCACCAGTATGTAGAGTTATTGATTACCAGAAGTTCCTGTATCAGCAAAAGAAAAAACAAAAGGAAATACGAGCCAATGCTCAAAAAGTTGTGGTTAAGGAGATTAGGTTTGGGCCAAATACCGATGAGCATGATTACAACTTTAAGCTAAAACACGCCGAAAAATTCCTTTCCGATGGTGCTAAGGTAAAAGCCTTTGTATTTTTTAAAGGGCGAACAATCCTGTTCAAAGAAAAAGGTGAAATTCTCCTACTTCGTTTTGCTCAGGATCTGGAAGAATATGGCAAGGTAGAACAATTACCTAAGCTTGAGGGAAAAAGAATGATCATGTTCATAGCCCCAAAAACTGTTAAAAAGAAGAATTAATTTTTTTAAACTAAATATATACTGAAGAATGCCTAAAGTAAAAACAAATTCCGGAGCTAAGAAGCGTTTTACGCTTACCGGAACAGGGAAGATTAAGCGGAAACATGCTTACAAGAGTCATATCCTTACCAAAAAAACCACCAAACAGAAGAGAAATCTTACACATACAGGTTTAGTTAGTAAGGCTGATACCAACAATATTAAACAATTGCTTGGACTTAAGTAAGATTATTGCCGTTTTTTTAGGAAGAAGTTACTTGATTATTTAACCAGAATGAATTAGCCTGAAAGAGTTCGAAAGACCGAAACGCTAACCATTCAAAAATGAAAAAATGTTATGCCACGTTCAGTTAATGCTGTAGCATCGAGGGCTAGAAGAAAAAAGATCCTCAAGCAAACGAAAGGAAATTTCCTATCGAGACGCAACGTATACACCGTTGCAAAAAATACCCTTGAAAAAGGGTTACAGTACGCCTACCGCGACCGAAAGAAGAAAAAAGCCGAGTTCAGGGCAATTTGGATTCAACGTATCAATGCCGCTGCCAGAATTCACGGAATGTCCTATTCTGAGTTTATGGGTAAAGTAAATGCCAAAGGCATTGCCCTTAACCGTAAGGTACTTGCCGATATGGCCATGAACCACCCTGATGCATTCAAGGCTGTGGTTGATTCAATAAAGTAGATAAACTAAAATAATACAATTGGGGGAAGCTTATGCTTCCCTTTTTCTTTTTACTTTAGTACAATTTCTATTGCCCACCTAACAGCATCTTTATACCTTTGTAACATTGATAAAAAGAATAAGAATAAAACTAATATTCCATGAAAATTGCCCTAGTTGGTTACGGGAAGATGGGACAAATGCTTGAATCAATTGCCAAAGAAAGAGGCCACGAGATTGCATTAATCATCGATAAGGAGAATAAGCATGAGCTGAACTCTACTAACCTTCGTGAAATAGATGTTGTTTTGGAATTTTCCACTCCTGATATGGCATTTGATAATGTTAGTATTTGTTTACTTGCAGGTAAATCCGTTGTTTGTGGAACAACAGGCTGGATTGATAAACTTGGCAAGGCCAAGGAGTTAGCTGAGAATGGGAACGGATCATTGTTCTATGCTTCAAACTTCAGCTTAGGGGTAAACCTTTTCTTTCGAATCAACCGTCTGTTAGCTAAATACTTGGAGAAATACAAGGGTTATGAGATTAACATTGAAGAAACTCATCACACCCAGAAAAAGGATGCTCCCAGCGGTACAGCTATTTCATTGGCAAGCATAATTAAGGAAGAGATTGCAAGCATTCAAGGTTGGACTTTACTACCAGAAGAAAAGAAAGATCATATCCCAATAAAATCGATCAGAGAGGGCAATGTACCTGGAACACATTGCATAATCTACAACTCAGAACAAGACGAGATTATTCTTTCTCACCGGGCAAAAAGCAGGAAGGGTTTTGCACTTGGAGCCATTCTTGCTGCTGAGTATTCGTTAGGGAAAAAAGGTTTTTTAACAATGGATAGCTTTTTATGTTTGGATTAATTCAATAAAAATTTATAAACTTACACCGCATTTAATTATTAACTCTATCAAACTAATCGTCCCAATACATGGAAAGAATAAAAGAATTCCTCAAAAATAGGTACTTCCTTTTTGGGTTTAGTACCACTATATTCGTTCTTTGGGTTATTTGGATTGGCAACTACTGGTTACTATTCGGACTCCCCTTTTTTGTGGACTACCACATCACCCGAAAGGTGAACTGGACCCCATGGAAAAAAAGAGGTCAGAAAAAGAAAAGCGCCCTTGTTGAATGGATAGACGCCTTGGTTTTTGCCGTTATTGCTGCCACATTAATTCGCATGTTTTTCATTGAGGCATATACTATTCCCACTTCTTCAATGGAAAAGTCATTACTAGTTGGCGATTATCTTTTTGTTAGCAAGGTGAGCTACGGACCTAAACTACCCAACACACCTATCTCCTTTCCATTTGCTCATCATACTCTGCCCTTAACCAAGAATACAAAATCATACGTGGAATGGATTAAACGACCCTACAAGCGTATTGCAGGATTTGGAAACATTAAACGCGATGATGTGGTAGTTTTCAATTTTCCTGAAGGGGATACAGTTATTGTTCAATATCAGGATAGGAGTTACTATAGCTTTGTACGGGAACTGGGTAGAGATTATATATGGAGAAACTTCGATGTAGTGGTTCGACCTGTGGATAAACGTGAGAACTACATTAAGCGTTGTGTGGCCATACCAGGAGATACCCTTAGCGTTGTAGGCGGACAGCTCATAGTTAACGGACAACCCCAGCCCAAAGTTGAGGATATGCAGTACAACTATACCGTTCGCACCAACGGTACTGCCATCAATTCAAAAATTTTGGATGATTTAAAAATAGCCCGAGCCGATAGAAATTTCAACCCTGCAAGGGGAATATATGAGATGCCTTTAACAACAAAAGCGTATGATAGGATAAGACAGCTCAACAACGTACACTCCGTTCTTAAGTACGAGAATACCAATCATACGATGATGACTATGGCAATATTCCCTCATTCACCTAACTACCCATGGACTGAAGATAATTTTGGACCTCTATGGATTCCCAAAAAAGGGGTTACCACTGAAATCAATTTGGACAATCTACCGCTTTATGAACGAATTATTGGTCATTACGAGGGTAATGATTTAGCGGTTAAGGATAGCACTATCCTTATTAATAATGAACCCGCGAATAAATATACCTTCAAAATGGACTACTACTTCATGATGGGCGATAATCGTCATAATTCTGCCGATTCTCGCTTCTGGGGCTTTGTTCCTGAAGATCATGTTGTGGGAAAGGCATCATTCATCTGGTTATCCCTTGATAAAGATAAACGTTTCCCTGCTAACATTAGGTGGAATAGGGCGTTTAAAGGGATAAAGTAGTTGAGGGTTTGCATACTGTCATATGATTGATTGATTGATTGCCACGATTCCGCCCCGAAGCATCGGGGCTTCGGAACTCGGGGCTAATGAAAAATTGGGTGACAGTCTTGAAAATATGCATATATAATCAGGCTACGAGCTAAAAAACGAAAACCTTAGTCCTTTCGCTGTAAAAGCCAAATTCCACAAAACAATTCATTCTCGAGGGCATTATTCTCTGTTTCCTGCTCTATTAGGTATTCGCTAAAGAGCTGCGATTTTTCTGGGTGCTGAGCGATTAGATCATTCGCCCTCCGTTTAATCGCATCGAAAATAATTCTGTTCTGTTCCTGCATGTACTCCATTCCAATTATCATTTCCTCAACAACACTATAGCCTCCAGCTTTTATAAATCCATAGAATTGATTACGGGAACCACATTTATCATACACAAAACTACTGTTATCGGGGGTATAACACTCGTCGAGAATAATATAGCCTGAGGATTTAAGGCAATGGCTTACCTTAATAAGAGTTTCATGTAAACTACCCAGAACAGGTCCGATTGCTCCAAGCACCACTAGATCGAATTCTGTATAGTTTTTGTATGATTTTCTTATATCTCCCAGTACAAAATGACATTTTCTATTTACTTTTTGCTCCTGTGCATATCGCTTTGCCGATTCAACAAACTCTGGAATAGCGTCAATACCTACAGCTGTGCATCCAAACTCCTTCGCTAGTCGAATGGATACAGCACCCTTTCCACAGCCCAAATCGAGAATCTTTAAACTCTTTGGATCAGAAAAGTTTTTGGCAATAATTTTGCTTACCATTCTTGGGTCGGTACCAACTTCGTACAAATCCTGCAAAAGGTATGGCAGATAGGGATAAAGGTCAATATTTGAGCCATCAAGCGATTCGTTAACAGATTCTTTAATATCTTTCATGGGTCTAATTTCAAAAGTTTTTTAAGATTAGGTTCTGTAAAATCATTGATGAAAAGATTAGCGTTGGACAATTCGTTCCTTTTATGGGTTGTGAGTAAAGCGACAACCATCATACCTGCCGCTTTTGCAGCATTAATTCCCGATATAGAATCTTCAAAAACAATACATGCAGCAGGTTCAACACCTGAAAGATTAGCTGCCTTAAGGAATATTTCAGGGCTAGGTTTCGAGTGTGTTATCAAAGATGCATCGACCAATACATCGAAGTAAGGAGCAATGCAGAGTGTGTTCACCACAAAATGGAGGTTGGGTTTATGGGCTGATGTGGCTACCGCTAGTTTGAATCCTTTGGATTTTAAGGTTTTAATAAAATCAACTAAACCGTTAACTGGTTTAATAAATGGTTGATAAATATTACGATAAATTGCTTCTTTGGCTTCGCCAAGTTCAAAAGCCTCCTGATTGGAAACCTCTCGGTTTAAAAGTCCCTTAAGGGTATCATGGTTGCTTTTACCAAAATATTTCTCACGGAATTCCTGAGCAGAAAACTGAATGCCATTTACTTGGCAAAACTGATACCATGCTTTTTGGTGGTAGAGATGATTATCTACAATCACACCATCCATATCGAAAATTGCAGCCTTATAAATCATAAAAAGAATTTTAATTGCTAATATGAGAATATTTTTCATAATAATTGGGTAAACAGAATTAATAGAAATCTAGATAAGCCATAAAGTAAATTTAACAAGATTGGATTTGGCATTCTGCAAAAAAATGAGTATATTGTTTTTTTTCAATAAAAAACAATTAATGCCTTTAGATCAAAATCTTCTTAAACAACTCATTGATTTTCGACATCGACTTCATCGCACCCCAGAGCTTTCGGGTTATGAGATAGCCACCAGCAAAGCGATTATTAATATTTTATCAACCACAAAACCCAACAAAATTATTACCAATATTGGTGGACTCGGGGTCGCAGCAATCTACGATTCAGGCAAAAAAGGCCATACAGTTCTATTTAGAGCAGATATGGATGCGCTTCCAATTCAAGAATCGAACGAATTTGATTACCGTTCCTCTGTGGAAGGAGTGGCTCATCTTTGTGGACACGATGGACACTCAACAATACTTGTTGGGTTAGGATTTCAATTAAAAGAAAATCCGCCAAAAACGGGTAAAGTTGTGCTTCTCTTTCAACCTGCCGAGGAAACAGGGCAAGGTGCAGCGGCTGTAATAGCAGATGATAAATTCTCAGAAATATTACCTGATTTTGTCTATGCGATTCACAATCTACCAGGCTTTAATAAGGGAGAAATTTATATTAAGGACGGACCATTCGCATCAGCATCCACTGGAATGATTGTTAATTTGAAGGGACTCTCATCGCATGCAGCACACCCCGAAGATGGTAAAAATCCTGATAAAGCCATGGCGCAGATAATTATGAGACTTAACACTTTGTGCCATGAAAACGAATACAAGGATTTTACTATGCTCACTGTTATCCATGCCAAACTTGGGGAAGTAGCATTTGGTACTACCCCTGGCAATGCTGTGATTATGGCAACCCTGCGTTCATATCTAGATTCTGATATGTGGTTAATGAAAAAACAATCTGAAGATCTAGTTAAAGGTATTTCTAAAGAGCATGGAATGATCAATGATATTTCATATACCGAGGAGTTCCCTGCAACTATTAATAGCAAGGAATGTAATTCCGCAATACAAATTGCAGCAAGGGATTTAAAATTACCAATTCATTTTTTAGAAACACCCTTTAGATGGAGTGAGGATTTTGGCCATTTTACAAAGAATACAAAGGCGGCTCTACTAGGAATTGGATCAGGCATAGAACATCCTCAACTCCATAACGAAGATTACGATTTCTCTGATGAGATAATAGAACCAGCCATATTGCTTTTTGAAAAAATTATCCATAATTATAATTGAAATTGAAACATAAGGATATCAAAAAAAATGAATCAAACATCTTATATCGAAATCAGCAAATCTGCCTATAGCCACAATATCAGATATTTAAAAAATATTATCGGAAAAGAGGTTAGACTTACTTCAGTGGTTAAAGGGAATGCTTACGGACATGGGGTTGAGAATATAATTCCTCTTGCAGAAAAATCTGAAGTAAACCATTTTGCTGTTTTTTCCGCTTCGGAAGCTTATGACGTATTCAATGTAGCTAAGCCAACATCGGGTATTATGATCATGGGATACCTTAACAATGATCAACTTGCTTGGGCCGTTGAAAATGGAATTGAATTTTACGTTTTTGATATTGATAGGCTACAAAATGCCTTGGATATTGCCAAGCGAACTGGTAAACCAGCTCGGATTCATATTGAGGCAGAAACTGGATTTAACAGAACAGGATTTGATTATGAAGCATTACCACAGGTTGTAAAACTTTTAAAGGGAAATATTAAACATCTTGTTTTTGAGGGACTTTGCACACATTATGCTGGTGCTGAGAGCATTAGCAATCACTATAGGGTAATCAATCAGATTGGAGTTTACCGAAAGTTTTTTCAATATTTTAACCGAAATGGACTAAAACCTAAATATAGGCATACTGCAGGCTCTGCAGCTTCTCTTACATACCCTCAAACGATCATGGATATGGTTAGGATGGGTATAGCACAGTATGGTTTTTGGCCTAGCCAAGAAACCTTTATTTACCAATTTAAGCACAATAAGGCATGTGATAACGACCTAAAAAGAGTAATATCTTGGAAATCAAAAATAATGACATTAAAAGAAGTCGATTCAGGAGATTTTGTTGGATATGGTACATCTTACATGGCAAATAAGAGAATAAAGGTAGCCATCATACCCGTTGGCTACTGCAATGGATTTAGCCGTTCGCTAAGTAATACCGGACGGGTACTAATTCGTGGCAAAAGGGTTCCAGTAATTGGAACGGTTACAATGAACATCATGAGTGTAAATGTTAGCGATATTCCCAATGTGCAAGTGGGTGACGAAGTTGTAATTATTGGTAAACAGAAACGCTTATCCATCAGTATTGCTTCATTTTGTGAAATGAGCGAACAACTTAATTACCAACTTCTGGCTCGTCTTCCTAGCAATATTCCAAGAATAGTTGTGGCATAAATCTTGATATTTATTTACTGATTTTAAAAAAAAAATAAACAATTACAGTATTTTTGCCGTAGAAAATTTTACAAAAAGTAATAACTATGAAAAGTATATTAGTCACTTTCTCGATTTTATTAACTGCAACAACCTTATTTGCTCAAGAGGCAAGTATTGAAGAAATTAAGAAGAATAATCCATTTATTCGTATTGAACCAAGTGAAGTTAATCTAGGAAGCATACCTTCCAACAAGGTTACTGAAGAATTAGGTAACGTTGAAATTAACTTATACAACGATGGTGCAAAACCGCTGATTCTTAATCAGGTTACAGCATGCTGTGGTACAAGGGTTACAGAATGGACACGTGAACCAATTCCACCAAATGGTAAGGGAACCATTAAAGTTAACTTCAGGGTGGGTACTCATCCTCATAGAATTAGCCGAACTGTTACTATTTCTTCCAATGCTGCCAATGGCAATAGTCATCGGGTTAGCATTTCGGGAGAAGTAATAATCCCTTCGGATGCCAAGGAGATACAGCTTGGGCACTCTAGAGAGATGGACTAGTTTTGAGCATCTTAATTCAAAAAGAGAGCCTGAAAACTGATTTTCGGGCTCTCTTTTTGACCATTTAATGAGTGGTCTGTTCTTTAAAGAGTTCCCTTTAAAAAATTCTGTCTTATTTCCTCTGAAAATTTTTCAATGGCATACCTTAACATGGTACGAGGCATCTGTTTATAGTGCTTGAGCAAAAAGTTGAATTCTATTTGGTAATTTTTATTTCCTACTTCGCGGAGCATCCAGCCTACGGCTTTGTGAATTAGGTCATGCTTATGGTTTAGCAGCATTTCTGAAATCTTTAGCGTATCCTCAAATTGATTATTGCGGATAAAGTGAAGGGTTGCTATAATTGCAATTCGTTGAGCCCAAAGATTATCTGATTGTGCCAATTCGTATAGCAAACCTGTATCGTTATCCATCTTTAATTGGGGACCTAAAATCAAGTGAGCCGAGGAGTCCACTAAATCCCAGTTATTTATCCTATCGATATTTTTAATATAGAGGTTTACAATCTCTTCACGAAACTGCTCATCTTTAGACTTTTGAAACTTCAAAACGAGCATAAATATGGCTGTTAATCGAAATTCATGGATAGGCTCATTGAGAAGTAGTTCGATCTCTCGCAGGGAAACTTCTCCAAAAAATTTTTTGGAAACAGCCCTTTGATCAGGAACCGTAACTCCAATAAAATCATCACCTTCTCCATATCCACCGGGAAAAGCCTGAAAGAACTTTCTAGAAGAAACCGCCCTGGTTGCATCAGAAAGTTTAATTAATTCATCTTTAACCGATTTTATTACAAACATGTAACACAATTAAGGTTTTAGCTACTATCATTTAACCATTTCAGTGTAGTAATTATCTATGTTTTTTGGAAATCCAGGCAACATTAAGGCTGCTTAACTGTTGAAGTAAAAATACAAAATTAATCCGCTATCTTTGTTCATAATACCTAAAAAACTCAATATTAAAAAACAATGGCATCAAATACATTTTTTGGCAATATTGAACCTCAGATTATTGATAAGATGTATAGCGACTACCTCGCAAACCCCGATTCAGTAGAAGAGAGCTGGCGACAGTTCTTTCAGGGTTTCGATTTTGCCCGTGCACATTACAGCATCAACGGGGAGGAACTTTTCGATTCTGAGGTAAAAGTTATCAATCTGATTGATGCCTATCGTAAACGGGGACACCTATTTACCAAAACCAATCCCGTTCGCACCCGAAGGAAATACTCTCCAACCCTCGATATTGAAAATTTTGGCCTTACACAAGCCGATTTGAGCACCGTTTTTCAGGCAGGTAAACAGCTAGGCATTGGTGCTGCTAAGCTATCCGATATTGTACAGTTTCTACAATCAACATACTGTAATTCAATAGGATGTGAGTATATGTACATCCGCGATACGGAGGTCGTTTCATGGTTACAGAAGAAAATTGAGAGCAATCAGAATCAAACCCTTTTTTCACCTGATCAGAAAAAGCATATATTCTTTCATCTAAAGTTGGCTGTTGGATTTGAGCAGTTTATCCACAAAAAATTTATTGGACAGAAACGCTTCTCCCTAGAAGGTGCTGAATCGCTTATTCCCGCCCTCGATGCAGTAATTGAAAAGGGTGCTGAGCTGGGAATTGAGGAGTTCATAATTGGGATGGCACACCGAGGAAGGCTGAATGTCCTTTCAAACGTAATGCAGAAACCCTACGAAAACGTTTTTAGGGAGTTCTCAGGCGAGGAGTACGACGAGGATATTGCCCTTGGCGATGTGAAGTATCACATGGGCTACAGCAATACCGTGAAAACCGATAGCGGATTAAGCATTAAGCTAAACTTGGTTCCCAATCCATCCCACCTCGAAACGGTAGCACCCATTGCTACAGGGCTATCCAAAGCGCTTATCAATAATTCATACAGCAAGAATTACACGAAGCTTGCTCCTATTGTCATCCACGGCGATGCAGCCATTGCTTCGCAGGGCGTTGTATATGAAACGCTACAAATGTCCCAACTCCACGGATATAGAGTTGGTGGCACCATACATCTGATAATTAACAATCAGGTTGGATTCACCACAAACTATCTCGATGCTCGAAGCAGCACCTACTGCACCGATATTGGGAAGGTCACCAAAGCGCCAATTTTCCATGTGAATGGCGATGATCCTGAGGCGCTAATTCATACCATCCGGTTAGCTATGGAGTATCGTCAAACTTTTCATACTGATGTGTTTATTGATCTCCTGTGCTACCGTCGCTACGGGCACAATGAGGGCGATGAACCCCGGTTTACCCAACCCGCTCTATACGAAGCCATTGCTAAGCATCCCAATACACGCGACATATATTCAGCGAAGCTTATACAGGATAGAATCTTTTCATCGGAGGATGTGAAGCAGGCCATTGCAGATTTTGACCAAATTTTGGAAGAAAAATTAGAGCTTGCCAAAACATCCAAAAAAGTTAAGATTCAACGCTTCCTTTCCGACCTTTGGAAAGATATCAGGCACTCAACCAACGACGATTTTACGGCTTCGCCCAGCACGGGTGTTGATAAAAGTACAATACAGCGGATTTCTGAAAAGATAAACAGCCTGCCATCTAACTTGAAGTTTTTCCGCAAGCTTGAAAAATTAGTACAGGATAGGCGCAACATGTTAGAAGCCAATAAAATTGACTGGGCAATGGCCGAACTCCTGGCATACGGCACTCTGGTTGATGAGGGGCATCCCGTTCGGCTAAGCGGGCAGGACTCGGAAAGGGGAACTTTTTCCCATCGACATGCCGTTTATGCCGTGGAGAATTCAGAGGAGAAGTATTTCCCGCTAAAGAATATTTCAGAGAAACAAGCATCGTTCCATGTTTACAACAGCCCGCTCTCTGAGTACGGAGTTATGGGATTTGATTACGGTTACTCACTGGGAACTCCCAATGGGCTAACCATTTGGGAAGCACAATTCGGCGATTTCCATAACGTAGCACAGGTCATCATCGACCAGTACATCAGCTCCGCTGAGGATAAATGGGGATTGATGTCGGGATTAACCCTGCTCTTACCCCATGGTTTCGAAGGGCAAGGTCCAGAACACTCAAGCGCTCGAATCGAGCGATTTCTAACCCTTGCTGCACGGTTAAACATGCAGATCACCAACATCACCACACCTGCAAATTTTTTTCATGCCCTGCGGCGGCAGGTGAAAAGACCATTCCGTACCCCGTTGGTTGTATTCACACCCAAGAGCTTGCTTCGTCACCCGAAGTGCATCTCGACTATGGACGAATTAGCAAAGGGAAACTTTCAGGAAGTAATTGATGATAAGAATGTTGACAAGGAAAAAGTTCTTCGGGTTGTTTTCTGCAGCGGAAAGATCTACTACGATCTGCTTGAGCGAAAGGAGCATTTTGAGGCTCGTGATCTGGCACTTATCCGTATAGAACAGCTTTACCCCTTCCCTGCTCATCAGGTTGAGAAAGTGCTTTCAGAGTACCCCAATGCCATTCAATGGCTTTGGGTTCAGGAGGAACCCCAGAATATGGGAGCATGGAATTTTATCCGCGATAACATCAAAGGTGTTCCTATTCAAGTAATTTCACGTCTTGCTAGCGGAAGTCCTGCAGTTGGACTGAGTACAATTCATAATCAGGAACAACAGGAAATACTCGGAAAGGTATTCCGCCGCTGCGATTGTGAGCTTAAGAACAGGTACTGCGGGTTGCAGTGTAAGGTGGGAAGCAAAAAGTTGGAAAGAAAATCAGAGTTTGAGTTGATATTTGAAAACAAGTAATTGTTTTTAGAAATAATCTCTATGGCTTTTTAAAATAAAGGTATCAAGAATGAAACAAAGTATAGCATTAATATCATTCATTTTCATAATACTAGGTTGTTCAAAGGAATCTGAAAAACCAAATAGTGATATTATACTTAACTATGAAAAAACAAATCCTTCAGCATATTTAAGCAGTGATGGCCAAATAGCACTTAAGATAGAGGGAGGAGTAAAGCCTTACACAGTAATATGGATTAAAGACCATCCATACAACCTCGATACAATGGAGAATTCCTCAACAAGTATTAGCAACCTTACAGCTGGGATGTACTTTGTAGTTGTTAGTGATAAAAAGAAAAATGAGGCAAAATGCTCTATCTTTTTATCTTCATATGATACTATTCTACCTAAAGAATATTTCCCTGTTTTTCCAGGTTCAACATGGACGTACTCAAATGGAGAAACAATACAGTCTGCAAACAAATACCAAAAAGTTGGTGTTTTTCACATACTTAGAAAAACCTTTACTTATTCTGAAAATACTAATACATACTGGCCAAACGATTCTATTTACCTACCTATATGGAATGGAATACCCATTTTGGAATACTTCTTCATTAATTCAGACGAAGATTGGATCCCAAAAATACCAATAATGCATAGCGTTGAACTGCAGAAAACAGCTACAAATCAAGACCAAAGGTATGGAGTATGCGTAATCATGACTGAGAAAATCGATACTACAATAAACATTGATAATCAAACATTTTCAAACGTTGTGGTAACAATTGAAGGTTGCGCGTACGGTTTATGGGCAGATAGTTTCCCTGAACAATTCTCTAATCTTGAGAGAAAATTCTACGCAAAGGATGTAGGTCTCATTAGAGTAGATTTTAAAGAGTATCCTTTCACATCATTCACAACAGAGAAGGAAATTACGTCATGGAATATCAACAACAGTAAGTAATTTTTTTGGTTTCATGAAAATTTTTTATTTAATGAATAAAGGAGATAAGATATGTTATTCGAGATAAAAATACCCAGCCCTGGCGAATCCATTAGTGAGGTTGAACTAGCCAAATGGTTAGTTGAGGATGGAACGTGGGTTGAAAAGGATCAGGAGATTGCCGAGGTGGAGTCGGAGAAGGCTACCCTGCCTCTACTGGCAAGCCATAGCGGCATAATCAGCATAAAGGTCAAGGCTGGAGCTATAAAGGTTGGTAATTTAGCATGCACCATCGATACCGAAGGCAAAAAGCCCGAAGGGCTTGATTCAAAATCAGATAAGGAAAAGACTTTGGCTGTCGAAAAAACAGCAGTGAAAGCTGACCATAAAAAAATAGCACCAACACCGAAACCTGCAACCGATGAATTTTCGAAGGTTAAGGTTACACCCCTTGCCCGCAAGCTGATGGATGAAAAGGGTTTGAAAGTTGAGGATGTTTTAGCTGGTTTGCAAAAAATTACTACAGAGCATGTGAAATTAATTCTTTCAAGCGGAAATAAAATCAGCCCGCAGGCTGAAATCATCGAACGCACTGAGGACCGAGCCACCATGAGCCAGCTTCGCAAGAAGTTGAGCCAAAGGCTTGTGGCCGTAAAGAACGAAACTGCTATGCTCACCACCTTCAACGAGGTGGATATGAGTAGAATTATTGAAATCAGGAAAAATTACCAGAACGAGTTCCAAGAAAAGCATGGAGTAAAGCTCGGCTTTATGTCGTTCTTTACAAAAGCAGTGGTTGCTGCTTTAAAGCAGCATCCCATGGTAAACTCACAGATTGTTGGCGATGAAATAGTTACCCCAAACTACTACGATATTGGAATAGCAGTACAAACCCCTAAGGGGTTAATGGTTCCAGTAATTCGAAATGCTGAAATGCTAAGTATGGCTCAAATTGAAAGCGAAATTTTACGTCTTGCCGAAAAGGGGAGAAATGGACGAATTGGTATAGATGATCTGGCAGGAGGAACATTTACCATAACAAACGGGGGGATTTTTGGATCAATGCTATCAACCCCGATTATAAACCCACCGCAATCAGGGATTTTGGGTATGCACAACATAGTTGAACGTCCCGTTGCCGTTAACGGTAAAGTGGAAATTCGTCCGGTAATGTATATTGCTTTAAGCTATGACCATCGAATTATCGACGGCAAGGATTCTGTTGGATTCCTTTTAAAGATAAAGCAGATGCTTGAATGGCCAGAACAAATGCTTACTGGAGGATCAAATCCTGACAGGATGTTGCTTGGGGTATGATGTGAACATGATAAACCTATTCCTCATTAACCAGTTCATTGACTTCAACGGCAAGTTCAACTATTTTTAGTGGTTGTCCATTATCGTCAAAAACTGGATGACATAAGCCCTTAACTGTGATAAGATTATTTTGCTTACCCATTCGTTTCATCAAACCCTGAAAGAGTTTTCTATTCTGCATATCCTCCCAAAACTTTCTATAATCTTCTGAATTTGTCATACCCTCATTATCAAAAAGAATGCTATGATGCTTCCCTATCAGCTCATCCTTGGAATATCCTGTAATATCAAAAGTTTTTGTATTCGCGTATAGGATAATTCCTTTAAAATCGTATTCAATATGAATTGCCAGGTTTCCAAGTGCATCCATAGTCCAAGCTATTTCCTTCTCTTTACGAGCCATTTCTTCTTGTGTTGCAAGGAGTTCTTCCATGTTCTGACGCATCTCCTCTTCCTGTGCCTGCATTTCTTCAGCCTGTTGCTGAGATTGTTCTAGTAAATACCTCGTTTTCTCATTAATTTTAACCGTTGCAACAGTAGCAGCAATGCTTTCGGCCACTTTTTCCACAAAATCTATTTCAAATTCTTCAAATACCTTGAATGATGCAGCCTCAAAAACGCCCATAATCTTTTCATCTTGCTTTAGAGGAACCAGAAGTACACAATTGGGATTTGCCTCACCAAGTCCAGAAGCAATAGTGATGTACTCGTTGGGAATATCGGTAAGCAAAATTGTTTCTTTTTCCAATGCACAAGCGCCGACGAGCCCTTCACCAAGCATAATTTTCATTTCGATATGCTTCTTCCTATCTGTGGCATAAACTGAAACCATTTCAAGGTATATGTTGTTCTTATCCTCTTCATTAATTAAAAAGAGTGCACCCTGATTACCCTGAATGTACTTGACAAGGTTTTTAAGAATCTCGTCAGCAAGTTGCTGCAAATCGTTACTATTGTTCCTCAGAATGTTTGCAAAGTTTGCAAAACCCTCATTTGCCCAGGTTCGTTTTCGATCCTCTATCGATCTTTGCTCTTCATCGTCCTTAGCCTTTTTAAGGCTATTGCGCATATCAATCAAAGATTTACCTAAAACGTCATTATCGCTAAGGAGATCGAGATTGCTCTCTAGTTGGCCATTTTCAATATCAATTGCAAACAATGATTTTTTATTAAGCCCATCAATGGATGTATTCAAGGCATTAGCCATCATCTCAATCTCATCGCCACTTTTAAGATCCAATTGAAGATCATCGGATATCTCTCCCTTACTCAATCGCATAAGCGTATTTGTTATTTTAACTATGGGACGTGTAAGATTATTGGCAATAAATACAAGGATAATTATTAGAATCAACAATGCCGAAATACCAACGATTAGTGAAATATATCGACTTTCATCAGCGTTGGAAGTGATAACATCCAAAGGAATACTAAGTGCAAGAGACCATGATGAGTATGAATTCCCTGCAATAATTGGAGCAAAACACATAAAATGAGTTCTTCCTTGGGCATCAACTCTATAATAGCTATGTTCCTTTCCTTCCTTAATTATCTGTCCTAAGTTCTCATTTTCAAAATTAGCAGGGTAAATATCCTTCAATGGAACATTAATATGATCATCGTTGTGATGAGCTGCTACTATTGACTCAGATGATACTAGAAATGCAAAACTACCTGGTACGGGTTCAATTTTTGATACTACTTCCTGAAGGCTTTCAAGACTGATATCAAGCCCAATAAGGCCAAAGTACTTTCCACTGATCTGAATTGGAGAAGCAACAGTCGTCATGAGAACCCTCTCGCTCTTCCCCTCAAGCCCTTCATCAAAGTATGGTTCCCACAAACCCTCTTGATTACCAATTTTAAATGCTCCATATTTGTCAGGATCGCCATCAACGCTACGTATATCAGTAATACCTAGTATTTTATTATTTTCACGCCAAAGAGTAATACAAAATCGGCCATAGTCTTTATCGTAGTTCGGGACATAACCATAGTACTCCCAGCTATCCCAAATGGAGTAAACATGCTTATTCCCTTCTAAAATTGGATAGTACATCCTCATAAAAAGATCCTGCCATAGAGATGTTGGCATATCCTGGTATACTGTAAAAGCCTGAGCAAGGGTTCGAGTTAATGCTAAATCACGTTCAAAAGTCTTTTCTATATCCTTTGCAGCGTTTTGTGCTGTAAGTCTAGCGTTCTCCAATGCATCCTCTAGCATAGTTTTTCGAGAAATGGAAAGGATATATCCAATGGCAATAACGTATAAGATCGCTGATGCTGTAAGAACCAAAAGAAATATCTTTTGTCTTATTTTTAGCTTAATTCTCATGGCTAAGTTTATAAGAAAGGTTCAATAAATCAAGGGTTAAACATAAGCTCTTTTTAGGAAATAATCAAAGAAAAACGAAAGTTAGATAAAATCTACTTAAAAAAAGTTATGTTTACTTTGTTTTTAAAAACCATTGAACAAAATAATTATAGTAACATGAGATTTCTAACAGCAGTACTTGCCCTGGCTTTAATATCATGCAAGTTAACCGATGATCGTAGTCTAGCGGAAAGATCTATTACCTACAAAGGTATTGAAAACGACATTTTTATCTTATCTGCCGATAGCTTGGAAGGAAGAGCTCCCTTCACGATTGGAGAAGAAAGAACCCTGAAATATCTGGTTGGCAGAATGCAAGAAATTGGACTGGAACCTGCATTTAACGGTGATTATTTACAACCTGTTCCTTTAGTTGGAATTACCAGTAAACCATCGAATGAAATTACTTTTATGACTCCAAAAGGTAACCTAAAAATGAGAAGCGGTGACGATTATACCGTTTGGAATCCCACTCTAATCCAAAGCCTTAATATCTACAATTCCGAACTTATTTTTGTAGGATACGGCATTAACGCCCCTGAATGGGATTGGAACGACTTTATAGGAGTGGATTTTCACGATAAAACCATAGTAGTTTTAGTCAACGATCCCGGTTTTCACACAGGAAATGATTCTTTATTTAATGGTAGATCAATGAGCTACTACGGAAGATGGAGGTATAAACTTGAAGAAGCTGAGAGGCAGGGTGCCAGAGGTTGCATTATTATTCATGAAGATGAAGCTGCTGGGTATCCCTGGACGGTGGTGAACAGAAATGTGTATCAGCCCGATTTCTATTTGGATAATGAAGATATTACCCATAAAAAATGTATTGTAAATGGATGGTTAACAAAAGAGTCAGCGATAAAACTTTTTGCCAGCTGCAATATGAATTACGAAGAGATGAAAAGGTTAGCTTCTGAACGTGGCTTTAAGGCTATTACCATGGAGGCAAATTATAGTATTACCATTGAAAATAATTGGGAAAAATCAATTTCTTACAACGTAGGTGGTTTAATTAAAGGTTCTCAAAGATCCGATGAGGTAATCATTTATACTGCGCATTGGGATCACTTAGGCATTGGCTCTCCTGTTGATGGAGATTCTATTTACAATGGGGCATCCGATAATGCGGCAGCAGTAGCTTGGATGTTATCCATTGCCCAAGCATTCAAATCGTTAAAAAATCCACCGGAAAGGTCTGTGCTTTTCCTTTCACCAACAGCAGAAGAGGCTGGAATGCTAGGCTCTCAACATTACGTTGATAACCCTAAATTCGAACATAAAAAAACAGTTTCTTGCTTCAACAGCGATGTCATAATGTTTCTCGGTACGTTTAATGATGTCACTGTTACAGGTTTAGGTCACAGTGAATTGGATAATATGCTAGAAGTGGAAGCTGCCAAACAGGGACGTTATATCTGCAACGATCCTAACTCTGAAAATGGCATGTTCTATCGATCCGATCAATTGCCCTTCCTTAAAGCTGGAATCCCTTCGCTCTTTGCAAAGGGATATAGCGATCAGGTGAATATGGGCAAACAGGAAACCCAAAGAGTTGTGGATGAGTATTGGAAAAATACGTATCATAAGCCATCTGATGAGTACATACCTGAAGAGCATAACCTGCAGGGATTGGTTGATGATACAAAACTTTTCTTCCGGCTGGGTTACAACCTGGCAAACTCATCATACTATCCAAAATGGAATTTAGAATCCGAATTCTACAGCGAGAGATAAAAAAATGACCAGCCTTTGAAAGGCTGGTCATTTTTAAAAAGTTAAGATAACTATTTCTTCGAAATAGCCTCGATTATCTTTGCCTGAAGTTCGTCGCTTAGTTCAGGATTATCCAATAGAAGAGATCGAACGGCTTCTCTACCCTGCCCCAATTTGGTTTCGCCATAGCTGAACCATGAACCGCTTTTCTTGATAATATTATGATCAACACCAAGATCAATAATTTCACCCGTTCTCGAAATACCTTCACCAAAGACAATATCAAACTCGGCTTTGCGAAAAGGTGGAGCCATTTTATTCTTAACAATCTTAACACGAACCCTATTTCCAGTCGAATCCTCTCCCTCCTTGAGTTGAGCAATTTTCCTAATATCAACCCTAACAGAAGCATAGAACTTAAGGGCATTTCCACCAGTGGTTGTTTCAGGGTTTCCAAACATAATACCTATCTTCTCGCGTAGCTGATTAATAAAAATACAACATGTATTTGTACGCGCGATATTGGCTGTTAATTTCCTAAGAGCCTGAGACATAAGCCTTGCCTGAAGTCCCATTTTATTATCACCCATTTCACCTTCAATCTCAGCCTTTGGGGTTAGTGCTGCCACTGAATCAATTACAACAATGTCAATTGCTCCAGAACGGATTAGATGGTCGGCAATTTCCAACGCCTGCTCTCCATTATCGGGTTGTGAAATTAGAAGAGTTTCAATATCCACACCAAGTTTTTCGGCATAGGTACGATCGAAAGCATGCTCTGCATCGATAATTGCAGCAATGCCCCCATTCTTTTGCGCTTCAGCAATAGCATGAATGGCAAGGGTTGTTTTACCTGATGATTCAGGTCCAAAAATTTCAATCACCCTACCCCTGGGATACCCTCCAACCCCCATTGCGATGTCAAGAGATATTGAACCACTGGATATGCTGGGAACATCCGATACTACCTTATCTCCCATTTTCATTATGGTTCCCTTACCATAGTCCTTTTCTATCTTATCCATTGTAAGTTGAAGTGCCTTCAACTTCTCCTTATTTACATCGTTAATCTTATTCTCTTTCTCTTTATTTTGCTTTTCCATGCTTAAAATGTATATTAATTATTGAATAAGTTATTTCAAAATTTGCTTTGTATGCTCTTTGGTATCAACCTTTTCAATTATTTCTTCAATTGCGCCATTTTCATCAATTAAAAAGGTTGTTCGGTGAATTCCATCGAAAATTTTCCCCATGAACTTTTTTGGACCCCATACACCATATGCTTTTATTATCTTCTTTTCAGTATCGGCAATAAGTGGAAAAGGTAAGTTATACTTTTCGATAAACTTTTGATGCGACTTCTGGTTATCGGCACTAATGCCTAAAACAACGAAACCCGATTTAAGAAAAAAGTCATAATTATCACGAAGATTGCAGGCTTGTGCTGTACAACCCGGGGTACTATCCTTAGGGTAAAAATATAGAATAACCTTTTTGCCCTTGAAATCTTTCAATTTTATCTCGTTGTCATTTTGATCCATTCCAACGAAATCGGGTGCAGCATCGCCTTTCTTCAGGAGTGTCATACTTGTCATTATTGATTGGTAAAGTTAAAAAGTTTGTTTAGATTTTTTAATAAACCTCGAATGTAAAGTGCAACGATTTATCAACAGTCTAAAATGCTTATAAATGCATTTTAAAAAACTTCTCATTAGTTATTATAAATCAATACTTTTCCTGAAAAATTAAAGCTGTCTTTATTCGTTTACATTAAAACAATAATTACTTAAGGTCTGTTCAAATATTTAAATAGAAAAAAATTACTTAGACATTCTATTAAAATGGTTTCCTTTGAAAAAGAATTAAATTGGTTTTTCTTAAGATATTATTGGCTTATAATTAGCAAAAAATCCTTTTATGAAAAGTATTACTATTGATTCCTTTCCATAAAAATATTAGTAGAACCATCTTATAAAAAAAAACTTAACTTTAACCAAACATTTGTTTTATCTATTTGTTTTAATAACAATTTGAATACTAATATATAACAAAGATCTAATGCCATGAAAAGTGCTGCTTATTTAACAATCTTTTTTGGTTTCCTCTTCGCTTTTTCCAATTGTGAAAAAGAATCAGGGCCAAGTGAGCGTTTTAAGCTACTAACAACCCCCACTTGGGCATCGGATAGTTTACTGGTAGATGGGGTTGATGCCAGTGGCCCTGGAGAACTACTAGAAAATTTTAAGGGTGATGCAAAGTTCAATGCCGATGGCACCGGCTACTTTGGAATATATGAAGGCACCTGGCGATTTGCCATGAACGAAACAGAACTTGTAATTGAATCTCAATCGTTGGATTTTCCTCTTTCAACCAAGATTACAGAATTATCAAAAACTTCTTTAATAATTACCACATCTTATCCAAACATAACCAATCCAGAGGAAGATATTCAAATTCGTATGACCTTTATTGCAAAATGATGCGTTGGTTATATTTTATCGTTCTACTCACATTAAGTTTATTTACGGAGGCTTCACTTCCCTCGGGAATCATAAGAGGTAAGGTTTTCGATAATAACACTCTCGAACCATTGCCCGGAGTTAGTATTCTTTTTAAGCGTAACCAAGGTACAACAACCGATGCAAATGGTTATTATATTATTAGAATTCAACCTGGTCACGTTAATATCCATTTTCAGCATATTGGTTACGAACCTATTATCAAATCCCTAAACATCAATTCGAACGACACCATCGAGCTAAACATTGGCTTAGAACTTCACTCCACAGAAATCAACCAACTTGTAATAAGCGCAAGCAAGGTTGAGCAAAAAATTTCAGAATTAACGGTTTCAATGAGTGTTATTGAACCCAAATTGCTATCCAGTAACCATATAACTGATGCCACTGTGTTAATCAACAAAACATCTGGTGTTGAAGTACTTGACGGACAAGCATCTATTAGGGGTGGAAGTGGATTTAGCTACGGTGCTGGCAGCAGAGTTTTAATGCTGATAGATGGTTTGCCTGTCCTTTCAGCCGATGCCGGAGATATCAAATGGTACTCATTACCCCTTGAGAATATCTCACAGATAGAAATTATCAAGGGTGCATCCTCGGTTCTATATGGCTCTTCTGCGTTGAATGGGGTTATTAACTTCCGAACATCCGATGCAAAGGATAAGCCCGAAACTAAATTCTTCGTTGAAACAGGTATCTTCGACAAACCTCAACAAAAAAAATGGGTTTGGTGGAGTACACCAAGATCTTTTTCAACCGCCTCTCTTTCCCATCTTAAAAAATATGGCAACACCGATATAGGGTTTAGCAGCCATTTTCAGTTGGACAATGGATATCGTAAGCTCAATGATGAGAAATTAGGACGAGTAGGCATAAGAATTAGGCAACACAACCAAAAGGTTGATGGTTTAACATACGGATTGAATATCAACAGTAATCTGGTTAACAAAACTGATTTTATTCTTTGGGAAGAAGCTGAGTATGGTGCATTAAAGCAAAGCGAAACAACTGCCATTGAAATGAGTGCTTTTTTTCTTACTCTCGATCCATATATCAGCTTTAAAAAGAAAGATCGTTTAACACATGATTTACGAATTCGCCTTCAATCAATCCAAAACGATTTTCCAACAGCATCCAACAACAACAGTACCGCCAGATCCTTGTTTTCTGAGTATCAGTTTTGGTATAAAGCGTCAGATTTTATGAACATAAATGCGGGCATTTTGCAATACTCAAGTCAAATAATCTCTGAATTCTACGGTAATCACAACGGACAAAATTATGCCGGTTACAGTCAATTAAATATGAATCCACACAATCGGCTTAAAGTTGTTGCTGGTGCAAGATTTGAGTACAATGCCCTTGATGATATCTACGATAAACCAGTAGTTCTTTTTAGGGCAGGTATAAACTATCGAGTCAAGGATTACACCTTTTTTAGAGCATCATTCGGACAAGGATATCGCTACCCATCGATAGCCGAGAAACATGCTTCAACTACCTTAGGAGCTGTTCGTATCTTCCCAAATCCATTTATTAAAGCCGAATCGGGTTGGAACTCTGAATTGGGCATAAAACAGGGTATTCTAACAAGTAGTATTAATGGGATGGTGGATGTTGCCCTTTTCTACTCCCAAAACAAGGATATGATTGAATATGTGTTTGGAGTATACCCAGGGGGTTTAGGCTTTAGAGCAACAAACATTGAATACTCAAGGGTTTATGGAGGAGAAATTGAATTTAATCTCAATTTTAACATCGGAAAATTTCAGAATTATGTAAAAGGAGGCTATGTGTTTATGTATCCTGTTGAATATAACCCATATACAAACAAAAATACTGATGTTTTTCTAAAATTTCGACGTAAGCATTCCGGAAAAGTAAGCATTAACTCAAGTATAAGAAAAATAGAATTTGGGCTAGATTTTTATTCCAAATCGAGGATACTTGAAATTGATGATGTTTTCGTTAATCCTGAAACAAGAGAAATTATTCTTCCAGGATTTTACGATTACTGGGTGGAAAATAACAATGGGTACGCCCTACTTGATCTCAACACTAGCTATAGGGTCAATCAAAAATTCATGGTATCCTTTGTAATTAAGAATATTGGCAACACAGAGTATATGGGGCGGCCTGGAGATATTATGCCTCATCGAAATTTCAGCATAAGGTTAACTGGTAAACTTTAGGTTTTTCATATAACATTATTTCAATTTCACCCAAAAAAAAAGCCCTACCAAAAACGGTAGAGCTTTTTCATTTGTCGGGGTAGCAGGATTCGAACCTGCGACCCCCTGGTCCCAAACCAGGTGCGCTAACCGGACTGCGCTACACCCCGAAAACTATTACTTATAGCAAAATCAACAATAGCACTTCGCTTCTTTAAACTCTTCAATTGCCTTTCCATCACTACGGCTTCACTCCTAGTCTCATACTCCTTCCAGTATAAAACTATCCAAGGAACTCCTGACTTGGTTGATCTATTCCTCCCTGCATTATGCCTGCTTAACCTTGACTCCAAGTCTGATGTTTGACCGATATAGTAACTACCCCTACTTGTTGATTTCAATATATATACAAAGAACATAATCATCATTTTTGGTGCGCTAATCCCGAAAAATAAAAAATCTCCGATTTTGTCATTTTTCGTGGATCCTCGAATTTACAGCAAAATCTGCGATTTTGGTAAATTCGGGACCGGACTGCGCCTGCCTGTCGGCAGACAGGCTACACCCCGAAAACTATTACTTATAGCAAAATCAACAATAGCACTTCGCTTCT
>CAYNHM010000013.1:85632-97415 GCA_964397135.1 uncultured Rikenellaceae bacterium
AAATTCGGGACCGGACTGCGCCTGCCTGTCGGCAGACAGGCTACACCCCGAAAACCGATGCGGTGAGGGGGGGATTCGAACCCCCGGTACCCTTACGAGTACGGCAGTTTAGCAAACTGCTGGTTTCAGCCACTCACCCACCTCACCATGCCACAAAGAACATTTTATTCCTCAAAGCGGGGCAAAAGTATAAAATCTAAATTACATAGCAAATACTTATCGAAAAATAAGTCTGAAAAAACTACTTTGATTTATCTGATCCCTGAGGAATTGGTGGTAACCCTTTTCTCTCTTTAAGGCTCTCCTTAACCACCTCTATTGCCTTATTCAACTGATCATCAATGCCATTATATTCTTTGTAAGGATCATTATCAACCTCTATATCTGGGTCAACACCCCATCCTTCAATAACCCACTTTCCTGTTTCAACGGAGTAGCTGGTGGATTCGGGCTTTCGAAGATCTCCCCCATCAACAAAGGGAAGAGAACCCCATATACCAACAATACCCCCCCATGAACGTGTTCCAATAATGGGACCAAGTCCCAATTCGCGGAATCCATAAGGGAATAGGTCACCATCGGATGCAGAGTACCTATCCATAAGTAGCACTTTGGGGCCGATATGCGTTTGTGCAGGGATGGGTGTAGGATGATTAATACCCCTTCGCATGTTTGCACGGTAGGCAATGCGGCTTAACCGCTCAAGAATCATGGGCGAAACGTTACCTCCACCATTACCCCTATCATCGATGATCAACCCTTTCTTGTACAATTGTGGGTAAAAATACTTTACAAACTCATTAAGCCCTGCCACTCCCATGTCGGGAATATGGATGTAGCCAACCTCTCCATTGGTTGCTTCATTCACCTTTCGAATATTATTCTGTACCCATGAGTAGTAGTATAGCGGTGCCTCATCGGCAATGGGAACAACCAACACCTTACGACTTCCTGCCAATTCTGGCTTTGAATTGACAACCAATTCTACGGTACGATCAGCTTTCCCGATCAAAGTTTGAAAGATATCAGCAATAGTCTTCAGGTTTTGTCCATCCACTGCAAGAATAAAATCGCCCTGATTAACGTTTACTCCTACATCAAGGAATGGCGAACGTATCTCCTTACTCCAGGGTGCTCCTTCAAGTACCTGATCAATCCTAAAGAAACCGCTTGAATGCTTGCTAATCTTTGCTCCCAGCAATCCCAACTTTATCCTTTCGGGGCTTGGCATTTCGCCGCTATTCACATAGGCGTGTCCCACGTTAAGTTCACCAATTAACTCACCAATTACATAGGTGAGATCAGCCCTGTGGTTTACATGGGGTATAAGTACATCGTACTTTCTGTGCATGGCTTTCCAATCGACTCCATGCATATTCTCTACATAAAAGAAATCGCGCATTTGCCGCCAACTCTCATCATAAATCTGCTTCCACTCCTGACGGTAATCGACCCAAACCTTCATATCGCTAAGGTCCATTGTTCTTTCCATTTTTATGGATGATGCTGGAAGGTCGATAACCGCATATTTACCGGCTTTTATTACCAGCATCTTTTTATTATTGGCCGAGATGGTAAAACCAAACCCTTCGCCCAGCTCAACCTCGGTTTTTTTCTTCAAATCGTATAGCTTTGTAAACATTTTCCTGGCCATCTGATCCCTTTGTATGTAGTATATCTTATTGTCAACACACTGAATGTTACCATAATTTGCCACATCAACAGGCAATGAAACCATGCGATTCTGTATTCCATCAATATCAATTTTTACGTCAACTACTTTGGAAACTTCCGATTTCTTACTATCGGAATCCTTTCCTTTAGACTTATCCTCCTCAAGGTTTACCTCATTATTCTCTGGTGCAAATGGTGAAGGAGTATCCTTGGCAAGCATTACCATGTAAATTTTGCTCATTGCCATGTATGCATGATTCCACTCGGTGCGGCTGTATATGGGATTAAAATCACGGTCGGAGCTGAAAAGAAGATACTTACCATCGTTAGAAAAAGAGGGCTGTGCCGATGAGTACCAGCTATCCGTTACTGGGTACTTAGCATCAGCTGCAAGATTGTAAAGGTAAATCACAGAAAATCTATTTTCTACCTGTTTTGTGTATGAAAGCCACTTACTATCGGGCGACCAACTATAGTTAAAGAAAAGTCCATACTCACCCTTATCTATTTCGGTTATCTTTTTTGTTTGGATATCAATATACTGAAAATTACCATTCCTGTCGTTCCAAGCAATCTTTTTACTATCGGGCGACCATAAAATGGAATAAATATAGGTTTCGCTGTTTTGAGTCAGCTGAATGGGCTGATCGGATCCATCCTGAACTTGAATATATATTTCATATTCCCCTGATTTATCAGAAATGTAAGCAATATACTTCCCATCGGGAGACCAGGTTGCACTTCTATCGTGCGCATTGGAACTTTGGGTAAGGTTACGGGTTATGCCACTCTCAGCAGGAACTGTAAATACATCGCCTCTTGCAGAGAATACTACCCTTGCTCCATCGGGTGCAATATCGAAGTCGAAAATATTCTTAGAGGCATCCTTGTACTCAGATCGTGAGTATTGATTGTCAATGGCTATGGTAACGGGTATTTGCTTAACCTCACGTGTTGCAACATTGAAATAGAAAAGGTAACCACCCTTCTCAAATACAATAGTATTGCCTCCATGCGAAGGAAATTTAATGTCGAAATCATCGAAATGGGTAATCTTTTCGGTTTGCTCGGTTTTTAGGTTGAAAGAAAATAGATTCATTGTGCGGTCACGATCGGATAAGAAAAATATCTCATCGCCAATCCACATGGGAAAAATATCCTGAGCAATGGTATTGGTAATGTTTTTAATACCTTTTGTATCAGTATCGAAAATCCAAATATCATCTGCCATGCCACCCTGATAGTATTTCCAAGTTCTGAACTCGCGGAATACCTTGTTGAAAGCCAGCTGCTTTCCATCGGGAGAGTATGAACAAAAGCCACCAGTAGATAAGGGTAATTCTTCCGATATCCCTCCATTTACTGGAACGGAGAATAGATGTCCCACAAAATCGTTGTATGTTTGCTTTCTCGACCTATACACGATTTTACCACCATCAGGCGTCCATGCCATCACTATGTTATTGGGGCCCATACGATCCGAAATGTCATCGCGATTAAGTGTGGCAGTATGGGTTAACCTTTTGGGCATACCACCTTGTGCTGGAATGGTAAAAACCTCGGTATTACCATCGTATTGTCCTGTAAAGGCAATGGTTTTGCCATCGGGCGAGAATCGGGCGAACATCTCAAAGCCCATGTGTGATGTTAGCTTTCGAGCCACCCCTCCCGACAAGGCAACGGTGTAAAGATCTCCGGCGTAAGTAAATACAACCTGTTGGTCATGAACAGCAGGGAAACGCAATAGGCGTGCTTCCTGAGCATTAGTGAAATTGGCCAAGAATAGTGCCAAGCAAAGCGTAACGGTACTTTTAACTAATTTCATATCAAAATTTTAGAATTTGTTTTTGTTTTTGATCAACGATCTTTGCAATAGTTTAAATCGAGCTCACAATGGTTTATAAATCTCTTAAGCATTTATTCCTTTATTACATGGCAAATGCCTTTCGCCATAAATATTCATACATTCACCCAAAATACAAAAAAAACATGGGAAAGACTGTTTCCAAATGCTATATTTGCTTGGTTTTTGTAAAACAATAAAGTAATTAACAAAATATTTGCCTTTACGTAATAAATCATTTAAATGATCTTTACCTCTTCTTATAAGAGATTAATAGTTTTACTAGCCCTTTTTGCTTTAATTCAATTCAGGGGTGAAGCACGATCAGTGCTTGCCAACTCACAAACTCCACAAGCAGAACTCTGGATCGATTCGGTGATGAATAGCCTTTCACTCAGAGAGAAAATTGCACAACTCTTTATGGTGGCAGCCTATTCAAATCGCGATCAGGAACACGTGGATGAAATAGCCGATTTGGTAAAAAAGGAAAAAATTGGAGGCTTATGCTTCTTTCAGGGTGGTCCTGTAGGGCAAGCGCAGCTGACAAATCACTATCAAAGCCTCGCCGATGTTCCATTACTGATTTCTATGGATGCCGAATGGGGGCTTGGGATGAGGCTCGATAGCACAATTTCTTATCCACGACAGATGATGCTGGGAGCCATGGACGATAATAGATTGATTTACCATATGGGTGCCGATATTGCCCGACAGCTCAAACGTATGGGTGTCCATGTAAACTTTGCTCCAGTTATCGACATAAATAATAACCCCAATAACCCTGTTATCAACACAAGGGCATTTGGAGAGGACAAGGAGATGGTAACCCAAAAGGGGTTGGCATATATGCTTGGACTACAGGACAATGGCATTATTGCTTGCGCAAAACACTTTCCCGGACACGGCGATACCGATACTGACTCACATTACGATCTCCCCTTACTTAACCACTCCCTTGATCGCATTGACACGCTTGAACTATATCCCTTCAAAAAGTTGATTGAAAGTGGGGTTGCCAGCGTTATGGTTGCACACCTAGAGATTCCACAGCTTGAATCGCAAGCAAAATATGCTGCTAGCCTATCATACAACGTGGTTTCCTCATTGCTCATTGAAGAATTGGGTTTCAACGGGCTTATCATTACTGATGCACTTAACATGAAGGGAGTCAGTGATTTTTATAAGCCTGTAGAGCTTAACTATCTGGCACTAAAAGCTGGTAATGATGTAATCCTTTTTCCTTCGGAAGTAAAAGCCTCAATCAACAAGATTGAAAGAGAGGTGAAAAGGGGCCGATTTCCTGAAAAGGAAATTGACAGGCGATGCAGAAAAATAATTGAAGCTAAGTACAGGGTGGGTTTAAACAACTACAATCCCATTGAAATTAAAGGTTTGATAAAAGACCTTAATCTTCCCTCCTCTGAACTACTCATCAGGGATATCACTAAACAGGCAATAACCGTTTTGAATAACAATGACGATATTTTCCCTTTACAAAATCTAGATATGCTAAATATTGCCTATCTCGAAATTGGAAACACTCAAGGAACCGCCTTCAAAGAACAATTGGAACTGTACGCGCCCATTGCAACATTCTCATTGAATGGTAATGCAACTGAGGAAAAAGTTCAATTCTTAAAGGAGCATCTCAAATCATACAATCTTATCATAGTTGGTTATCATTCCATCAATTCAAGTCCTAAGAACGATTTTGGGATTACTCCCCTAATTGCTGAATTTATTGAAGAGTTAGCATTAGAAATGCCAACCATTTTAACCCTTTTTGGAACGCCCTATGCATTGGGAAAATTTTCAAATCTGAATACCACAAAGGGTTTGATAGTGGCTTACGACAACTCCCCCATCACCCAAAACCTTACAGCTCAATTAATATTTGGTGGTATTGATGTAAGCGGACGATTACCTGTGTCTATTAATTCACGGTTTGCCATAGGTAGTGGAAACGATGCGGGAAAGCAAATCAGGCTTACCTATTCAATTCCAGAGGATTTAAACCTTTCGTCCAAAACTCTCAACAAAATTGATTCCATTGCTCTCGATGCCATTGCACAGCAAGCAGCTCCTGGTATGCAGATCCTAGCTGCCAAAAATGGGGTAATCTTTTACAACAAATGCTTTGGAAACCATACCTATACACAGAACGATATTCCAGTTAATCACTCATCAATATATGATGTGGCATCACTAACCAAGGTAGCCTCAACCCTACTGCTTACCATGGATTTATACTCCAAGGAAATGCTCTCCTTGGAAAGTAATCTGGGAAATTACCTCTGTTTTCCCGACACATCAATGTATAATGAGTTAGTGATTAGCGATATTTTACTCCATCAGGCAGGTTTAACTCCATGGATCCCCTTCTACCTTCGCACCTTGCAAAGCCTTTTTCCCGATCAAACATTACGCAATGGCAAGCTTAGCAATGGCTATCCATACCAGTTAGGGCCAAACAGCTTTCTAAACAAGCATTCCTATACCAGTAGAAAGTTTTACAGGAATTCATACTCTTACCAATATCCCCACGAAGTGGCCAAAAATCTTTTTGCAATTGAAGGAATAAAAGATTCCATTTTTAGCTGGATCATAAAATCGCCCTTAGGTAAAAAGGGAACTTACGTTTATAGTGATTTGGGTTTTATCCTCCTTCACAGGGTCATTGGCAACATATCCTGTATACCCCAAGAGGAATACCTTGTGGATTCCTTTTACCGTGGACTGGGAATGAACCGAACCCTTTTCAACCCCTTAAGCCGTTTTAACGAGGAGAACATTGTTCCCACCGAGAATGATGTTTACTTTCGTAAGCAGCTGCTCTGGGGGCATGTACACGATCCGGCGGCTGCCATGATGGGTGGTATTACAGGTCATGCCGGGCTTTTCTCCACAGCCAATGATCTCGCTAAGCTATTGCAGATGTACTTAAATAAAGGGGAATATGGTGGAACAAGATACCTACCCGCTTCAACCATTGATCTCTTTACGAGCTGCGTTAACTGTCATAATGGGATCAGGCGAGGACTTGGGTTTGATAAACCTGAAACCGATCCCAAAAAAGCTAGTCCGGTAAGCCTTAAAGCAACATCGCTTAGCTATGGTCACTCCGGTTTTACCGGTGTACTTGCCTGGGTTGATCCTGCCTACGATTTGGTTTACATCTTCATATCAAACAGAATTCATCCCGATGCTGATAACCGTAAACTTATTACTCTTGATGTGCGAACCAAGATTCAAGATATACTATACGAGGCTATTCTAGAATCTGAGAATATCTACTAAAACTAGTTTTTGTATAAATAAAAAGGTTACAACCCACATCTGAACTTCACAAAAATGTACCCTTGGGGCGACAAAAGACGGTTTAACAGCTTTACCAATTACATAAAGAAAACCTTTGGTGGCAGGATTCAGAAGCTTACCATCGATGCGGGGTTTACCTGCCCCAATCGCGATGGCACTGTTGGCGTTGGAGGTTGTACCTACTGTAATAACGATTCGTTTAACCCCAGCTACTGCAGTCCCAGCAAATCGATTACGCAGCAGATTAAGGAGGGTATTGAATTTCACGCATTTCGTTACAGAAGGGTGGATAAGTTTATGGCATATTTTCAGGCGTATTCAAACACCTATGCACCTCTCGAAAAGCTCAAAGAGCTATACGAGGAAGCTCTATCCTATCCTAATGTTATTGGTATGTCCATTGGAACCCGCCCCGATTGCGTTGATGAAGAAAAGTTGGATTATTTAGCTTCACTGGCTAAATCGCACCATATCTCTGTAGAGTATGGTGTTGAGAGCTGCTCCAATCAGACACTTAAAGCCATTAACCGTGGACATTCCTTTGAGCAGTCGGTTTGGGCCATTGAGCAAACCGCAAAACGAGGGCTTAATGTTGGGGCTCATTTTATCCTTGGACTCCCCGGAGAAAACGAAATTGATCTGATCGCACAGACAAATACCATCAACCAACTATCACTAACCACCATAAAATTCCATCAGCTACAAATTGTAAAGAATACAGCTCTTGCTAATGATTATGCCAGTAATCCCAAAGCTTTCAGCTTTTTTTCCATGGATGAGTACCTCGAGATGCTGATGAAGATCATTGAACGCTTAAAACCAACCATTGTTATTGAACGGTTAACGGGTGAAGCCTCGCCCTCTACTCTTATTGCCCCTTCATGGGGCAAACTGCGCACCGACCAGCTTCTGGTAAGATTTGAAAAACTTTTAGAAGAAAATGACACCTGGCAGGGTAAACTTTGGAAAGGCTAGTAAATTTTTTTGGGATAATTACCCCGATACCTCGGAATTCGATGCATAGCCCTCAGGTGGGACCGTTATCACGATCGTTCTCTGCGAAGCGATCTGTTCCATGCTCCCAATACAGCAGATTGCTTCAGAACAAAAAAACGTTCTTCGCAATGACGAAGTGAAGTCCGTCATCGCGAGCGTTCTCTGCGAAGCGATCTGTTCAACGTTTACCGTTCATGAGATTGCTTCGCTACGTTCGCAATGACGCAGGGAAGTCCTTCATCCTAAACTTTTGCATCGTCCTTTTTCTGTCTTCAAATCACACGATTTAATCATTTACTTTGTGATAGAAGCAAACAATAGGTTTTCTTTCATTAAAACTAAAAACCATTAGCCATTTACAGGAACAAATCTTACCTTTACTTACTTAACTAAGTTGAATGAATTGCAACAAGTATAATCAATCGCAACGTTAACTGAATTGCCTTGAAAGAATTAGTAAACAATGTCTAATTTTCTGCTTCTAGTATCAAACGACCTTATAAATCGTTACGGTAATGATCTATCGGATCTTACCCTTGTATTCCCAAACCAAAGGGCACGGTTATTCTTCAACCAGCATCTTTCGGCTCTTATCAGAAAACCTATTTGGGCACCTACAGTAACTACCATCAACGAGATCATGCAGGGTTTATCAAAGCTTCAGTACGATGATTCCATAAACCTTGTGACCAAGCTTTTCAACGTTTACCGTAAGGTTAAGGGAATTGGTGAGCCATTTGAGAACTTTTACTTCTGGGGAGAAGTAATGCTTGCCGACTTTGATCAGATAGATAAGTACTTAATTGATGCACAGAAACTTTTTACCAACGTTAAGGACATCAAGGAAATTGAGGAACGATTTGGGGGATTAACAGCTGAGCAATCCGATGCACTTAGGGAATACCTTGGGGTTATTGCCGATAGCAGCCAACCTTCCGAAATAAAATCCAACTTTCTAAGCATCTGGAATATTCTGGGTGATATTTACAGAGATTTTAATGAAGTCCTACAAAGTCAAGGGCTTTGCTACGAGGGAATGGCTTACCGCAAAGCAGCAGAGGAACTATTAAAAGATGAGATCTATAAGGGTAATGAAAAGAATATAGCATTCATTGGTTTTAACGCACTTAACGAATGCGAAAAGATACTGTTTAAGCACTACAAGCGAGAGGGTAAAGCGCTTTTCTACTGGGATTACGATCCTTTTTTTGTTGATTCAAAAGATCACGAAGCGGGTTTGTTTATCCGGGATAACATAAGCCTGTTTGGGAATGCCTTACCCCGTGAAGTTTTTGAGAACGACCCGTTGCAAAGTAAGGAAGTGAGGCTGATAGCAGCTCCATCAACTGTAACGCAAAGCAAGTTGATACCACGAATCCTTAAGGAAATGGTTAGTCATGGTGCAAAACTCAACGAATCCACTGCCATTGTGCTTCCCAACGAGAGCCTGCTAATTCCAACCCTTCAGGCCATACCCGAAGATGTTGAGCAGCTGAATATCACCATGGGATACCCTCTCAAAGAAACACCCGCTTACAGCTTGGCAGAGTTTCTTATCAGGCTACAAATGAATATAAGGTCAAGCAAGAGCAAAGAGATCAGGTTTTACCACCGAGATGTTGTCTGCCTACTAAACCATCCATACATCCGCCTCTGCGAATCGGAAATGGCATCAAAGCTAGTTTCGGAAATCAAGCTTAACAACAGGATTTACCCATCAGCAACAATGATGGCAAAATCACACCTACTCAGCAGAATATTCATTGAGCCCAAGGATGGAAAACCTCTGACCAGCTATCTTATTGATGTTTGCAATGAAGTTTCGCAGATCTTTGCCAGAAAAATTGAAGCAGAGGGTAATCCTCATTACAGGATTAACCTAGAATTTCTTTATACTCTGCACAAAAGCCTTAATAGGTTACATGGAGTGATATCATCGCTCAACTTCGAAATTACATACAAGGTTCTTCTTCAGCTAGTTCGTAAAGCATTTCATCAGGAGCGAGTATCGTTCAGCGGCGAACCACTGGCAGGACTCCAACTCATGGGTTTCCTTGAAACCAGAGCACTTGACTTCGAAAATATTGTTATACTTTCCTTTAACGATGATATCCTTCCAGGCCGAAGCCATTCGGTATCGTTTATTACTCCTTCGTTAAGAATTGCATTTGGCTTACCAAGCCATAAGTTTCACGATTCCCTTTACGCATACTACTTCTACCGATTACTGCATAGGGCAAAACAAGTTTATTTGGTTTACAGTAGCCGCACAGAGGGTCTCTCGTCGGGAGAAGTGAGCCGGTTTGGACTTCAGCTGCAAATGGAACAGATGTATGGCAAAATCAAAGAAATATCCGTTGGATTTGATGTTAACCTAACTCCTCCCCCAACCATTACCATTGAAAAAAATGAAGATGTTATTGAACTGCTGCTAAAAAATCTTGAAAAAAAGGATAGAGGCATTACCCTTTCACCCAGTGGATTAACTTCGTACATAACATGTCCTCTGCGTTTTTACTTTAGATATTGTGTTGGAATTAATGAGGAGGAAGATATTGCCGAAGAAATTGGTGCGCTGGAATTTGGTCAAATTATACATAAGACCATGGAAATGATCTACAAATCGTATTCAGAAAAAATGGTCTCTGGGGCAATGATTGAATCACTTCTGAAAGATCAAAAGCATGTAGAGAACGTTCTCGATGAGGTTTTTTTTAGTATCTACCTGAAAGAGAATAAGGTTGACAAAACAGAGAATCTCTCGGGGCGTAACATGATTGCCCGAAACGCCATACTCTACACCATAAAAAAAATGCTTAGGGTTGATATGAAAAGGGCTCCATTCTTTCTTAAGAGTCAGGAGGAGGAGATCTATGTACCCATTGAAGTTACGATAAACGGTCAGCAAAAGAGCATCCTTCTGGGTGGTTATATCGATCGGCTGGAAAAGAAAGATGACACCCTATGGGTGATTGACTACAAAACAGGACGAAAGGATAACAGCAAGGGAAAGTTTGCTGTTATTGAGGAACTTTTTGATCCTATACTTGTTGACAAGCGAAAGGAGGTTTTTCAAATTTTCAGCTACTGCCATGCAGTGAAGCATAAATACCCTGAAATAAAAGTAAAACCTGCCATTTGGTTTGTAAAAACGCTTAAATCTGAGGAAGAGCTAAAGGTTGACTTTAAGGTTGAGAAAAAGTACAAACCCATTGAAGACTACACCCCATTCATGGCTGAGTTTAAGCAAAGAATTGAAGATCTAGTTACAGAAATTTTTAACCCCAGCATCCCTTTCTCTCAAACCAGCAGACAGGATAGCTGCAAGTCGTGCCCATTTATTTCAATATGCGGGAGAGAATAGATTTATTCTATGTGATTGATTGATTGATTGACTGATTGACTGCCTTTGGCAGGATTGGCTGATTGAGTACTCTGCCCTTTACTCTCATCTTCTCTCTGCTAAGTGCTCAGTCTACAGAAAGACCGTCATCGCGAGGGTACTTTCCGAAGCGATCTTTTTTAAAGAGATTGCTTCAACCCTTAAAGAAAAAGGGTTTCGCAATGACGAGATAATAATCTGTCATTGGTAGACTCGTCATCTTTTTTGACGAGACGAAGCGATCTTTTCAGTACTACCATTTTAAGATTGCTTCACCCACCAAAAAAACGGTGGGTTCGCAATGACGAAGGGGTGCTGAGGATTGGATGATTGCCCCGAGGCTTCGGGGGATTGACTGATTGACTGCCTTTGGCAGGATTGGCTGATTGAGTACTCTGCCCTTTACTCTCATCTTCTCTCTGCTAAGTGCTCAGTCTACAGAAAGACCGTCATCGCGAGAACTCACCCAAAATTTTTGGGCATAATGTGGTGATGACAGGTACAACAAAAAGTTATCGTCATCCTATGTTTGCAACAAAATATTATTTTCGTTTGGAGTAAACAGACAAG
>CAYNHM010000014.1:0-89672 GCA_964397135.1 uncultured Rikenellaceae bacterium
GTCGGGGACGAAATCGTTGCTCGCTCTCCCACACTTGCCACACCCCCAGCCGTTACCAGCAATTATGATGCCGAAAAATTCGTTACCTTTACTGAAAAAATCGGAATGAATAATTCAGAAATTCAGATATTTAGAACAAAAGATGGAAGAACTGAAATTCAAGTAAAGCTTGAAGATGAAACCGTTTGGTTGAATCAGTATCAACTTGAATCTCTTTTTGAAACAAATAGAACATCTATTAATAAGCATATCATAAACATTTATAAATCAAAAGAATTAGACGAAAATTCAACTTGTGCAAAAATTGCACAAGTTCAGAAGGAAGGCAAAAGAGAAATAAAACGTAATATCAAATACTATAATCTCGATGTTATTATAGCTGTTGGTTATCGTGTGAATTCATTTCGTGGAACAGAATTTAGAATTTGGGCGAATAAAATCTTGAAAGAATACCTTATCAAAGGTTATACTATCAATGTGAAACTATTGAAAAAGCAAAATGAACAGCTTAAAGAACTTCAAGAATCAGTTAGATTATTAGGTAAAGTAATTGATTACAAAACACTTTCTAATGAAGAAAGTGAAGGATTGTTAAAAGTAATAACTGATTACGCTTACGCTTTAGAAATATTAGACCAATATGATTACCAAAAGCTGAAAATTGAAAAAACATCAGGAAAAGAAACATATCAATTAACCTATGAAGAGGCAGTAAAACAGATTAAAGAAGCAAAGAAAAAGTTTGGTAACAATGAACTCTTTGGTAGAGAAAAAGATGAATCTTTTAGAAGTTCAATTTCAACAATTTATCAAACTTATGATAGTGTTGACTTATATCCGAGCATAGAAGAAAAAGCGGCAAATTTACTATACTTCATAACAAAGAATCATTCATTCACTGATGGAAATAAAAGGATTGCAGCAATGCTATTTTTATATTTTCTTGACAGAAATGGCTTACTTTATGACACTGAAGGAAAAAAAAGAATTGCTGACAATGCTTTGGTTGCTCTGACTTTAATGATTGCGGTGAGCAGAATTGAAGAAAAGGAAACGATTATTAAAGTGATTGTAAATCTGATTAATAAGAATAATAATGCACGCTAACAAGGGGTGTGAAAAATGCTGGCAACCAGCCGATTGGCAAGCTAATCGGCTTTTGCGAGACTGCGTCTCGGGGGATTAGGACGCTGTCCTAATCCCCAGCACTTGCCACACCCCCAGCCGTTGGCGTTCATGCTGAAAAACCACAAGCGCAGTCTAACTAAAAAATTGACATAAAATGAAAACAAAACTGATTTTAATTTTTATGATTGTATTATTTTGCTCTTGTAATTCCAATAGAAAGCAAGACAAACAAGTAATTGAAGAACCCGATAATACAATTGTTGGAAAATGGGTAAGAATTGGACATACAGGACCAATTAGCTTTGACTTTAAAGAAAACGGATTAATTGAAGGAGATTTTGGCAACGATCAAACAATTGATATTGTTACGAAATATGAATTATTAGGAGATACTATCAAATTCATTGATAAGGAAGGGAAAATGTGTGAAGGGATTGGGAGGTATAAAGTATATCAAACAAAATACTATTTATCATTTGACTTAATTGATGATGATTGTGGTGGAAGAATTAAAACAACAATGGGATTTTGGACAAAACCTAATTTCAACGATTTTTTTAAAACACTTGATGAAAAAATTGCAAATTCACCTAGTCCTGATTTATATCTTAGTAGAGCGAGAATACATTTAGCAACTGGTATGACAAAAAAAGCAAAAGATGATTTTGACAATTATTTGTTGACTGACACATTAGATGCAAGAGTTTACATTAACAGAGCAGGCACTAAATTTCCTGATGATTTAAATGGAGTTATTTCTGATTGTAATAAAGCAATTCTGTTAGACCCAAATAATAAAAATGCTTATTTTCTTCGTGGTTTAGCTCGGTACGAATTGGGTGAAAAAGAACAAGGATGTGAAGACTTTAGTAAAGCAATTGAATTAGGTTTTTCAGTTTTAAGAATTGCAGAACAAGAAAGGTGTATTGATTTTTGGGATAAGAAATAATTGAATTAAAAAAACTGGCTATAACAGGGGGTGTAGCTAATACTAGAAGACCAGCCTAGAATAGATTGAACTTAAACCGATAATCATGAAAATAGCTCTAACAACAATTGGATCTCGAGGAGATATCCAACCATATATAGCGCTGGGTATTGAATTGCTGAAACAGGGTCATTCAGTAGTCATTATAACCCATCCTTGGGCTAAACAGATTGTTAGTCTTTATGGTCTAACACATATCTCGGTCGGGGATGACATTGATATTAACTATTCTGCAAAACAATTTGTTGAGAATTCATCCAATAATCTAAAGGGGTTTAAATTCGCTTTAAACTTTATTTTCAATAATTTGAGAAATTGCCACAAGGATTTATTATCAAGTTTAAAAGATTTTGATCTGATCATTGGGCACGGAATTGTTGGAGAGGCTGAAGCAGATATACTTGACAAACCCTTTATTTCGGTTTCTATCGCCCCCATGGGACTTCCAAAGGAATACTGGAAATCAAAAAACATCATTAAGGAGTTGAGCGTGTTTCTATCAGATAAAATCATGGGAGCAATTTTTGGTAAACCATACTTACGCTTTCGTAAAGATATTGGTGCACCACCATTAAGAAATAAAGTTAAGTATCCATACCTTGCGTTAATACCAATGCCTTTGTTTTTACAAAAACCAAATCCTAACTGGAAAAACACCACTGAAATTATTGGTTTTTTATTTGCAGAAACACCAAATAATTATTCACCTCCTGAAGATTTACTAAATTTTATGGCTAACGGAGAAAAATCAATCTTGATCACTTTTGGATCAATGTTTCACAGTCACGAACAGACAAAACAACTTTATAAGACAATTTGTGAAGCACTTGTAAAATCGGAATCAAGAGCAATCCTCATTATGGCCGACTTAAATGAAGAAATAATTACAATACCAAAGAATGTTTTTATTGCAAAACAAATTCCTTATAGTTGGTTACTTGGGCAGGTTGAAATAGTTGTTCACCATTTTGGTTTTGGTACTACTGCGGAAGTATTAAAAGCAGGATTACCCTCAATACCAATACCCCATATTTTTGACCAAAAAATAAGGGCTTCAGCAATTCATAAATTAGGATATGCCACTAGATCACTAAATATTAATCATATCAACAGCAATACCTTATCAAACGCTATAGTTCAAGTGAAAAATGACCAAAAAATGAAAAGAAAATGTAAAGACGCTGGGATAATGATTTTGAATGAAAAAGGAACCGATAATGCTGTGAGATTGATAAATAAATACATTGATAAAATTAACAACGGCCCCCAACATCGTATATAGAACAATGTAGTAAAAATGATTGTCTAATATTTCCTCCCGCTATCAGACATGCTTGTGCTGGGGCATCGGCATAAAATTTTTGTGTCAATGAACCAGACTGCTTAAAACAAACATACATTCCAGTTGACAGGATTTGATATAGCCTTTTACATGGTAAACTAATGCATCAATCTAATGATAGCAGCGAATAATACAAATGGTAATCATATAAATAGCTATTATTGGTAACTTGTCAATAAATCTGATAGATAGTTCTTCATAAGATTGTATCCAATTTTTGTAACATTGGTAGTTTTAATGAAAAATCCTACATTTAAAGAAAAATCCATCCCAATTTAGATGTCGAAACTGATTGTATACAGAGCATCCGCAGGATCGGGCAAGACCTACCGGTTGGCAGCTGAATACCTTAAGCAGGTTATCAAAAACCCTGAGAGCTACAAGAATATCCTTGCTGTAACCTTCACCAATAAGGCAACTAACGAGATGAAGAGCCGAATACTCGATGAGCTCTTTAACATTTCGCAGGGAAAAAAGAGTGATATGGTCGATGAAATATCTAAAGTTTTATCTCTATCTGAGATTCAAATAACTCAAAGAGCAACGCAAGCGCTCTCAATGATACTTCATGACTACTCACGGTTTTCCATTAGCACCATCGATAGCTTTGTGCAGCGAGTTATTCAAGCCCTACTCTGGGAAATTGGTGAACAAGGAGGTGTGGATATTAAACTGGATACACAACCCGTATTGGAACAGGCAGCTGATAATCTCATTGACTCAGCTTCTGATGTTGATGAATTGATGCACTGGATAATTCGCATGGGCGAAACCTTGATGGATGAGGGCAAGAATTGGGATGTAAAATATAGGCTTATCGATCTGGGAAAACAGATTTTCACCGAAAGTTTCAGGGATATGGATCGGAAGGAGGTGATGCAATTTACCGATAAACAGAATGTTGAAATCCTTAGGAAATCATTGCATAAACTGGTAGGGGACATTATTTCCAAACTCAATGAAACATCGAAAAATGTGTTGAATGAGCTAGAAAAATCTGGGTTAAATAGCCAAAACTTTGCCTACGGCAATACAGGGGTAATAAATATTTTCAGTATTTGTGCATCACTCAACGACTCAAGTGAACAGCTACCAAAAACCGATGGAGTAAGACTACAGAATGCATTAACTGACCCAACAGGAGAATGCTGGGTGAATAAAACAACTTTTAATAATCATGCTGAGTTTTTACCCATCCAAAAGATTGTTAAAGAGGTGCTCCACCCTGCCCTACTGGAAATTGTTCATTTTATCAACAACAATAATCCCTCATATATAACGGCAAAGCTTATTTTAAAGCATCTTGAGAATCTTGCACTTATTGGCGACCTATGGGTAAAGATCAGGCAACTATCCAAAGAGGAAGGCTTTCTTCTACTCAACGATAGCAACCACCTACTTAGAGAGTTTGTAAAGGATAGCGATGCACCGTTCATCTACGAAAAGGTGGGTACACGATACGATATTTTCATGATCGATGAGTTTCAGGATACTTCGGGGGTTCAATGGAAAAATTTTATGCCACTCGTGGAGAATAGCCTATCGCAGGATTTCTTTAGCATGATCGTAGGCGATGTGAAGCAATCCATTTACCGATGGCGGAATGGCGATTGGAAAATACTGGCTACCGAAGTGGAAAAGGATTTTGCCCATCATGGCATTGAGGAACGTTTCCTGAAAGTCAATCGTCGAAGTTTACCAGCGGTTGTTGATTTCAACAACAATTTCTTTGATTCTGCCATCAATGTAATTTCAGATCAAATTGATAGCATTAAGATTGATGGCAACGACTCACTAAGCAGCACATTTCGCAATCAGGCAAATAACGCATACAAAGATGTAAGGCAAGAATGCTTTTACTCCATCAATGATGCTTCAGGAAAAGTAGAGGTTAATTTCATCGCAAAAAGCAATGCTGACGAGTATCTTGAGAGCCTTGCCGGAGAACTTCCACTACTGATTGAAAATCTTAAAAAAGACTATAAGCTTGGCGACATTGCCATACTTGTTCGCAGGAATATTGAGGGACAAAAGATTGCCAATATTCTCCTTGATCACAACAGAACCAATGAGGACAAAGCCAACCACATAGCGTTCATTAGTCAGGATGGTCTTTTGCTAAAAGCTTCATCGCTTGTTAGACTGATGATATCTGCATTACGATTGGTTGATAACCCACAAAACGAAATTGCAATTAAAGTTCTATCGAAAGAACTCATCGCTTTAAAGCCTCAACACGAAATACAATGGCATAATCGATTTGTTGGTCAAAGTTTCACTGAAGAAGAGGCAGAATGGCTCAATAAATTAAATTCCAGACCATTGCAGGAAATATTTGAAGCCATAGCGCATCGTTTTGAGCTCTTCTCCCATTCCCAGGAGCTGGCATACCTTGCCGAACTACATGAGCATGTACTTACCCTTTCGGGTAAAGGTGGTTCGGACGTTGGTCAGTTCCTTAGCTGGTGGGATGAAAACTCCTACAAACTTTCTCTCTCAGTACCCGAATCAGCTGATGCCATATCCATACTAACCATTCATAAAGCTAAAGGATTGCAGTTTCCTGTGGTAATCATACCCTTTGCCGATTGGCAATTCAGAGCTCAGGGAAAATCCCCATTGCTTTGGGTTTGCACTGATAGGAAACCTTTCGATATTCTTCCTCGGTATCCAATATACGCAACCTCCTTGGCACAAAATAGCATATTTGCCTCTGAGGTTCTTGAGGAGTACATGAAGGAAATGATTGATAACCTCAATTTACTTTACGTTGGGTTTACGCGTCCTCAAAACGAGCTGTACATTTTTTCTGCTCATCCCGCAGTGAGTAAAAATGGCACGGATGATGGCAAGATCAACAAAACCTCAAAATTGCTATGGGAAGTTATTCCCGAATTGGCTGAGGAGTATCAGGAAATAAAGAATGATGAGAATATAACCATCAACCATAAATTTCGGTTTGGCAAGCAAGCCTCTGCTCCAAGCAATGGGCATTTCAAATCAAACGACAACCTTGAATGGAGAATGGAAAGCTATCCAGTGGGTGTAGATCACGGAAACATAAAGCTAAGGATGGAAGCCAGTGAGTTCTTTCTATCTGCTCCTTCGGATAAATTTCAACAACGAGAGCATGGCAAGGTAATGCACGAGGTTTTTTCTCGCATCAAAACCATTGACAATATTGATGAAGCCATGCACAAGCTATGCTCCGAAGGGCTGATAGGAAACAGTGAAAAGGAACACATGGGAAAACGAATAAGAGAGCTGCTAACCGATGAACCCATGAGATCGTGGTTTACTGACGAATGGGAAATAAAAAACGAGGCAACAATCCTCACTCCACGAGGACACAATTACCGCCCAGATAGAGTGATGATTAAAGATGATTCCGCAACGGTTGTTGATTTTAAATTTGGGTCTCAATCCGATGCTCATACCACTCAGGTTAATCGTTATACTAATCTACTCAGGGATATGGGATATAGTCATGTTAAAGGTTTTATATGGTATGTTGATGCCAATAACCTTGTTGAACTTTAAACTTTTAAGTTTTTTTAAGATTATCCCTGTTATCAATAATAGCTATATTTGCAGCTATCAAAATGAAAACATTAACTACTTTATACTATTACAACATGAAAAGATTTATTCCCATCATTATTACTGCCCTTACCATTTCGGCATGTACACTTGAGAAACCTAAAACATCAGTGCTAAGCGGTCAGTTTTTAAATTTCACAAGTAGCTTTGCACTTCTTACTTCGGAAGGTATCACAGACAGTATCTTTGTTAACGAGGATGGTTCATTTTCAACGCAAATAGAACTTACAAACCCATCATACTTCAACTTGCGAGGAGGAAGGGTTGGTGCAACTCTTTTTGTTTTACCCGGAGAGGACTTAAGTATTGTTGTAGATATTAATGCTCCAGCAGAAATACCAGAATTCTCAGGATCAACAGCAGATATCAATCGTTACATTTATAAAGCAAACAACATCACTCGTGGATTGACATCGAATATGAGAGAACTTTACTCCTACCCTCGTGATATTTTTATGGGTAAGCTAGATTCTGTAAAAGCTGATATCTTTAATCTACTTGAAGAGTTGCCTAATCATAACAAACAGTTTGTTGAGCTGGAAAAAGCCAGAATTGGATACAGGTTCATGAGCTTAATGTACGACTACCCCATGTATAATGCTCGGCTGCTTGAATATGATTTTGTAGAAAACGATGAGGACTATGCTTTTCTTGAAACAGTAAACTTCAATAACCAAAAACACCTGCACATTAACGAATTTGCTAATCTATTGTACAAGCATTTTCAAAAGGTTTACCAGGGTATATCTGTTGATGAAACAAATAAGGGAAAGTCTGAGTTTGAGAAAATGATAATTTACTTCGAGAAGGTGGATTCGCTGATAAGCGATAGTAAAATTCGCGATTTTATCAAGCATAGCTCCATTATTGAAACCATACAATGGGGAAACCTTGAGGTGTCGAAAAATGTGGTTGAACACTTTTTAAGCAGAGCAAAAACCGAATCGTACCGAATATTGGTTGAGCAAGCATTTTCCAAGCGTATGCTACTTGCACCGGGCGAACCTGCCCCAGAGTTTACCCACACAGGAATTGATGGAAATACCTATTCACTAACCGATTTTAGGGGAAAACTGGTTTACATTGATTTCTGGGCAAGCTGGTGTGGACCATGCCGTGCTGAGATTCCCCATCTTAAAACACTAAAGGAAGCATATAGCTCAAAACCTGTGGTTTTTGTTGCCATTTCGCTGGATGATGATAAGAGTGCATGGGAAAGAATGGTTAAGGATCAGGAGCTAAAAGGATATCAACTCCATGCTGAAAAAGCCTGGCTTTCAGAGTCAGCAAAAAAATATCAGGTTAATGGTGTTCCCACCTTTGTATTAATTGATGGAGAGGGAAAAATAATTGAGTATAACGCCCCTCGCCCTTCAAACCCTGAGATAAGTCTACTGCTTGATAAGCACATTAAGCTGATGAACTAAGTAAAAAAACTATTCAAAAAAGAACAGCGAGAAAAATATCTCGCTGTTCTTTTTTTTACTCCCTGTAAAACTCATCCAGTTTTTTTTCCAATTCGGGGGTTTTGGTAAACCAAAAAACTAGTGTTTCACCAAATCTAATGTTATTCTCCACCTGATCAACCACTATGGGAACAAGGCTCTCGAACTTTTCCCATTTCTGGGCTTCCTCCATACTATTCGACTGATCTCCGGTAAGCCTATACATAGCCCGTTGAACCGTATCGAGGGTAGTTATGTACCGGGGATAAAAGTTCAAGTTGGTTTGATCAATGGATGCAATCTCAAGGTAATAGCCTTTATCGCGAATGGTAATATTCAAACCACCCGCACCATAAACAGCATTATTGTACATTATTGAGCTATCCTTAACCTGTATTCCCAGCGAGTTTAGCTGTTCAAGTGTTAAGTAAACATACTCAATGGAATAATCCTTACCAACTTTTTCAGCGGTTTCCTTCTTGCTGGTACTATTGCAACCCAAGACAAAAATTAGTAGAATAATTGTAATGGCATTTGATACTTTTTTCATGGATTTACTATTTAGATGCTCTGTTTTTTTTTAAAAAAATCATACTCCTAACTTCTTTAAAGCCTCAACAACATTGCTCTCGATTCGTCTCACAATATCTGACGAATCAGATTTTTGGAATTTTTCGCCAATGATACCTTCATACAGCTCAATATACCTCTTGCTTATTCCTTCAACCACAGAATGTGTCATTTCTGGCACTTGTTGTCCGGGTTCGCCCATAAAATCGTTATCCATTAACCACTCCCTCACAAACTCTTTGGAAAGCTGCCTTTGAGCTTCATTATTCTTAAATCGCTCCTCGTACCCATCGCTATAAAAATACCTCGATGAATCGGGTGTATGAACTTCATCAATAAGGTATATCTTTCCATCCTTTTTGCCAAACTCATACTTGGTGTCAACCAGAATAAGTCCACGATCCCTGGCATACTCCGATCCTAAATTAAAGAGTTTAAGGGTATATTCCTCTAGCTTAATGTAATCCTTTTCAGAAACTAAACCCCTATCAAATATCTCCTCGGGAGAGATGTTTTGGTCGTGTGCTCCTTGTTCTGCCTTGGTTGTTGGTGTTATTATTGGCTTGGGAAATGCCTGGTGTTCTTTCATCCCATCGGGTAATGTAACTCCACATATCTTTCTGGCTCCCTTCTTATAATCCCTCCATAAGCTGCCAGTTAAATATCCCCTAACTATCATTTCAACCGGAAATGGTTGGCATCGATGGCCAATGGTAACCATGGGGTCGGGAGTATCGATCTTCCAGCTGGGTACTATATCCTTCGATAAATCTAAAAACCTGGATGCTATCTGGTTAAGAACCTGCCCCTTATAGGGTATCCCCTTGGGAAGGACAACATCAAATGCCGAAATCCTATCGGTTACAACCATCACCATTATGTCGTTTCCTAGTGAATAGACATCGCGTACTTTTCCCTTATAAAAATCTGTTTGTCCCGGGAAAATAAAATCGGTTGCTACAAGTGCTCTGCTCATACTATTTATCCTCGTTTAATTTTTTCTTTTCTTCTGCTTTCTGTTTGCTATACTTTTCAAATGCATGAACAATATATTTAACCAGCTTATGCCTAATAATGTCTCTTGAATCGAAGTGTACCACTGCCAAGCCGGGTACTTCGGATAGCAACTTAAGGGTAGGAACTAATCCAGAATCTTCCTTATGCTGCAAGTCTATCTGTGTTATATCACCAGTAACTATAAACTTGGCATTATTCCCCATTCGGGTAAGAAACATTTTAAGCTGGTTAATTGTTGTGTTCTGTGCTTCATCAAGAATTACAAATGCATTGTCGAGAGTTCGGCCACGCATGTATGCCAAAGGGGCAATTTGCACTGTCCCGTCTTCCATGTAGTCGTTCAGCTTACGAACGGGTATCATATCGTTAAGCGCATCGTAAAGGGGCTGAAGGTAAGGATCCAACTTCTCCTTCAAATCGCCCGGCAGGAATCCTAACCTCTCTCCTGCCTCCACTGCAGGACGAGTGAGAATAATGCGTTTTACCTCCTTATTCTTCAATGCCCTAACCGCTAAAGCAATGGCAGTATATGTTTTTCCAGAGCCAGCTGGTCCAATGGCAAAAAGCAAATCGTGTGTAGCATACTTCTCAACCAGCATGCGCTGGTTAACTGTGCGAGCCTTAATTATTCTCCCGTTATTACCAAACACCAGAGCATCGCCAGTTTCCTCCTCTATCTTCGATATGGACTCATCGGTATCGTTAAGCAAATCCCTGATGTTATCCTCCGAAAGGCTATTGAAACGACGATAGAAGTCGATGATGAGGTTAATCTTACTCTCAAAACAATCTATCTCCTGCTCTTCGCCTAACACTTTGATTTCATCGCCACGAGCAATAACTTTTAGCTTTGGAAAATGGTTAGTGATAATGTTAAACTTTGAGTTATTAACCCCAAAAAGCGATAGCGGATCAACACCCTCAATAAGAATTAGCCTTTCGTTCATCTAGTTCATTTAAATTTTCAACAAATACTTTAGCCTTTTACCAGATCACAAAGTTAGCAAAAAAGCGTATTCGAATATTCAAGTATCACAACTTTAGAGAATGAAGTATAAGGAATTGAAGTTTTGACAATGTGCAGGATAAAATCTTTAGACTAATTGTTTTAAATGTAAAATGAATATTAACAATAAATCTCATTATTACTATTCACATATTAAAAAACTGAATAAATTTTAAAATTATTCTTTTACTGCTACTTTTTTATCAAGATGTCTCACTTCGTTCGATATGTCACTATTTTCTTATGATATAAAAAAGGGGAAAGTGAGACTTCTAATAATTCCAAAATTTAAGCAGTTTATACGGGTAATTTCTTTTTTTTAGCCAAATTTGCTATTTATTTTAAAATATGGACAAGGAAAGGAAATCGAATATTACTGTTACCCTTACTACCGACTGGAAGCAGCACGATTTCTATATTGGTATGATTAAAGGTCGGCTTACTTCTTCTTGTCCAAATATTCGGATTATTGACCTTTCGCACGATATTCCCTCTTTCAATATCCACCATGCTGCCTTTGTTGTTAGGCATAGCTTTTCCTTTTTTCCTTCGGGAACAATACATTTGATTCTGGTAAATAGTGAATCGAATTTAATATCCAGACTGCTTGTGGTTGAATACAATTCACATATTTTCGTTTTACCCGACAATGGTATAATTGGCCTACTCTTCAGCTCTACTCCCGAAAGAGCTTATGAGGTGAAGTTTAACTCACAGGGGAGTTTCGCATCACTGGATTGCTTTTCCAATATTGTTAAGAAACTATCCAGCGGGAACCCAATTGAAACTATTGGCGAAGCAGTAACAGATTTCAACATTAAAATTTCCCTGAGGGCAACCATAGACGAATCGATCATTAATGGGAGTATTATCTACATCGATTCCTACAACAATGCCATCACGAATATATCAAAAAGCCTTTTCGAAAGGGTTGGGAAAGGTCGAGATTACAACATCTTTATTCAAAGTAACTACAATAAGATCTCTAAGTTGAGTACAACTTATAACGAAGTTGAGCCTGGCGAGCTATTAGGACTTTTCAACTCGGCAAACCTCCTTGAAATTGCCATACGCAATGGATATGCTGCAGAACTTCTTAGCCTTAATGTGGGTGGAAGTATTAGGGTAAATTTCCTTTAAAATGGGCAGCTTGATTGCTAATGGCACAACTTTATTATTTGTAACTTTGCAGGCATTAATTAAACTCCACATATTTATAAAATGAGCGATTCAACCAAAGCCTTTGAGCAATTAGTGCTGATAATGGACGAGCTAAGGGAGAAATGCCCCTGGGATAGGGAACAAACCTTCGAGAGTATCCGCAATTTAACCATTGAAGAAACATACGAACTGGCAGAAGCCATCATTGAAAAGGATTACGAAAACATTAAGAAAGAGCTGGGCGATCTTCTTCTACATATCGTTTTTTACTCCAAAATAGCATCCGAAACAAAACTGTTCACCCTTAATGATGTTATTGAGCAAATCTGTCAGAAGCTTATTTATAGGCATCCGCATGTTTTTGGAACTACACATGTAAATACAGCCTCCGATGTGGTAAAAAATTGGGAACAGATTAAGATGTCGGAAAAGCAAGGGAATAAAACGGTTCTTGCTGGAGTGCCAAAATCCCTGTCGGCTCTTATAAAAGCAAATAGAATACAGGAAAAAGTAAGGGCTGTAGGATTCGACTGGGAGGTACGGGAACAGGTATGGGACAAAGTTGAGGAAGAGCTGGCTGAACTCAAAGGAGAAATCGAAGGGGGCGATCAGGAGAAAATTGAGGCTGAATTTGGTGATCTTATCTTCTCGGTGGTTAATGCCGCAAGACTCTTCAACGTGGACCCGGAAACTGCTTTGGAGAGAACCAATAAAAAATTTATCAAACGTTTTGGCTATCTTGAGAGCAAAACCATAAAGCAAGGACGATCGTTGAAAACCATGACATTGGATGAGATGAATGAAATATGGGAAGAGGCTAAAGGAATTGATAATCAATAGTATTGCACGATGCTGCAGTATATACTCAAAAAATTTCTCTACAGCATTCTTATTGTTTGGGGTGTAGTAACGCTAGTATTCATTCTCTTCAATTTAATCCCCGGCGACCCGGCACGCATGGTTATGGGACAGCGAACCGATGAAGCATCATTGGCAGCCGTTCGAAAAGATCTTGGGCTCGATAAGCCCATATTCTTCCAGTACCTGAAATATATCAATGATCTATCGCCTATATCTGTTCACAACCCAAGCAACCACAAAAGCTATATCTACCTCGATAAAAGTATATACAAAACATATATAACCCTCAAGGTTACCAAATCCAGGGCGATTGTACTAAAACCACCCTATCTTCGACGATCATATCAAAGCGGAAAAACAGTAAGTTCAGTGATTGGCGAAACTCTCCCCAACACCTTTATCCTTGCTATAACAGCTATGATCTTCGCTACTATTATGGGAATTGGGCTTGGAGTTCTTGCTGCACTCGCAAAGAATAGCTGGGCAGATAGGGCTATACTTGTATTTTCTGCCTTCGGCATGAGCATACCCTCCTTCTTTGCTGCCATTCTATTTGGATGGCTGTTTGCCTTTGTGCTGGGCGATATTACCGGACTTAACCTAACTGGAAATTTATGGGAAATTGATGACTTTGGCGAAGGGATAAAACTTCAACTAAAAAACCTTATTCTCCCTGCATTCACGCTGGGAATTCGACCTTTGGCAATTGTTACACAAATGAGCCGAAGTTCAATGCTAGAAACCCTATCTCAAGATTATATCCGAACCGCAAAAGCCAAAGGTCTTACATTCACAAAGGTTATATGGAGCCATGCCCTTAAGAATTCTCTAAATCCTGTTGTTTCGGCAGTTTCAGGGTGGTTTGCCTCACTCATGGCTGGGGTAATCTTTATTGAGTACATCTTCGGATGGAAGGGGTTGGGTTACGTAATGGTCAACGCATTGAATAGCTACGATGTACCGCTTGTTCTTGGATCGGTTATTACCATTTCAATTGTCTTCGTGGTGGTTAACTTTTTTGTCGATATAACTTATTCTCTTCTGGATCCAAGAATTAGGATTTCCTAACAAGATGAAACATATTTTTTTTAACTTTGGGTATTCGCAGTGTCATAATGTTTTTAAAAATAATAGCAAAAAAATAGAAGAATTAATTGACCTACACCATGAGAAAAAAAATTGTAGCCGGAAACTGGAAAATGAATACAACACCCGAACAGGGATTGAAACTTGCCAAAGAGGTAAAATCATTATCGGCTGAAGCACCTGCTGATGTCGAGCTAATTATTGCTCCTCCTTTTACTCATATTTCCAGCATTGCCAACGAACTTAAATCTTGCAAGGTTAAGCTTGGAAGTCAGAATTGCTCGGCCTGGGAAAAGGGAGCCTTCACCGGCGAGGTCTCGGTTGAGATGTTGGCTTCCAGTGGCGTAAGCCATATTATTGTTGGGCACTCAGAGCGAAGGGAATACTTCTCTGAAAGCAGTAAAATACTTTTAGACAAGCTAATGCTGGTTTTAAAGTATGGGTTAACACCAATCTTCTGCTGTGGAGAGAAGCTGGATGATCGCGATGCAAATAATCATTTTAACGTTGTTAAATCTCAAATTGAAGAGGTACTCTTTCATCTTAATCCCGACGAAATGGCGAAGGTGGTAATAGCCTATGAACCTGTTTGGGCCATTGGCACCGGACGAACTGCATCACCTGAACAGGCCGAGGAAATACATGGTTATATACGCAACGTCATTGGTAAGCATTTTGGCAATGAAATAGGGCAAGAAACAAGCATACTATATGGTGGGAGCTGCAAACCCGATAATGCCAAGGAGATATTTGCCAAGCCCAATGTTGATGGAGGCCTTATCGGTGGAGCATCGCTAGTGGCTATTGACTTCATTGCCATTGCAAAATCATTTCCGCAGTAAAATATGAACTACTACGAGGTTAAGTTCACCCTATCGCCCTACGACCAGCAAAAATCAGAGATACTGGTTGCCCTTTTAGCCGAAATAGGCTTTGATAGCTTTCAAGAAAGTGATGAAGGGGTAAATGCTTATATACCAGAAAAAAGTTTTTGTGCTGACGATCTTGCTAACCTCATTAAAAATGGTTTATTCAAGGAAACTCAAATCTTATATCATCCTACATTAATTGAAAATCAGAACTGGAATAAAAGATGGGAGTCTAACTTTGATCCCATTAACATTGAAAATTTTTGTAGAATAAGGGCTCCATTCCATAAACCCGAAAAGGATTTTACGCTTGACATCGTAATCGAACCAAAAATGTCGTTTGGGACTGGTCATCACCAAACTACCTGGCTTATGGTAAGGCAAATCTTCAATTTGGATGTAAAAGGCAAAAGGGTTCTCGATATGGGTTGCGGAACAGGAATACTTGCTATTGTTGCAGAGAAGTTGGGGGCAGAAAATGTTGTTGCCATAGATAACGACCAATGGGCATTCGAAAATGCCACAGAAAACGCTGAAAGAAATCATTGCAACAAAATACGAGTTTTTCTTGGGGATGCTTCATTGCTAAACAGCATGAACTTTGATATTATACTGGCAAATATTAACCTGAACACCCTTATAAGCGACCTTCCTATTTATAAAAATTATCTTTCTGGAAAAGGAAAACTGATCATTAGCGGTATTCTAAGATCTGATATTCCCGTAATAAATAAAGCAGCCCTTGAATTGAATCTTTTTCCTTTCGTAGAAGAAAATCGCAATGATTGGGTGCTAATTGGATATGAATGCATTATATAAAAATGGGTATTAAGCCTATGAAATCACATCAATTCTTATCAATTATCCAGCAATTGGTAACTTGTATATCCATTTGCTTTATTACCGTTTTTTGGAGTCAACCTTCTGCTGCTCAACGCATAACAAAATTTTCAGAAGATATTGAGAATTTTCCTTTTCAGCTTCATGAGGTTATTAAAAATCAACTCTCAAAAGAAGATGAGCCTATATCCATTGAATTTGCTCAATTATGGTCAACTGATTTCTTTTCACCCGATCAGAAAATGCAAATAGTTGAAACATCAAACCTTTTGATAAGAAAAACCGATGTCAATACTTCGCACTTCATCAATTTGATAAAAATACTGGTTAGCCTTCAACGTAATGAAAAGACCTTAAAAAACTTTGACTTGTGGTTTAAAGGTCTTACATCGTATGCAAGCAACGATAAAATATACATTACAAGTATAGCCCGATTTGTTCAGAATTCACAAACTATATTCAATAGCAGTACCCTAAGGGTGAATCCCGCACACCAATGGAATGTAAAAACTGATGACTATTCAATAAGTCTTGATTCAATCCTTTCTTTTAATTACAATAACGTTAACCTAGTGTGTACCAATGGAAATGATTCAATTTCCATAAATTCTACCCAAGGTATTTACAATCCACTATCGGAAATATGGAGAGGCAAAGGTGGAACGGTCTCCTGGATCAGAAGTCAATTTCCTGAGGATGAGATATTCGCAACGCTTACACGCTACCAGATTGATCTTACAAAAAACGAATACAAGGCTGATTCTGTATGGTTTACAAATAAAGACTACTTCAAGGAACCATCGCTTGGGCATATAAAGGATAGGCTAATAAAAGCCACTAAGCCCGATAATGTTGCTTACCCCGAATTTCATACATACGACCAGCGACATCGGATTAATAATCTTTTTGATGGAGTTGACTACGATGGGGGTTACTACATGCTGGGGACAAAATTTTTTGGTAGCGGTACTCGCGAAAATCCGGCAGTTATAGAAGTAAAACGAAATGGAAAAGATTTTCTACGTATCGAGTCCAGAACATACGTTTTTCTTCGTCAATCAGTGGTATCAGACTATGCAAGGGTACGATTTCTCCTGGAAAACGATTCACTGTTCCACACTGGATTAGGGTTTTCATACAATGATAATACTCGCATGATTACCATTGCTCCCACCGATTTTTTAACTACCCAAAGTCCTATTCTAAGCACTTACCATAATTTTTCCATAAACTTTAATCAGATTTCCTGGAACCTAGGAAAGGATGAAATTGTTTTTGGACCTCCCATTGGAACTTCGTTGGGAAGAGCTTCGTTCGAATCCAATAACTTTTTCAATCAGGAGATTTTTGATCAAATCATGGGTCGCGACGATCAACATCCTCTTTTTGCCATTGCAAACTTTACAAGGCTTATACAAACCAAAACATTCAACGTTGATCAATTCGCAAGGTATATGCGAAAACCCTTGGAGCAAACCCGTATTGTGGTTATGCAAATGGCCATGCAGGGATACATTCTCTACGAATTTGAAACAGGTGAAATTCAAACTCTCCCAAAACTCTACGATGCCATCAGGGCCAGATCGAACCGGATTGACTACGATGTTATCAAATTTCAATCTACATCTCAAGGAATTCCAAACGCAGTGCTCAACCTTGCAACCCTTGAAATGGAAGTTAACGGAGTGCAAAACGTTTCTGTAAGTGACTCTCAAAACGTATTTATTTTCCCAGCCAATCAGAGGTTGATTTTAAAAAACAACCGAAATTTTGCGTTCAACGGTATTGTTAGAGCTGGGCTTTTCACATTCAAGGGAACAAACTTCAACTTCGATTACGAAAACTTCAGCTTTGTGCTTGATGAGATTGAGCAGCTTAACCTTGACTTTCAGACTGAAGATTATGACTTCTATGGAAGGCGTGTATTGAATAGCGTTACAAGTACCCTCGAGAATATTACAGGAGAAATTTATATTGATCAACCCGACAACAAATCAGGGCTGGTTGACTACCCTGACTTTCCCATTTTTAAGAGTACTAAAAACTCATTCGTATACTACGACGATCCATCGATCCATAATGGTATATACAAGCGCGATAACTTCTACTTCGAGATCTACCCATTCACCTTCTACAACATAAATAATTTCGAGTATAAGGACATGAACTTCATTGGGCTATTCGAATCGGCTGATATTTTGGGTCCAATTGAGGATACCCTTGTACTTCGTCCCGACAATTCTCTGGGCTTTCGAAGAGAATCACCTCCTCAAGGGTTCGCTTTATACCAAGGAAGAGGCAACTTTTACAATGTAATAGATCTTAGCAATAAAGGTTTGAGAGGAATCGGCGAATTTACTTACATTACATCCCGTACAAAATCCGATGATCTCTACTTTTTTCCTGACTCAGTTAGCACACTTTCCACAGAATTTTCAATTGGAAGACAAGATGCTGGAATTCAATATCCTGAAGTTATAGGTCAAGAGCATACCGTAAAATGGCAACCATACAACGAAATACTCTATGCCTACCGCGGGAAAAAGCCTTTTGTCATGTTTGAACAGCAAGCAAAGCTTACTGGCAATCTAACCCTCACTCCTCTTGGGCTAACAGGATCGGGGTTAATGGACATGGAAAAAGCAAGGCTTAGCTCAAATCTATATGCATACAATTCGTCCGATTTTAAAACTGATAAAGCAAGTGCTGAATTCAACGTGGTTGGTAGCGATAGCCTAGCATTAAGCTCAAAAAATTTGAGCGCATTTATCGACTTTAATGAACGAAACGGTGAATTCAGAAAGATTGACCAGAGCATTTACGCATTGATGCATCCTATGATGTACGAATCGCATCTAGATGAATTTGTATGGTCGATGAATCAAAACGAACTAACCATTTCAACACCTGCTTATCAGCAATATGTTGAGATGGATAAGTTTTATGTTTCAGAGATGATTGATAGGGATACTCTGCCTCCTGGATCACTTTTCTACTCAACATGGCGTGGTGAAGATTCACTTTACTTCTTTGCACCCAAAGCAAAGTATAACCTTCGAACCCCAAACCTTAAAGCCGATTCCGTGAAGTACATTGTTGTGGCCGATGCCATAATTCTTCCCAATAATCAAAAGGTTGAAGTAGATGCAAAGAAGAGAATATTGCCTTTACGAAAATCGGAAATTATTGCAAACTATTCACAAAAATACCATAGGATTTATGATGCTGAGATAACCATTCCGGGGAGAAAAAAATATATTGCAAAAGGTACCATCGATTATGTTGACGAAAATGACTCCATTCAAAAGGTAAAACTCCGCGAAGTGGGAGTTGATAATCAGGGTAGTACTTTTGCAAAAACCGTATTGACCGATCCTGATAAGTTTAAACTAAGTCCTCATTTCGGCTTTATAGGAAATGTGGATATTTTTGCAAAGGATAAATTCTGGCTTTTCGATGGTGGCGCTCAACCCATATACAATTGTCCACAAATTAAGGCTAGCAATGTAAAGTTTAAAGCCACTATTGATCCAACGAGCATTTTTATTCCTGTACCGCCTCAACCGATGAACCTTAATAAGGTAACCCTTATCTCAGGTAGTGTTGTTACAGTTGATTCAATCCACCTTTACCCCTCATTTATTAGTGGTCGAAAAACCTTTAGCGATAAAACACTTATCAATGCAGATGGTTTCTTGCACTACAACAGCAAAAGGAATCGCTTTATGTTAGGCTCAATGGAGAAAATTAACAACCCCGACACTACTGGGAATCTTATTGGACTTACAACTGATTTTTGTATGCTTTTTAGTGAAGGTACTGTACAATTCCCTGTTAATTTAGGTCAGATTAAGAATTACACGACTGGAAACCTTATACACAAACTTGAAGATAGTACTTTAACCATGGATTTGATTCTGTCCCTTGATTTCCATTTCAATCAAGTGTCTCTCGAAACCATGGCAAATGAAATAATTAGCCATTCAGGATTATCATCTGTTGATTTAAACCGAAAAGTCTTTCATAAAGCCCTTTATGAACGTACTAATCAGTCGGAAGCAATAGCTGCAATTAATCAGATCAAACTTTTTGGTGCAATGAGCCAAATCCCAAGCGGCTTTCAGAATACCATCACCTTTAATGATCTAAAAATGAAATGGGATCATTTAAATCGCTCTTTTGTTTCTTATGGAAAAATTGGAATAGGAACTATTGGCAATCTTCAAGTTAATAAAAAGGTTGATGGTTTTATTGAAATCCTCAAACGGAATACGGGTGACTGGATGATGATGTACCTTCAGCTTAGCCCAGATAAATACTACGTTTTCTACTATGTGAAAGGGTCAATGCAAGTATCATCTCATAACGCTGCTTTTACTGATCCCATTAAGGATATGAAAAGTAGAGATAGGAGGATAAAAGTAAAAGCAGGTCAAATACCCTTCAATTTTGTTGTAGGCACAAGAAGAGAATTGCAAAGGGTTAGAGAGCGATATGCAGAACTTACAGGCATTAGCTTTTCCGATGATAAAGATGTGGAAGAAAGCATCTTCGAAAACGAGGAGATTAAGGATCTAAGCAGCGAAATAAAGGAAAACACTAATGATACTGAACCTGAAACAGAAGAAACAAAAGATAATGAAACCGAGGTAAAAAGTAGTAAAAAAGAAGAAGAGTAAAGTCAAACTATTAATGCTTTTCAAATTAGGAAATCAGCGGTTAGCTTCTGGGTATTTCAAGTATTTCCATATCACTAAAACCATTGCCATCAATGGTTAACCTTATCGCTGTTCTTAAATTATGAAATCCGCTACTACCGGCAGCACCAGGATTTACAAATAAAAAATCAAACTGCTTATCGTAAATAACCTTTAAAATGTGCGAATGTCCACAAATAAATAACGCTGGAGGATTAGATTTTAAAATAGGAACGATCTCTTTATCATATCTCCCAGGAAAGCCTCCAATATGTGTGATTAATACATCAACCTCTTCGCAGCTAAAACGCAAAACCTTTGGATAAACACCTCGAACTTTTGAGTCATCAATATTTCCATGTACTGCCTTTAAAGGTTTAAACGCAGCAATAGTATTGGCTGTCGTTAGGTTTCCAATATCTCCAGCATGCCATATTTCATCGCACTCTTTAAGAAAATCAGCTAATTTATCATCCCAAAACCCATGGGTATCGCTAATTAAACCTATCCTTTTCATAATTCTCTACAATTATTACCTTTGTATAAACACAAAGATAAATGCAAATATTTTATATTTCTGAAATTAATAGCCAAACTATAACTCTTACTGAAGAAGAGTCTAAACACTGCATAAGGGTTTTAAGAATGAATGAGGGAGATCTAATTCAAGTGGTTGATGGAAAAGGAAACCTTTACGATTGTAGCATAGTCGATACTAATCCAAAGCGATGTACCGTAAATATTATTACTAAAAAAAACGATTTTGAAAAGCGTAGTTTTTATCTTCATATCGCAATTGCTCCAACAAAAAGTATCGATAGGTTTGAGTGGTTTCTTGAAAAAGCCACCGAAATCGGCATCGATGAGATAACCCCTATGCTCTGTGAGCATTCCGAAAGAAAAGTTGTGAACCCCGAAAGGCTTGAAAGGGTGCTTATTTCTGCCATGAAACAATCAATAAAGGCAATATTACCGAAGTTAAACCCCTTAACCCCCTTCGAATCTATTATAAAAAACACTAATGAGAATAATAAACTTATTGCCTACTGTGGCGATTTTGATAACCCTAACGCTCAAGATTATATACACAAGGGTGAAAGTGTAATCATCCTCATTGGACCTGAAGGCGATTTCTCGCCTAAAGAATTAGACATGGCCATCAACAATGGATTTATTACTGTTGGATTAAGCAAATCTCGTCTCCGAACCGAAACTGCAGGACTTATAGCTACTTCAATAGCCAACCTAGTTAATGGCATGTAACTACTTGTATTTCATTAGGTATATTATTTATTAAGCCTTGAACATCAAATTCATTTTCATAAAAGAAATGGATTTATTCTATATAGTCAATAATAAATCAAACTAGAATAGTGATTAAAAAATAATTAATTTATTTTTGTTTCAATTAATACTCGACTAAACTACTAGTGAATTATCGTAAAACTCATTTAACCACTTTTTCTTATAACATACTAACTATATGAGAATTGTATTATTTTTAACTGGTTTATTTTTGTCATTTCTTTCAATTCAAACTAAGGCAGAATGGATTCAATTAGACAAAAATAGAGATACCAATACATCTCCCCGTTCTACAATTATTCGTAGCGATGAGAATAGTATTGAAATTAAATTTGAAATTTTTGGTTTCGAACTTAAAAACTTAAAAGCTGATGGCAGCACCTTTCAGAATATTGATCTTTTAACTGAAATTTTTACGAATATTGCTGGAAGTCCTGAATTGCCTTACATCGCACATGTTCTTGCAATTCCAGATATGGCCGGAATTTCAGTAGAAGTTCTGGAAACTGGCCCTGTATTTACTTTTAATAACATTCAATTACCACCTTCGCGTACAAGCTGGTGGGAAGGGGATGAAGAATCACCCTTTATAAAAGATTCTGAAGTTTATCAATCTTCAAATCCATATCCAACAGTGCTTGCAAGCATGGATAAACCTTCAGTTTTTCGAGATTTTAGGATCTCTCGACTTTCTGTTTTTCCCGTTCAATATTTTCCTGAAAAATCAGAAATACAAGTTTTTTCATCAATTACTGTTAAAGTAAAATTTGATGGTAAAGAAGTTATCAATCCAAAAACAACACCCAAAAGAAGCATTTCACCTTCATTTGCCCAACTCTATCGAAGTTTTATCTTCAACTATCAGGATGTGCTTGATAAACAATATAATGGTAAGGAGGATGGAAGAGAAGTCATGCTTTGCATTATGCCAGATGTTTTTGTTGAAAGCTTTCAGGTTTACGCCGATTGGAAACGACAAAGCGGTATTGATATTCATATTACCACTTTCAGTGACATAGGTGCTACTGCAAGTAACCCAAACACAATAAAAAATCATATTACAGAAGCATATCAAACTTGGGAACATCGACCAACTTATGTATTGATTGTTGGTGACGATGGTGTTTTTCCTAAAAAGATAGTAACATATCCTAGCTACTCTTTCCCCTGGGAAGAATTCTTCGTTACAATTGAGGGGGATGACTATTTCCCAGAAATGATGATAGGTAGGTTTACCAATCAGGAAGATTACCGTATGCAGGTAATGATTAATAAGTTTATGCTTTACGAAAAGAACCCTTTTACTGAGGATACAAGCTGGTTTAAAAAAGGAATATGTTGCTCAAACAATGCCTATGAATCGCAGGTTGAAACTAAAAGGTTTGCAGCAAATATAATGCTCGATTATGGTCAATTCACATCAGTTGATACAATGATGAGTAATGGAACCAGTTGGGGATCAAATTGTACTTATTCATTGAGCCATATTTTAAGTGCCATTAATCAGGGACGGAGTTTCTTGAACTATCGAGGGGAAGGCTGGAGTTCTGGGTGGTATGCTAGTTGCTATAACTTCAGCACAAGCGATGTCTCAAATCTTAATAACGGTCAGAAGTTCACTTTTGTTACCAGCATTGGCTGTGGGGTGGCAATGTTTGATACTTATGGAGGAAACTGTTTCGGGGAAGAATGGATTCAACTTGGTACTTTAACAAATCCAAGGGGTGGAATAGGTTTTATAGGCCCTACTTCCAACACTCATACTACATACAACAACAGAATTGATAAAGGTATTTATGTTGGTATGTTTCAGGAGGGTATGGATACACCCGGACAAGCACTAACTCGTGGTAAACTATATATGTACAATGTTTTTGGGCACGAATATTATGTAGAGTACCATTACAAAGTATTTTGTGTTTTGGGCGATCCAAGTATACATGTTTGGAAGGATGTTCCACTTGAAGTGAATATTGAACACCCTTCAACCATTCCTGTTGGTAACAATACCGTTGAATGTATTGCATACTACACTGATAGTAGCCTCCCTGTTGTTAATGCCATAATCACAATTACAGGAGATGAAGTTTTTGCAACTGGCTATACCGATGAAACTGGTAAAGCAATAATTGATGTAATGCCTTTATTATCAGAAAATCTAACCGTTACTGTTAGAGGAAAGAACGTTATACCCCAACAGGGAACAATTGAAGTAAGTCAACCCGATGAGCTAATTGAACCATCTGGTTTACCTGAAATTGACGATGTTGATGGTAATCATGATGGGAAGATAAATCCAAATGAAACTTGTAATATATCATTTACACTGAAAAATTGGGGCGATACAATGGTTGGCAATGTAAAAGCAATCCTATCATCTGAAGATTCAAATATCCAGATTTTAACCGTTGATCCTGTTTCTTATGGAAACATCGAACCCAATGAATATACAACAGGTGAACCATTTCAATTCTTTGTGAAACCAAACTGTCCTGTTAACTATATAATCCCAATTAAGTTGAATATTGTTAGCAATAACAACTCATGGGACTACTACTACAACCTTGACGTTAAAGGTTGTGAACTAATTTACAAAAACTTTGTAGTTTTCGACACATTATCCCCCAATGCAAATTTCCGTATGGATCCAGGCGAAACAGTTGCGTTGGTTTTATCAGTAATTAATTCTGGAGAAGATATAGCCCCTGATGTTATTGGGCAATTATCTTGCGACGATCCAAACATTACAGTAATTGATTCTTTTGGTTCCTTTGGAACATTACCCATCAACGGTGACGCAACAAATCTTGAAGATTCGTTTATAATAAATATTCATGAAGACTGTCCTACTGGTTATTTTGCAGTGTTTTCACTCAAATTATATACTGAGAATGGACATTATCCATATGAAACAACTTTCAGCTTTTCATTACCCGTTTCTAAGTTAATACCATCTGATTACACTGGACCTGATCAGTATGGTTATTATGCATACTCAAGTGATGATACATTTTATGACCAAAAACCTAAATATAAATGGGTCGAATTAGTTGGTGTTGGTAATCAGATTGAATTACCTGAACAAAGTGATTATACCGTAACAGTAAATTTACCATTTCCATTCAAGTACTATGGCAATGACTACGAGCAATTACGCATTAGCACCGATGGTTGGTTAGCCTTTGGCACTGGTTCGCAAACAGCTTCAGAAAATACTCCCATTCCCAATAATGACAATATAAATAGTATGGTTGCTGTTTTTTGGGATGACCTGTATGATGAAGAATTTTACTTTGGAAAAATTTTCTACCACCACGATGTCACAAACCATCGTTTTATTGTTGAGTGGGATAGCATTTCGCATAATAACTTTATATCCGAACCCGTAAAAGAGGTTTTTCAAGCCATATTACTTGATCCTGCTCATCATATTACATTATCTGGAGATGGAGAAATTATACTTCAATATAAAGTGGTTAATCAACCTGAAAGCCTAACTATAGGCATTGAAAATCATACTCAGAATATAGGTTTACAATATTTTTTCAATTCAAATTATGATCCCACTGCTTCTCCTTTGGTTAATCAGTATGCCATTAAATTTACCACCCAACCTCCATCGGTATCTACACCCGTTTCTGTTGAAGGGAATTTGGATAATGTTATTAACTCAAACTCTTCATTAAAACAAAATTATCCAAATCCATTTAGTGATATAACTAGCATTAATTATTCATTAGTAGAACCAAGCTTTATCAAACTTGACATTTTTAATATCACTGGAGAACTTATTCGGACCCTCTGTAGCGGCAAACAACCAGCAGGAAATTATACGGTGAATTGGAATGGTAGAAATGACTACGGTGCTATTGTACCTCCTGGAATATACATATATCGATTACAATCGAATAGTTCCTATGAGAGTATGAGAATGATCAAATTTAAGTAAATGTGTAATTTCTCATTAATAAACAACCTCAAGGTCCATTTCTTAAATCAAAGGTTTACAAAAACCTTTGATTTAAGAAATCCCCAAATAACCCACCATGATTAATAGGAAAAAATTCTCAACGTCAAAAAATGTATAGCCTACAAATTCTGTTAATTATTATTGTGGTTGCATCAATTGCTGGAGTAGTTGAATTCCGTCGTCATCAGAAGAGGATTTACTCAATTCCAATCCGAATTCACGTTAATGGTACAAGAGGAAAATCGAGCGTTACTCGATTGATTGGTGCAGGGCTTAGAGCAGGTGGCATTTCTACCATTACAAAGGTTACTGGAACATTCCCTCGTCTTATTCTTGAGAACGGAACTGAAACTTTAATCCATCGTAAATCCACTCCAAATATCATCGAACAATTATCTATCGTTAAATACGCTGCCAGTAAGAAAGTGCAAGCTATTGTAATGGAATGTATGGCTCTTCAACCTCAATACCAAATCATTACTGAACGAATGATGATCCATTCCAATGTTAGCGTAATGACCAACGTAAGGTATGATCATATTGATATCATGGGGCACACCCTGCCTGAGATTGCAACAACTCTTGGCGGAACAATCCCACGAAACCAGTACCTTTTCACAGCGGAAAACAATTATCCTGATCTCATAAAAAATATTGCTGATAAACGCAATACCAAAACTTACTTTACTGATTATAAATCTGTTTCCCTGGAGGAAATGAAGCATTTCAGCTACATTGAACATAGGGAAAATGTTGCGTTAGCTCTTGCCATATGCCAATACCTTGGAGTTGAAAGAAATGTTGCCCTTGAAGGAATGTATAAAGCAATACCTGATGCTGGAGTTCTAAAAGCATTCAAAATTGAGTTTTTTGGGAAAAAAATGGTTTTTTACAATGCATTTGCTGCTAATGATCCTGACTCTACCCTTATGGTGTGGCAAAAAATTCGTGACGAGATTGGTTTCAACGAAACCAAGATTGTTCTGCTAAACACTCGTCAGGACAGGCTTGATAGAGCCCGTCAATTAGCTGATATGGTTGCAAAAAAAATTGGAAACGAGATCACCTATATCATTCTTATAGGACAATCGTGCGACATAGTAGAAGGTTTGTTATCCGATAATGGGTTACAATCAAACCAAATTATCAACCTTGGCTGGACAACTCCCGAAAAGGTTTTCGAAGGAGTACTTTCTGCAACCACTAAACAATCATCAATTGTTGCCATTGGAAATATGGGGGGCATCGGTGCCCAAACCGTTGAATTTTTTGAAAATAGAAGTATACAACTATGATTGAAATTGCCATCACTTTAGGTCTAATACTAAGTTTACTCTCCTACGAGATATTTGGTCTTGCTGCTGGAGGAATAGTTGTTCCTGGCTACATTGCATTACAACTTTCTAATCCTGAAAGGATAGCGGGTATTCTCATTGTTAGCCTTCTAACCTATCTTATAATTAAGGTTTTAAGTAACTATACCTTTTTGTACGGTCGACGCCAAATGGTACTATGCCTACTGATTGGTTGTTTACTTGCAAATTTCTCCAGGCAATTCCTTTCTATCGATATTGCTGCTTCAACCATCGAACTTCATGCAGTTGGGTGGGTTATACCAGGTTTAATTGCTCACTGGTTTAGTAAACAGGGTATTTTTAAAACCTTAACGGTTGTTTTTGTTTCATCTGTCCTGGTGAGACTGGTTTTAATACTTCTCTTCATGGGAGCTCTTCTTCCAAAATAATTGTAAAGAATTAACAGCTATGCGAAAGTTCAGGGCAAAATCAAATATTGTTTTAGGATTACTCTTCCTCCTATCACTCTTTGCTTTTATTGCTGTTGAAAACAGCAAAAAGGATGTTCGTCAGGATTGGTATAACGAGAAGTTAGAAGCAGCTATCTTATCAAAGAATGCTGCAAATTACCTAAAATCCTTCCGCTTAGAGGAGGGTGTCTTTATTGACGCAGTGAATGACCCTAACCAAACTGCCCTAATTGGGCAAGAGTATTCTCTAATAACAACTGACAGAGGCTATATCGATGCTAAGTTATCATCAACAAATCCCAATCTTGCTGCAGTTATTGTTCAATATCTAATGGAAGCAGGAGTAAAGGAAGGAGACAACGTTGCTGTTGCAGTAACAGGCTCATTCCCTGCTCTTAACATTTCTGTCATAGCTGCATTAGAGGTATTAAAATTAAATCCAATTATTATTTCGTCAGTGGGTGCATCCAACTATGGTGCAAACGATCCTTACTTCACCTGGCTTGACATGGAATCAGCACTTTACGAAGCGCAAATATTTAAAAGCAAATCCGTTGCCGCTTCCATAGGTGGAGGGTTTGATATTGGACGTGGATTAAGCCCTGAGGGACGAGACCTAATTGTAGAGGCAATCAAAAGGAATGGTGTAATCTTTATCAATGAAGATCATCTTGAGAAAAGCATTGCTAAACGTATGGAGATCTATGCGCAGCACAGCCACGGAAAATCAATTAAGGCATTTATTAATGTAGGAGGAGGAATTGCAAGCCTTGGACATACAGTAAATAGTGAACTTATACCATCAGGACTTACAATGAACTTGCTAATGAGGAACTACCCCGTTAGGGGTGTTATTGTTCAAATGGGGCAAAATGGTGTACCAATAATACAACTAATGAATATAAGGGATATTATCAAAAAATATGATCTAACCTACAGCCCTATTCCCCTCCCATCGCCTGGAGAAGGAGGAATATTTACTCAAAAGAAATATGATCTTGTAGTAACCTCTATTGCAACCTTTGTTCTTGCAATTATAGTAATTCTTGTTTTTATCAGTGAAAGGAAAAATCATCGTTTAGGTTCTGATATTGTAAATGCTCAAAAGCCTTTGTTATCTCAAGAAGCAAACAGTGATGATGAATTAATATAACTAAAATTTATTGGAAATTAACATACCAATCAAATGAATATGATGAAAAAAATTTTTTTACTTTTTGTTCTATATGCAATATTCATTACAAGTTTAATTGCACAAACTTCACAAAGAAAGGTTTTAACACCATCAATTTACAGGAAAGAAATTGGGGTTAATGTTGAAGGAAAGATGAGGGTTTACTACTTGCTCGATGCAAAGAATAAATCTGTTATTTCTTTAAAAGGACCGGGCAAACTTCAACTATTAACTCGTGCTCAGTTTATTCCAATTCAAAAAGGTAAGTTGGGTTACGAAATAGTATATTCCATTAATGGAGGCAATCCTCAACAACTGAAAATCAAGGCCGTTGATCGATCAACGAAAGCAACTTTTATTGATGGAACATTAGGTGTGCCAGGTCAACTACAAGAAGTTGAGATATTACTTGGCAGAGGAGATCACACCATTGAGTTTTACCTTGCTGAAAACTCTCCGGGAGTTACCGCACGTTTCCTATTTTCTCCAACAAAGGAGAAAAAAAGGGAATGGATAGGATTCTATTCTGCCAGATCATCTGAGGTAGTCGAACTTGTTGCAAATGAGTCTAGGGTTACCTACTATCGTTTTTCATCAGAAAAACCTTTAACTGTTGAGGTCATTGGACCAACCGAATTGAGGGTTTTTACCAGAGTTGAATTTAATTATCACATGCGAGGTATGGTAAATTATCGGATTCAGGTCAAAAACAATAATAAAGTAATTAACACCTATCAACTCAGTAGCCGACGATCCGAAGTTTCTTCATACATTAAGGAGAAGGAGATGGTTCCAGGAAAAGCTTGCGAATTTATTATTGATGTACCACCCGGGAAGCAAGTTTATGAAATAATCCCTCTTGATAAGGACAAGAATTCTATACTTGCCAGGCTAATGATCCCTAAAAAGGATGTAAAGGGTACAAAATAAGCATTTATTCACAGCTCATCTTATTTACTATATGGTTCAACACAACTTTCAACACCTAATCCCTGCACTAAAAGCCTATTTTAGGTACTTTTTCATTCTGCTCATCTTAATGTTCTATGGGCATTTTTCTATTGCTCAGGAAAGGAAAGCATCAAAGGAAGCCAAAGAAGTAAAGGATGCCAAACAGCCAGCACAAAAAACCAAACCCAACAAGGACAAGAAAGCAAAATTTGCCGATTTTAGCGCTGAGGTTGGTATCTCCACAACCTACGATGACAATATCCTAAAATATTCCGAAAAGTATCTAAACCGATTCCTAAATCAGCAGGACGAAGGTCGTTTTCACATTAACACATACGATGATTTGGTTATCCGCCCTACATTTAAAATATCTGCCAGAAAAAGAATCTTTGGTAAACTCCGTTCAGATTTTGACTTACGGTTTAATCACACGCAGTATCTTATGAACAATATTAAAAATTGGGATTACTTTCTCTTCAGTTACCGGCAATACCTACCCAACCAAAGAAACTTCAGGTTAAGCTACAGCTACATTCCTAAATTCTACATACGCCATTTCAGGGACGATGATTGGGCAAATGTAATAGGTTATATCCCCGAAGCATTCAAACCCATGAGCTTTTCAAAGCATAATTATGGTTTCTGGTTTCACAATACCTTCCTAAAGAATACAGGATTACGACTTACCCTAGATTACTCAAAGTATTACTACAATATCAACTATATTGAGTACGATTCAGATGATCTAAGCTATGGACTTATTCTTTTTCAACCAGTGAGTAAGCAGGTTCGCCTTCAACTTAAGTATTCCTTTACCTATTCGTTTGTTAAAGGATATGATATGCCTGGAGAAACCAGAGAAAGTTCTGATGATTCAGATGCCACCTTTTATGATAATACTTTTTCGGCTAGTATATCATACAGTTTACCCAAAGTTTTCAATCTTGATCAAAATGTGTCTGCCGAAGGCCGCTTGGGCAAACGAACTTTCACTTCGGAAAAGTACTATGTGCTAGACCCACTACACGCAGGTCGAATCGATATAAACTATTACCTTTCTATTTCCTACAGTCTTAGCATATCCAAATCCGTTAACTTTTCCTTGGATTATGTTAACTATAGACGAAATTCCGATACAATGGCTGATGAAAATCGAATACTTGTTTCTGAAGAAAAAACATACCGACAAAATCAAGTGGGCTTTTCGGTCAATTACAACTTTAAACTTTAATGCAAAACATAATCTCCTTATCAACCATTTCAAAATTTAACCTATTGAATATGAACCGCTTATTTATTATTTGTTTAACTGTTTCTTTCCTAACTACAGGTTGTGGAAAACCCAGCGATCCCGACATGATATACGATTCTGGCGGGTATTCTGTGATCAGTCGATTTTTAACCCCAGGAAATTCTCAAGATGTTGTGAAACTTGATACCTTATTATGCTTTGCTCAAGGTGAAGGAGGGTTGCTTGTTATAAATATTAAGGATCCTAAAAATCCTTCAATAGTTTCAGTTACTACCCAAAACGTTCGGGGTTATTCACGAAGGATTGCCCGGAAAGAAAATGTGGTTTATCTGTGTGCAGGTACATTTGGATTATCTGTTGTTGATATTGCGAACCCTTATAATCCTGAGGTTACTGCTTCAAACTTAGGCATGAAACCAGCAAAAGATGCTTACATTAATGACAATTACCTTTTTGTTTCAACAAGCGAACAGGGTGTAAAAATTGCGGAGATAACAAATCCCCGAATACCAGAAATAAAAGAAGGTCCTCAAACCAATGGCTACGCAAATGGTGTTGTCCTAAATACCGACAAAACCCTGATGTTCGTGGCTTGTGGTGAAATGGGATTAAATATTTTTGACATCTCTATCTTTGATGAAGGTTACGGTGAATACCCAATGGTGGCCTGGATCGATTTCCCTGGCTATGCCGAATCTGTTGTACTGCACGATGAACTTCCCCTAGCATACATAGCCAGCCGATCGGCTGGAGTTCAAATTATCGACTTCTCCGACTTAAATAACCCAAGAATTGCAGCAACCTTTGAAACGGGAGGTGTGGCTAACGATGTGTCCTTTTACAACAATAAACTTTATGTTTCAACACAAAAAGCAGGATTACAGATTATTGATGCCACTCATCCTATAAACTTAAAAAGAATTGGTTGGGTTAATACAAAATATGCACTTGGATTCGACTTTGATGAGGATTACATCTATATAGCTGATGATATTGAAGGTTTAATTATTGTAAAAATCCCAAAATAGCACAACAGAAAAGAATGGCTTTAACCTCACAATCTGTTCAAAGGTATGACTATGTCGATCAGTTTCGTGGTTTCATAGGAATATTAATGCTTTTAGGGCATTGCTCCTACTACTTAAATTCTTTCTGGAAGCAATTCAATGAATATGATCCTCTTTTCCCTTCGTGGAACCAATTTGCACTTCGATATATGGGATATTTATGTGCTCCGGGGTTTCTAATGATGGCAGGTGCCATGGTATGGCTATCATTCTACAAAAAGGTTCAGAAGGATTCCTCCCCATGGCAGGCTAAATGGTACTTAATACAACGAGGCATTTTTTTGATATTGATTCAGATAACCTGGGTCAACTCCTCATGGGGAGGTTTTCAAACTTTTAACCCTGGACACCTTGGTATTATCTCAACCATTGGCTTTTCCATGATTTTTTTAGCTTTGGTAGCATCATGGAATTGGCAGTATCGTTTAACACTTGCCCTTGGCATTCTTGCTTTACATCCACTACTTCTCACCTTAAACTATGATCCTTCTATTCCATCAATCAGCTTATTAATGGAAACCTTTGTAACATCCGGTAGTTTTAATAAGTACCCGGTTATTCCATGGTTTGCACTTGCTGTGCTAGGCTCTATAATGGCAACAGGATGGTTCAAACTTTGGAAAACTCATAAAAAACGATTGATCATAGGGCTTGGCATAAGCTTTATCGCTATATTTTTAGCTATTATGGTTCGATTATTTAGAGGTTATGGAAATATTCTCGAGTTTTCCAGCTTTGGTACCTACTCCTTCTTCCTCGATCAGAAATACCCTCCCAGCCTTTTTCACAACCTATGGTTCTTTGGTTTTGTTGTTTTGGGAGTTACTCTTTTCATGGTTCTTGGAAAAGTATTCCCAAAACTCTTAACCGTTTTTAGCATTCCAGGCAAAGTACCTCTGTTCTTTTATACCATCCATTTGGCCATCTTAGGAATTTTCATCAAACGATTCGACTTTTTCTACCGTGAAGGAAGCATCTACTTCACGCTGATTGGATTCACAATAATGCTTGCCATTATGCTTCCACTTTCAAAATGGTTTTATGGGGTTAAGGCCAGAAGCAACAACTTCTTTATTCGAATGATTTAACCAAAGGGCCATCAATGCGCTGTACATTCCATTACATATTGATATACAGTCTGATTGCACTGATTACTATTGGGTGCTCAACCAGAAATAAAAACCCTGAAATAACTTCCAATTCAACATCTGTATTCATACCAAAGAAGAACCTAGACGTTAACGTTGATATATTACTTTCCACAAGAGTTAACCCTAAATCAGGTAATCCCTTGCTTTCCAATACCATTTTTCCAATCAAAGAAAATGAGTATCTGCGTGCATTTGTTTATATTGAAAATCGATTTGTTTTGGGTAATCGTCCTCTAATGTTTCATCTCGATTGGATAAACCCTGATGGCACATCTCTATTCTGTAAACAATTCAACCTTGAGCCTAACGACTCAACCTCTATCCTAAACAGCTCTATAACCCTTAGTCCTCAAAACCGAGTTGTTGGAGAGTACAAGTTAAGGGTCTATCTCTTCCGGGAGTTGATTGCTGAAAAGCCATTCACTCTTCAATCCATTGAGAATTATAAAGCAGATGATAGTTCTATCCTTTCTGCTAAAATTCTTTTGGGAAACCGTTTTGATAGTAATACCAGTAAAATCTATTCACCTGACACAGTGTTCACCATTTCAAAAAAAACATGGATACATTCGTATGTTGAACTTACCAATCGATTTGCCTATGGTGACGAAGAACTTGACTTCAGAATTGAATGGATTGATCCTGAAGGTAAAAGATTCTTTGCCCGATCAGTTAACCTACTTGCCTCCGATTCTTCGTCATACTTGAAAAGTTCTGTTTCTTTTTCTCCAGAAACAAGAAAAGAAGGGATTTACAGCTTGCGCATTAAGCTTTTTAGGCAGCTTATCGCTGAAAAAAAATTTGAAATACGAATCATTGAACTGAAACCAGAAATTATTAATGCTAGCGCAAAAGCTTCAATTTCAATGTGTAGCTCCATCGACAAAAATACGGGAAATCCTGTTAATGTCAACAACGCTTTTAGCTTATCCAAAAAAGCACGTGTTCATGCCCATGTACAGCTGTATGATCTGAATAATCCTGAGAAAAAACCTCTTACCTTTTATATGGTATGGATTGATCCCAATGGCAAGCCCTTTTTCAGAAAACCCATTGAACTGCAAGAAATAGCTAATCCATTAACAATACAAAGTTCAATTTCAATTGAACCCGAAAAACGACAACCCGGTAACTATTTACTACAAGTTTTTTTGTTCAATAAAAAAATCGGAGAAGAGTCTTTCCTTCTAGAATTTGATAAAGGCAAAGAGTAGCCCTATCCAACAAAGAAATCCAATACGTTTAATGCTTTTCTCACCGGAATTTGGTAAAATTCTGTGTATTTACACTTTGTACAGGTAAACGAACTGAACTTGCGATTCTGGATATTAAAAAGCTTTGTAAAAATACTTCCAGCAAAGTAAGCCTCGCCAAGCTCAAAATCCTTTCCCCCGCATTTGGGACAGGGCTGCTTTGATCTAACTAGTGACATATTATTCTGTTTTTGGGGGTTATTGTTCATTTAACGATTGGGCAAGGGGTTTGCCCATAATTTTTTCTTTCGATATCTTGAAATCATAAATATATAGCGATGCTATAATTAATAACGCTGCAACAAATCCGGCAATTCCAGTTGCGCCTACTGTTAGGTCGGTACCTCCAACAACAAGCATAATGCTTATCCCAGCAGTTCCATTAATCACCCCATGCATTACTGCTGCAGCAATAACCGATTTTGCTTTAATAGTGATATAGCTAAGAGGGAACGATAGTAGTATGCACCATACAGTCATCATTAGCACGCCAACTTCTGGATTGTTGGGGTAGTTATGTCCCATTAGTATCATAGGTGCGTGCCATATTCCCCAAATAAACCCAATTATTAAACTGGCCTTGGCGAAATGCATATTTTTAAACTCTTTTATCAGGAATCCTCTCCACCCCAACTCCTCTCCAAAAGCGGCCACAGCATTTATAGTAACGCCACCAACAATCCCCTGAATAAGCGTCATAATTATTGGGTTTATGGGCGATGCTGCAAGCGCAAGTTGCATTCGTTCCATCTCCTCAGGTGTAACCATCCCCTCAAAACGTGAGAAAAGCCCCTCCATTTCCATCGAAAATGAAACCCCGGGAAGTAGAAGGCTTATGGCTATGGATAACCCGGCATAAACTATTGGTATGATAATAGCGGCTAAAAACCACCAATTGATTTTAAAGGATATGAAAAGCGATTTGGTAACCTTTTGCTTGTGAATTACTTTTTCGACAAAAAGGGCTGCAAGCATTGGGACAAACATGTACAAAATGCCAAGAATTACTCCTTCGGTGTCTTTGTATTCGTATCCCAAGTTTAGAAAAACTCCAACCATCGTGTAGTTGATGATAAAGGTTATGATTAAAAATAACCATAGATTGCTAATCTTCTTCATTTGATGTATTTGAATTTTGACTTGATTTTGTTTTTACTCGACCTGCTTTCCGGAGAGCCTGGTCAATAATCCATTCAATCTGACCATTTATGCTACGGAACTCATCCGACGACCACTTCTCAAGAGCCTCCAACTTTTCTGGATCGATCCGTAGCACAAATGATTTTTTCTTACTCATAACATAGTCCTTTAGTTCAAACATTTTGAATTTTTCAGATTCAAAATGATAATAGTTATTTCCAATCTTTACTTAGCATGTTGCTCATGGTAACAATAAGTTTCTTAAAATCTTTATAGGTTTCATCAAATCTTTCAGGAATTATCCACTCCTTTAGCTCCACTCCTACAACCAATTTATCCTTGAGTGCATCAACCTCAGGCAGGTAATTCGAGCCCATTACAATTTTTACCGACGAATACTTATTCCACATGTTCAAATACATATCAACAACACGAACATTCAGAACACGTAAAATCAATTCAACATTGTTTGTAGTAATCCTTAGATTCTTATCTAAATATGAATCACCGGTAGTTACCCTCTTCTCAAATGCCAGAAAATCAAACCAGAAATGTTTCGTAATCATAGCCTTAAAATAATCAGTCTGAATGGGTAATGTACCATAAACTCCCGAGAAGGTAGAACTCACATAGGCCTTTGCAGCGTAAGAATCGGAAGCAAAGAAAACAAAATCATTATCCCGCATGCAGCACACTTTAGAATTTAGTATTCTATCACTTGGGATTATCAAATTACGACCATTATACTTGTCATAATACTCAAAACCATTGTGTTTAGCAATCTTTTTATATTCTTCGAAGGTTTGCATTCAAGTTTATTTTATTCTTATTGGTGTAGCGTTCCAGCATTAATAACTGGACTTGCCGACTCGTCGGAGCAGAGCACAACCATAAGATTGCTAACCATTGCCGCTTTTTTATCATCGTCAAAGTCAATGATATTCTTTTCCGAGAGCTGCTTCAGAGCAAGCTGAACCATGCTCACGGCTCCCTCAACAATCTTCTCACGGGCAGCAACAACTGCAGTAGCCTGTTGGCGACGAAGCATTGCGCCGGCAATTTCCGATGCGTAGGCAATGTAGTTTATTCGTGCTTCAATAACTTGAATGCCAGCAATACTCAATCTTTCTCGGAGTTCTTCCTCCAATTTTGCGCTTACTTCTTCGCCACTTGCACGCAGGGTAATTTCTTCATTCTCATTGTCGAAGTTATCGTAAGGATACATACCTGCCATTTTTCTGAGAGCAGCATCGCTCTGAACCACAACAAAATGTTCGTAAGCGTCAACATCAAATGCCGCTTTAAAGGTATCCTCAACTCTCCACACCAACACTAACCCAATCATTATTGGATTACCTACCTTATCATTTACCTTAATGGGTTCACCATCGAAGTTTCTCGCCCTAAGCGATATCCTCTTCTTAACCATAAAAGGATTTGTCCAGTAAAACCCATTCTTTTTAATAGTACCACAGTACTTACCAAATAAAACAAGAACAACAGATTCGTTAGGATTAACCACAACAAAACCAGGGGCCATGACAATAGTTAGTGCCATTAAAGCAATGAGCCAAAGTTGCTCGTACAAAGCTGCTCCAAGAATTGCTACAACCAGTACTGCAATGAATACCAGGAGCATCATGAAGCCATTCAAAGGGTTCGATTTCTTTTCCATTGTATTAAAAAAATTATAATATTAATTTAATATCACAAATATATCATTTTAATTTAAATATGTCAATAAAAAAACCAGATTTTTTTCTGGTTTTTTTTAATTTTTCTTGGTCTTTAAACCTTTTGAAATATTTCCTTTAAAACATTGTCCTGAATTTCAGGGACTTCTTGTTCGATCTTACCTAGAATTTTTTCAAAAAGCTCACAGGGTTCGAAAATTTTATCGATAACGAATAATTCGTTTTCCTGCTGCCTTGATTCATAATTCTGATAAGCCCAAATAAACGAGGTAAAAGTTTTTTGCATAGGCATTATCCAATTAATTATAACATTCAATCAGAAAAACGTAAATGCCTATTAAAATATTGTAAAAAGAAAACCGAAAAACATAAACAAAAGAGAATATTGCAACATAGTAAATGTTGACAACTAAAATACACCCCAGTCAATCGCCTGATTATCTGAGGTGATTTAAATATAAAGCATTTAAAGCGTTAGTGTGAGATTTTTTTGCTCCATTATTTTACGCATGTTAATCAATGCGTAGCGCATACGACCCAATGCGGTGTTAATACTCACATTTGTTTGCTCTGCAATTTCTTTAAAGCTTAATCCTGCATAGTGCCTTAAAAGCACTACTTCTTTTTGTTCATCGGGAAGTGTCTCAACCAAAACTCTAACTTCATTAAGTATTTGCTCATAAACAATATGCTCCTCCACATTCTTATCAGAGAATCTAGGTGAGTTGAAAATATCTATCGCGCTATCATCATTGGAATAGGTGTTAACCTGCTTTTCACGACGAAAATGATCGATAATAAGATTATGAGCAATACGCATAACCCATGAAACAAATCTGCCATTATCGGTATACTTCCCTTCCTTTAATGAATTAATAACTTTTACAAAAGTATCCTGAAAGATATCCTCTGCAGTGGCATGATTCTTTACTAAGAGAAGGATGTATCCAAAAACTCTTTTACGATGTCGGCGGATGAGTATTTCCATTGCCTGTTGACTGCCTGAAATGAACTTATTCACAAGTTCAAAATCAGTGAGATTATGTAACTCCAAAACTACCTCCTTACTTTTTGGTTAAATCAGGTAGAATTTGTCAATAGGCAATCTGGGTTTTTGGTTTTAGAATAAAACTCCTTTTACATTTACCATGCCAAGTAAGTAATTATTTTTCAAAAAAAAGAATTTTTTAAAAAAAAGTTAGTCATTTTAACCTTGTTATAAGTTTTATTTCTTGATTCTTGTTGATTAGCAGTTAAATATGACTTGTATATGGCAAACAAAAGTATTTTTCCTTTACATTAAGTCAAGTATCAAGTTTGAATTAGTTTGCCCATTAATAGTTTTTCATAGTTATATCATCTACTAAAAAGAGGGAAAATTTGAATAAATTTGTAGGTTAATAATTTACCAAATGTCAAAGGAAAATACATATAACGTTATTTCCATAAAAGGAGCTAAAGTTCACAATCTTAAGAATATATCACTAGATATTCCTCGAAATAAATTAATAGTAATCTCTGGCTTATCAGGCTCAGGAAAATCATCTCTGGCATTTGATACGCTTTATGCCGAAGGGCAACGTCGTTACGTTGAAAGCTTATCAGCTTATGCTCGTCAATTCTTAGGAAGAATATCTAAGCCTGAAGTTGATAATGTTTCCGGAATACCTCCTGCAATAGCCATAGAACAAAGGGTAAATACACATAACCCAAGATCGACTGTAGGAACGTCAACAGAAATATACGATTATCTCAAACTTCTATTTGCCAGGGTAGGTCAAACCTATTCACCCATTTCAGGAAAAAAGGTTGCCAAACACAGTGTTACTGATGTTGTTGATTTCATTGCGTCATATCCTGATGGGACAAAGCAAATGATTTTAGCTCCTGTTAATCTTACTAATGGCACTACTCCCGAACAAAAACTAAACTCTCTCTCAAGTGAAGGTTTTACTCGCATAGAAGTTGAAAATCAGGTTTTACGTATCGATAGCAAAGAAATCCGTCAATTGCTATCAATTTCAGGTGCCAGTTTAAAACTAGTTATCGATAGATATTCTGTTTCGCATGATGATGACTTTCTTAGTAGATGTGCTGATTCGATTCAAACCGCATTTGCGGAGGGAAATAGCACATGCATTATTGTTGTTTTCAAGGATGATAAAAGGACTGAGACGATCTTTTCATGTCGTTATGAAGCTGATGGAATTGAATTCGAAGAACCAAACGAGCACTTATTTAGCTTCAATAATCCCCTAGGAGCATGTCCAAGATGCGAGGGATATGGCAAGGTTATAGGAATTGATGAAAATCTAGTAATTCCTGATAAAAGTTTATCGGTTTATGATGATGCAATAGCCTGTTGGAAAGGTGAAAGCATGAGCGAGTATAAAAGATTATTCATTCAACATGCCAGCAAGTATAATTTTCCCATACACAAACCTTATCATCAGCTATCGGGAGAACAAAAATCGCTTGTTTGGAATGGCAATGATGGATTTGTAGGTTTGTATGATTTTTTTAATTACCTGGAAGAGAAAAAGTATAAGATTCAATATCGGGTAATGCTTTCGAGATATATGGGGAAAACCACCTGTCCAGAATGCTCAGGAAAACGTCTTCGTAAAGAGGCAACATATGTAAAGATCTGTAATAAAACACTTCCTGAACTTGTAGATTTGCCAATTAGCGATCTAAATCAATTTTTTCAACAGCTATGCCTTACCGATTATGAAAACAAAGTGTCGAAGAGAATTATTACTGAAATCCAAAATAGATTGTCGTATCTACTCAATGTTGGGCTCAGCTACTTAACATTAAATCGCTTGTCATCAACCCTTTCTGGAGGCGAATCGCAAAGAATTAACCTAGCCACATCGCTTGGTTCTAACCTAATGGGTTCACTTTACATTCTGGATGAACCTAGTATTGGGTTACATTCAAGGGATACACATTTACTTATAAAAGTTTTGGGTGATTTGAGAGACATGGGAAATACTGTTATTGTTGTTGAACATGATGAGGAAATAATTAGATCTGCGGATCACATAATTGATATTGGTCCATTAGCTGGGAGGCTTGGAGGAGAGGTTGTTTTTGAAGGCAAGCAAATTGAATTGCTTAATGCAGAGAATAGTCTGACATCAAAGTATCTTAGGGGAATTGAAAAAATTGAATTTTCTTCATCACGAAGAAAGTGGTCTAATTACATTGAGATTATTGGAGCAAGAGAGAATAATTTAAAGAATATTAATGTAAAATTCCCATTGAATTGCATGGTTGCAGTAACAGGCATTAGTGGTTCAGGTAAATCATCACTTGTAAAGGGAATACTCTATCCATCGCTTCTCAAAAAATTGAACGGATATGGTGAAAGACCAGGTGAACACGACTCACTAATAGGAGATATTCATCTTTTAAAAGGAGTAGAAATGGTTGACCAAAACCCCATAGGTAGATCATCCAGATCTAACCCTGTTACCTACATAAAGGCTTACGATGAAATACGAAAACTTTTTGCCGAGCAACCATATGCTCAACGTAACGGATATAAGCCTTCGCATTTCTCATTTAATATTGAAGGCGGTAGGTGCGAAGAGTGTCAGGGTGAGGGAATGATCCGCGTTGAAATGCAATTTATGGCTGATGTAACTCTAATATGTGAATCATGTAATGGCAAACGATTTAAGGATGATGTTTTAGAGGTAAAATTTAAAGGGAAAAGCATTTTTGATGTATTAGAGATGACTGTTAACCAAGCGATAGATTTTTTTCAGGACAAAGATTCAAAAACAACATCAAGAATAATATCACGGCTTAAACCATTGCAAGACGTTGGATTGGGCTACATTAAATTGGGACAATCATCTAGTACCCTCAGCGGTGGAGAAAGCCAAAGGGTTAAGCTTGCCCTGTTCCTTCAAAAAGAGCAAGCAGTTCAGCCACATCTATTCATCTTCGACGAACCAACTACTGGACTACATTTTCATGACATAAAAAAACTACTTGAGTCTTTCAACGCATTGCTTAGAAAAGGTCATAGCTTGATTATCATTGAGCACAATCTGGAAGTAATAAAATGTGCTGATTGGGTAATAGACTTGGGGCCTGATGGAGGAGAAAATGGAGGGAATATTGTATTCAGGGGAACTCCTGAAGAACTAGCAAAATATTCTGAAAGTGTGACAGGCAATTTTCTTCATTCTAAGATATTGTCATCAAAAAAAGAAAATGAGTTATAAATTTTACGAATTATATTATTGGGCAAAAAAAAACCGCAAAATGCGGCTTTTATTGAAATATTTTGAAATATTAGTCTGTTTTTAACCCAAACATAATAGCAACACATCCGCTGGCTAGCGTTTCTGGGTTGCTATTGGGATTATCGTGAACCTTAACTAAAATGATAAGTTGTTGAGTTGCTTCAACTTTAAAATCCCAGTAAGGAATAAAATCCTTTGATGCATTTGTAAAAAGTACTCTTTTTTCAACATCCATTACCATAAACTCAACATTAGGCAATGATTCTGAACCACAAACTGCAATACGATACTCCTGACCTGCATAAAAAGTTTTAAAAAGTTCAGCATCTTCACCTTCGGTAAGAACAGCTGCATTATAATTCCCATCATGAATAAAGGGAGATAATTCGAGTCGACAAACTCTTTTTGCAAAATTTTTGCATTGAGCATTTGCATCTATTGAACTAACAACAATGCTACCTATTATCAATATATAAGCCAATGGTCTCATAATGAGTGCTTGTTATTACATGATATATTTAGAGCGAATTGAAGCTACTTTATTTCTTAATTCATCAAATACAGCAGGGCTAACAGACACCACATTCTTACTTCGAAGAACAGTGGTTCCTCCCTCTTCTTCTACCGCCTCAACTCCAGAAAAAGAAATTTGAATTTTATCATAAATAGCTAGAAGAGTCTCAACATCAGCCATTATATCCCTAACATCAGAATGTTCTTTATGTTGATCTAAAAGATTTATTACCGTCGATAATGATAATTTCTGATCAACTATTCTATCAACCAATTCATTATCTGCTCTTTTAACATCATCAACCAGTGAGGTTGCAATGTATAACCCTTCAATCCAACCACCCACAAGTATTATTGAACCAATGGCAACCCTATCGTCTTCCTCAAGAATTGAACTTGTGTTAAGAAGAGATTCGGAAATGATATCCATAATCGCCTCTCGATTATTAACATTCTCTTCTAGTCTTTGAATAATTGTATTATCAATCGCATTGAGAATACCTAATCCTTCAGCCATTCGTTTTGATACCGCCATATATCTTATAGAGGCTTGTGTTTGGTCAAATAAGCTGGCATAACTCAGGTCAGTACTATAAATCCCTAAATTAAGAGCCATGCTTTTATTGGTTGTGTACTTAGAAGCATTTTCAACGGGGTTCAACAATTCTTCGTTGTACTGTGCTCCAGATCGCTTGAGAATCATGGCTGTCTCAAGGGGAGATGGTAAAGAGTAAAAAATCTGCCGTGCAGTTTGAATTCCTTCCTTAGCCAAATCTTGAGTTGATATGTCGGAAGCATCTACCTCTATCCTGTCTTTACGTGTCGATTCTGAAGAACAGCTAAGTAGAAAAATCATTAATATTAGAGCGATCAACCCTTTGATATCACCTGCTAATAACCTTTTTGACATAACTAGATTTTTTTGAGGTGTTTACGTAAAAAAAACACTTTTATGAAGTAAAAATAATATTTTTTTTTTTACGAAAGGCAAAGTTTTTAAATAATCCCCAAAATACGGCTTTTTTTTAATAAAAATTCAATAAAAAAGTAATATTTAAGCAAATGATGTATAAAATATGAATGATCAATTCCATCCATAAGATTTACTGTTTATAGGATTTCTTGGTGAAGATGATAACAGTTAATAAACTTCATTCATTTTAAAAAGAACATTATTACTTTTGCATCTTATTTGAATACTGAAATGGAAAAACATAGTGAAGAGGCAGGTAAAGAGCAACAAAGGTTGATTATTAATTCATTAATGAGTGATTCTGATGAAAAGATAATTTCTACTTTATTCAATTTTAAAGAAAGCTATAACCTTTTTATAATTGAACCTTTGCTCGATTTGTTATTAATGGATCGATCGGATTTATTGAAAAAAAATATCATTAACTTTATTTCTGATGTAAAGGAGAAGGCTGCTATTCCATTGTTAGTTAATCACCTAAAAAAATCGTTTCCTCAAAAACAAGTCAATGATATTATAACCATTTGTTGGCAAAGCAGATTAGACTTCTCAAAAGATTTGGAAATCTTTTTTGAGATACTACAAAAGGGAAATTATCAAGCTGCATTCGAAGCTTTTACAGTTATTGAAAATTCATTAGAAAACCTGTCTTCACAAGAGATTGATAATCATTTGACCTCTCTAAAAAGTGACTTATCCAATTCAAATCGTGATAAGCAGCTGCTTATTCTTGAAATGGTGAGCCTTCTAAATAAAGCAAAAAGGGACGCTTAAAAAAGCCTCCCTTTACATTTTATGCAATACATAAAATCTAGTCGTGGCTGGAGTAGTATTTCATAAATTGGCTTCGCTCATAAACATCAGGATCACCAATTTTTCCATAGTTCATTGTTCCTTTGAATTCATCAATACTTTTATAGCCCTTTTTTTCCATCCACTGCTCTAAAAAATCAACTATTTTCTTAAGATGAGCATGTCCGTTAACATAAAGAGTGGAACAAACCTGAACGCTAGTAGCACCTGCAAGTAACATCTTTACTGCTGCATCGCCATTGTGTATTCCGGTTGACGCTGATATATCGATTTTTGGAACTTCGTGACTGGCAATGGCAACCCATCGTAGGGTATCCCTTATGTCTGATGGATTACTAAATACTTCTGCCGAGACCACCTTCATATTATCAATATCAAGATCTGGTGCAAAGAATCTATTAAAAAGAACTACACCCATAACTTTGCGATACCATAATTGCTCAATGATCCGGATAGGATTAGTAAAATGATCGCCTAGCTTAAATGAAACTGGGATGGAAATTACTTTCTTTAATTTTTCGGCAAGGTCAAAGTAAACTGATTCATAATACTCCGATGTTTTCTTGCTATCAGTAGGAAGCATAAAAACATTAACCTCAAGAGCATCAGCACCAGCACTTTGGATTTGTGCTGCAAAATCAATCCATTTTGAAGCGTAAATACAATTAATGCTAGCAATTACAGGTATACTTATAGACTGCTTAGCCTTTGTTATTAGCTCAAGGTATCTGCTAACATTGTTGCTCGTGACATAGGCTTTAAGATAGTCTTCGGCTTCGGGATAATCACTATGCACAGAAAGAGATCCTGCTTCATGGAGGATCTGCTCTTCGAAAAGTGATTTTAAAACTACGGCTGCCGCTCCATTTGCTTCCAGTTTTTTAATGGACTCAACATTCGAAGTTAATCCTGAACTACTTACAATTACGGGATTCTTCAGGTTAAGACCCAAGTAGGTTGTCTGTAAATTTGCCATTTGCTTTCTATTAAGTGATGAAAATGCTCGGAAAAATAGCTATTTTTTAGTTTGCACCATATATCCTTTCACCAAAAATTATACTCCCCACTCTAATCATTGAACTGCCCTCTTCTATAGCAACTTTATAATCGCTTGACATACCCATGGATAGAATTTTGAAACTGTCATTTGTAGGGAAAAATGTATTCTTAATCTGCTTAAAAGTGTTTGATAAACCTCTGAACTCTTTTCGTACTTGTTCCATGTCATCAGTAAACGTTGCCATTCCCATCAATCCTAAAAGACTAATATTATTCAATGCTTTGTATTCGTTTGAGTTGAGTATTTCTACAATCTCATCGAAAGATAAACCAAACTTTGTCTCTTCCTCAGCAATATGCATTTGCAAAAGGCAATTGATAACTCGGCCACACTTTGAGGCTTGCTTGTTTACTTCGATGAGAAGTTTTAAGCTATCGATGGAATGAATGAGGCTAACAAAAGGTGCAATGTACTTTACTTTATTGGATTGCAAGTGTCCTACCATATGCCATTCAATATCCTTGGGTAAAACCTCAGACTTTCCAACCATTTCTTGAACTTTATTCTCCCCAAAAACTCTATGACCTGCATCATATGCCTCCATGATCATTTTAGGAGGATGAGTTTTTGTTACTGCTACAAGAGTAACCCTTTGCGGTAATTCGTTTATTAAACTTGATATTTTATCTTTTATGTAAGCCATAACAATGGTCTTTATGCAAAGGTAAGTCACTATGAAAACTATACCAAATGTAATAAAGGTGTTTTTTCAATAAAAAAACGGGTAACATAAATGCTACCCGTTTGATATGGTAAATAGTATCTATTCAAGTTTATGTATCACCAATCCGCTTCTTAGCTTGGGTTCGAACCAGGTAGTTTTTGGTGGCATGATATTACCCGTATCAGCAATATCGATTAGTTGTTTCATGGATACTGGGTATAAAGCGAAAGCAGCTGCCATTTCGCCATTATCAACACGACGCTTCAGTTCTCCCAATCCACGGATACCACCTACAAAATCAATTCGTTTTGATGTTCTCAGGTCGGTAATTCCTAGTATTTTATCAAACACTAAATTCGAAAGAACAGTAACATCCAATACTCCTATTGGGTCATTATCATTATAGGTTCCTGTTTTAGCCGTGAGCGAATACCATTTCCCTTCCAAATACATGCTGAAATTATGCAATTTGCAAGGTTTGTAGATATCAGCTCCCTTCTCCTCAACATCAAAGAATTCCTTTAACCTCTCAATTAGCTGGGTTGGTGTTAAACCATTTAAATCCTTGACCAACCTGTTATAGTCAATAATGGTAAGCTGATCATCGGGGAAAATAACGGCAAGAAAATAGTTATATTCCTCTTCACCAGTATGCTTAGGGTTTTTACTTTTCTTTTCCTGCCCTACTCTTGCTGCAGCGGCTGTTCTATGATGTCCATCGGCAACATAAAGTGCAGGCATTCTGGAGAAGATGGAAGTGATTTGGTTAACTGTATTATCGTCATCTATTACCCATAGATGGTGTCCAAATCCATCGTCAGCTACAAAGTCATATTCGGGTCGTTTACTCTTAACTACGTTATCCACTATCTCGTCAATCTCATTATTAGCTGGATAAGCAAAGAAAACAGGTTCGATATTGGCATTCTGGTTTCTAACATGGATCATCCTGTCATCCTCTTTGTCAGGTCGGGTTAACTCATGTTTTTTAATTTTTCCTTGCATATAGTCATCGGTATGGCAGGCAACAGTTAACCCATACTGCGTTTTTCCATTCATAGTCTGAGCATAAACGTAGTATGCATCTTTCTTATCCTGTACCAACCAGCCCTTCTCCTGCCATTTTTTGAAATTATCTATGGCGTTGTCGTAGGCTTCTTTTGAATGCTCATCGATAATTGGATCAAAATCAATTTCAGGTTTTGTTATATGCAATAGGGATTTTTCGCCGGCTTCGGCTTTAGCTTCTTTGGAATTTAGAACATCGTATGGACGTGCAGCCACCTGCTTAGCATATTCTTTTGGAGGGCGTATACCCTTGAACGGTTTTATCTTAACCATAACAATACATCTTGATTTATTTGAATAATAATACTGATCTAAAATGAACTCAACGGGATTAAACGCTACTTATTAACTTGAAATGTGCGATCGCCGTTTTTAATGAAGTTGACAATTTGTGTTGCGGCTGCTAAACCAGCGTTGATGTTTGCTTCAGCTGTTTCAGCGCCCATTTTCTTTGGAGTTGCAAAAACACGCGTGTCAAATTTTTCAACCAAAAAATGATGGTTATCGGGGGCAATATCACTAACATACTTTAGATCAGGCCGATCTTCCAATGCTTTTGCCAATCCATCCTCATCAATCACCTCCTTGCGGGCAGTATTAACCAAGCAAGCTCCCTTTGGCATTTTGGAAAGAATGCTATACCCTATTGATTTCTTGGTTTTATCGTTAGCAGGAATATGTAATGACAGGTAATCGCTAACAGCATATAGCTCTTCTGCTGAATTTAAGACCTTAACCCCATCCTTTTCAATATCTTCTTTCTTAACGAAGGGATCGAATGCATAAATCTCCATTCCAAAGCCTTTAGCATGCAAAGCAACAAGTTTTCCTACATTGCCATATGCATGGATACCAAGCTTTTTGCCTTTGATTTCCCTTCCTGTTCCTGGATTAAACTGATTACGAGCCATAAATATCATCATGCCTATAGCTAATTCTGCTACAGCGTTAGAGTTTTGGCCGGGAGTATTCATTGCCACTACACCTTTTGCTGTGCAAGCCGCTAGATCAAGGTTATCGTAACCAGCTCCGGCACGAACGACAATTTTAAGTTTTTTAGCTGCATCTACCACATCAGCAGTTACTTTATCGCTTCTTACAATAATTGCATCTACGTCTGCAACAGCTTTTAGAAGGTCGGCCTTTTCTGTGTATTTCTCCAGAAGTGCAAGCTCAAAGCCTGCACCCTCAACAATACTTCTGATTCCATCAACAGCTTCCTTTGCAAAGGGTTTCTCGGTTGCTACAAGTACTTTTGCCATAACGTTTGTATTTAAAGGTTTATAAAATCAAGTGAAATTAGGTATAAAACCTGCTTAGCTAAAGCAGGCTTTAAACATGTTCATCTACAAAATGGGCTGAACTTTAATTATTCATTCAACCAATGAAAAATTAATCTAAGCGTTGTGCTTTTCGAACTCCTTCATACAATCAACCAATGCTTGTACGCTTTCAATGGGAAGTGCATTATAGGTAGATGCACGGAATCCCCCTACAGAGCGATGCCCTTTGATTCCAACCATACCGGCTTTTTTAGCAAATTCCATAAATGCTTCCTCCTTATCCTTATACTTCTCATTCATAATAAAACAAATATTCATCAATGAGCGATCTTCTTTAGCAGCAGTTCCAACAAACATGGGGTTACGGTCAATTTCATCGTATAAGAGTTGAGCTTTCTTCTTGTTGATCTCATACATCTTCTTTAATCCACCTAAACTCTTTACCCATTTTAAGGTTTCGCGCATGGTATATATGGCAAAACATGGTGGCGTGTTAAACATGGAACCTTCTGCAATATGAGTACGATAATCGAGCATGGTTGGAATTGGACGATCAACTTTACCCAGAATATCCTCACGGACAATAACAAAGGTTACACCAGCAGGACCCACGTTCTTCTGAGCACCACCATATATTAATGCATATTTGCTTACATCAACAGGTCGGCTCATAATGTCCGACGACATATCTGCAACCAGCTTAATGGGGCAATCAAAATCCTCGTGGATTTCGGTTCCATAAATGGTGTTATTGGTAGTGATGTGGAAGTAATCGGCATCCTTTGGGATAGCATATCCCTTGGGAATATATGAAAAATTCTTATCGGCAGAAGAAGCAATAGCGCTTGCATCGCCAAAGAACTTAGCTTCTTTCAATGCTTTCTTGGCCCAAACACCAGTTTCGAGATATACAGATTTTTTATTCATGATGTTGTATGGAAGCATGCAGAATTGTAAACTTGCTCCACCTCCCAGAAATAACACATGATATCCATCTGGAATATTAAGCAACTCCTTCCAAAGAGCAACGGTTTCGTCAATTATTGCCTGAAACTCTTTGGAGCGATGGGATATGGAAATAAGCGATAAGCCTATCCCATCTAGATCAAGTACCGCTTTAGCGGTATTCTCAAGGGCTACATCGGGAAGGATGCATGGACCCGCATTAAAATTGTGCTTCTTCATAGTGTATCAAGTTTTAAATTGTAATACAATTGGCTATTTTTTGTCAAATTTCTAACTATTTTTTCACATTACCTAAAAATCTGAAATGATTTAAAGCAGAAATAAAAGATTCCATTCAGTGAGCTTGTTTCAACTATACTTTTTTAATTATAATGAACAAAAAACTCTATCTCAAATCATAGGTCATAAAAATGGCATCCCGATCAATATACAAAAAATATATGATTAGTCAATATTTTAATGTATTTATGATACCATATCTCTCAGCGTAATGTAAAAAAAGAGGCATGGAAATGCCTCATACCTCTTGAATTGACAGCTGTAAAAACTAATTTTTCTTCTTGAAAATAGGTAATTTCACAACTTTTGCCTTTAAATTCTTATTTCTGATATTGATGAAGATCTCTGTGTCAGATTTACTAAATCCGGGGGTTACATATCCCATTCCAATACCTACTTTCATCATGGGCGACATGGTACCAGAAGTTACCTCACCGATTACTTCACCCTCCTCATCTAAAATTTCGTAATGCTGACGAGGGATTCCTCTATCAATCATTTCAAATCCAATAAGCTTTCTGGTTAATCCATTAGCCTTAAGGTCAAGCATGTAATCCTTATCGATAAAATTTTTGTAATCAACAAATTTGGTTATCCATCCCAAACCAGCTTCAAGGGGTGATGTGTTGTCACTAATATCGTTTCCGTAAAGGCAAAAACCCATTTCTAAACGAAGTGTATCACGAGCTCCAAGACCAATGGGTTTAATTCCAAATTCGGCACCTGCTTCCATAACCGCCTTCCAAAGTTTTTCGCCATCCCCATTACTGCAGTATATTTCACAACCACCTGCACCAGTATAACCTGTGGTAGAGAAAATTACCTCATTAATACCTGCAAATGAAATTTTCTTAAAGGTATAGTACTCCATATCCTCAACAGGTTCATTGGTAAGTTTTTGCATTGCCTTTAGAGCAAGAGGGCCTTGTATTGCTAGCTGAGCAATCTCATCCGAAGCGTTATACAATTCCTTTCCTGGGGTTAACCCAAACCTAGATGCATGTTGGCAGAGCCAATTCCAGTCCTTATCAATATTTGCTGCATTAATAACCAAAAGGTACGTTACGGCATCAACCCGGTAAACCAGCAAATCATCAACTATACCACCTTTCCCATTGGGAAAGCATGAATACTGTACTTTGCCATCAACAAGGGCTGTAACATCATTCGAAGTAACATACTGTAGATAATCGAGTGCCTTTGGTCCCTTTACCCAAACCTCACCCATATGCGATACATCGAACACCCCAACCCTTTCGCGAACAGTAATATGTTCATCATTAATACCCGAATATTCAATAGGCATGTTATAGCCAGCAAAAGGAACCATTCTTGCTCCAAGATCAATATGAAATTTTGTAAATGGAGTCTGTTTCATAGCAGAATAAATTATTAGGAGTTAATTGTAATTATTGGGAAATTTAATACTACAAACCTAAAGGTTTTTTTAATAATTGACAATAAATAGAGTCAATATTATTGGATAGTTCTTCTTGTTTTTTGAATCTTTGGTTTATATTTGTATAATCAGTTAAACAGTGTAAATATAAAATTATTATTACTACAGCCTTAATCACAATAATTAGCAAATGGATCATTACAGATATGTGGATTATGATTTTCTCAATGCTATGGCAGAGGGTAGTAATGAACTTATACACGATTTAATCTACATGTTTATTAAGCAAGTACCCATTTTCTCTGAGCAACTTGATTCGCTACTTCATAAAGGAGAACATTTGGCTCTTGGCAAACTTGCTCACAAAATCAAAGGTTCTGTTTCTACAATGGGTATATCTGAACTTGCTGAAAACATGAAAATGCTTGAAAATCTTGCCAAAGAGAGCAAGCAAGTTTCTAGATATCCAGAACTTATTGAAAATTTTAAATCAATATCAGCACAAGCAATTGAAGAACTAAAGGATATTATTAACCGATATAAACTATGAAGTACCATGATAAACGTTGAAAAAATTGAAGATGTTATGGTTGTCTCCATGGCAACAGATAATAAGTTGCATTCAGCCATTTCACAAAAGTTTAAGCAGGATGTTTCCATGCTTTTCGATCAGGAGGGTGTTAAAATGGTGGTTAGCCTAGCCGGAGTTGATTATATTGATAGCTCTGGATTCGGTTCACTCCTTTCAATTCTCAGAACAGCTAAGAATAGTGCATCACAACTTAAGCTCTGTTGCATCTCAAAAGAAGTGATGGAGTTGGTTAAACTTCTCCAGCTGCATTCTGTGTTTGATATAAAAGAGAGTGTTGATGACTGCTTAAAAAGTTTTAAGTAAATAAAAAAACCGCTTAGAAAAGCGGTTTTTTTATTAATCATCTAAATACCAACTCACTACCATCAGTATAATCAATTAGTATTGGTTTTTCTTTTGATACTTTTCCGGCCAATATCTCTTTGGATAGTTGATTTAGAATGTAACGTTGCATTATCCTTTTAATTGGCCGAGCTCCGTATAGGGGATCAAAGCCTGATCTCACTATCCAATCCATTGCACTTTCGGTAATGCTAATAACAATACCTTGTTCTTCAAGCATTTTACGAATTATTTGAAACTGAATATTGACTATTTCACGAATCTCTTCCTTTGTCAGAGGCGAAAACATTATGATATCATCAACCCTGTTCAAAAATTCGGGACGGATTGTTACCCTAAGCAAGTCGAAAACCTGATCTCGGGTTTTCTCAAGTAATGATTGTGTTATTCCGTTTACTGCTTCCCCTAAATTTGACTGTATTATTTGCGATCCAATGTTGGATGTCATTATAACTATGGTATTCTTGAAGTCAACCAATCGACCTTTATTATCTGTTAACCGTCCGTCCTCAAGAACCTGAAGGAGGATATTAAACACATCAGGATGAGCTTTTTCTATCTCATCGAGTAGTACAACAGAGTAAGGCTTATGACGAACAGCTTCTGTAAGCTGACCTCCCTCGTCGTATCCTACATAACCTGGGGGTGCCCCCACAAGACGCGAAACAGAGTGTCGTTCCTGATATTCACTCATGTCTATTCTTGTCATCAGGTCCTCATCGTTGAACAAAAACTCAGCAAGCGCCTTGGCCAATTCAGTTTTTCCAACTCCTGTTGTACCTAAAAAGATGAATGATCCAATGGGGCGTTTTGCATCCTGCAAACCAGCCCTACTCCTCCGAACAGCATCAGAAACGGCAGCAATTGCTTCGTGCTGTCCTACAACCCTTTTGTGAAGGTGATCTTCTAAAACCAGTAGCTTTTCACGTTCGCTTTGCAACATTCGGCTAACTGGTATACCTGTCCATCGAGCTACCACTTCGGCAATATCAGACGAATCGACCTCCTCTTTTATAAGAGAAAAGTCGGATTGACTTTTAGCCAGTTCATCCTTTATAAAATCAATATTTTGCTCAGCTTCCTTAATACGACCGTATCGTAATTCTGCTACTTTTCCATAATCACCTCGGCGTTCAGCCTCATCGGCCTCAATCTTAAGACTTTCTATGGCTTGCTTTTGGAGCTGTATCTTTTCAATAATAGCTTTCTCCGATTGCCATTTTGCTCTCAACGAATTCCTATCTTCATTCAAATTAGCAATTTCAAGGCTTAGTGTTTCCATTTTCTTCTTATCGCCCTCCCTCTTGATGGCTTCACGTTCTATCTCAAGCTGTTTTATCTTTCTTTCAATTTCATCGATACTCTCGGGAACTGAATTCATCTCAAGTCGAAGTTTTGATGCTGCTTCGTCAATTAGGTCAATGGCCTTATCGGGTAGAAACCTTTCAGTAATATAACGATTAGAAAGTTCAACAGCCGAAATAATGGCTTCGTCCTTAATCCTTACTGCATGATGACTTTCATATCTTTCCTTTAAACCCCTTAAAATTGATATCGCATCGGTAACATTTGGTTCATCTATCAGAACTGTTTGAAACCTTCTTTCCAACGCTTTATCCTTTTCGAAATACTTTTGATACTCATTGAATGTGGTTGCTCCGATTGCTCGAAGTTCGCCTCGCGCAAGAGCAGGCTTTAAGATATTTGCGGCATCCATTGCCCCTTCGCCCTTTCCAGCACCCACCAATGTATGGATTTCATCGATGAATAGAACCACTTCCCCATCGGATGCTATAACCTCTTTAACCACAGATTTTAATCTTTCTTCAAATTCGCCTTTATACTTTGCCCCAGCAATCAATGCGCCCATATCAAGAGAATATAATTGCTTTGACTTTAAGTTCTCTGGCACGTCACCATTAACAATTCGATGTGCAATTCCTTCTGCAATGGCTGTTTTACCTACTCCTGGTTCACCTACAAGAATTGGATTATTCTTTGTTCTTCGAGATAAAATCTGCAACACTCTACGGATCTCATCGTCTCGACCAATAACTGGGTCGAGCTTTCCATTCCGAGCCATTTCATTTAAATGAAGTGCAAAACGATTTAATGCATTGTATGTATCCTCGGCGGTTTGAGAATCAACCTTTGAACCTTTTCTAAGCTCTGCAATAGCCTTTTTCAGATCACCAAGAGTCATCCCGGAATCCTTCATTACTTGAGAAACCTGATCTCCCGATTCTAAAAGGCCGAAAATTAAATGTTCAATTGAGACAAATTGGTCTCCCAATTCCTTTGCAAAACTAGAAGCCTTTTGTAAAGCCCTATTGCTTGCAGAACTTAAATACTGTTCACCTCCTGTAACTTTTGAGTATCGATTTAAAATACTATTAAGAACAGTATCAAAATTAAGAATATTGATTCCCATTTTGCTAAAAATGAAACTACTAACATTTTCTGCCTGACTCAGGATTCCCTTAAGTAAATGGATGGGTTCAACAGAGGGATGCTGATAACCTTGAGCAATAGAAATTGCCTGTTGTATTGCCTCCTGTGATTTTATGGTAAAACTATTCAAATTCATACTAAATAATTTAAAGTTTTTCAATTATTTCATTTTATACAGAGATTATTCAAATCACTTGCCATGCAAACAAGAATGCCACAATGTCTTGTAGTTTAAATATTTCATGTCTTTTTGACTTATTACAAGGTGGTTATTCATTAAGTAAAAAAACTTTATTAACCTTAAAAATTGATTTCAATCAACTTCTTAAAAAAATTTAATATTTCGTCGCAAGTTTTCATTAACAAAATAGTCTAATAGGTGTTTATTCGTTAGATTATTTAATCAAATCATTTTAATAAACATGAACATTAAAGTTATCTTCTTTATTACGACTCTTTTAACAATGTCATTTCACCTTTTTTCTCAAGGACAAAGATCTGGTGATGGAAGTGGTCAAGGATCAATTTCGGATTTTACGGGAACTGTAATTGGAAAAATTATTGACAAATTGGATGGAGAACCCGTTGAATACGCCAATATTGTTTTTTACCGTATGCGTGATTCCGTAATGGTAACAGGTGGAATAACCAATGAGAAAGGTGAATTTCAGATTGATAAGGTGCCCATGGGCAGGTACTATGGCGAAGCCAAGTTTATTGGATATAATATTCTTAGCATTGAAAGTTTCGCCATTCATCCTCGACAGCCTGAAGTTATATTAGGAGAATTATATCTATCTCAAGCAACAGAAAATCTTGAAGCAGTTACAATAACCGGTCAGAGACAAATGCTAACGCATAATCTAGACAAGAAGGTATACAACGTTGAAAGGGATATTACTGCTGAGGGAGGCACTGCTTTGGAAATTATGCAAACCATTCCATCAATTGAAGTTGATATGGATGGAAATGTTAGCCTTAGGGGTAGTCAAAATGTTACTATACTAGTTGACGGTAGGCCTTCTACTTATTCCAGCATTGAAGAAATTCCAGCAAGCATTATTGAAAGTGTAGAAGTCATTACTAATCCATCTGCACGTTACGATCCAGACGGTCTCTCGGGAATTATCAATATCGTAATGAAAAAGAGGCGCGAACCTGGTTACCATGGAATGGTAATGCTAAATGCTGGAACAGGTGACAAGTACAATGGTACAGTTAACTTTAACTACCGACAAGATAAAGTTAACTTGTTTACCAACCTGAGTTACCGCCAAATGAGGATGACAGGAGAAACAGTATCAGATAGAACAACAATTATTGAGAATAACACAAATTTTCTGTTTCAGGATCAGGGTTTTAGACGAAAAGGTCAATTTATTAGCCTAAGCGGTGGTATGGACTACTTTATCAATAAATCAAATACGTTAACCTTCTCCGGTGGTTTTAATAATCGGAACTTCAACATATGGGATTTAACTCAAACCGATACATACATTCCAATCGATTATCTAAATGACTCATACCTAAGAAAGAATGAAGGGGGTTATGGATTTTCATCGTACAACTTAGCAATGAATTACCGGCTTAATGGCAAACCCAACGGAAGGGAGCTCAATGCTGATATTTTTTACAACTCAAACCAAGGTTCAAACGGAAGCGACATGACTCAATGGTGGAAGGGTGATCAATTCCCAAGCTTCTATGAAAAAACAAATTCTGAGATACTAGGCAATACTTTAACCATTCAAACCGATTTGGTTCATCCGATAGGAAATGGAGGAAGGCTTGAAACTGGACTAAAGGGGATGTTTCGTAAGCAAGATAGTGACTACATATTTTCACGGCTTACAGGTAATGAATGGGTTCCCGATCCTCTGAGAAATAATCGTTTTATTTACAGCGAACAGCAATATTCAGCCTATGCAATATACTCCAATACTTTTGGAAATGGAAAATTTAGCTACCAAGGAGGTATAAGAGTTGAACAAGCTTACACAAGTGGTGAACAAAAGGCAACAGAAGATGATCCAATCAATCGCGAATTCTTTAATTGGTTTCCCAGCGCTCACATAAAATGGGACATAAACAGCAAGAATTCTGCTCAAATTGCATACAGCAAAAGGGTTAGCCGACCTCACACTCGATTACTAAACCCTTTTATTGATTATTCTGATCCCCTAAACCTGAGTACAGGGAATCCCATGCTTAATCCTGAATTTACAAACAGCTATGAACTTAGCTATTTCTACAATTTACCTAAAACTAGACTTACTGCTACAGCATTTATCCGTCAAACTACCGATATCATTTCACGATATGTTGAAGTAGATGAAGAAGGTATTGCTATGTCAACATTCCGGAACATTGATAAGAGCGAGAATTTAGGCTTTGAAGGTGTAGTTACACAAACCATTACACCTTGGTGGCGGTTTAATGCCAGTGGAAGTTACTTTAGCACAAAGCTGATTGCAGCCGATTTGGATCAGAAAGCAAGTGAAGGTAACAGCTGGACAGCAAGGGCAACATCAACATGGTCAATTGGTCGAAACCTCGAGATACAAATGAATGGAAACTATCGATCACCATCTATTTCAGTTGGTGGTTCAATGCGCTTTTGGCAAACTGGTGGTGGGCAGGGACGCACAGACGAAATGTACTGGGTTGATCTTGGCATGAGACTTAATGTACTTAATCGTAAAGGTACAGTCACCCTTAGAGTTAGCGATATTTTTAACACCCAGAAATTTCGATCCGAAACATGGGGTCCCAATTTTACAAGTAACATTGAGCGTACCCGCGAAAGTAGAGTTGTTTACCTTGGATTCTCTTATAGGATAAACGAGTATCGTACACGCAAAGAAAGAAGAGCAAACGGTGATGATATTGAGATGGATTTCGAATAATCATATAGCGTTAAAACTCAAAACTAGCGGGTGATTTGATTTCAGTATAAACTTGAAATCTCATCACCCGTTATCTAAAAAATGCTATCAGATTTAACAATTAACACAATAAATACTGATTCTTAATTATTTGCATGAAACTAGTCTTTTTGTAAACATAAATCACAAAACTTAGTCAAACAATTTACTATCCCAAGCCTAGACTTTTCCATCTCAACTTCTACAATATACTCAAGATTTGGGTATAATTGTTTTGTAGCATTGGCTTTAATTATCGTTTTATGAAGGGTAAACCAATCATTCCAATAACCTAAGCGCTCCTGTAAATTGTTAAACCAATTGAGATTCTTTACCGATATAACAAAATTTGGATCTTCAATTTGTATAAGTTGTAAAGTATATACTATGTCTTTAAGGTGTTTCCGAACTTCGTGCAGAACAATATCTTCAACTTTAGGCTCTGCTAGTGATATGATTTTAAGATGCTTATTTTCAACAAACTGATAACAACTTTCCTTACTTATCTTAATATTTTTATTTTCTTGTTCCTTGAAAAAAGAGATCAGTGAATTATAAGAATTGAAATCCAATTTTTGAAAAGAATTGTCAATTTTCTTATTAGCCTTCCTTCTGGATTTATGAATTGATTTCTTCAATCTCTTTACTTCATTTGGAGAGTTTACTTTTATACTGTTAAGTAGTTTTTTATGTATATAAAGATCACGAAGTTTACCAGTTCTAGTGTAAATTTTCTTTAATGATTTGTTAAGTTTAGGGTTAACTTGTTCATTTGTTAACTGATTCAACAACCTCATTAGAGCGCTTAACCTTTTGACAGTTATGCGAAAATCATGAATTCTTTTAGGGGAAACTTTTTCTTTTTTATTTCGAATTAGTTTCACCAACTGCAACACTAGAGAATTTGCATAAGAAAAAATAAACTTGTTCATATTACGCAAGTTAATGAAGAAATATTGAAAATCAATTGTATTATATAAAACTTGATATTGAAAAGAATAAAGTCTGCTAATAATTTAGAATTGTCACTTAAAAGAACTGGTGCCAAAACCTTTATAGCATTAAAATGTTATATTTGTGGTATTCCATAATTTTCATTATTTATGAAAAAGTTCTTTCGTTTTATAAAATTATATTTTCGCGAGATAATTCGTGGAGTTTATTTTCTTCTTGCCATTCTTTCAATTCTAATATTTCTCCCTAGAGAGGGAAAGTTTAAGTATGAATTCCAAAAAGGAAAGGCATGGATGCACGAAGATTTAATTGCCCCCTTCGACTTTCCAATTTATAAAACCGATAGTGAATTAATAGCTGAACGGAATTTAATTCTTGCTAACCTAAAACCAATTTTCAGGTATGATTCAACCAATACACTAAGAATTCTTGCTAAGTTTCAAAATGATATTACAGCTTCAATTGAAGCTGTTCTTGATGAAAGTTTGCATAAACAAACACCATGTAAAGATGAAATTGAGAAGTTGAAAGAGTATTTAAGTTTTGTTTATCAGAAAGGGATAATCAGTAATAACGATTTCATTGAAATTGCTAATAAGCAAAAAACTGGGATTACTATTCTCTTTGGCAATCAAGCATACGAAACTCCTTTGTCTGAGGTGTTTTCTATAAACTCAGCAATAGAGTATTTGAATTCGAAAGTTGAAATCCTATTGGCAAAAAATAAAGAATTTGTAAGGACTCTTCAGAGAATAAACTGGAATAATTATGTTACCGAAAACTTGCTTTTTGATGAAAAAACGACTGAAATAATCTCTAAGGATATGTTATCGAACTTATCCCTAACCAAAGGGTTAATCTATGCAGGAGAAAAAATTGTAACCAAAGATGAAATATTAAATCAGGAAACTTACCAAATACTATTCTCGCTAAAAAGAGAATATGAGAGTAGAATTGGTTTTACTGGGAATTTAAGAGTAATAATTTTTGGACAAACCCTACTCGTATCCACACTATTCTTTATGCTTTTTTTATTTCTGTACAATTTTCGGAGAGAGATTCTTAATGATGATCGCAAGATTATATTTATTTTGCTTCTAATAACAGTAATGGCTATTATATCGTCTATTCTTCTTAAACGAAACCTTATTAACATCTATATTGTTCCGTTAGCCATAATTCCCATATTCATCAGAACTTTCTATGATTCTAGACTCGCCCTTTTTATTCACTTGGTAACCGTTTTTTTGGTGGGCTTTTTTGTTCCAAACAGCTTTGAGTTCGTTTTCCTCCATTTCATTGCAGGAATCGTTGCAATTATCAGCCTTACGAACCTTTATCGAAGAGGTAAACTTTTCTTGTCAATATCATTTGTTTTTCTCTCTTATATATCGGTTTATGTTGGAATAGCAGTTATTCAAGAAGGTAATATTTTAACAATTAATCCCTATAGTTTTATTTGGTTTGCCATTAACGCCCTTCTACTGTTAACATCATATCAACTCATTTATGTATTCGAAAAAACCTTCGGTTTTTTATCGGATACTACGCTAATGGAGTTATCTGATACAAACCAAGATTTGCTGAGAAAACTTGCTGAAATTGCACCAGGAACTTTCCAACACTCATTGCAGGTTGCCAATCTTGCCGAGGATGCCATCTATAAAATTGGAGGTAACCCTCTCCTTGTCAGGGCAGGTGCGCTTTACCATGATATTGGTAAAATGGGGAAACCATACTACTTTATAGAAAATCAATCCCCTGGATTTAATCCTCATCAAGGTATTGATTTTGAAGAAAGTGCAGATATTATTATTCAACATGTAACCGAAGGTATACAAATAGCAAAAAAGCAAAACATACCTGATCAGATTATTGATTTTATAAGAACCCACCATGGAACAACAAAAGTGCAATACTTTTATCGTTTGTTCAGGGATAAATATCCTGAGACTAAGGACAGCATTAATCTTTTCACTTACACTGGACCCAAACCCTTTTCACGAGAAACAGCTGTGCTAATGATGGCAGATTCTGTTGAAGCCGCTTCTAGGGCCATGAAGTCAATAACTTATGAATCTATAAATGATCTGGTAGAGAATATTATTAATTATCAGCAAATTGAAGAACAATTTAGTGATGCTGACATAACTTTTAGGGATATTACAATTATTAAATCTGCTTTAAAGAAAAAACTTCTAAACATTTACCACGCACGCATAGAATATCCTAAGCTTAAACAAGACTAATCTCTTTTTTTTATTAAATATATTAATAACATGTAACGAAACGAACTTTTTTATCAACCATCTTTCCTTTTTTTAGAAAAAAATTAAGAAAATCAGCAAAAGTTCATCCTAATAAAATACATTTATACTTTATTAACTAAAACCAAATCATTATGAAACCATCAGCACCTAAAAAAATTTTATGGGTTATTGCCCTTATTGTAGGGATTCTTGGAATCATAGCCCATTTTATTCACATTGAGTACATAACAGAGTATAACTTCTGGTTAGTTCTTATTGGATATGTAATTCTTGTATTAGGTACTAGCTTTAAAGGTATTTAGTTTTTTTCTATTTCTCTTTAAAACTTTTTTAAATCCATATTAAAGAAAAAAAGGCTTGGAAATATTTATCCGAGCCTTTTTTTATATAATTTTTAAAAGAAAAAACTATCTCAAATCAACAATTTCAATCCCTTTGTATTTATTTAAATCAAATGTAAAATTCTCATCTTTCAATGTAATGTTAGAATTAAAACTCTTCATGTTGATGATGTAATTGATGCCATCCTTTCCCTGATATTTTATGGAAATGGGGTCAAGTGTTCTTTTGTTGAACCTAATCTTAATAAGTGAATAGGGTTCAGAAAGATCCTCTGGATAAAGATCAACCTCATAAATACTCACACCCTTTTCAACCTGTTCACCAATAAACCTCGAGTTAAAATCCTTTTCATAGTCGGTAAATATTTTTGTTGGGTCATCAAAAAAGCCGCCATCAAGAGAATAAGGTTTTGAAATAGTAACCTCATTTGCTTCAGGAATATATTGCCATTTAGTATCCCCATCAAAGTAAACCTCCATCCCCATGAGGGAAAGGGTGTATTTTTTTCCCTTATAACTCAAATTTCCTTGATGAGTATCAGTAATACCCTCCTGCAAATTTTCGAGTGTAAAAGTGAAATCGGCTTTAATGTTTTGATAAGATTGTATTTTTTCAGAGAAACTCTTTATCAAATCTTTTCCTAATGGAGCCGATTGTCCAAATAAGTTTAATGACAAACTAACTATAGCTATTGTTGAAATAAAAAAAGTTCTTTTCATAATCTAAAATTTTTTAAAATTATTTTTAAATGTTTTTGTTCTCGTTCAAGGCTTTCATTATGTTTTGCAGCGAAACCTCATCCTGAATAAGAACTTGACGTGCTTTGCTACCCTCAAAGGGTCCAACAATGCCTGCCGCTTCTAACTGATCAACAATCCTGCCAGCTCTGTTATATCCTATGGAAAACTTTCGTTGAATTAAAGAAGTTGATCCCTGCTGATGCATCATAACCAGTCTGGCAGCCTCTTCGAAGAGATCATCCCTTTTATCAAGATCTATTTCGAGCGTATCTTCTGCGGAATCACCTGTATATTCAGGAAGCATGAAGGCTGAAGCATAACCCTTCTGATTACCAATAAAATCGGTGATTCTTTCAACTTCTGGAGTATCAACAAAAGCACACTGCACACGAACCAAATCGTTACCAGTTGCAATAAGCATATCACCTTTCCCAATCAACTGGTTGGCTCCGGTAGTGTCAAGTATGGTACGGGAATCAATCATAGAAGATACCCTAAAGGCAATGCGTGCAGGAAAATTAGCTTTGATAACACCGGTGATTATATTTGTTGTTGGCCGTTGAGTAGCAATAATTAGGTGAATACCTACTGCCCTAGCTAATTGGGCTATTCGGGCAATAGGAGTTTCTATTTCCCTTCCAGCAGTCATTATCAAATCTGCAAACTCATCAATTATTACAACAATATATGGAAGGAAATGATGCCCTTTATTTGGATTGAGCCTTCGTGCAATAAATTTCTCATTATATTCCTTGATGTTCCTAACATGTGCAGCTTTAAGAAGATCATATCTTGTATCCATCTCAATACACAAAGAATTCAGAGTAAAAATAACCTTTTGTGTATCGGTAATAATAGCCTCTTCTGTGTTTGGTAGTTTAGCAAGAAAATGTCTTTCCAACTTGTTATAAAGAGTAAGTTCAACTTTTTTAGGGTCAACCAAAACGAACTTAAGCTGTGCTGGATGCTTTTTATAAAGTAAAGAGGTAATTATTGCATTAAGACCTACCGATTTTCCTTGTCCTGTAGCCCCAGCAACAAGTAAATGAGGCATTTTAGCCAAATCAATTACAAAAGTTTCATTTGATATTGTTTTCCCTAAAGCAATTGCTAAATCGAACTTATTCTCCTGAAATTTAGTCGATCGGATAATTGAAGCCATGGAAACCACTTCTGGCTTCAGGTTTGGAACTTCAATGCCTATTGTTCCTCTTCCTGGAATTGGTGCAATAATCCTTATGCCAAGTGCTGCAAGACTAAGTGCTATGTCATCTTCAAGATTTTTAATCTTGCTAATTCTCACACCTGGAGCTGGTACAATTTCATAAAGGGTAACAGTAGGTCCAACTGTAGCTAAAATTCTGGCAATTTGAATATTGTAATTACCTAGAGTCTCAATAATTTTATTTTTATTACTATGGAGTTCTTCATCTGTTACTGGTGCCTGTCGATTTTTATAATCCTCAAGTAATTCATATGGTGGAAACTCATAAGATGATAACTCTTTTGTAGGGTCATAAAAGTCTGGTTCTGGTAACACATCTAATTCTCCCTCCTCATCAGTATTTATCTGAACTGTCATAATAATATCATCATCTGTAGATTTATCTGAAGAATCTTTATCAGTTTCTATTGGGATATCCGCAGTAATCTCTATTTCATCCTTAATATCTGATTCAACAAAAGGAGAATCTTCCTCTTCCTTAATGATTTTAAAATAATCTGGCTTTTCACTGTTATCTCTTTCAATTTCAATATCTTTTGATGTAGAACTACTATCATCACTTTTTATTCCATCGAATGTTATATCAACTTCTTCGGGTTTTGAAGTTGCTTTAAAGAAGCTTATTAAGGAGATTGACACTCTTTTAAAAAAATGTAAAACATTACTATTTAAATAGATTAAATATGCAATACATGCAACTATTAGGAGAAAAAGTGTACCTGCTTTACCAACAAAAGCTATAAGCCAATCACTAACAAAAAGTCCATGGGCTCCTCCTAGTCCACTTCCCAAAGTACCGCCCATACTTCCAAATAAAAATCCTAGCACCAATGAAACCAGAATCATACCAATTATCCCTTTTAGTATAGACTTGCGTAAAGGAAAAATCCTAATTTTCAATAATCTAAAACCTATTAAGCCAAATAAAAATGGAATTATAAAAGAAGATACTCCAAACCATCTATTAATAAATTGCGAAGCAAAAGAAGCACCAACCTTCCCTGCCCAATTATTTACCCTAACGGAAGAATCGGAAAAAACCGATTGCCACTGGAAACTTTGATCGGATTGCCAAGAAAATAAGTATGATAAAAAGGCTATGGTAAGGTATAAAGAGAAAAATATTGTAAATAAACCCAAGGTGAATCTTACACGTTCATCCTTAAAAAAAATTCTTTTTGGCTTGTCGACTCCCTTTTTTTTTCTCTGATTTTCACTATTTGTAGCCATAAGTGCCAGTTAATCTATGAAATACATTTAATTCTCAATAATAAAAAAACCCTTACAAAGTAAGGGAATTATTCCGAAAAAGCCTATGTATCACTATTGAAAAAGGTAAATTAACTCCATCATGGTCTCATAATTTACCTCTTCATATTCCAAAGGAATAATAAACTCATCCTTTGCCAGTCTTGCTGGTTTAACTGTAGTGGCTGCAATGTCCATTTTTTGATTGAACATAATAACTGAAAACTTTAACATGATACCATCAATGGCTTCAAAGGGTGTATTATGATTCGGCATGTTTACCACTATGTCGTCAGTATATAATATTTCAAAAGAGTACGATGTACTATCGTTGAAAGTTGCAAGAGCTTTTTTACAGTTAAAACCCAGAAAGTTTTCTTTTTCATCAACTTTTTCAATAGTCATACTGGGCATAGCCTGATATGCAAAGTGATAACGATTCTCTTGTAAAGGTTCTTGGTAAAAAAGTTTCTTGTTTAATATTTTCACAAGAGTTGTTGATGTTTTAGAATCAATATCTTGAATAAAAGCAAATGAGAATGCTCCGGAAAGTGCTTCAATTCTATTTACAGTATTATTATCTTTAAACCTAACAACCATGCGATCTGGTCGAATATTTGGATCATATTTTGAAGAATCCTCATCTAAATATGTAACACTATATTCGATAATTCCTTCTCTTAGCATATGGTCCTTATTCATCCTTTTACAACTAGCCAAAAAAATTACAATAAAACATAGTATAGTTAAAACAGTATATCTTTCAATTAAAGAAGATTTGCTCATTTTGGGTTTATGAAGGGGAAAATTCATAGCTATTTACTGATTTACTTTTAATCATTAAAGATATATATATTTCATTTAAATAATCTATTTCCCCTATGGTCTTTTAAAAAAATATCTCTTAATTGTGTCAATATTTTTTCATAGTAATTTGCATTTACGATAAGACGCAAAAAGAAGTAGCATAACATTTATTTCATGGATTGTATGATCTCATATAGTAGTATTAATGCCCAATAAAAAATCATTATCTTTCTTTAATAATAAATGATATAAAATGACTACATCTTTCATTTTAGTTAATCCAACTGTTCCAGAAAATATTGGAGCAGCAGCACGAGCCATTAAAACTATGGGTTTTAGCAATTTAAGGCTAATCAGCCCATGCGATTATCTGTGCGAAAAGGCACTTATGCTTGCCCACGGGTCTCACGATATTTTGAAAAATGCAATGGTTTTTGGTTCGTTAGCTGATGCCTTGGTTGACATTGATTTTTCAATTGCCACCAGTGCTAAACAACGATGGGTAAAGCAGAATGTTATTAACATTAGAGAAATTAATAGTTTCATTGAAAATAAAGGGAACACAATAAATAACCTAGCCTTTGTTTTTGGTGGAGAAGAATCGGGGTTATCCAATGAGAATATTTCTTTATGCGATATTGTTTCGACAATAAATCTTGCAGAGCCATTTCCATCGCTCAATCTTGCTCAAGCTGTAATGGTCTTTGCGTTTTCACTATCAGGATTATATCAAAAAAGAAACAAAGAGTTTCAGGGCGAATCGTATTGTATGAGCTATAAGCCTTTAAAGGAAAAGGTGATTTCAATTCTCCATGAGATAGGTATTCCGTCAGAATCATTAGTGCATGGAAGGGTCTTGGAAAGATTGGCAAATACAGATGCTCAAGATATAAAACTTCTTCACTCTGTAACCACCAAAATTATTGAAAGACTCAGGAAAAAGGACAAAAAATGAAAGTTTTCAAAGAAAAAGGGTGACTCGATGTCACCCTTTCTATAATATTATTTTCCAATATCTAATCGCTAGTCATAATGAAAAGTGGAAGCATTTCAAAGCTTTTGTAAAAAGGTCTTAGCCTTTCGGTATTATAGAACTTAGAAACATTTACTAGCTTTTTCTGACTAACCACCACATCAATGGGCATATTGTCATATCGGCCATTTTTAAGCACAACCAAACGGCCATGCACTCCTTTTAGGATAAGGTCAAGTGCGAGGTTTCCGAAAGCCATTGGAACGATGGAGTCAATGGCATCGGGCTCGCCACCCCTCACCAAATATCCTAACTTTTGATTGATGGTATTAACCTGCTTCCCATTGTTATATTTGGGCGAAATTTCTTTAATTTTCTGAGAAATGAGATCGCCAATTCCACCAAGCTTTGCATGGCCATATGCATCCAGTTCAGTACCCTCAAAAACCATCTTGTCCATACCAGTGAAGGTAGCACCCTCGCTAATCATAACAGAAGAGTATCGGCTTGGGTTTAGCCTTCTGTCTTCGACTAGAAGTTTTGTTAGTAGTTCAATGTCAAATTTATGCTCAGGGATTACACATCTATTAGCTACTCCTGCCATGGTTGGTAGCATGGCAGTGAAACCTGCGTATCGTCCAAAAACCTCCATCACCAGAATACGTTCATGCGAACCAGCTGAAGTTCTTAGTATATCCGTCATAGCTATGGTTCGGGTAATACATGTACTAAAGCCAATACAGTAATCGGTTCCAGGAACATCGTTATCCATGGTCTTTGGAATGGCTATCACCTTCTCACCCTCTTGGTACAAGCGAACTCCATAGCTTAACGTATCGTCACCGCCAATTGGAATTAGATAATCAATACCAAGAAAGTCAAGGTTTTTTATCACTTCAGGGGTAAGATCGTTAATCTCCTTCTGATATTTACTCTTATACTGCAATGGTACTTTATCCTTAGCAACTTTAGAGGGGTTTGTTCTTGAAGTATGCAAAAAAGTTCCTCCTGTCCTAAAAGATTTATTTACTCTTTCCTCAGTTAACCATTCATAGCAATGGCTATTATCAGCCTCTTTGTCCCTTACTATTTCTATCATTCCTGCCCACCCTCGTCGAATCCCTACTACCTGATATCCCTCGCGGAGAGCCCTAATGGTTACGGCCCTAATTGCAGGATTTAATCCGGGAACATCACCTCCTCCGGTGAGAATGGCTATTACGCCCTTCGATTTCTGTCCTTGTGCCATGTTTTATCAAATTAATAGTAATTGGTAATATAATAAAATGTAGAAAACACATTTACAAAAAACTATATTTCAGGCTATTGTGTAAATATTTGATGCCAATAATGCATTGAAAAAAAACGCAATATACTTAAAAAAGATGCTATTTAACACATTAAATAGAAATAATTGCAATCGATAGACTCTGAATTTTAAAAAACACTTTACAGCTTTATATTGAAGTCATCTGCATCTGGGAGAACCGGAAACTTAGCTCGAAAATCTGATAATTCATCAAGTTTAAAACTTGCTGAAATTGTACCTTCTGCATTTTGCTCAAGCTGAGCAACCACCTGCCCTCGAGCATTAACCAGCTGAGAATCTCCTGTATAGGAGATATTCATACCATCAACCCCCACCCTATTGGCGGCAGCTACGTAACACTGATTCTCTATTGCTCTTGCTTTCAGCAATGTATTCCAAACCTCCCTTCGGCTTCCCGGAAAATTTGCCACGTTGATCATCAAATCGTAGTCATTACGATTACGACTCCAAACTGGAAAGCGTAAATCGTAGCAAATCTGGGGTAGTATTCGCCATCCCAAGTAATCAATAACCACACGTTTTGAACCAGGAGTATACTCTATGTGCTCCTGACCAATGCTAAAAAGATGTCGCTTATCGTACTGTAAAATTTCTCCTTTCGGGGTTACAAAGAGGAAACGATTGTAATACTTCCCATTCTCAACAATTATTATGCTACCACAGAGCGCAAAACCAAAATCCATTGCAATTCTTTGCATCCACTTCGATGTTCTTCCATTCGAGGGTTCAGCAAATGGGCTAGGGTTCATGGTAAACCCGGTTGTAAACATTTCGGGAAGTATTACAATATGCGGATCTTCTTTTATTGTCTTAATGATACTGTCAAATCGGTTTAAGTTTTCATCAACGCTTTCCCAGGCCAAATCGCACTGGATTATAGAAATTCTGATGATGTTTTTTTTCATCCGAATAAAATTCATGTTAGGTTAATAACTGGTTGCTTTTCAATATACTTACGAATTGGGTCTGCTTACAACGATGTAACACCCATATTTTATTCATCCCTGTTTAGCTCCGCTGAGCTCACAAAGTACGTTCGGTTATGCAAACTGCCTTACATGGGTATTTCATAAACAAATATTATTTACAAATATACTCTTTTTTTTATACATTTATTGAATTCATTATCAGTTATTTGTAAATATTTTTTTAATAATAACTAATTATTTAGTTGCTTAACTAATATTTTAGTTGTATGTTTACAAAAAATTTGATCTATGAAAGAGCTAACAAAGGCAGAAGAACAGGTGATGCAAATACTATGGAAGATGGGAAAAGGTTTTGTGAAGGATATAATCAACCATATGCCAAATCCGAAGCCAGCATATAATACAGTTTCCACAATAATCCGGATTCTTGAAAACAAAGAATTTGTTGGGCATGTTGCCTATGGCAAAACCCATGAGTACTACCCATTAATAAACAAAAAAGAATATACTGGGGCTTTCTTTAAAGGGTTTATGAAAAATTACTTTAGCAGTTCGTACCAACAGCTGGTATCATTCTTTGCCAAGGAGGAAGATCTTTCCACTGAAGAAATGGAAGCAATAATTAGCATACTTTCAAACGAACTAAAAAAACAAAAGCAAAATGGAAATAAGTAACATTCTCAGCTTTACAATAAAAATAAGTCTTAGCCTAACATTGGTTTGGGGTTTATGGTTTGCTTTTATGAGAAATTTAAATCGTTTTGCGTTGGTGCGAAGTTATCTTCTTTTTGGCATAATTATCTCAATACTGCTACCCTTGCTAATGCCATTGATTCAAAATAAAACGTCTGTTTCACTATCAGACCTAGGTTTTGAAAGAAGTTTTATAATTCCTGATGTTACTATTGGTATAAGAGAAACTTCTATTAACTGGTATAGCCTACTTTTTATTTTATACATGAGTATTTCAGGTGTTTTTTTACTGCGGTTCATGTTACAAATTATCAAAATTGCATTGCTTGCCAAAGGAAATGTCAAATATAAAAAAGGGGGTATTTACATCATTGAGCATTCAAAGGGGATTTCGCCATTCTCTTTTATGAATTACTGCTTTATTAATCCTACCCAAATACCCAACGATAAAATTGAAGGAGTAATTGCTCATGAGCGAGCTCACTATACTAGAATGCACTCAGCAGACATACTGCTGATGGAGTTGGTTGGTTTATCGCAATGGTTCAATCCATTCTACTGGATGCTACGAAAAGCTCTTGTAGAAATACACGAATACCAAGCCGATAACACAGCTATTCAATATCAAACCGATCCTTATGCATATTTGGATACCATAGTTTCCATTGCCTTTCAAGGGATAGCGCTGCCCGTAGGCAATAATTTTAACAAATCACTAACTTTAAAACGATTAGCCATGTTAAGTACAAAAAAAGTAGGAAAAATAGCCATTCCAGCCTTGATACTATCGTCAGTAATGGCAGTTGGAATAATAGTTACCATTTCGTGTAGCAAGAACCCAGAAATTGATGCTAAAGATGAAACGTTTGTTGTAGCAAAGAATCTCTCAACATCAACGGATGAGCCTAAGGATGAAAAAATTTACACAACAGTAGATGAGATGCCAATTTTTGATGACGATGAAACTACGGAATTCATTAAGTTCAGGCATTACCTTGCTAAAAATTTGAGATATCCAGAGGAAGCTGCAAAAAAAGGGGTTGAAGGTAGAGTATTCGTATCGTTTGTTGTTGACTCTGAGGGAAGCGTAACAAAAGTAAAGGTTGTAAGAGGTGTTGAGCCATCATTAGACAATGAAGCAGTGAGGGTAATTCAATCGAGCCCCAAATGGCAACCCGGCAAGCAAGAGGGCGTTGCTGTTTCAACCCAGTTTACCTTTCCAATTGTTTTTAAACTCCAGTAGCTAACCAAGGAATAATTTGAGACTGTTTAAATTCTACTAACTCATTCTTCTTAAATTGTATATCCATAGAATGGCACACAACATGATAAGAAGGCTTTCAGTTTTTATTATTGGATTGCTTTTAGCTATACATGGAGCTGGACAGGAAGATGACAATATTCCCCAACTTTTGGAATTTAATGATAATCAAGTTGATGAGCAAAAGAAAATAGAACAGCTGAAGCAAAGCATTAGGATCGATAGCACTAATACACAATTATTATTATCGCTTGGAGCGATTTGGGAAAGCCAAATGCAGTACGACAGCGCAGCTGTAGTTTATCAAAAATCTGTTGATTTAGACAGCACTTGCATACCATGCCACCATCGGCTGGCTGGGGTAATGGCTTCGAAAGGAATGGTAAAACTTGCCATTGGGCAATACAACAAAACCATTGAACTCGATTCGATGAATATTTCCGCGCGGTCGCAGATGGCAAGGTTGCTTAAGCGTGAGAATAATTTTAGGGAAGCTCTTGATCATTTCTACTGGTTGATTACAAATGACTCAACCAATTTCTACCTTTGGGAACAGGTTGGCGACTGCTCTATGCGTATCGATAGTGTTGCCAATGCAATAGGGGCATACAGCATTTCTTTTCAGTTAAATTCTGCCAATATGCCCTTAGCAGTAAAGCTAATTAATGGATATATGCAATCGGGAATACCCCCCATGTTTATTTTTCCAGTTGCTCATACGGCCCTTCAGCACGATTCAACATATGTTCCCATTGTGAGGGCAACAGGGTATCTACACTTTCTATCGCAGGATTATAAGAATTCCGAGGATTGGTTCACAAAGGCATACAATCTTAAAGACTCAACTAGGTTCACCTTTAAATTTCTAGGAATCTCAAAGTATCATAATGGTAGTTTTACCAACTCAGCAAACTTTTTGGAGAAAGCCTTTGCAATGGATACAACGGATGTGGCGCTGAATTTTGTTCTGGCAAAATCGCTGATTGAGATTGGCGAAAGACAAAGAGCCATTGATGTTTTAAATTTAACAGAAAGAATCTTAACGCCAGATAATTATGAAATGGCAATGATCTATTCTACCCGTGCCGATTCTTATATAAGAAGTTCTAAGAATAACGAAGCTATCGCTGAGTTAACAATGGCCCTTAAGTTCACACCCGATCAGCATGATTTTGTTTATGAGATAGCTATGTGCTACTATAGACTAAAAGAGTTGAATAACGCACGAGAAAGTTTTATCGAATACATCAACAAGGCTGAAAGTAAAGCTGAAACAAGAACAAAAAAGAATAAGATTAGCTCGGCAAAGCACTTTCTCCAAAAGATTGAGAAGGATCTATTCTTCAAGGATGAACTTCATAAAAAAAATTAATCAACCAATTGCCCATTAACCAATTCATCATAAAGGTTCATTATTCTTCTTATGGTTGGCTCCTGAGGATTAAACTCCAGATCACCAATCCTTTTAATTGGCAGTACCTTAGAGGAAGTTCCCGTGATAAAAGCACCCTCGAATTGGTTCAATTCTGTTGAGTGAATCAAAGAGAAATGCATCGGAATGCCATAGATTTGGGAAAGGTCAAGCACTTTACTCCGCGTAATTCCCTCTAGCACTCTGCTAGAGGGGGCAGTGTAAAGTGCTTTATTTTTCACTGCAAAAAAATTTGAGCGGCTACCCTCTGTTACATTGCCATTCTCATCGATAAGCAAAACCTCGCTTGTTTGAGAAATGCAGATCATTTTTTCGGCAATACCCCTCATTTCTGGGTTTTCAAGTTTAACATTTGGATTTTTCCTTTCCATGGATAGAAGTTCAAGCTTAACTCCATTTTGATAATCGGATTGTGGAGGGTAATGGCTGTCGATAAAGTAAGCAATTAACTGTAAAAAAACTACCTTAATTGGATCGAATATGATAGATATTTTCAAGTTTTTCTCATTAACAGGATTATCTGTCAATAGTTTTAGAATGTTTTCTTTGATTTTATCAAACGTTGGACATTCAATACCCGTTTTGCTACAAGACTTAAAAAGTCTCTCTAAATGCTCCTGAAGAAAGATTGGTTTAGTGCCAACAACGCGTAAAACTTCGTAAATTACCTCACCGTTGAGTAAAAGATTTGGGTTAAAATTTTTTGTGCTGTATATTTTATCGTTTAATAGAAAGAAATTTTCTCCTCTATCCAATGGGTAAATCATAACATTTGTTGTTTTTGTTAATTAAAATATTGATGGATTGGACAAGGATTGGCTTATAAAATAAATTTTAGCAAAAATTTAGTTCTTTTTTAAAGAAGCATAATGCTCTTCTAGAATAGTATTAATAAGCGGAGTATAGTACTTGCTGAAGAAATTAGCACGATTCTTAGCACCAAATTGGTAGAGAAAACTATTAATCCATTTTCCTCCTGCTATTTTTGCTGTCCACATTTGAACTGGATTTTCAGCAAAATTACCACATAAGTAGTAGTACGTACCATTTGGGCTCATTATAACAGCAGGGGTTACTGTATTTAATCCTAATTTAGCTAATACTTCTTCACCTTTAGAATTAACGTCCATTTCAAAGTATGAAACCACATGATTTTGACCAGGGTTAATAAACTCAAACCATTGCTCAAAAAGAACATTCTCATTTACACCAAATCGTAGTACTTCATTGGGTTGAGTAACTATTGAAGGGAGGCTTGAGTTAAGATGGATATCCTGAATAAGTAACTCTATTAATCCATCATTGCTGAGCAATACTATTCCATCTTTATTTGTAGGCCAAACACCAAGGTGTTGAGACTCATAAAGGTTTTTCATCCATTCGGGAGGTCCTCCATTTTTACCTACATCCAGGGTCGAAAAGTATTTACCCAACCAACTGGTCCAAGAAATATCAAGAAGTGCTTCGGTTTTACTTCTAACTAGGGCATTGGTAGGAGTACTGAACATATTATACTCTGCAATGACAAGTTTGCCATTATCGATCATTTTTTTTATAAGCAGATAGTCGTTCTGATTTAAACCTCCGTATACTTTTTGTGATCGAATAGGTTTTGTTTTACCCTTATACCATTCAAATGAATGAACACCATAACAGTCGGTATAATATGCAACATCAAATACAGCTGCATATGCATCCACTTCGTTTATCCTAATACTTTTAAAATCAAAAATTTCATCTTTAATGTTTACAGGAAAAAAACCATAGTAATCTTTTGTATGAGAATAGCCCTTCTTATTTGGTAAAACATAGCGATTATTATTTAATAACCAAGTAAATGCTTTATGCTCAGGTCTGTCAGAACGAGTAACAGTTTTATCTAGTATATAAATGTTCAATTCTTTCTTTTCATTAAATGACCATATTAACCTAAGCAAAAGGTAAATAAAGAAAAGAATACCTAATGAGAATCCAATGATTGTAAGAACTTTTTTCATTTGACTTATTTTTGTAATAATTGATTTTTTACTCAGCAAAAATGCATGTAAACAATCGAAATTTACAAAAAAAATATTCAAAACCTACTTTTTATTAAATCATTCTTAAACTTATAAAAAATATTATTATCCTTTTTCATTGAATAAAAGATTGTTTACAATCTAATCAATAGTTTTTTTATAACCATTGAATAAAAAATACTAAAAAGAAAATTGTGTGCAAAATCCACATTATGGGAATTTTATATTCTGAAATTCAACTAAGAATTAATGATTTAAATCTTTTTTTTTATTTATTACTCTAGCTATCAGTTAGATAAAACACATATTGTGATTTTTGGCACGATTTTGTATTAAAATATATTCAGTGTTCCCCAACAACACGAACTAAATATTAACTGCTAACACCAGCAGTCGGGTTGCCCAGGTTCTGCTTTTTGTCAGCCAAGCGTTTTTTCCACCCAATTAGTCCCAGATTCTTTCCGAGTCTGGGCAACCTTTTTTAGTAAACATTGTGTTAATAAAATATGCTAAACTATGTTAATATTTATAGTTTTTTTTATTAATTAAACTTTAAGTACTGAATGAAATCTATAATTTTAACTTTTTAAAAAATAAACCTATTAATCCTTTTCTTAAAATGAAAACATTTAAACTTTTAGCTACTTCAATAGCTTTTATAATCATTAATCATGCTCTCTTTGCTCAAAAAGGTGCAATTGATTGGAGTAATCCGTTACCCATTGATAGCAAGGTAATCATCGGAAAACTTGATAATGGTATGCGATATTACATTCGCAGCAATAATGAACCCAAAGAACGAGCAGAGTTTTACATTGTTCATAATGTGGGTGCCATACTTGAAGATGATGATCAGGATGGACTTGCTCACTTCACTGAACACATGGCATTCAACGGAACCCATAATTTTCCGGATAAAGGTGTTCTCCACTATCTTGAAAGTATAGGTGTAAAATTTGGCCATAACGTAAATGCATTTACAGGTCAGGATGTTACGGCATACAACCTTTCGAATGTTCCCGTAACCAGAGAAGGTATTATTGACTCTGCTCTATTGATCTTACATGATTGGTCAAGCTATATAGCTTTTGAAGATAAGGAGATCGATGCAGAACGTGGCGTAATACGCGAAGAATGGAGAACACGAAGAACTGGCGATTGGCGTGCAATGCAAGAAAAGTTTAAGTACTTATTTTACGGATCGAAGTATGCAGAAAGGGATGTAATTGGTAGCATTGACGTAATCAATAACCATGAATATGAAACCCTACGGCGTTTTTATCGCGATTGGTATCGTCCTGATTTGCAATCATTAATCATTGTTGGCGATTTCGATCCTCAGATGATGGAAGGAAAAGTAAAGGAACTTTTCTCAAAAATACCTGAAAGGGAAAATCGTGCACCTCGTCCTGAATTTGAAGTTCCCAACCATAAAGAAACACTCGTTGGTACTTTTATCGACCCCGAAATAAGCCGTACAATGATAGAGGTTTACTATAAGCATCCCGTAACTCCTCACAACGAAAAGAATCTAGGGTATTTCCGGAAAAATATTATTCAAAGCCTGTACTCACAAATGCTTAATGCTCGTTTCAACGAGATAGTTCAAAAGGAAAATCCTCCGTTTGTGGCTGCATTCAATTACTACAGGAACCAAGTTCGTACAATGGCAACTTATGTTCTATTAGCAATTGCACGAGAGAATGAGCCTGTAAGGTCATTAGAAACTCTAGCAAGAGAAAGTTATAGGGTGTACCAACATGGCTTTACTCAAACAGAATTCGATAGAACCAAAGCGGACTATCTAAGAAGCCTTGAAAACAAGTATAAGGAAAGGGATAAGGTGAAGAACCAGAATCTGGTTTGGGAATTTTTCGCCCATTTTACAGAGAATGAACCAATACCAGGTATTGAATTTGAGTACATGTTCTCTCAAGCATTACTTCCCACCATTTCCATTGATGAGGTTAACGCATTAGCTAAAGAGCTGATTACTGATGAAAACCTCGTTATTTTTATTAGCGCTTCAGAAAAGGAAAGAAACAATATTCCAAGCAAAGAAGAGTTAGTAGCCATCTATCAAAAGGTAAAAGACTCCGCCATAGAGCCATATGTGGACAATGTTAAAACAGAACCCCTAATCTCTGAGACTCCTAAACCAGGAAATGTATTGAAGGAAACGGCAAATGAGAAACTTAAAGTAACAGAATGGCAGCTGGCAAACGGTGTTAAAGTAATCGTGAAACCCACCGATTTTAAGGAAGATGAGATTCTGCTATCTTCATATAGCCCTGGAGGATTATCACTTGTTGATGACAAAGATGTACCTTCAGCTCAATTTGTTTCTACTATTGCAACAATGAGTGGAGTGGGAAATCATAGCCGCATTGATTTGGAAAAAATGCTCGCTGGAAAAATTGTGAATGTCAATCCATACTTGGGGGAGAATGAAGAGGGATTCAATGGCAGCTGCTCTCCCAACGATTTAGAGGAAATGCTCCAGCTTATCCATCTTTACTTCGCTAATCCTCGATTTGACGAGTCATCTTTTAATGCTTACATGTCAAGGATGCAAGCAGTTTTGCAGAATTCCGGCAACAACCCAAATATGATCTTCCGCGATTCCATTTCATACATTTCTAACGATAGGCATTTTCGCAAGAGGCCAATGAATGTAGCATTGCTAAACGAAGTAAATCTGAAGAAAATAGAGACCATTTACCTTGACAGGTTTGCTGATGCAAGTGATTTTACCTTTGTTTTTGTTGGAAATATTGATGTCGCCATACTAAAACCTCTGGTTGAAACCTATCTTGGCTCTCTTCCAAATATCAACAGGAAAGAAAGTTGGAAGGATAATAACATACGTTTTCCAAATGGACAAACTAATTATCCTTTTAACTTTACCATGCAGGTTCCCAAAAGTTCATGCTTCATAGCCTACCAATCGATAGCCAATTACAATTTTGAAAACCAGATCTACGCCGATGCAATAGATCATGTGTTGGATCTAAGGTATACAGAAGTAATCCGCGAGGATGAAGGAGGAACTTACGGTGTTTCTACCTGGAGTAACCTGTCAAAATCACCAATCAATCAGGTATCCATGAACATTTACTTCGATACTGACCCCGATAAGGCTAGCCACTTAGTGGGGATTATCCATTCTGAATTTATTAAACTCATTAACGAAGGTCCAACAGAGGTTGACCTGAATAAGGCCAAAGAGTACTTTTTAAAGAATCGCCAGGAGAAACTTCGTGAAAATCGTTTCTGGTCATCCGCCATTAAGGAATACTACAGCAATAATGTTGATATTATTAGCGATTTTGAAAATTTTGTAAAAAAGCTTAATGCTAAGGATGTTCAAAAAGCTGCCGAATCTATGTTTAAGGAAGCCAACATGCTTGAAATTATCATGAGCCCTGAATAGAAGGTCTAGTGTAATATTTTTGAGGTCCAATCCCATTTATGGGGTTGGACTTTTTCTATTAAACAAAAGGCATATTGATCTGTTAGTTATACTAAAAAATTGTTTAATAATGTCAAACTTAAAATAATATGAATAACGCAATATTTAGCTTCGAAAGGCCACATAATGAATCCATATTAATGTATGATTCATGTTCTCCAGAGCGTATGGCTCTTCTTGATGAGATAGATAAACAAAGTAAAACCATTGTGGAAATCCCATTAATCATTGGAGGTAAGGAAATTAAGACTGGGCAAATTGGAGAAATAACCATGCCTCACGATAATAAGAATGTTATTGCTCGTTACCATATGGCTGGTCCAAAAGAAGTGGAAATGGCAATAGAAGCTGCATTGGATGCCCATAAATACTGGGCAACGGTATCGTGGGTTGAGCGATCGAGCATTAACCTTAAGATTGCAGAGCTAATATCAAAAAAGTATCGGCACAAGCTCAACGCAGCCACAATGGTTGGACAAGGGAAAAGCGTATTTCAAGCTGAGATAGATGCTGCCTGTGAGACTATCGATTTTCTAAGATTTAACGCATACTTTATCTCAGAAATATACAACCAACAACCCCACTCCGAATTAGGCGTTGTAAACCGAGTAGAATACAGACCATTGGAAGGGTTCGTGTTAGCGATCACTCCCTTTAACTTCACAGCCATTGGATCGAATCTTAACATGGCTCCTGCACTAATGGGCAACACTGTGGTTTGGAAACCAGCAACCACTTCGTTACTATCTAATTATCTGCTTATGCAAATTTTCAAAGAGGCAGGTCTTCCTGACGGGGTAATAAACTTTATCCCTGGTAAAGGATCCGTTATTGGAGGTGTAGCAGTACCCCATCCAATGCTTGCAGGAATTCACTTTACGGGATCAACGTCAACCTTCAATCTGCTATGGAAGCAAGTTGGTGAAAATTTGCATAAATACAAATCATACCCAAAGATTGTTGGCGAAACTGGTGGTAAAGATTTCATTGTGGTACATCCATCAGCCAATATTGATGTTGCCACAACGGCAATGATACGTGGAGCTTTTGAGTATCAGGGGCAAAAATGCTCTGCCGCTTCAAGGGCATACGTTCCAAAATCACTATGGCATTCCATGAAGAACCGTATGAGCGAGATGATCGCTGAAATAAAAGTTGGCGATGTGAAGGATTTCGGAAATTTTATGAATGCGGTAATTGATGAAGCAGCTTTCAATAATATTATGAACTACATCAATATAGCCAAACAATCGGCTGACGCCGAGGTAATTTTTGGGGGAAATGGTGACAGTTCAAAGGGTTGGTTTATAGAACCAACTGTTGTTCTTGTCAAAGATCCACACTTTGTAACCATGGAAGAAGAGATCTTTGGACCTGTGCTTTCAATTTATGTTTACGACGATGAAAAATGGGATGAAACACTTAAGCTAGTGGATGAAACATCTCCTTACGGGCTGACAGGCTCAGTAATCTCAACCGACAGAAAAGCGTTAAATCATGCCTGTGCAGTATTACGCTACGCTGCTGGTAACTTCTACTTTAACGATAAGCCCACAGGTGCTGTAGTCGGGCAACAGCCCTTTGGTGGTGCCAGAGGTAGCGGAACCAACGATAAAGCAGGTGGTCCATATAATCTCTTACGCTGGACAAGTCCTCGTACTGTTAAGGAAACGCTTGTTCCGCCAACTGATTTTAAGTATCCCTATATGGCATATAGGAATTGTAGTGGATAGGTTTTTTTAAACGGTTATGTTTATGAAAAAATGGTTTGTGGGTTTTATCATTACCACTGATTAAAAGTAGATGAGGGGAAGTGCCTAGTAAGTTACCACTTCCCCTTGAAATACCATACAAGCAAGGTAGGTTTACTGTTTGCAAAGTTGTGCCTTCAAACATTTAATATTTTCATGATTCAATTCCCATTTTCAAGAATATTTTTCATATTTCCACCCTCCGTTCTTATATGGATATCCATATCATTTAACATCTTGATATTTTGTTTTTTGAATATTGTACGGGATAAAAATTTGAATTTCATGTAAGTTATGTGTTTGAAGGTACTACATGTGCCATGGTTTTCAATTATCATTTCAATTTTTTCGGTAATTATTGAAAGAGGAAACGAAAATGTCATGGTAATTTTTTCGCCTGGAATTGATTCGGCAATTTTTCCGTTGTATTTTACCTTTTGTCCCATCATGTACTGCTCAGCATAAAAGGTTGCCCCTGCTTCAAATGGTGCTCCTTTAGTCCATTGAAACAAAATGTGGTCTTTTGGATGCCATGCAGAATAATTCTTTTCTATATTGATGAGAAAATCCCATATTTTGTTAGGGGAGGTACTAATATCCACTTCATGCACAAGTGTCATGTGCTTTTGCAATTTTACAATTGTGTCCATATTGGTATTATTTATTTTGTTGTCATTTAGCTTTAATTCTTTAAGTAGAATATTTGAATCGATGTATAAGTAACTTGTACTTGCATTTACACATTGATTAAGCCTTATAACAAGTATCCCAAACGGAATTATTATAAAAAAGAAACTATTTCTTAATAAGCTGATAAATGCTTTCATATCCGTTCTGGGTTTCAGTTATACTTTGTTCTAAATTTCTTCTGTTTGAGAGTACTGCAATTCCATGCCTCACATACATAAATAGCTTTGCAGTTTCAGTGATGTCAATGTTATCCCTTACCTCTCCTTTATCGATGCTATTCATAATTGATTGAGACCATATTTTTAATGCCTTTTCATGCATCTCTTCAGAAATTTTATGATAGTCAGGGTTTAAACGAAGAGCTTCTGACGACAGCATAAAAAAGTCAACCAATCCAATTTGCTTGTTTTTTAGCCATGTAACTTCATCGTACAGTTTTTTCTTGAGATGATTAATGAGCTCCTTTACCGTCATGTCGGAGGTTTCTTCCTTTTGTACACCATTTCCCATTGAAATGAATAGATCATCAATTATTGCAAAAAAAAGTTCTTCCTTACTGGCAAAATGATGGTACAATGTTGCCCTACCGATGTCAAGTTCCTTTTGAATATCCGAAATACTCGTTCCATAGTAACCTTTTTCAAGGAATATGATAAACGCCTTCTGTAGTATTGTTTGCCTTGTTTCTTTCATGATAAAAAACCGAATGTTCGTTCGACAAATGTAATACATTTTTTAATTCATCGTCAACATTTTTGAAATATTTTTTTTGTGGAATTGGATTTATAGCATGATGAGCAAGTTAAACTATTGAACGTATTCAATAGATAACCTAGAACTTATTGCAATAAGTGAACTAGTTCTTGTTCGAAAAAATATTATTTTTTTCGGTTTTCAAGTAAGCGGATAAACGAGAGCATTTCATCGCGATAACGTGCAGCTTCAATGAAGTCGAGAGCCTTGGCAGCTGTTTCCATTGATTTTTTGGACTGCAGTACTGCTTTTTCAAGGGCTTCAACAGACATGAATTGCACTACGGGATCGGCAGCGATATCTGCTTTTTCGGGTTCAGTGTAGTAGGGCTTCACCAAAGGTTTTTTTCCAATTCCATCGCCAAGAATTGATTTTTGAGCCTTTTGAATCTGCTGTGGTGTAATGTTATTCTCTTCGTTATACTTCAGCTGCTTCTCTCGTCTACGATTGGTTTCATCAATGGTGATCTTCATTGAATTGGTTATTTTATCGGCATACATAATTACTTTGCCGTTGATGTTTCGTGCTGCCCTGCCTGCCGTTTGGGTAAGCGACCGCGCAGAACGCAAAAATCCCTCCTTATCGGCATCAATTATGGCAACCAATGACACTTCCGGTAAGTCTAACCCTTCCCTTAACAAGTTAACGCCTACCAGTACGTCGAAGGTTCCCTTTCGAAGATCCTCTATAATCTCCACACGTTCTATTGTATCAACATCGGAGTGAATATACCGGCATTTAATTTCAAGTTTTTGCAGATACTTAACCAGCTCCTCTGCCATCCTTTTAGTTAGTGTTGTTACCAAAACTCGTTCATTGTTTTGTGCACGCGCATTGATTTCACTAATCAAATCGTCAACCTGGGTTAAGCTAGGTCTTACTTCAACTATCGGATCCAGCAGGCCTGTAGGTCGAATAAGCTGTTCAACAACCACCCCTCCTGAACGTTCAAGTTCAAAATCAGCAGGAGTTGCGCTAACATAAATAACCTGACCAATGATATTCTCAAATTCTTCAAACCTTAGGGGTCGGTTATCAATGGCTGCTGGCAACCTAAAACCATATTCAACCAGAGTTTGCTTACGCGATCTATCGCCCCCATACATTGCTCTTATTTGTGGAAGCGTCACATGGCTTTCGTCAATAATGGTAATAAAATCGTTTGGAAAGTAATCCAGTAAACAGAAAGGACGCATACCCGCAGCTCTCCCATCAAAATAGCGTGAGTAATTCTCAATACCAGGGCAATAGCCTAATTCACGAATCATCTCTAGATCATACTCTACCCTTTGAAGAATTCTCTTGGCTTCGAAATGCTTTCCAATGCTTTTAAAAAAGTCGACCTGCTTAACCAGATCATTTTGAATGGTAGATATGGCTTGATTTATTCTTTGGCGTGTTGTAACAAAAATATTGGCTGGGTAAATTATTGCTTCTTCAAGTTCCTCCATTAGATCACCGGAAATGGGTTCAAACTTCTCAAGTGTTTCCACTTCATCGCCCCAGAAAATCACACGATAGGCAAAATCACCGTATGCAGCGAAAATATCAACCGTATCGCCTTTAACCCTAAACGTGCCATTTGTAAAATCAACCTCATTCCGGGAGTAAAGGCTATCCACTAATCTTCTAAGGAAAACATTTCGGCTAAGGGGTTGGCCTTTGGTAACCTTTACAGTATTGCTATGAAAATCGTCGGGGTTTCCAATACCGTATATGCAGGAAACAGATGATACAACAACTACATCCTTTCTTCCTGAAAGAAGTGCAGATGTTGCACTTAGCCTTAACTTTTCAATTTCGCTGTTTATGGAAAGATCTTTTTCAATGTATGTATCGGTAACGGGCAGGTATGCTTCGGGCTGGTAGTAATCGTAGTACGAAACAAAGTATTCCACAGCGTTTTGTGGAAAAAAAGATTTGAATTCGCTGTAAAGTTGGGCGGCCAAAGTCTTGTTATGGCTTAGCACTAAAGCTGGTCTGTTAACTTTTGCAAGTACATTGGCAATGGTAAATGTTTTGCCTGATCCTGTTACTCCCAGAAGAGTTTGAAATTTTTCTCCTTGTTTAAGTGCATTTACCAGCTGCTCAATTGCATCGGGTTGATCACCCGTTGGTATAAAATCTGAAGTTAACTTAAAATCCATTGAAATGGTTTGTGCTGTAAAAATAACTATTTGTGAGTAAAAGGAAATAAGTTTAATTGTAAAGAATTATGCAAAAAAAGTGATACTAAAAGCATCACTAAACAATTCTTGAATAATAAAATTGGAAAATTTATTAATTTGAATAATATACTGAATCTAATATGTCTTGAGCCTTAGCTCTCTTAAAGTAGTAGTCCATCGTTTCCAACAGTGTTTCTGTATGTATAGGCTTTGTAATGTATGCATTACAACCAGCATTCAGACACATCTCCATATCACCTAGAACAGCACAAGCTGTTTGAGCAATAACAGGGGTTTCGGGTTTAATCTTCTTAATTTGCTCTGTGGCTTGCAAACCATTAATGCCGGTTAAGCGTATGTCCATTAAAACCATATCTATATTGCTATTTTCCTGTACAAGATTAATCGCAGTTTCTCCATCAACAGCAACAAGAAGTTTTGCACCTGTACGTGCTAAAATGGTTTGCAAAAGCATTAAACTTGATGGATCATCCTCAACGAGGAGAACTACTTTATCATGCCATATATACTTCTTCGTCACGTTTTTTTTATTTAATTTATAAAAGAGAATGCAAGTTATAATTAATTTATATAAACATACAAAATTTTTTATTAATTTTTTTCAACATTTGACCAATATATTTATATAGAAATAAAGATATGTAATTGTATTTTATTATTATTTTTATAAATATCTTGAGATTATTATCGTAAACAGTCAAATTATATTTTATATAATCAATTCAATATATTACTGTAAAGTTGCTGAACCTATTTATTATTTAGTTGTTTTCATTGGTTAAAGAATGTATTTTTGAGAAAATCTTAAATCTTTGCCTAATATGGGTAAATTTCTTCTTCGAAAGATATTTACAGACAACATTTCATCAGCACTAATATACCTAATAGGTGCATATATTTCTTATTTAATTAGTTTTCAAAATTTTTACTTTTTACCAATTTGGATCCCTCTTGGCTTATCGGTTGGTATTATTCTATATAAAGGAATAAAAAATCTTCCTGGAATATTAATTGCATCGCTTATCTCTCACTTATACTTTAGCTTTAAAACGCTTAACCTTAATTCGATAAACCTCTTTTATTTTGCCACAGTCATTTTGTTTGTTGTAGCTGAAATGGTCATTCTATATTTTTTACACAGGGACAAAGAATATAGAAAATGGACAGATTATAAGAATTTTAGTGAATTTGAAGCAAGTCGTTTCTTAATTCAATCCCTACTTATACCATTGCCTTTATTAATTGTTTATGGATGGTTTCTACATCAAACAAACGTATTTAATGAGATCATAAATACAATTTTAATTTCTTTATATTTTGGTACTTCAGCATCCATTCTAGTTTTCACCCCCCTATATCTATCATTAATTAAGCAATTAAAAAGCAAGTCATTTGAGGATAATAAACATCTATTTAACTTTATTGTTTTACTAGTTTTTCTATTATTAATCTTAGCAAATCACTTTTTACCCTTACTTAATCTTGGTTCAAAAATTCCAATTTTCCTTTTAGCGTTTCCTTTACTACTCATAATATCAATTAAATACTCTCTAAAAATTTATACTTTTACCATTACAATCTTATGCTTATCATTTTTAGCTAAACCCTTAATTCAAGAATTCACTAATGAGGAATCAATTGTTTACTATGCTGAGATACTTGGTTTTATCATAATCGTTTCGTTATCATCATTATACATAAAGGGGCAAAAATATGTGATCAATAGAACAAGAGGCGAATTAAAAACAAACTACAATTTTATTGAAAATGAAATTGCTCGACAGGTAGATGTATACAAACAACTTAATGACAGCCTTCTACAGGAGATTGAAAGACGTGGAATTGCTGAAAGCGAGTTGGTAAAGAATCGAAGATTGCTCACCGAGGCACAGGAAATTAGCAAAATTTCGACATGGGAGTATTCTATTGCACAAAAGAAATTTAAATGGATTTACCATAATGAGAAAATATCAAATTTTAATATTGGTTTTGAGTCCTCATCTATTAGATCTATTGTCAAAAGATTACACCCAGAAGATCTTGAAAAGCTTAAAAAAATTAGAAATGAAATTCTTCAAAAGAATGGAGATTTTGAACTTGAAGTTAGATTTTTAACTAATAATGACAATTATAGCTACTTCTTAGTTAGGGGTAGAAGTTTTTCTGAAAACGGTAAGACAACAAGAGTTTTAGGTTTATTAATGGATATTACCGAAAGGAAACAGGCCGGTTTAGAATTAGCAGAAAAGGAACAAAAATATCAAGCTCTTTTTGATTCAAACATAGACCCTGTATGTGTAATAGATGCTAAAAGTCTTATAATACAAGATGTAAATCCTGCCTTTGAATCAATTTATGGGTACAATCGAGATGAAATAATAGGTGAATCATATTTAAGATTAACAGCTCAACCTGATGATACCAAGACAATAATAACATTTGCAAACCAGAAAGGGTACTATAGAGCTAGCAATATGGTTCATAAGCGAAAGCAAGGTGATGAGTTTTTTATTGAGGGTAACCTAATGATTTACATGGTTAAGGATAAAAAAATGCTCTTCATCATCAGTCATGATATAACAAATCGTAAAGAGAATGAACTTCGATTAGCTGAACGAGAACAGAAATTTCGCAGCTTTATTGAATCGGACTTAATTGGTATGGCTGAATTTTCCATTGCTAAGCAATGGATTAGTTTCAATGAAAAGTTAACAAAAATTCTTGGTTATAGTTCAAAAGAGCTAAATGCAAAAACTTGGGATCAGATAACCAATGCAGAAGATTTAGAGGTCGAAGTGAAACTATTCAGAAAAATTCTAACCCACGAGATGGAGGGATATACAATTGAAAAACGTTTTATTACCAAGAATTCCAGTGAAGTGTTTTGCAAAGTTGCAGTAAAAGCGATTAAAACAACAAAATATACCATCTCTCACTTAATAATGATGGTTGATGATATTTCCGATAGAAAACGAACAGAAGCTGAACTTCGCGAAAGTAGAGCCCAATTAAGCCAATCTCAATCGGTTGCCAAACTTGGTAGCATAAGGATACAGCCTGGTTTTAACCAAGTGAACCTTTCCAACGAAACATATGAGATTCTTGGTTATGGCTCAAAGCGACCCATTCTGTCTCGTAGGGATTTCTTTAAAACTAACCTACCTGGGCCTCATACTCGTTTCGAGCAGATTATCTGTGATCTTGAGAATGGATTGCTCTTTGAAGGAAGTCATGAACAAGCCTTTTTAACCCCTTCAGGAGGTGTTAAGTACTTGCTCTTAAACTTTGGGGTTTCAAAAGATAAAAACCTTCAAGTTAAGGAAGTGTTGGTTACACTTGCCGATATTACCCGAATTAAGCAAGCAGAAATGGCTCTTCAAGAAACTAATGCTTTAAAAGATCAGCTTTTTTCCATAATCGGACACGATCTTCGTTCACCCATTGGCTCCATTAAGCAAATGATTGAAATACTTCTGTACAACAGAAGCGAAATTGACGAAGAAACAAGATTATCCATACTAACATCGCTTAAAAAAACTAGCGATGAAACATTTGATCTGCTTGTTAACCTTCTTGAATGGGCAAAATCTCAACAAATTGATAGTTTTAAACCTGTTATTTCTGACCTTGTTACTCATGTAAATCAAGTACTCTCAATAAGTCAAGGAATGGCTGATGCTAAAAATATTAGTCTTCAGAAAAACCTACCCTTAATTGCACCCGTTATAGTTGATGTTGATATGATGAAAACCATATTACGAAATTTAATTAGTAATAGCATTAAATTTACTCCTCAAACTGGCGTTGTAATGGTTAGCATTAAAGAAATAAATGACAGGTTTAATATTTCTATTTCGGATACAGGAATAGGAATTCCTAAAGAAATTTTATCAAAACTATTTGACAGTAAATCAGCTATTACTACTTCTGGTACAAATAACGAAAAAGGTACTGGGCTGGGTTTAAAGCTGGTTAAAAAATTTGTTGAGAAAAATGGTGGAACCATATCGGTAACCTCTGAATTAGGTCAAGGTTCTAATTTTAGTTTTACCATTCCTAAGTACATTGGGAGCGACTAATTCTTTACCCAATTTTAATATTTTATTAATTCACCACTTTTTTGGTGATCTAATATTAGTACTTTTGGCTTTTTGAAAAAAGTCAAATGGATTTTTTAACACTAATTCTCCTTTCAATAGGACTTTCACTTGATTCTTTTGCAGTTTCAGTGTCGTGCGGATTAGTAAAAAAACATATTTTATTTTGGCAAGCAGTACGTATTGCTTTCTTCTTAGCCCTTTTTCAAGCATTTATGCCTGTTGTTGGTTGGATGGGAGGTGTAAGCATCAAGGAATGGATTGAACCCATCGATCATTGGATTGCTTTTGGATTACTTGTCATTATTGGAATAAAAATGATCGTTGAAAGTTTAAAAGATGAGCATGACAAAAAAATAAATCCAATGGATTTAAAGTTTATTATTGGAATATCCATAGCTACAAGTATTGATGCTCTGGCGGTTGGTATTAGTTTTGCCATTGTAGAGGTTAACATTATAATGGCTATTGTTATAATCGGGCTAGTAACTTTCGTGGCATCCATGCTGGGTATTCGTTTGGGCAAAGATTCAGGATGTAAATTGGGGAAACGAATGGAAAAATTGGGGGGTCTGATACTAATAGCAATTGGTGTTAAAATATTAATTGAACATTTGACATTTTAGTATTACTTTTTTTACTCTAGTCAATTTATTTTATCTAAAACTCCTCTTCATAAAAATCATATTCATATCCCTCTTCTTCTTCATCGCCTAGATTTGTAGCATCAAAGCACTGAAAAACCAAGGCTTCCTCGCTGTTCATAACCACCCAAATATAATAGAAACTATAACCTGTCTCCTCCTCACTACCGGGAATATTCTCTAAAATTATACTCTGTACGGGTTGTTCCTGTTCCTGATCACAATATACATCAGTAGAAAATATATCCGATCGATAATCACCATCCTCTTCCGAATATTCAAAAGCAATGGTACCAAAGCAAAAAATTTCATTGTTAGCATAACTTCTAATGGTAAATATTTGCTGTTCTTCTTGGTTCTCCAAGAAAAAGGCGAAGTAAAAATCGTCGCTAAATGATTCTGTTACATCAAGCGTATCTGATGCGGTGATATACCATGCATTGGTAATTTGGAAATAAGAATAGTTAACAATTTCATCTTGCGACTTAATTGTAAAAATGGAAAGAATAAATAGGATTATTGTTATACAAAAAACCTTTTGATTTTTCATGGTACTGGGATTATATTAATCATTTAAAACTAAAAAGTAAAAGCAAACGCCTAACGTCGATTAGGCGTTTGCTTTAAATATTTGATAAATAGTTGAAGAAATCAAAATTAAAAAAGGAAGTTTAACCCAATGTATGTACCACTTGTTCCATCGCGCTTATCAAATGGACGACCATGATCCACGGCAATAATGAAGTTTTGGTTCATAACTATTCTCAAGCCTCCACCATAGCTCATATGAAGACTTTCCTCGTCTGGACTAAATATCTGCGCTTCGGTTATTCCCTGTCCTACATCAGCAGGATCGATAAAGTAATTGCTAAACTTTACAGGAGTAATAACTCTACCTCCATCCATAAATCCATTGAGTGAAAGATAAAAGTTTTGGTTTATAAAATGAAAGCGAACAAATTTCCAGCGTAGTTCAAGATTAGCATAGGCAATGGCATCACCAATTACACGATTACGAATTACCCCTCTAAGTGATTTTCCCCCGCCAAGCCCCTCAGAAGTTGAACCCCTTAGGATAAGGGTGGTTATATTGGGTTGTAGGTAAAATGGGCAACTGCCTAGTACTGTAGTCTGGTATGCTAGTCGGTATGCAAAAGTAAGTTTCTCAGGAAATAAGGTAAAGTACTGCCTATGTGTGAGGGTAAACTTGAGATGCTCGTAATCCTTTCCAATTCCCATAAAAGAGGGAGCATAATTCAGTACGGCTTCTGTCCAAATCCCTTTGTTGGGGTTTGGCTCATTGTCCCTTGTATCGAATACAATACCTGCCTTGATGTATGTAACAAAACCACCATCTGCCTCCTCTGGTTCAATTATTCCCCAATTTACAAAATGTTCATAAAGCGTTAGGGTATCTGGAAGTTGATCTGCAGGATCCTTGCCTTTATTAAGAGGATCAATATCAACCTTACCAATATTATAGTTATACAATCCAACACCAGCAGCCCATCCGAAATTGTTCATTGGGAGTTTCCCTTGTAAATCAAGAGTATAACGGAATAACTTACGATCGTACTTATAAAACACACGCGACATATAATTATCCAAATCTTCATCATCTGTCCACGATGGATTATATTGAGCTTCGTAGCCATTAAAGCCATAGAAGTCGTAAGTTTTATCAGTTAAATAGCTCAAATCTGTGGTGAAACGAATCCCTGGGATTAGAGTCTTTGTATCGAAAAAGATACGATTAATACCGCTTCCTTTGGTAAATCTAGACCATTCTACATAAAGGTTGTGCATAAAATCGGGGTACCTGCTTCCGTCTCCGTAATTGAAAATATTTAATAGAGCTCCATATTGAAACCCTAAATCAGAATCGAATGAAACAACAGGGAGTCCGCCAAAATTCCAACCCGTTTTAACCTTTTCTGCTTTACTATCTCCATCATCGGTTTGAGCTATAGCATTATAAGCAAAAAGAATGCTGACTGCTAATATTAAAAAAAAGGATTTTGATTTCATGGTTTAAGATTTTAGTTTCCCAAATGTAAGATAATTATAATTTCCACAATCGCCCCTAAGAGAAAAAATGAATAAAGAATTAGAATTCTATAGTTATCAATCGAACGACCTAATGATATACACATTATAATCGCCCAAATAGTTAAAACCTAGATTTTTGTACAAGTTTATTGCGGGAATATTATCCCGATGAACCTCCAATTTTATCTGAAAACCTTTTTCTTTTGCAAATCGGATTGAATGCTCGGTTAACCTTTGTCCAATTCCTTTTCTCTGAAAATTAGGTTTTACCCCTAGATGGTGTAAGTGAATTCTTCTGCCATCGAAAGTCATCCACGAAGTTCCGACCACTATGCCATCGATTGTTGAGGCAACAAGCATCTTCCCTCCCATAGTAATACTCTGCTCAATAATTTTCTTGTTATCACCTCTATGTGCTCCGCCCAAATTAGTTTGATTCCATAACTCAACAATTTGATTATAATCGGATGGTTTATAGTCTCGAATGATAATATTTTTTTGCATAAAACAAACAACTTTGAATTAACAAGATCAAAGGTAAAACTTTTCAGTTTAAAGAAAGTAGGATTGAAGATAAGTTGATTTATTATCCTTATTAATGAATCCTACTAATAATATTTCGGTCTAATCTTTTCAACTGTCGGATCAACTGTTGTCTGGTTAATATTCCCGAAGAACGAACTGGAATGGAACTTTCTTTTAAGGCTAAGCAAACCCATGTGTTGCAAGTACGGAAAAGGTGATAATATTTCTTTGAGAGGTAATAATTATTAGAATTTCCCTGTAATTTCGATAGGATTATCTTACCATCTTCATTCCTTATAAAACTATTAGCTATATATCTTATAAGATTATAATACTGCTCTTGAGTTACTTTAAGTTTA
>CAYNHM010000015.1:0-85851 GCA_964397135.1 uncultured Rikenellaceae bacterium
TACCTTCAGGAGAGTAGCGTTGAAATTGAGTTTGGCAACGAAAAATATGTTATCGTTCCATTCAACTCCATCCTACTTCTCCAACGTGATGAAAGCCTTTTTGAATAGCAAACGATTTGGGAAAGCAATTTTTAATATATTTGCAAGCGTTTAAAATATTGTTAAACTATTTCGGTGATCAAACCGAACTAATTAATTAAAAAATGAAAAATACATCATTAATTATTAATATTGTGTTAGCCGTTGCCATTGCTGTGCTATATGTACTTCACTTTACAAGTAAACCGAGGGTATCTGGTAATATGGAAGAGGGAGTAACCTCAGGTTCAATTGAGTTTATGGCCGATGGGCTTGCTTTAGCATGGGTGAATATGGATTCATTGCTGAACCATTACGATATGTACTTCGACATCCAAAAAGATATGGAGGTCAAGGGAAGAAAAATGGAAACGGACATGAACACCAGAACACGCGCTTTCGAAAAACAGATGATTGATTTTCAGGATAAGGTTCAAAAAGGACTGGTTACCCGTTCGCAAGCTCAAGTGATGCAGCAAGAGCTAGCAGAAAAAGAACAGCAACTATACCTATACAGGGATGAGCTTAGGATGCAATTTGCTGAGGAAGAACAGGTAATGCTTAGAAGAATACAGCAAAGCATTTACGATTATTTGAAAGAGTATAACAAAGATAAAGGATATCACATAATTCTCAGTGGTTCTTTTGGTGGTCCTCTGCTATACGGCAATCCAGGGATTGAGATTACCAACGAGGTTCTTGACGGAATTAACATTAAATATATTAATTCCAAGTCGCCACAAAAGAAATAGCATAACTTGATAAACTAATTAATACCCCTACCCTCAAATGGTAGGGGATTTTTTTATGTTACATCCATATTTCAAAAGGAACCAACATTATAGTCCCAAAGTTTTAACCAAACCTCTTGGTACTTTGGGAATATCCGTTGTTATTCCATCTTACAACGAACCAAACCTTTGGAAATCATTAGAATCGCTAATGAACTGCCAACTTCCACAAAGCGCTGTGGAAGTCCTCGTTGTTATTAACTACCCTGAAGGTGCACCCAGCTATGTAGTTGAAAATGCAAATGATTGTATAAAAATTGTCAACCAAGCGAATGATCAAAAAAGAAATGCTGCCTTCCAAATTATCCCAATTAACGCATCAAATCTTCCGAAAAAATATGCAGGTGTAGGGTTGGCTCGTAAAATTGGGATGGATGAAGCAACTTGGAGGCTTTCCCAAGTTGAAAACGAAGTAAAGATCATTGCCTGTTTTGATGCTGATGCAACCTGTAGCGAAAATTACTTAGTAGAACTGGAAAAGCTATGGCGATCCTATCCTGAAACTGAAGCTTGCTCGATTCGTTATGCTCATCCAACAGAGGGGGATGAATTTGATCAGAAAATTTACAGTGGAATTACTCAGTACGAACTTCATTTAAGATACTACATTCAAGCGGGAAAATATGTTGGGCATCCTTTCTCCTACCATACCATTGGCTCAAGTATGGCGTGTAGTGCAGATGCTTACATGCGTTATGGTGGGATGAACAAGAATAAAGCTGGAGAAGATTTTTACTTTTTACAAAAAATTATTCCTCATGGAAAATTCAGAGAGCTTAATGGCTGCTGCATTTACCCATCGCCTCGCCCTTCGTATCGTGTACCATTTGGCACTGGAAGAGCAATGACAAAGTTCATGGAAAATTCTGAAGATAACTACCTAACCTACAACCTCAACTCGTGGTTGGCGCTAAAACCATTCATCGAAGATTCAAAACAGCTTTACGGTGCTAATAACAACGCTGCCGAAAACTACCTCTTAAAACAGGAAGAGTGTCTGCAAGAGTTTTTAAGAATCAACAATTTCATAGTAGCCATTGAAGAAGTTAATGCTAACACATCTACCCCAGAATCTTTCCAGAAAAGATTCTTCCAATGGTTCGATGCCTTTATGCTACTCAAATACCTAAATTTTGTAAGTGAAACATATTTCCAAAAAGTTCCAATAATACAAGAAGCTTACAAGTTTGCCCAGTTAGCTGGCATCCCTTTATTATCTAATTTTATTTCGGATACTAACCTGCTGTTATCCTATCGCACGTGGGAAGAATAAAGTTACTCATCCCAACTATAAAATATATTTTTTTCGACTGAATTTTAGAATTCAATCATCATCATTTCTTAACATTTTTTTATGGTTTGAAAAAACCACTGGCATGATATTGGTTAAAAGAATAGAGCTAATAAATAATTCAATCAATAATAAAAAAGAGGATGGCATATTAACTAAACATAATAAAAAATGTAAAAAGGTTTTAGGTTTACAAATAGAGCAAAAGCCTATAACAAAGAAGTCCACGGGATAACCGTGGACTTCATATTATGTGATGTTAATGTTTAATTATGCTGGATGAATAGCCTCAACTGGACAAACATCAGCACAAGCGCCACAATCGGTACATACATCAGGATCAATTTTATAAATGTCACCCTCAGATATTGCCTCAACGGGACATTCGTCAATGCAAGTACCACAAGCAGTGCAATCATCGTTAATTACATAAGCCATTTCTCTTGTTTTTTTAGTTAAACTTCATTCATGAATGTAAATACAAAAGTATAAGCAATTATTAAAATCAAAAATAAAAAAGGGGTTTTTTCCAATATTTATAACCAGTTTAAATTTAAAAAAAGCAAAACTGCATAGAAAAAGTATTTAATGATAATGGGATAGTAACTGTAAAATCATCCAAGATGTAAGTCCTACAGAATTTTCAAGTACTTTATTATCCACTATCAATTTACTGCTATGTAGCGAAAAGGATGTTTTATCCTCTTCTCCAGTTCCAATCCTAAAGTATACCGATGGAATTAAGGCTGAATAATGGGCAAAATCGTCGGTGGTCATCCTTATGGGTAAATCAACAACATAATTTACCCCAAGATAATCCTTAGCGCAAGATGATACAAATTGGGTAAGTTTGCTGTTATTTGAAAGCGATGGGTATCCCCTCCTTATATTAACATCACATTTTCCCTCCATGCTGGATGCAATACCTTCTGCAAGCCGAACAATATGTTGATGTGCCTTCTCTCGCCATGTTTCATCCATTGTTCGAAAAGTTCCCTCAATGGTAACCTCATCAGGAATCACATTGTTGGCACCATTGGCAATAACCTTACCAAAGGAAAGCACTGTGGGTATTGAGCCTGGATTTTTTCGACTTACAACTTGCTGTAAACCAACTATAATATGCGAAGCAATTAGAACAGGATCGATAAGTGCATGGGGTAATGCTGCATGCCCCCCCTTACCCTTTACAGTGATGTATACCTCATCCCCTGATGCCATATATGGTCCCGAGCAGAAACCGGCTTTACCCATTGAGAGTTCAGGGAGTATATGCATCCCAAGCATAACATCGGGTATGTTCTTCTGAAAAAATTCAGATTCAATCATTCCCTTCGCCCCACCAGGAAGTAACTCTTCTCCCGGTTGAAAGATTAATAGAACTTTCCCATGAATATCTTCCTGAAATTGCCTTAGAATTTTTGCTACACCAATAAGGTTCGCCATATGGACATCGTGTCCACAGGCATGCATAACTTTGGAATTGTTGCTAGAGTATGATAAACCTGTTTCTTCGTTAATGGGTAAGGCATCCAATTCGGCACGAACTCCAATAGTTGGGCCAGGTTTTGAGCCTTCAATCAATCCAAGAATACCCGTTTCAAGAATACCCGAGGTAAAAGGAACTCCAATTTTATCTAATTCACAAGCTATTCGCTTAGAGGTGTTATACTCTTTAAATGATAGCTCTGGGTACTGGTGTAAGTATTCTCTAAGCTTAACTATATCAGCTAAAAATTCTACTGATAGTTTTTTAACTCTCTGCAATTCTTCCATATCTATTTTCCAAGTATTAGCTTGAGGGATAAAAGAAATATGGTAAACCCAAATAGCTTTTTCAGAATCTTATCTGGCAAATTGATTGACATTAACGATCCTAAATAGCTACCAATAAGGAAAGCCAAAGCTAAAACTAACACAAATTTCACATTTACATAACCCGATCGATAATAGTTGTAAGCACCCAGCAAAGCAACAGGAAAAATTAACACTGCAAGGCTAGTTCCCTGTGCCTCATGTTGACTAAGCCCCATGATGAATACTAATGCAGGTACAATTACCACTCCTCCCCCCAATCCTAAAGCTCCCCCTGTGAAACCCGCCATTAAACCAATAATAATTAGAATTACTAGTTGAGAAATGCTCATATTAATATCTTTTGTTGACAAAGTTAAATAAAAAATGGTATGAGCCTAGATGCATAGAACTATTAAGTTTTTTTACTTTAAACTGCAAAACATAAAACGATCTGGAATACTATTTGCTAACTTTTTAAATTATTTCTTTAATGTTATTAACTTTGATTTGAAATAATTTACACTTAAACAAATAATAACTCTATAAATCAAGCATATATGAAACACAACGTTGTTTTAGTTGGGTTAATTCTATTTTATGTAACCATTAATGCACAAGAATCAAGCCCTGTAATTAATCTTTTCAAATCTATTCACGATTTTGGGGTGATTAAAGAGGAAAACGGAAAGGTAACCGTTGATTTTGAACTTTCCAACGAAGGCAATGCTCCATTGGTTATCTCTAGAGTTCAATCATCCTGTGGCTGTACGGCATCATTATGGACAAAAGAACCTATTCCTCCAAAGGGAAAAGGTAAAATAACAGCAACTTACGATCCAGCAAACAGACCAGGTGTATTTGCTCAAAACATAACGGTCTTTTCCAACGCTTCTACAATTGGAACAGTTCTTACAATTCGCGGAACTGTTATTCCAAAACCCAAAAAACCTGAAGAGGTATATCGCCGAAAAATTGGCGACTTAGGTATCGCAAACATACATCTTTCGCTCAACAAAGTATTTGTTGGACAATCCACTACAGATACTATAGGTATCTACAATTTCAGCAATAGTCCTATGGAGGTAACATTTGATAGGATCCCAAAACATATAACCTTAGAGGTAAACCCAACAAAGTTAAAACCTCAGGAAGCAGGAAAAATTATTATAACCTTTGATGCAAACAAGAATGATGACTGGGGATTTGTTTTAGATCGGATTAGAGTACTACCCAATAAAGAAAACCATCAGAATAACACCATTAGCATAAGTGCAAACATTGAAGAAGATTTTTCAAAATTGACTGAAAAAGAGCTGGCTAATGCTCCACAAGTTCAGTTTGAAGAAACCAATAAGGACTTTGGGATAGTTAATGAGGGTGATATAATAGAACATAAATTTATTCTCACAAATACAGGTAAAAGTGATTTGATAATTCGAAAAATTAGAGCTAGCTGCGGTTGTACTACTGTTGCACCTGATGTTAATGTACTTCAACCAGGAAAACAGACTGCTCTTTCTGCTTCGTTCAGAACAGCAGGTTTTTCTGGAAGGCAAAGCAAATCAATTACGGTCATCACAAACGATCCTAAACAGCCAAATGTAGTTCTTAGACTTTCTGGAACAATTCAGAAAAAATAGAGCACAAGTCCACAAAAACAAAAAGCCCCTGTTACTGGGGCTTTCTTCGTATTAATTATATGCTATAATTCTACTCCTCACCATTCACTCCTTTTGCTTCATGTGTTTTTTCGTGGCGATAAATTTCAATGAGAATATCTTCGTAATTTTGGTATATAATTCTTCTACGCAACTTTAAGGTTGGGGAAAGTTCTCCTGTTTGCGGACTCCACTGGTCAGGAACAAGGCGAAAACGTTTAATCTTATCATATCCACCCAATTGCCCATTAATAGTGTTGATCTCTCTCTGGTAACGTGCGGTAACCTCGGGAATTTTGATTAATTCTTGATTGTTTTCGTAATGAATTTTATGACGCGAGCACCAATCGTGTAGAAAGCTAAAGTTTGGAGAAATAATGGCACTAACAAATTTTTCATTCTCACCTACAACCATTACCTGCTCAATGAAGAAGGATTCCTTAAGTTTATTCTCAATAACCTGAGGAGCAACATATTTCCCGCTGGACATCTTAAACATCTCCTTCTTCCGATCAGTAATTACCAAGAACTTGCCCTTCTCAATCTTACCAATATCACCAGTGTGAAACCAACCATCGTTATCAATTACTTCTGCGGTCAACTCTGGTGCTTTGTAGTAACCCAGCATTAAACTTGGTCCACGCATAAGAATTTCTCCATCCTCTGCAATTGACACTTCAATATTTTTAATAACAGTGCCAACAGATCCAAACATCAAATTACCAGGTTCCATAGCATGATTAGCAGCAATCACGGGAGATGTTTCAGTCAATCCATAACCTTCGAATATGGGTATCCCAGCACCCCAGAAAACTCTGGCAAGCCTAGGTTGTAGAGCCGCACCACCACTAATAATAAATTTCAGTTTACCCCCAAGTGCCACTTTCCATTTACTAAAAATTAGTTTTCGGGCCAACTTAAGCTGAAGCATATAAAAGAAACTATTATTTTCCTCTTTATACGTATAGCCAAGGTTAACGGCCCAGAAAAACAGTTGCTTCTTTATACCCTTTAAATCTTTTCCTTTGGCAATTATTTTGTCAAAGGTCTTCTCTATCACTCTTGGTACTGCTACAAATACAGTTGGGCTTAACTCTTTCAGGTTATCGCCTATGGTTCCCATGCTTTCAGCATAATATACCGAAACCCCTTTATACAGGTAGTAATAGCTAACCATACGTTCATAAACATGGCTAAGAGGAAGGAAACTCAAAGATTTATCACCTGGTCCTAAAGGAAATAAGTAAAGGGATGCTTCTACATTACTCAGAAAGTTTTTATGCGAAAGCATTACTCCTTTGGATAATCCCGTAGTGCCGGAAGTGTAGATAATTGATACTAAATCATCAGCCTTAACAGTTGGGCTTATTTCTTGTAATTTAACAGACATTGCCTGGGCATTCTCTTTTCCTTTATTTACAATTTCCATCCAGCTGGGTATGCCTTCTACATCATTAAAAATATAAACACCCATTATTTCAGGTATTCTATCTACAATGGGTTTAATATTTTCATAAAGCTGCTTATCTGACACGAAAACTATTCGTGATTCAGAATGCTTAAGAATATGCTCATACTCCTCATTGCTAATAGTTGGGTATATTGGTACATGTACCATTCCAGCTTGACTTAAGCCCATGTCAACAAAATTCCACTCTGGTCTGTTATTAGTGATAGTGGCTACCTTATCACCTTTATTAATACCCATAGCAAGGAAGCCATAGCTTAAATTATTGGCAAACTCAATAAATTCGTTAATGTTGTATTCAATCCATTTGCCATCTTTTTTACAGCCAAGTACAGGGTTGTGCCCATATAGGGTTTTCCCAATCTCAAGCAAATCGAACAGTCTATTTATTTCCATACTATTTTTTTTTATTTTTACTACTTTAACCGTATTAATAAGTTAATCAGTGTTTTTTTTAACTTTACAGAAAATCAACGCGCTAAAATATGAAAAAGTTAATATTTAATTTGATCGTTTGTTTAATTTTTTTTTCAAGTAATGCACAAAGTCTTGATGCTTACAGAATTTTCACATCCAAAGAAGAGGTAATAAATTTTGAAAGCATGAAAGAATATTTGCTTGAAAAGGATGTAATCCTTTTTGGAGAACTCCATGATAATCCCATCGCACACTGGTTACAGTTGGAGTTGACCATAGCCACATATGAAACAAAGAGTAATTCGCTAGTCCTTGGTGCCGAAATGTTTGAAGCCGATAATCAGCTAATTATTGATGAATACTTTCAAGGGTATATCAATCAAGGTCGATTTGAAGCAGAAACTCGGCTTTGGTCAAATTACAAAACCGATTACAAACCCATTCTGGAATTTGCCAAAGACAAAAAACTCAACTTTATTGCTACAAACATTCCGCGTCGTTATGCATCCATGGTATCAGGTGGTGGTTTAGAAGCCCTGGAAAAACTTTCTGATGATGCAAAAAAATTTATTGCTCCTTTGCCTATAGAATATGATCCAGAATTACCAAGTTATAAAGCCATGCTATCCATGATGGGTATGCCGGGCAAAGGCACTGAAAGTCAAAACTTTCCTAAAGCTCAGGCCATAAAGGATGCCACAATGGCATGGAACATAAGTAGGAACATTAAAGAAAATGGAATTTTCATCCATTTTCATGGGACATACCATTCCAATAATTACGAGGGAATTGTTTGGTACTTAAAGAAATACCAACCAAACATAAACATGGCAACCATTGCTACAGTACTACAAGACGGAACAGATAAACTTGAAGAAGAGAATTTTGGTCTTGCTGATTTTATTATTGTGGTACCACAACGAATGACTAGAACTTACTAGTTATCTGCATATTATCTTAAGTTAAAGAATACATAATTCTTTTTTATTGTCTTTCCAGCAATGCAAGACACTCAACATGATGAGTTTGAGGGAAAAAGTCGTATGGCTGGATTCCTTTAACACGATACCGATAATTAGTAAGGAATTGCAAGTTCTTGCTGAGAGTTCCTGGACTACACGATAGGTATGCAATCCGTTGTGGTCTTGCTACTTTCACTATCCATTCAAGCACTTCGGGTTCCATTCCTGTTCGCGGAGGGTTGGTGTAAAGTAGTATTTGCTTTGATAGGAATAGCTGCTGAATAACCCATTGCGTAAGCTGTGGTATTCTTAATCTGCAAGAACCCCTAAGCAGGTTAGCTCCCCGAGCGTTTATTGCTGCGCATTCGATAGCTTCTCCGCTTGTTTCCACTCCAATGGATGGCACATTTTTTTGCCTCCACCTACGTAACGATGTTCCTGTCCCACAGTACAAATCAACAACCACCGTATTTACATCAGGCATTAAAAAATCTTCGGCTTTATTGAGCGATGCAAAATAGAGCTCCTGCAACTGCTGCTGAAACGAAGTAGGTCCATATACAAACCCATTGGAATCAAAGGAATATGGTTCTCCAAAAAGATTTATCCACCCACCCTTTTCAAACAATCGTCTGCCAGCCGATGGGTTACAATGTATCCATAAAGTGTCAATGCCATTATGCTTCAAATCATTTATTAGGCTATGTGTTAGCCAATCGACACTCGCCTCTTTTCGCTTTACGATCAAAGTGCATTGTGCCTTTGATATCACAATGAAAGCTAATGGAAACTCCTCATAAGGAGGTAGTTTAGACGATAGAATTTCAACCGTTTTGTTAACCAAAGGATGATGAACAGGACAGAGTGGTATAGGAATAACCTCATCAAACGATTTTGTCCCAAAAATCCAATTCTCTCCATCCCACATTGAAGCAAGGGTAACACTAGTTCTATAGTTCCATCTTTTATGCTCTTCAACCGAAATAATGGGATAAAAGACATCGTCCCATTTGATTAAAGTTTTTGTAATAAAGTATTGTTTTTGAGCAAGACTTTGCTCCTTGGTAAATTCCCTATGAGAACAGGTTCTACAATTGGGGTTACAGCCTGGCTTCAAATTGCGAACGATCATTAAATAATTCAATCAAATTAATCACCAAACTGTTTTGAGCATTCCACCATCTACAGGAATTGTAACCCCTGTTATGAAAGATGCCTTATCAGAAAGTAAAAATGCTGCGAGATTTCCTAATTCCTCTGGCTTCCCATAGCGCGACAAGGGTATTAACTCATGAAAGGATGAACGAACTTCGCTAACGCTAATTCCCTTGCTTTCAGCAATTATGCTATCTAGTTGCTCTACCCTTTCTGTATCGAACCTCCCAGGTAGGATATTATTGATACGAATATTATATGATGCCAAGTCGCGTGATAGGCTTTTTACTAAGCTAGTTACGCCTGATCTAAAAACGTTAGAGAGCAATAAAATATCTATTGGTTCCTTTACAGAAACCGATGTTATGGTTACGATGCTTCCTTTCGATGCTTTTTTCATGGCTGGCAGCGTTTCGCGAATAAGCCGCACCGCACTCATTAGGGTTAGCTCATAAGCCAACAACCATTGATCGTCTGTCAAACTATCGAAAGTTCCAGTGGGAGGCCCCCCAGCATTAATAACCAGGCCATCAATACGGCCCAATTGCCTCAAGGCAGAGTTAACCCATTGCTTAATTGATTCTTGATTTGTTACATCAAATGTGCTACAATATACTTCTGACCCTGTAGATTTGGCAATATGGGATGCAGCGTATGTTAACTTCTCCTCGTTACGGCTACCCATATACACCTTAGCTCCCTCATTTGCAGAAGACTCTGCAATTGCATACCCCAAACCCTGGCTGCTTCCTGCTACCAAAATGGCTTTACCCTTAAGAATTGGTTGCATAAAGGTTTTTTTGCTAATTTACTAAAAATACTGAAAGTTGTTAATAGTATTGCAATATAAATAGGGGCTAATATTTTAAAAACTCCAGAATTCTTATTTGTTTATGAGTATTTGTCTAATCTAACAAATATTGACAAATAGAATAATCAATGTTTACCTTCCAATAAAAGCTTCCATTTCGCTTGTAAGAGTTCTTATCTCGATCTCAGCAGCCTGAGCATTCATCTGAGCTTGCAACAGCCTAGTCTGTGCATCAAGCAACTTGTTTTGGCTCTCACGCAATTCAAGGTCGGAAATTGCACCTAACCTATATCGTTCCCAAGCTGCCTCGGTATTCTGCAAAGCAAGTGAAACAGATTTCTCCTCAACACAAACCAAATCAATGGCTTGGTTTAGCTCATTCACCATTTTAAAAGCAGCACTTTTTAGCCTTAAGGCTAAATCTTCCTGTTTAATTCTTTGGTTTTCGGCCAATATCCTTGCATTGTTTATGCGTCGGTTCGCATTAAAACCATTGAATAAAGAAATAGAGGCACCAATACCCACTGTTGGACCAAGCGTTCTGTATATTTGAACCTGTCCTTCGGGAGTTCCTGTATGTGAAAAGTTATAGGAGCTGAAAAGATTAATTTCAGGATACCTTGAACTCTTGGCTTCGCTCAACTCCAACTCGCTTATTTGTGCCGTGATACGTGCATTGAGTATTGCCTCATTCTGGTTGATAATCTTCTCATACACTTCCTCTACACTAACCAATTTGGGAACAGGTATTTCCATATTAATGCTGAAATTGACATCAGCCTCTCTTATTAAAAGTTGATTTAGGTCTGCCTTTAAATTTACTACCCTGTTTCGCTGACGGATTAGCTGGGCACTATCGGCTCGGAAATCAACTTCTGCTTGCAATTCTTGTAGCTGATAACCCACGCCTATTTTCGATTTCTCACGGGCCACATCTAATCTTTGACGCGAAAGGGCCAGCTGTTCGTTGTAGGAGCGGAATAACTTTTCGTTCAATGCTATATTATAGTATGTATACACTATATCGGCAATGGTATTTTCCACTTCAATTAGAAAAAGCAGTTCACTTTGCGCTTGAAAAAGCTCCAACTTTTCTTTTTGAATGAACATGGAAAATCCATCAAACAGTGTCCAGTTAAGCTGAACTGCAGATGACAAAGAGTAAGTAGGGTATCCGGAGATGCTTGATGTAGTCTCGTCAGAATTTTCCTGATATCTATCCTGAAAATTGTTGCTTTGATTTACATTCAATGCTAAACTTGGAAGATATCCTGCGTTGCCTAGAGTATTATTATTACTGGCAATTTCAACATTATTTTGAGCAATTTGAATTGAGTAACTTTTCTCTAACCCTATTCTGATGGCTTCCTCAATGGTTAATACTTCTTGAGAGATTGCCATAGTAGGCAAAAGGCCAATCAGCAAAAAATATAATCTACTCCTCCTCATCGATAATGATATTTGCAGTTTTCTTCGAAAAATAGGTATACATAGCTGGTACAATATAGAGAGTTAAGCCAAGGGCAAAGAGCAATCCTCCAATTATGGTAATACCCATTGGAATACGGCTGGTTGATGCAGTGCCAAGAGCTAACGCAATGGGAAGTGCTCCAAAAATGGTCGACAAGCTGGTCATAAGAATTGGACGCAAACGCTGACCGGCAGCTTCAATTACCGCCTGTGTTTTTTCAATCCCCTTTATCTTCTTTTGGTTTGCAAACTCAACAATTAGAATTCCATTCTTTGTGACAATACCCACCAGCACAATTATGCCTATTTGGCTGAAAATGTTCATGGTATGTCCCATAACATATAGCGTGATTAATGCACCTGCCAGTGCTAAAGGTACTGTAAACATAATAATTAATGGATCTCTATAGCTCTCAAATTGTGCTGCCAACACCAGATAAACTAGTATCAGAGCAAAAACAAATGCAAAATACATGCTACCCGAACTCTCCTCAAACTGCTGAGAAATTCCTGTAAGAGTTGTGGTAAACCTATCGTCTAGTATTTCGTGTGAAATTTCTCGCATGGCTTCAATCCCCTGCCCCAAGGTGACTCCCGAAACTGTAGAAGCCCTAAAGGTGGCAGAAACATACCTATTGTAACGGTATCGCTGAGGTGTTGTGCTCTCTTCTGTTATGGTTATTAGATTGCCCAATTCAACCATATTTCCCTTATCATTCCGTACCATGATGCTGGTAATATCCGAGGGGTCATCCCGAAAATGACGTTCTGACTGTCCGATAACCTGATACTGCTTACCGCTATGTATAAAGAAACCATAACGTTGTCCGGAGAAGTAAAGCTGCAATGCTTCTGCTATATCTCGAACTGTAACACCAGTAGCACGAGCCTTTTCGCGGTCTATTTCAATTTTTAACTCTGGCTTATTAAACTTAAGATTTACATCAACAACCTGAAAACGGGGATCATCCTGAGCTCGTTCCAGAAATTTAGGGACAACTTCCTTTAAACTCTCAAAGTTTGGAGCCTGTACTACAAACTGAACCGGAAGACCACCGCCCCTGCCTGCTCGAATGGTTTGATCTTGAGTCACAAAGGAACGTGCCAAGGTTTGAGTATTCAGGTAAGCCTGTATCTCGTTAGCTAGCTGCTCCTGCGATTTGGTCCGCTCATTAGGCTCTGTAAGCAGAAGCCGGACAAACCCACTGTTTCTTGCACCTGACCATCCAGGAGAGGTAAGGGCTGTAATGGCTCTGCGCTCTGGCATGGTATCAACAAAGCTAATAATATTGGTTATATACTGATCCATAAGCTCAAATGAAGTACCCTCGGGAGCTGTTGCACTAATGGTGATCCTACTCTTATCCTCAAGTGGAGCTAACTCCGATGGTATAACACTTCCTATAAAAATTATCAATGTTAAAGCAACAACTGTGATAATAAGTGCCATCCAGCGTTTTTTCACAAAGGCTGACAATGAGTTTTGATACCCTCTTGAAATTGCATCGAAAAAACGACCCATTGTAGATGCAAACCAGCTTTCCTTCTTCTTTGTTCCTAGAACCCTTACGCTTAGCATAGGGGTTAATGTGAGAGCCACAAAAGAGGAGATTATGACTGCTCCCGAAAGAACAATTCCAAACTCTCGGAATAGACGTCCTGTAATACCTTGCAAAAAAACTATGGGCATAAAAACCGATACAAGGGTTATGGTAGTTGATATAATGGCAAAAAATATTTCCTTGGTTCCCTCGTGTCCAGCTTGTCGAGGTTTCTTCCCTTTCTCAATTTTTGAATAGATATTCTCCACCACTACAATGGCATCATCAACAACCAAGCCTGTTGCTAGTACTATTCCCAGAAGAGAAAGCACGTTGATGGAAAAATCCATAATGTACATTACAAAAAAGGCACCTATGAGTGAAATTGGTATTGTAATCATTGGGATTAGCGTAGTGCGCCAACGGCGCAAAAAAACAAAGATCACAATAACTACAAGGATAAAAGCAATAAGGATGGTATCCCTTACCTCCTTAACCGCTTTTCGAATTGAAGTTGTGATATCAATGGCAACATTCAGCCTAATATCTTCGGGTAACTCTTGTTTTAGCTGTTCTACACGCTTATATACCTCATCAGCAATGGTGATATAGTTTACCCCTGGCTGGGGTGTAATGGCGATTCCAATTTGCGGAGTACCGTAGTTTCCCCTAAAAATGGTTCGTTCATTTTCGGGCGATAGCTCTGCTCTTCCCACATCCTTAAGCTTTACAGGAACACCATTAACTTCCCTAATGATCAGGTTGTTGAAATCCTCTTCGGTTTCAAGTCTACCAAGTGTTCTAATGGAAAGATCTGTATAATATCCCTCGATGGTGCCTGTTGGCAATTCAATATTTTCTCTGCTGAGCGCTAGCCTGATATCGCTAGGGGTTAGGCCAAAGCCTGATAGTTTATTTGGATCGAGGTGCAGACGCATTGCGTAACGTTTTTCTCCCCATATGCCTACTTGACTAACCCCTGTAATGGTTTGTAATCGTTCTTTTATTAAGTTGTTTCCAATGTCAGAAAGGCTTAGTAAGTCACGGGTATCGCTTTGAGCTGTGATAATGATGATTGTTTCAGCATCTGCATCGGCTTTTGAAACTACTGGAGCGTCAATATCTGGGGGCAAACGCCTTACTACCTGCGACATTTTATCCCGTACATCGTTGGCAGCAGCTTCCATGTCAACACCTAATTCAAACTCAATGGAAATAGAGCTACGCCCATCCATACTACTTGATGTGAGGGATTTTATTCCTGCAATCCCGCTTAATGCAGCTTCAATGGGCTCTGTTATTTGAGCTTCAATTACATCAGCATTTGCTCCAACATAAGATGTACTTACCGACACAACCGGCGGGTCAACGCTGGGATATTCCCTTACGCCGAGGAAAGTGTAACCAACCACTCCAAAAATAACAATAACAATTGACAATACCGATGCAAGTACAGGACGGTTTATACTCAGTGATGATAGACTCATTATATTGAATTTATTTTATTTTATCCTAATGCATGGAAAGGTTACCAAAAAAGGTAATTGTACCAAATCGACTACATCTGTTTACCAGCCATCAACAATGTTAATAGAAATTGGTGTTCCTTCTCTAACCTGAAGCAAGCCTGATAGCAGAAGTGTATCCCCCGGCTGTATTCCCGAGACTATTTCAACAGCCGTAGCCGTACGGATTCCAGTTTCAACAGGAACAAAGGTTGCTCTTCCTGATCGAGCAAGCACAACATTTTGTCCACCCAATACGGGCACAAGGGCGTGTGGAGGAATTAGTAACGTTTCGGGATTTCCGTTCAGCGTGAATGAAACCCTTGCAAAAGAACCCGGTATCATCTCACCTCTAGGGTTAGGGCTATGTGCCCGAGCTCTCAAGGCTCTAGTTTGTTGGTCAATAACCGACTCGGTGGCATAAATTCTTGCTTTGTGTTGTGTTGGGTAGTGCCCTAGGGTAAAAGTAACCTCTTTACCAATCTTCACACTATATGCATAACGTTCGGGTACTGAGAATTCGAGCCTTAATGGGTCGTCCTGAATAAGGGTTGCCAATACTGTATTGGCACCTATAAAACTACCAGGACTTACATTCCGTAAACCTATACGTCCATCGAAAGGAGCTCTTATTTCTGCTTTTTCAATCTGTGCTTCAGATAGCCTTACATCGGCTTTTATACCATCTACTCTATTTACAGCAGCATCAAGATCCTGCTGACTTAATGCGTTTATTTCTTTTAACCTTTGCATCCTTACCAGATCGTCCTCAGCAAGTTTTAAGTCTGATTTCAACTTCTGAAGTCGAGCTCTTATCTCGCTATCGTTTAATCTAGCAAGCAGTTGTCCCTTCTTTACTGATCTTCCTTCTTCAATATGAAATTCCACAAGTTTTCCAGTGGTTTCGGCTCGTAACTCCACCTCTTCACCTGCTAAAAGCGTTCCCGACAATGATAAACCTTGTGATAAAGGAAGCGGTTTAACGACATATACTTCAACTGCTAAACCTGTTCTGGCTCTCTGGCTAGGTTCTTGATTCTTCTTACCTTCTTCACTACAACTAATGAAAAGGAATAGAACTAATCCGATAGGAACTAGAATAAATTGAGTAATATTTCTCGTAATCATAAAAAAGTTGATATTTACATTAGTAAATATATGACAAAAAAAGAAGGAAAAGGTTTAGATTGATTGTATTTATTATGATAGGTAAATTTTTTCAAAAAAAATCATTTACAAAAACCATAAATAATATTTTCATCAAACAATTGTTTACATTGCAAAAAAAATTTAATATGACTGTTTCAAACATTAAGGTTTTTGAAGTTTCAAGCAAAAATGACCTTAGACAATACATTCATCTTCCATCAAAAATACATGGGAATCATTCAAACTGGGTTCCTCCCATATACATGGACGAATGGACCTTTTACAATCCTAAAAAAAACGAAGCCTTCGCGCATAGCAGCACTATTCTTCTTCTTGCCAAAAAGCATGATGATGTAGTTGGGAGAATTATGGGAATTATCAATCATCAATACAATCAAAAGCGTAAAATAAAGGATGCTCGTTTCTGCTTTTTAGAAACTTTCAATGACGCTGAAGTTGCTCACGCCTTGCTCCATAGAGTTGAGCAATGGGCGGAAGAAAAGGGTATGGAAAGGATTGTTGGGCCCCTTGTTTTTTCCGACAAAGATCCTCAAGGCCTATTAATTGAGGGGTTTGACGAACCAAATGTGATTGCTACCAATTGCAATTTCCCCTATCTTGTTGATCTTGTTGAAAGTGCAGGGTATTCCAAGGAACTCGATCTAGTGGTTTACAAGATCATAATTCCCGATACTATCCCCGATTTTTACTTCAAAGTTTACGAAAGGGCCATTAAAAATAATGGAAGTTTAAAAGTAGTCAATCTAACATCTAAAAGAGATATAAAACCATATATACGTCCTGTTCTTAGCTTGATGAATGAAACATTTAAGGACATTTATGGTTTTGCCGAGCTTACAGAAAAAGAGATGGATGAATTTGCCAGCAGATATTTAATGGTTCTAGATCCTCGTTATTTGAAGGTTATTGAGAATGAAAAAAGGGAAGTAATTGCATTTATACTTGCAATGCCAGATTTAAGTGAGGGGGTTAAAAAAAATAGGGGATACATGCTACCCTTTGGAATTTTTAAGGTTTTCGCTGCACAAAGAAAAACTAAGCAGCTAAACCTGCTCCTTGGAGCCATTAAACCTGAGTATCAGAACAAAGGTATTGATACCATTCTGGGGGTTTCGCTAATAAAGGAAGCCATAAAAGCTGGAATGACTCACCTTGACAGCCACCTTGAGATGGAAACAAATACCAAAGTACGAGCAGAAATGGAGAAAATGGGTGGGGTTGTTTACAAGAGATTCAGAATTTTCTGTAAAGACCTAATGGCTGTCGATACCCATCTTCATTAAATATAAGTGCTTCAGGGTTTTGGTTATTTCATCCATGTACTCGTTAACTGCCTTTACGCTTCCAGGAAGAGTATAAATAAATGTGTTGCCCATCAACCCTGCCACTCCTCTGCTTAGCAACGCATTGGGTTTTTCTGTACCATATTTTACCCGGATCATCTCCATGATACCCGGAATCTCCTTATCGAGCATCTCCTTTACCACTTCAGGAGTAATATCACGCTCACCAATTCCTGTACCACCCGTGGTAATCACCAAGTCGTAACTCATTTCCTTGGCTTTTAGCAGGTTTCCACGAAGCATGCGATCATCATCAGGAATAACTATTGTATCTACGCTATGTTGCCATTTAATCTTTTGAAAAAAATCATCAACCCTGCTTACCACTGCAGGCCCGCTTCTATCGTCATAGGCCCCCTTGTAAGCACGATCACTAAGTGTAATAACCAGCACTTTGTATATCTTAGGAATATACTCTAACTGATCGCCGGGCTTGAGTATGCCTGATTTTTTTACCCAAAGAAAAATTCCCTCCTTGGGCATTACACAATTACCAACCTCACGGTAGATTGCACAGCTATCGCCATGGCAGGCCTTGCCAATTTGAGTTACCTCAAACTCAACATTTTCACCCACAAAACGATCACCCGGATTGGTGTTTACCAACTCTAAACCTTCAGTAGTAATGTTTTCGGCAAACTCACCAAATTTTATTTCTCTGCCAGCCAGCTTGGCAAACCTATCAAAGCTCTCCTTGCCCAGCATGCTTACTTGTCGATGCCAATCGCCCGAATGAGCATCGTTGGTTACTCCAAACTCGTTCAATTCTATGCTTTCAACTGGTAGTTTAATGGTTCCCTTCTCGGTTGAAATATTAACTGATAGTACCTTGACTTTTTGCATGGCATTAATTCTAAGACTAGTTTAAAAATCCTTCTTCGTTTTCTCCAACAATTTAATTTCTCCAATTACCATATGCTTATCCACCGCTTTACACATATCGTATATTGTTAGCAAAGCTACCGATACTGCCATTAAGGCTTCCATCTCTACGCCAGTTTGCCCAACACATTTTACTGTACTGCTAACCCTAACTCCAGTTTCAGTAATCGATGCTTTCACATCAATCTTCGTAAGCAACAAGCTATGACACAGAGGAATAAGATCGTATGTGCGCTTGGCAGCCTGTATACCAGCAATTTCGGCAACTGTAAGCACATCACCTTTTTTCATGCTGTTTTCGCTGATAAGCGAAATGGTTTCTGGCTTTAAATCTATATTGCCGATGGCTTTCGCTTCACGAATTTGATTAGGCTTTGAACCCACATCAACCATATTTGCTTTGCCTTTGTCGTCGGTATGAGAAAAATTCATTTTTTTATTTTGATATCAGTTTCGAGTTATCTGTTCCTTTGCATAGAATGAATAAAAAACTTTCAATTTCACTACCCCCCAATATTATAAAACTCTCCTGAAGTGCTAATTCCGCCACATTCAGGCTTGGTTTCAATTGCCTTTAAAATTGCCTCACGTGCACCCAATTTCCTTACACTGTATTCAATATCACTAAAAAGACATGGCTTAACCATTCCATTGGCAGTGAGACGAAGTCTATTACATCTTGCGCAATCGCCCCCTTCGCCCCCCTCAACTACGCCATGAATTCCATTATCCAAATCCATTAATGGAATAAAACGCACCTGAAAGCCATGCTCCTTAGCAAAATCTTTCAATTCAAGAGCGTTTGGTTCTTGGGAAGATTCCTTTACAACACAGTTAATTTTTATTGGCTTAAAACCAATTTCTTTTGCTTTAAATATTCCATTCAGCACATCTTCCAATTTCCCGCCACGAGTAATATGGGTGTACTTTTCGGGATTAAGGGTATCTAAGCTTACATTTATTCTCTTAATTCCAGCATCATAGATAGGTTGAGCATATTGTTCCAAGCGGGTTCCGTTGGTTGTCATCGATAAATCGTTGATTCCTTCAATCTGTGCAATCATTTTTACCAAATCAACAATTCCTTTACGCACCAATGGCTCACCTCCGGTGATGCGAACCTTGTTGATTCCCATCATTGAAGCTATACGTGTAAAGTCTACTATTTCATCAAAGGTTAGGATATCCTCGTGTTTAAGCAAGGTAACACCTTCGGAGGGCATACAGTAGGTACAACGCAAATTGCATCGGTCTGTGACCGAAATGCGCAAGTAGGTTATATGCCTGTTAAAGTGATCGTACATTCACAAGATCTCCTTTACTTAATATGCTTACCCCTATGGTAACCATTACCATAGCTGTTGCCTTGGCTAGGGCAAAGATATGAGCAGACCCATGATAATTAATTGGTTCTATCTCGCCCTTACTATTAATCTTAGCTGGGACAAGCGCAAGCCGATCAGCTCTTTTTCGCTTATAGTCATTTGCCAAAGGCATTAGCTGAATATCCTTAATGGGTTTAACCGCTTCCATCATTTGGAGTATGGCTGTTCGCACCAGCAAATCGAATTGGAATAGTGACGATACAGGGTTTCCTGGAAGTCCAAAGATCAACTTTTTGCCCTTTACTCCAAAAACCGTAGGTTTACCGGGTTGTACAGCCATGGTTTGGAACTTGATTTCAACACCCAAATCTTTTAATACCTTTGGAACAAAATCGAAATCGCCCATTGAAACTCCCCCTGTAAGCACCACAATATTGCTCTCTTCAAGAGCATTGGCAATGGCATTTGTTGTTGCCGTTGGAGTATCCTCAACTATACCACCGTAAACTGGCTCGCCGCCTGAACAAACAACCTGTGTGTAAAGTTGATGGCCGTTGCTATTTCGGATTTGGCTGGCCTTTGGCTTTTCCTCTACCTCAACAAGTTCATCCCCTGTAATAAGAACCGAAACCTTTGGTTTACATGAAACTACAACATTGCTTACTCCAACTGATGCAAGTATGGCAATATGCTGAGGCTCTATAAGGGTGCCCTTATGCAGAACCGTGTCGTTAACATTAATATCCTCGGCAAAATGGGCAATATTGGTTTTTGTATCTTCCCCAATAAATCTAATGGTATTCTCATCAATAATCTGTGTTTCCTCAACCATTATCACACAATCTGCATTCTTTGGAACAGGCGCACCAGTCATTATCTTTGAACAAATTCCTTTCTCAATGGATTTTGTGGGCAACTGCCCTGCTGGGATTACTTCGACAACTCTCAAATTGCTCTGCAGATCTACCCTACGGCACGCATACCCATCCACCGCTGACTTATCGAAAGGGGGCATATTGATATCGGAAACCACATCAACCGCCAAAATCCGACCCAGCGATTCCCAAAGGGAAACCGTTTCAGCTTTTCCTAAGGGTTTTGAAAATTCAATAACCTTACTCACTGCAAATTCGAGAGATACCATTTCTTTTAAAATTGAAGTGCAAAAGTCGTAATTATTTTGGGGAAGCCAAAACGATTTGCAAAAAAATACATATTGAATTGTAGTATTAAAGAATATTGAGCTATTCCTTTTAAGAAATCAACAAAGAAAACCAGAAAAAGTTAAAGGGTATTTTTATCGTCATCAGCATTTACGTCTGGGGATTCATTGGATTTTGAATTTCTCCAAAAAAACAATCCCTTTCTTAGTAGAAGACCATAAAAACTTCTGACTGTTGCTGATTTTTCGATGCATGGTACTAACAAGCTGCTAAAAACTATGCTAAATAGAATAACTGCATATGTTATATCGCGAATGAATTCACCTCCATCTATTCCATGTTGGAAAGGTAATGACGCTAGAACGGCAGCAGCTAAACCCTTGGGGACCATAACGCTGAACATGGTTAAGTCGAACGTGGGAAACGTTTTGCGTATGGCAATTTTAACTATAGGAATCCTTAAGCAGAAAATAATTACAGTAACAAAAAGCCCCAAAACCAAAGCCAGTACATTGAGCAATTGAATTGATAAACCTATGTATACGAAGAAGAATGTTTTAAGAATAAACACGATCTCGCCAAAGAATATTTTTTCGGTTTCGTTTAGTGAAATGGATTTGTTGGCTACAAATTTTTTCATAAAACCTATGTAAAAGATATCAATATTGGCCAGCGTAATACCAAATGCTAAAGCCGAAATGGCACCACTAAACCCCAAAATCTCAGCAATGCCATAGATTATGAATACGAATGCCGGAGTTGTAAAAATGGCATTCCTTATCATTCGAATTCTATTGAGAAAAAATGACCACACCATTGCACCTACCCATCCCAAAAAAGCAGCAAAGAAAAACGAGGAAATAATTTTACCAATTACAAACCCAATTTTTACCTCATCGACATTGAACGTTTCAAGGAGTGCAAGTGCAATTACAATACATAGCACATCGCTTAAAGCCGATTCTAGAACCAGTATAGTTTTGGAATCTTTTTTTATATTAAGGTGCTGTACCATTGGGATAACAACAGCGGAAGAAGTTCCCCCGAGAATGGCTCCAAGCATAAAACCAGCAACAGGGTTTAATCCAAAGATTAGCCAGGCAATCAGCCCAATGGCTACCATGGTTACAAAAAAATTGGTTATTGTAAGGGCTGTTGTCCCACGAATCGCATTTTTAAGGGTATCCATTCTCAGAGCTAATCCCCCCTCGAACAAGATAATAACCAGCGTAATTGTGGTAAACATTGGTCCTGCAATACCAAAATCGGCCGGAGAAACCAATCCCAAAATTGGTCCCAGTAAAAGCCCAATGATCATCAGTAGCAATACATCAGGGATTCGCTTCCGCTCGAATATGCTGGTAAAAAGATGTGAAAGAAATATTAAGAGTCCAACGAATACAATTATTGCAGCACTTTCCATTTTACTAAGCCATGCATTAGGTTACGAATCTAGTCTTTATCTATTGGGGTATACATCCATATAGATCGGAAAATGGTCGCTATACCCTCCATGATATCTAAAACCTATATAGGTTCTGAAAGGACGAATTCCAACAAAAGCTTCATCGGGTTCCACCAAAAAATCGGCTTGAAAAATTTTTCCTCCATCAAGATTAGCGTAAACCCCGTGCTTTCGATTCAGTAAACTTTTCGATACAATCATCATATCGATAACCTCCCAAGCACCCTGATACTTAAGAGTTCCCAAGCCCTTCGACACGTAAGACTGATGCAGGTTATAAAGCCCATCGGGCTTAAGGGGTTCCTCGGGTGGCAATGCCCCAAGACCTTTGATTAATGGTGGGCTATTTGGTGTATCGTTGAAATCGCCCATAATAATAATTCGGGCATCGGGATAGAAGATTCGGATGGAATCGACTTTACTTCGAACCACTTTAGCGGCTGCAATTCTGCCAGGTTCTGTGGCCAGCTCTCCGCCATACTTCGATGGCCAATGGTTCACAAAAACGTGAAGGGTGTCCCTGCCATCAAGAATGCCACGAGCATAAAGCACTTCACGCGTCATTCGGGTTGAATCGTCGGGGTAGTAGACTCTGAAAAATCGTTCCTCCTCAACGGTAAATTGGTCGGGGCGATAGATCAATGCCACGTCAATTCCACGCCTGTCGGGCGATTCACGATGAACCAGTTGGTAGTTGAATTTAGAGAGGGGAGTGTGCCTGGTAAGCCGTTCCATTACAAACCTATTCTCTACCTCACAGAAACCCACCATTGTTGGTGGATCCCATTCGCCCACAGCTGTAATCACCTTATAAATATTGTTTAACTTATCATTCATCCGTCGCCATGTCCAGAATCGTGCACCCTCTGATGTAAATTCATCGTCGTTGGTAAGGCTATCGTTGAAAGGATCGAAAAGATTCTCGACATTGTAGAACATAATTCTGTAGAGATCCTGCCCATGTCCTACATTGATAAGTAGGTAAAAAATGATTAGAGGTATCAGGGTGGATGTTAACAATCGGTTGCCAATGATATTCATTCGAAACGAGTTATGTTTAACGATAGCTGTAGTAAAAGCTAAAGATAGCAACAATTTGGCAATACCATGAAATGATCATGACAAAATGAAAGTTACTCGATTCGCTCGTATGCTCCCAGATCGGGGCCTTCATCGTTCAGACGACTCACGTTATTTAGATCAACGGGGAATTGAAGGGCTATGTCGTACAATCCAAAATCCTTTGCAATGCTTAGGGTATCAAGTTCATAGCAATTGGTATAAGGATCCTTGAATTTAGGGTTTTCGGTTAGCACGTTAATAAAGCGTGTTTCATCGGTAAGATCAACCCCCGAGGTAACCCTGAGTACAGTATTCTCAAACTTATAGTTCATCAGGGCATCAACGGGTTGGCCTAAATAGGTATTATCCACGCTCAACTCGTTACTTCTTGTACCGTAAATTATGCAGTTGGCAAAGTACGCCTCTTCCATATCCCTTGTTTCAACAAACCACGAACCATCAGGTGGATCTAATTGATATTCATAGTAATTATTTAGAATTAGAGAGGGTCCCTTTCGGTTGATATACTGCCCCCAGTAGTTGGCAATGGTGCAATGGTAAAAACGGTATCTTCCTCCCCACATTAAGGCAACAGGGTAATATGTCACATTAGCGAAAAGGCAGTTTCCCGCTTCGACAATTGCTCCGCGGGCATACAACGCTGTATAGCTCATGTTCAATACCTTTGTATTATGAATTTTGAGGGTTGGCACCCCCTCGAAAACAAACGTATCGACAACAATTCCAAGAATTCCATTCTTTATCTCTGCCCAATCGATATGATTGCTATGGCTTCCTGCCCTTAACCAAATTCCACCCCACTGCCCAGCCTTATCGCGGTAAAACGATTCCAGCCGATCTCCTTCGAAGACTACTGGATTATCAGGAAGCCCATTAACCTTAAGGCTACCTCCAACATATAATAGGGTATTATTATGCAGATGTATATGTGTTCCTGGTTCAATTGACAACTCAACTCCAGGTAAAACCCATAGGCTATCGATGATAAGGTATGGCTTATCGGCTGTGAAAACTGTATTGGAATAAAGCACTTGCCCCTTTAGCATGTGCACATCCTGACCCCATGACATCAACTTCACATCCTGAAAATTCCCATTGGTTTCAAATATTACGGAATCAGGAATCAGCAAAGGAGCGTTCTGGTCGGTAGGATTTATGGTAACCTCAACAAATACGAATAGGCTATCCTTACCTCTAAGCAAAATGTCCTTTGCATGATTGGTAGCTTCGCCATCAACATTTATCCTGTATGGTGAGGTTGTGCCCCCTGCCAAACGAACTGATGATATTACCACATCGCTTTTATTTCTGTTGTAAACTTTAAAATACCTTGTGGCTGATCCAATGGTAGTGAACACCGTGTCGAACATCATGGTATCGGTGCTAAAGCTAAGCTTTAGAGATGAATCGAATGATATATTCTCCTTTTGGCACGATGCGAAATAGAAGGCAGTGATTAGGAATAAGGGGATAATGGCTTTTCTCATTACTGATCTTAAAAACAATAAACAATCTAATAAAATGAATAACTAAAGAAAATTGAAAATATTGTAAATCTTAAAAAATCAATTTTATACTTTTTTACTGCCAAAAAAACTATTTAACTTCCTGTTCAATAGCCTTATTCAATCGCCTTATTTCTCGACCGAGGAATGAAATAGAAATTATACCTGAGATAAAATCGGAGATAGGAGCAGTAACCCAAACTCCTGTAAGACCCCAAAGGTGTGGAAGTAATAAGAGTAAGGGAATAAGAACTATTACCTGCCGCAGAAGTGAGATGAAAGCTGAAATACCTGCTTTTCCAGTGGACTGAAAGTAGTTCCCCACGATGATCTGGAAACCTACCAATGGTAGTCCTAACATAAAAATCTGTAAACCCTGCTTCCCTAAAGCCAGCAGTTCGAGATCGGATGTATTGAACATTTTAATTACCTGAGAAGGGAATAGTTCCATCACTACAAATCCCCCAATTGAAAGTAAAACTGCTGCCTTCAGGCAGATGAAGAGGGTTTGTTTTACCCTCACAAAGTTTCCCGCTCCGTGGTTAAAACCCAAAATAGGCTGTGCGGCCATATTGATGGCTATAATCGACATCACCACCATCATGGCTACACTATTAATTATTCCCATAGCTCCTACCGCCAAATCGCCACCATACTTAATCAATTGTATGTTAAATAGTCCATGAACAAAACTTGCTGCGAACTGCATGGCAAAGGGAGAAAATCCAATGGTTAAAATTGATACAATAATTGATCGGCTAAGCCTAAAATTTGAAGATCGAAGTTTTATTACCGATTGTTGCGACCTGAAGTGATATATTACCCAAATACAAAGGATAAAATGTGAAATAATCGTTGCCCAAGCTACTCCCTGTACTCCCATATTGAATACAAAAATAAAAATGGCATCTAGAATTATATTCGTTCCGGCACTGATTAGCATTGAATACATGGCAATACGTGCATTACCTTCGGACCTAATCATATTATTAAGCGAGAAACCAACCATGTGAAACATAGCTCCAAACAAGATTATATTCAAATAGTCGTTAGCATAGCCAATAGTTTCATTGCTTGCCCCAAAAAGACGTAGCAAAGGATCTTTAATGATAAAACCAAGAATAGTGAGAAAAATTGAAGTAAATACCATAAGGGTAAATGCATTGCCTAATACCTTTTCGGCACGAACAAAATCTCTTTTTCCTAAGAATATGGAAATTCTTACCCCCGCGCCCATTCCTATAAGCATCCCAAAGGCCATCATAATGATCATAATAGGAAATACAACACTTAAACCTGTTAGGGCAAGTGAACCCACTCCTTGTCCTACAAAAATTCGGTCTACGATGTTGTATAGTGAATTAATGATTACCCCTGTAAACGCAGGCAGAAAAAACTTCCAAAGTACTCTTCGAATGGGAGCTTCAGCAAGTAACTGAATATTTTGGTGCTGTTTATCCAATTGTTTTTTATTAGCCTGCAAAGGTAATTATTCTCATCTCGAGAACGAGGATACCATAAAAAAAATAGAATCAATAGAAAAACGACTTTTTTATCTTGAACAATACTTTAGTCAATACTAATATCACAATATAAAATGATAACCACAAACCTATCGATGAACTTGATATTTAATTTACAATAATTTAAATCCAATGCTCAATTCAAAAAAACGATATATTTGTATTTAAAATAAAAAAAATAACAGTATGATGGTTAAGTTTAAGAATCCTATAAAGCTACTTCTCATAACAATCCCATTCATCATGTCGTGCAATTCAAAGCAAAAAGTCGATCTTATTATTAAAAATGCTAAAATATACAGTGTCGATCAATCTTTCTCGGTTTACCAAAGCATGGTAGTCCACAATGGAATAATCGTTGCGATGGGAACTGATGAAACTATTGACAGGCAATACACAGGAAAGCAAGAGTACGACCTTAAAGGGAAACCAGTATACCCTGGTTTCATCGATCCGCATTGTCATTTTTTAAGTTACGGACTAAGTTTAAGAAATGCTTCTCTATCTGGGGCTGGTTCATGGAATGAAGTGGTTGATCGATTGACTTTACATCACAAGAAATTCCCCTCGGATTGGATTTTGGGTAGAGGGTGGAACCAGAACGAATGGGATGTCAAGGAATTTCCCACAAAGGAGTTGCTCGATAAAGCTTTTCCCAATAATCCTGTGCTGCTCACACGTATTGATGGTCATGCTGCCATAGCCAATTCCAAAGCACTTGAAATGGCAGGGTTTAACCCCGACACAGTAGTAATTGGTGGCGATTTAATAAAAGAGAATGGAAAACTTACTGGTGTGCTCATCGACAATGCCATCAATCTTGTTCGTGACCTTATCCCAGAATATTCAAAAACAGATAAGGAGAGCGCCCTTATGAATGCTCAAAACGATTGCTTTGCAGTAGGCTTAACATCGGTTAGCGATGCAGGTTTAGATTTAAAAGATGTTCTGCTCATCGATGAAATGCACCAAAATGGTAAATTGCAAATGAGGGTTAACGTGATGCTAAGCCCTACCGATGAGAATTTTGAGCATTTCGTACAAAGCGGAATCTATTCAACCCCAAGCCTTACAGTTCGAACCATTAAACTTTTTGCCGATGGCGCACTTGGTTCAAGGGGTGCATGGCTTCTTGAACCATACAGCGATGTAAAAAACACCATAGGTCTCCAACTAGAGACTCACCAGAAACTTTCAGAAATCTGTCAAAAAGCCTTTGACGCTGGCTACCAGGTTGCCACCCACTGCATTGGCGATGCTGCGGTTAGGCTCATGATAGATGTTTACGAGCAATTTCTTACCCCAGGTAACGATCTACGTTGGCGTATAGAGCATGCTCAAACGGTGCACCCCGATGACCTTCATCGTTTTGATGATCTTAATATAGTACCCTCTGTTCAGACAACCCACGCCACCTCCGATATGATATGGGCAGCCAAAAGGCTGGGTGATCGGATTAAAACCGCGTATATCTACCAGGATCTCCTCAAGCAAAATGGATGGTTACCTAATGGAAGCGATTTCCCCATTGAGCATATCAATCCAATTTACGGTTTTTACGCTGGTGTTGCACGTAAAAATCTTGAAGGATTTCCTCCCAATGGCTTCCAAATGGAAAATGCTATCACTCGTGAACAGGCTCTTAAAGGTATGACCATTTGGGCAGCAAAAGCTGCTTTCGAAGAAAATCAAAAAGGTAGTCTAGAGCCAGGTAAAGTTGCCGATTTTATTGTTCTTGAAGAGGATTTAATGGAAGTACCCATTGATAAACTTCCTCTTTTAAAGGTAGAAATGACTTTTATTGATGGAAAAATTATGTTTTTAAAGCGTTAGTTGAGCTTTGTTTCTTAAATTTGTATTAACACTCCTCATTACTTTGATTGTCAAACATGGAAATTCGATTAGCTCAGGAACAGAATCTGATTGAGGTTATTTATATTGTAAGAGAATGTGCTCAACAGCTCATGGAAAAAGGTGTTAGGAATTGGCATAATACACAATCGGATTATGCTGATATTTCAAAAGATATTTCTAACAACTACGTATATCTGGTTTCAATAAAAAAAGTACCCATCGGTACAATTACCCTTAAGCCTGACGACTCAGATACTAATAAAACCAATATTGATAGACTAGCCATATTTCCTCATTTTCAACGTAGGGGTTATGCCAAAGCATTGATTGACTTTGCCATAGCCGAAGCTTCAAAAAAAGGATCAACAGCAGTACGTGGAACCGTTCCCTGTAACAATAAATCCCTTTGCCAACTTCTCGAAGAGAAAGGCTTTAAAAATCTTGGAGCAAGCGGTGAAATTCCCAATGAAATGGTAAAAATTCTTTTTGAAAAAGAACTCGATAAGTCCTTATAAAACACCCTCTGTTCTGCTTAAAAATAAAAAAGCCTGAATTTAACACGGTCAATCCTGTTTATTTCTAATGCTGGAAAAGGAATTTTTATTAGATTAACGGTTTGGAAAACTGTTCGGATCCATTTTCTTTTAACAGGAATTCTAGAAAAATCTATATCCAACGATAAGAAACACTGCCTATATCTCTCCAAATGTGGAAAGGGTTCTCCTTGATAATAAGTTGGATTTTCAAATTCATAAATCATCCCATTGGCACTATATCCCAAGGCAAAGTTTAGCCAATTTGGGACTGACTGAATCCCAGTTATTCCTCTAATATTTACCGAAAACCAGTGGGTGTGTCCATTATAATCAAGGAAAAAACTTTCCAAATAATTAGTTCCAAGAATATGATGATACTTAGGGTAGCCACTAGGGGAGTATGAAAACTTCATTAACACTAGTTGTTCATTAAAAATAGTCTCTTGAAATAAAAATAATGTTGAACCAAAAGTATTTGCTGCAACATCCCACAACGAAAATCCCCAGCCCTCGTATAAACCGTCAAAAACCTCTATGGGAAATTGAAATACAAAACCCATAGAACCACCCCAAAGTAAAGCTCGTTTTTTGTCAACACCTGCCCATCGTAAAGCTCTGTAAGCAGCAAAACTTTCCCAATATGCAGCATAAGCATGACCAAACTTGTCCATCTGTAAGTAACCCCTGCCATCGTTGTAGAAGTGAAAAGGCACACGATCATGATCTTTATACCAAACTAAACTAAGGTATGATAATCCTGCAGAATAGATACCAAGCCCACTCCCAACAACAATTTTAACATGTTTTGGTGTAATGGTATCTGGATAATTATCGAATTGTGGGATTTGGGTAAAACCCTCTAAAAATGCAATCAATACCCAAAGAAGAATTATTAACTTTTTCACGGCATACGTTTAAATGTGATTTAACTCATTTGGATAAAAATCTTGATAATTGAATTATCATTCAATGCAATGCATATTTTTTTTATGCTATATTTGGATTCAGGTATAAGTTCATTTTTTTTAAATTGATCAAAAATGCAATTTATTTGATCAAAACAAGTTAAATTATTAATCTAATTTACCCTTGTTTACGTTGTTTTTCAATATATTTTTAATAATTTTGAAAACTTTGTGTATATATTAAATACATTATTCTTTTTAAACAGCGAAATGAGCTGGAAAAATCATATTTATTTCATGATAATTGCTTTACTGACAATAACAAATGTTGTCAAAGCGCAAGATCCAGGTTTTTCTCAAGTATACTCAAATCAACTTTACTTAAATCCAGCCTACGTCGGAAACCCATTCTATATGCGTGCAAAGTTAGTCTATCGCAACCAATGGCTAACAACACGATCGCCATATACAACATATGGAGTAAGTTTCGACAGATACTTTATTAATGCTAATAGTGGCTTAGGAGTAAATATTGTTAACGACAGACAGGGACAAGGATCGCTTAATCGCCTTGCTGCAGATATTGTCTATTCATATACAATTCAGGTCACGTACGATCTTCAACTTAGGGGTGGTATTCAGGCAGGTGGTATTTTAAAATCACTGAATACAAGCAATTTGATTTTTCCTGACATGATTGACCCCACAGGTGAAATAATTGGATCCCCTGATTTCTCTGGTTATTCTAAAATTGTTCCTGACTTTGCCGCCGGCATTGCTGGCGAATGGGATATTTTTTATGGAGGAATTTCTGTTCACCATCTTGCACAACCAGTTGAATCAAAATATGGTCAGCAACGTGTTGTCCTTCCAAGAAAATACACAGCTCACTTTGGTTGTGATATAAACATTTATAAAAGATATCTATTCAGAAAAAACTTATACATATCTCCCAATATTCTTTATCTACAACAACAAGATTTTAGGCAAATTAATGTTGGACTTTATCTTTCCAACCATTTTTTTTCTGCAGGCTTTTGGCTAAGAGAAAATCTAACTTTAGCAAGCCATACCTTTGTATTCCTTGCAGGATATCATAACGACGAATACACTGTTGGCTACAGTTATGATTTTAGTATCTTTAAGGGAGGTTTTAGAGGGATAAATACATCGACTCATGAAGTAACCTTTGGAAAGAATTTTCAGTATAAGGCAAGAGTAAGGAAAAAAATTCGTTATATTAAAAGTCCGAAAATATAGTTTTTTTCGTTCTTGTAGTATTATCAATACAATTATTATTATATTTGAAGTTGTAAACTTCTTGAACCAAAAGGAAAAACCATCAATTATGAAATTGAAGCACAGTTATTTATTTTTGCTAATAGCAGGGGTAGCAGGGCTATCATCCTGCAGTATTTTCGGTGGAAAATCAGGTGAATCATCAACCACTGGTTGGAGATATAATGACCCCAACTATGGTGGTTTCGAGGTTGTTACAGATTATACCCCAAAAGCGGGTCCTGGTTTAGTTTTCATCGAAGGTGGTACCTTTATTATGGGCAGAGTGGAGCAGGATATTATGTACGATTGGAATTCAATACCCAGAAGGGTTACAGTTGCATCGTTCTATATGGATGAAACCGAAGTTAAAAACGTTGACTACCGAGAGTACCTTTTCTGGTTACGAAGGGTTTACGTTTCTTACCCCCAGGTATATAAAAATGCTCTCCCAGACACCTTGGTTTGGCGTAGCCCCTTAGGCTATAACGATCCATACGTAACTAACTATTTTAGACACCCTGCATACAATGACCATCCTGTAGTTGGTGTTAGCTGGCTACAAGCAAACGATTATTGCCTGTGGCGTAGCGATAGGGTTAACGAAATGCTCTTGGTCAAGGGTGGATGGATTAATCTCGACCTACAGCAAAAAGACCATGAAAACTTCAACACGGATGCATACCTATTGGACAAATACGATGCTTCTGTTAGAAATACGAAACCCAGCTTAAAGCCTGGCGAAGAAGAAGGTAGGAAAATTACCTTTGAGGATGGCATTCTATTACCAAAGTATAGACTTCCAACTGAAGCAGAATGGGAATTTGCTGCTTCTGGACTGATTGGAAACACTTACGATGAGAGAATTGTAGAAAGAAGAATATACCCATGGAATGGACATAATGTTCGTAATAGCAGCTCAAGAAACAGAGGCGAAATGATGGCCAACTTTGTTAGAGGAAGAGGTGACTATATGGGTGTTGCTGGAAACCTTAATGACAGAGAGTTGATTCCAGGTCCAGTGAAATCATATTGGCCTAACGACTTTGGATTATACTGCATGGCAGGTAATGTTAACGAATGGGTTTTAGACGTTTATCGTCCGCTTACATTTCAGGATATGGATGAATTCAGACCATATCGTGGTAATGTTTTTCAAACTCTTGATCTCAACCCTGATGGATCAGTCAAAAACGTTGATAGTCTTGGTAGGGTTCGTTTTAGAGACGTTTCTCCTGAAGAAGCCGCTAATCGCCGTAACTATAATAAAGCATATTACATCAACCATTTGGATGGAGATGTTGCATCAAGTATTCATGAATGGGAAGACGTTGAAGGTTATGGGGAAACTTCTGATAAGATGTACTACCAAGGTCAAACAACTCGACTTGATAGACCAAATGATGGCATGACTACCCTTGTCAATGATAGGGTTAGAGTATATAAAGGGGGTTCATGGAAAGACCGTGCATATTGGCTAAGCCCAGGTACCCGAAGATTCTTAGATGAAGCCTCTTCTCAAAGTGACCTTGGTTTCCGTTGTGCCATGGAAGCAGTAGGTTCTCAAGCAAGTATCAATAGAAAATAACAAAGCATTGAATCAATATTGACCTCATTAATTAAATAATGGGGTCTTTTTTTTTAAGTTTAATAGCAAGGTTTTCAATTGAAAATGGATAATATTGAAAAAATATATTCACTCTTTAGAAAAAATCATAGGATTTGCACCGATAGTAGATTGATTGACAAGGGTGATATTTTTTTCGCATTAAAAGGTGAAACTTTTAATGGAAATAGATTTGCAGTCCAAGCCATTGAAAGAGGGGCTGAAGTAGCAATAGTTGATGATCCCTACTTAAAAGAAAATCCAAAAATTACATATGTTCCTGATGTTTTAGAATTTTTGCAAGCATTAGCTTCGTATCATAGATCTAAACTAAGTATACCATTCATTGCTCTTACGGGAAGCAATGGTAAAACAACTACCAAGGAATTGATAACCTGTGTTCTGAAGAGTAAATTCAAAACATATTCAACTCAGGGTAACCTCAATAACCATATAGGTGTCCCTCTTACAATTTTATCTGTTCCTATTAATGCTGAAATGGCAGTTATTGAAATGGGAGCAAACCATGAAGGTGAAATCAGCAAACTCTGTGAAATAGCAAAACCAACACATGGTCTTATTACTAATATAGGTAAAGCTCATCTTGAAGGCTTTGGATCTATTGATGGGGTTAAACGAGCTAAAAGCGAACTTTACAACTTCCTTTTAAAAATTGATGGCAGTGTATTTATTGATACAAACAATAAAATTCTCAATGAAATAATCATTAAGTTCGGTTTTAAAAACAATGTTATTCCATACGGAAGAGAACTTCATCATGTAGATAGTATTGCCTCAAAAAACGGAAAATTAGCTTTTAACTTTACTATTTCTAATGGAATTTCTTTTCGTATTAAGACTCAACTTGCTGGAGAATATAATATTGAAAATATTCTTGCAGCTTTGTGTGTGGGGAATCATTTTGATATTGATATCAAAAAAGCCATACGAAGCATTGAGAAATATGCCCCATCAAATAATCGTTCACAAATTATTAAAACAAATAGCAATACACTCCTAATTGATGCATACAATGCTAATCCAAGCAGTATGGAATCTGCTCTACATAACTTTTCTACCACTACACATAAATATCCAAAAGTTGTCATTCTTGGAGAAATGCTTGAACTTGGAAAATACTCAGAATCAGAGCATAATAGGATTGCAGAGATGGCAACCCGCTTGGGCTTTGAAAAAATAATATTTGTTGGTAATGGTTTTAAACAAACCCAGCTCAATCATTTATGGTTTTCAACATCAAAAATGTGTTTGAAACACATTAAATCAAACCCTTTATCCAAAAAGTTCATATTAATAAAAGGTTCAAGAGGTGTTAATATGGACATCATAGCTGATTCTCTTTAACAAGTTAAAGTACTTATCTGATTAGTTGAATAAAAAAAGAGGCGTTAAGCCTCTTTCTTTTAAGTTAAGTTCAACCCATCTAAATAGTGAGTTGAATAAATGTATCTTTTTATCTTATGGGTAGGCGTTTTCTCAAAGGGTTCAACTTGTTCTAATACTAGATGAAGCCTTGAGAATGCTGAAACCCTTGAATTAACATATACTTGAATCTCCTTCATTATTTCCTGCGCTTTTTCTTCAAGATTCTGTTGCATGTTGTGAGCAGCTTCTTTCAAATCACTATATTTTGCTTGTAACTCTTCATAGTTAAGATGTACTTTTGCGACTAATTTGCCGCGCATTTCATAAACCATTGATTCAATCACCATAGTATGTGTATTAATAACATCCTCAATATCTTCAGGGTAGATGTTCTCACCACTTGGACCCACAATCATATTCTTAAGTCTTCCTTTCAACTCAATGAAACCATTGGGATGGATAATCCCTAAATCACCACTTTTTAGCCAACCATCTTCAGTAAAAACTTCCTTGGTTGTTTGTTCGTCTTTATAGTAACCCGCCATAATATTGGCACCCTTAATAAGAACTTCTCCTTCTCCTGTTGTTGGGTTAGGGTTATAAATCTTTACCTCCTGACCTGGAATTGAGAATCCAGCACAGCGAAATTTCACTAATGAAGGCGTGCAACCTGAAATTAGGGGTGATGCTTCAGTCATTCCATAACCTATAGAGTAAGGGAAGCCTCCTTCATAAAGGAACCTCTCTACATCATATGAAAGCTTAGATCCACCAATTCCAAAGAAATGTAATTTTCCCCCAAAAGTTTTATGAAGTTTACGTGCAGCCACCTTATGGAGTAGTTTTCTAAAAAAAGGTATTTCGTAAAGTTTTGCGCTAATCTTTGATGATGTTAATTGTGGTAAAATTTTCCCTCTAAAAACCTTTTCAATTATAAGGGGCACAACCAGCATCATGGTAGGTTTTACTTCTTGTAGTGCAGGAATAAGAACTGATGCCGTGGGTGGTTTCTGCAAGTAGTATACCGATGCTCCCTTCATTATTGGCATTATAAATCCAATAGTACACTCATAAGTATGCGAAAGGGGTAAAATGCTCACAAATCGATCACTTGATGTAATCTCCTGAATCTGGAAAGTTGATAAGCAATTAGATATTATATTCTTATGGGTCAACATAACCCCTTTTGGCTTTCCTGTTGTACCTGAAGTATATAGTATTGCCAACAAATCCTCCTCCTTAGGTTCCGGAAAATTCATGTTAGTAAACTCAATATTTACTATCGGCTCAGGTAATGAATAGTTTGAAATTGATTCAACTTCTTTTTCGTTTGCTTCAACGACCTGAAGATTATTAAGTAAAATAATATCTGGTGTACCAACCTCACCTGTATTATTTACTTTACTGTATAGTTTTGACGATACGAAAACTGCTTTCGATTGACTATGTTCAAGAATTTTTCCAACTTCGATTGCTGAAAAATCCGGCAGTATAGGTACAACTACTCCACCAATACATGCAATGGCAAAATATGCAATTCCCCAGTTAGGGCTGTTCTCACCAAGTAAAGCAACCCTGTCTCCCTTCTCAATTCCCAAAGAAATAAGAAGTCCGGATGTGTTTTTAATGTGTATTGAAAGATCACAATAACTTATCGGCTTTTCCCCAACAAAAGCCAATGATGGTTGCTCAGCAAACTGAACTCGTGAACGGTTCAGAATATCGCTAAGCGTTAAACTACTGTATGTTACCATTAAATAGTTGTTAGTTAATAATAAGTCCCATTATTCCAAGCTCGCAAATATACACACAAAAAACTGTATTGGTTCTCTTTTTTCCTTTCGGTTTATCAAAATATGATGACATTTGTCATTGCATGCGTTTGAAACGAAGGTTTAGCCTGTTGATATCTTTTATTTTTTTTTATTAATATTATACATTAAATACATTATTATACTTTTTTTGTATATTTGCAATATATTAGTAATATTTACCTAATGGAATATCGAAGTAAAAAACATAGAGATATTGTTAAGATAGCAAAGGAACTCTTTTGGAGACATGGCTTTAAACGCGTAACCATTGAGGAGATCTGTGAGAAGGCAAATGTGAGCAAAATGACCTTCTACCGTTTCTATCCCAACAAATTAGAGCTTGCCAAAGCTGTTTTTGATATGGTTATCGACCTATCGATTGCCGATTTTCATAAGCTTATTCAGGAGAATATTCCTACCTCAGAAAAGTTGAGGAGGATGCTTATGATGAAATTTGAGGGTACTAACGATATCAGCAAGGAGTTCCTAATGGACTTTTACAATAATCCCAATCTTGAGATTTCAATGTATATACAGCGCAGAATTGCTGAGGTTTGGGGAACAATCGTTGAGGATTTCAGAAGAGGACAGCAGGAGGGATGGCTCAGAAAAGACTTTAAACCCGAAATGATCCTGATTTTTTCACAGAAAATGATGGAGCTGATTAATGATGAGAGCATTTTAAAACTTTACGAAAAGCCACAGGATCTAGTCATGGAGATAGCCAACTTGTTTACATACGGTATAATACCACACGACTAAGCATGAGAACATTAGCCATATTATTTGTGATACTAATTCTTACCAGCTTTATCTCCAGTGGGCAAGAAAAGGATACCTTATTATATAAGGGCCAATTATCGGCATGGACAAACTACAATTTTACTGGCGAGGATCTTGCAATTGGTGGGCGGTATATCCCGCAGGTAAACCTAACAAAACACTTTTCTGAGAAAAGTTTGTTCGATCTAGAATTTTCGGCAAATATTTACCTCAACTGGTATAGTAATGCCGATCCCTATGGGGAAGCAAAACCCTACAGGATTTGGACACGCTACTCAACGCCTCAATTTGAAATTCGAGCCGGGTTACAGAAGATTAATTTTGGCTCTGCCACCATGCTACGTCCGCTGATGTGGTTCGACCAGATGGACCCCCGCGATCCGCTACAGCTCACCGATGGGGTTTGGGGATTGATAGGGAGGTACTACTTCCTGAACAATGCAAATATATGGCTCTGGGGGTTGTATGGGAATGAGGATCCAAAGGGATGGGAAGTGTTCAAAACAGTAAAGGGAAAACCCGAATTTGGCGGAAGAATACAATTGCCTGTGCCTCTTGGGGAAGTTGCATTCAGCTATCACCACAGAAAAGCAATGTATGAACCACCATTTATCTCGACAGTGCCAAGGTCTGAATACACAGAAAACAAGCTTGGCTTTGACACCAAAGTTGACTGGATTGTTGGGTTATGGGTTGAAGGTTCCAGAAATTTGTTTGGAAAGGACTTGGAAGGGTTAATCAATCATACCTTGCTGAATATTGGAACTGATTACACCTTTGCAATTGGCAATGGTTTACTGGCTGTGTATGAACATCTTTTTATTCTTTATGACGAAAAGCCAATTTTTAAGAAGAAGGAATACCAATTCTCCTTGTTATCAATAAGTTACCCTATAGGTATTTTTGATAACCTATCGGCAATGGTTTACTACAGCTGGGACATGGATGAATTTTACACATTCCTTAACTGGCAAAGAACCTATAATCGGATTTCGTTGCATTTAATGACATATTGGAATCCTGAAACGTTTAACCTCCCTCAGCAGAATTTAAGTAACAATCTCTTTGGGGGCAAAGGAGTGCAGTTTATGTTTGTTTTTAATCATTAACTTTAAATAGAACGCAGATGACACTGATTAAACTGATTTTCGCAGATTTGATAATCTTAATTAGGCAAAATTGATCAAATCCATTATGGTTTTATCCGTTTAAATCCGCTTAATCAGCGTTATCCACCTTCAAAAAAATTGATTTATGGAAATAATCAAAACAACCAATCTCACCAAGCGGTTCCCAATGGGAAAGGGTGAGTTCACTGCCCTAAAGGGCATCGATCTTGCCTTTGGCAAGGGAGAATTCGCTGGGCTAATTGGCCCTAGCGGTTCGGGAAAAACTACACTGCTCAACATCGTTGGGTCGCTCGATGTGCCATCGGATGGAGAAGCTCTAGTGCTGGGTAACTCCATCGGAAAGCTGAACGCCAAGCAGGCTGCTAAACTCCGAAAGGAAAATCTGGGCTTTATTTTTCAGAGTTACAACCTGCTACAGGTACATACAGTTTACGAGAATGTTGAGTTCCCTTTGCTTTTACTCAATCTCTCAACTTCCGAGCGCAAGAAGATGGTGACAGATGCGCTTGAGTGGGTTGGGCTAACCGATAAGGTTAAATCGAAACCACCACAGCTCTCTGGAGGAGAATGTCAGCGTGTGGCCATTGCCCGCGCAATGGTTAAAAGGCCTTCGCTGGTGCTAGCCGATGAGCCAACGGCCAACCTCGATGCGGCAAACTCGCATAACATCCTGAAAACTATGGAAACATTAAATCGTGAACTTAACACTACTTTCCTTTTCGCTACACACGATGAAAAAGTTATAAACTATCTCCACCGTAAAATTTTTCTTCTGGACGGAATGGTTGATAAGGATGAAATTGTAAAATCGAATTAAAGGTTACAATAATGAGACTAGCAATTAAACTAGCATTCCGTAATCTCATTGGTGCCGGGCTTCGAACCTGGCTCAATGTGATTGTGCTATCGTTCTCGTACGTTGTGATTATTTGGATGAATGGCGTTATGATTGGCTGGGAAGAGCAGGCCAAGCACGACATGACCAACTGGCAAATTGGCGGTGGACAGTATTGGCATCAATCCTACGATCCTTACGATCCATTTACCATTACCGATAGTCATGCACCCATTCCCAAGGAATTTGAGAACGAAGTAGCACGGGCCGATATGGAGCCAATCCTTATCGTACAGGGAACTATTTACCCGGAGGGTAGAATGCAATCCATTGCAATTAAGGGAATAAACCCAAATCAAAACATTTTTAGCCAGCCAACCCATAAACTCGATACGGTAATCGATGGGGCAATTCCTGCAGTAATTGGTGCGATGATGGCAAAAAACATGAACATCAAAAAGGGCGACTACGTAACTGTACGCTGGCGCGATTCCAATGGAACTTTCGATGCAACCGATGTGTTTATTGTAGATATTTTCGCGAGCAACGTTCCTGCCATTGAGCAGGGACAAATATACATAGCGTTGGATAAACTACAGGAAATAAGTCTTCTGCAAGATCATGTGACAATGCTTACGTTTAAGGATAGTGAAATTGAAAGGTCACAGGTTGAAGGATGGACTTTAAAAACTAGGGATATCCTAACAAAATCGGTTGATGATTTGATAAAAACAAAATCTACGGGTTTGTCCATATTCTACTTTATTCTTATTCTACTGGCCATGCTTGCCATTTTCGATACCATGGTGCTTTCTATCTTTAGAAGGCAGAAGGAAATTGGGACTTATATTGCCCTAGGCTACACTCGAAAGGAAGTGGTTGGACTATTTACAGTTGAAGGTGCGATGTATTCAATTCTAGCGGCTCTGGTTGGTGCAGCTTATGGTCTTCCATTTCTTGGCTGGCAAGCCAAAGTTGGCTGGACAATGCCCATTGATGTTAGCGAATTGGGCATGGCCATTGCGCAAACCTTATATCCAGTTTACAGCATTGGCTTGGTAATGTCAACCATACTAATTGTTGTTTTAACAACTACTGTTGTTAGTTACTGGCCTTCGCGAAAAATTGCAAAGATGAATCCAACTGAGGCATTGAGGGGGAAGATACAGTGAAAGGTTAAAGGTTAAAGGTTAAAAGGTTAAAAGGATAAAAGGATAAAAGGATAATAAGTTAACTCGTAACCGACTACTGATAACTGACAACCTATCTTTATAAAATACTTTAAAAACTGCTTACACACAACACCATGATAAAATTTCTAATAAAAGGTCTTCTTCGCGACAAGAGTCGCAGCAGGTTACCTGTGATAATTGTTTCCGTTGGGGTGATGCTTACCGTTTTAATGAGTGCCTATATCAGAGGTTTTATGGGCGATGTTATTGAAACTAATGCTAAGTTCACAAACGGGCATTTAAAAGTGATGACTCGTGCTTACGCCGAGAATGCTCACCAAATTCCCAACGATTTAGCACTGATAAATGTCAGGGATCTACTAACAGAGATGCAGGAGCTACTTCCAGGAATAGAATGGTCACCACGAATTCAATTTGGGGGTTTGGTGGATGCTCCCGATGAGAATGGTGAAACCCGTTCGCAGGGTCCAGCCATTGGAATGGGCCTCGATTTGCTATCAGCTAAGAGTAAGGAGATTGAACGGATGAACCTTTCTCGCTCGATTGTTCGAGGAAATCTAATTCAAAAACAGGGAGAGACAATACTTAGCGAAGAATTCGCTCAAAAACTGGGGGTTAATCCTGGCGATAATGTAACGCTGATCGGTTCTACCATGCATGGTAGCATGTCCATGTACAACTTTAAGGTTGTAGGAACGGTTAGTTTTGGAGCGGAGGCGATTGATAAGGGCGCAATTATTATTGATATTGAGGATGCAAGATTGGCCCTTGACATGTTCGATTCATCAAGCGAAATTCTGGGTTTTTTAAAAATAGGTTATTATGATGATGATCTGGCGGTAAAAACAGCCGAAGGGTTCAATGCGAGACAAGACTCTGAGGATGAATTTTCCCCAGTTATGAAAAGTTTAAGTCAGCAGGGAGCAATGGGACAATATGTTCAGCTAACTAGCGTGTGGTCGGTTTACATTTCAATGGTTTTTGTGTTTGCCATGTCGCTGGTACTTTGGAATGCTGGGCTGCTTGGTGGTCTTCGCCGTTACGGCGAGGTTGGTATTCGTATCGCCATGGGCGAAGAGAAGGGACATGTTTACCGTACAATGATTTACGAATCGATTTTCATTGGAATTGCTGGATCCATTGTTGGTACAGCATTTGGACTATTCTTTGCATGGCTAATCCAGAAATACGGCATTGATATTTCAGGGATGATGCAAGGATCTTCCATGATGCTGCCCACGCACATTAGAGCGAGAATAGCACCACCCGATTTCTACATTGGATTTATTCCAGGGTTATTATCAACCATTTTAGGAACAATGCTTTCAGGAATAGGAATTTACAAACGCCAAACGGCGAGGTTATTCAAAGAGTTAGAGGCATAATGAAACGCTGATTATTAGATGATCACAAATTGTACATTATATCAAATCAGCATCATTACTAAAACAAAAAAACTTAATAAATGAAAACAATACCCTTTATTCTACTCATCACCTTTTCTCTAACAGGTAAAGCACAGCTTAGTGCTGATATAATACTCGAAAGGGTGGACAAAAACATGTCATCAGAAAATCGTATTATCGAATCGTCAATGACCATACATGGAAGGCGAGGCAGCCGAACAATGACCATGCGCTCATATTCTGTTGGCTACAAGCAGGCGTTCACAGAGTACCTCACTCCCGTCCGCGAGCAGGGTACCAAGATGCTGAAGCTTGAGAATCAGCTTTGGATTTACTCACCATCAACCGATCGAACTATTCAGATATCGGGACATATGCTCCGCCAATCGGTTATGGGGTCTGATCTATCGTACGAGGATATGATGGAGGATAGAAAGCTAACAGAGATTTATGATGCCAAAATAATTGGAGAAGAGAGTATTGATAACAGGAAAACATACATTTTGGAGCTAACAGCCAAGGTTACTGATGTAACTTACAATACCCGAAAAATGTGGATTGATGCAGAACGATATGTGCCCTTAAAGGAAGAACTTTTTGCCAAGAGCGGGCAGTTACTTAAGCGAACAACGCTTAGCGATGTAAAACAGATAGATGGTCGTTGGTTCCCCACAAAAATGGTTTTTAAAGATATGCTTAAACAGGGCGATGGAACTGCTTATGAAATCTCCAGCATAAAATTCAATCAACAAATTCCCGCGCATATATTTAGCAAAGCATCGTTGAAGATGTGATAAAATTCATTCGAGTTTGCCAGCCATAAGCAGGCAAACTCGATTTTCTTGCAGATCATCTTAGACCTTGCCTACTCTAACCCCTTTTTTTCTCAGTAATAGGAGACCTAAAAATGTTATCGCTCCGTTAACCATCAGCAATTCAAATCCAAACTTATAGCCTTTGAAAAGAAAAACGGAGTTTTGAGAAAGAACATAACATATAATAGGGGAAAGGATTGCTATGGTTGGCACCCATTTGTCCTTGACCTGAAACGAAGTAAACAGTCCAAACGTATACAATCCCAAGAGCGGTCCGTAGGTGTATCCAGCAACTGTGAACAATGTGCTGATCACGCTCTCATCGTTAACCGCTCTAAAAATCATAATTACGGCAGCAATAAGCAAGGAGATTCCTATGTGCACTTTTTTACGAATGTTCTTTAACTCGACTTCTGATTTGTGTTTTGGGCTTAGAATATCAACTGTAAATGATGTGGTTAATGCTGTAAGCGCAGAATCGGCACTGGAGTATGCTGCTGCAACAATTCCCAGAATGAAAAGTATGCTAACCACCTTGGGTAGATATCCCTGTGTAGCGATAATAGGGAATAAGTCGTCACTTTGTGTCGGGATGGCTATCCCCTGCTTATGGGCAAAGGTGAAAAGGAGAACCCCAAGTGAAAGAAAAATAAAGTTAACAGGTAAAAATGCAAAGCCATACCAGTACATGTTCTTTTTGGCATCACCAATATTTCGGCAGCTAAGGTTTTTCTGCATCATATCCTGATCTAGCCCGGTCATAACAATTGTTATAAAGGCTCCGCTAAAGAACTGCTTGAGGAAGTGACGCTTATCGTTCCAATCATCAAAGAACCAAACCCTGCTATACTCGCTCTCCTTAATAGTATGCACCATCTGCCCAAAAGACAAATCCATCTGCTTCGCAATAAAAAAAATTGTTAGCACAACTGCTGTAAGCATTGCTGCGGTTTGGAGTGTATCAGTCCAGATAATAGTTTTTATACCTCCTTTATTGGTGTATAACCATATTAGAAGAATGGTTACTACTACTGTTACCCAAAATGGAATCTCCCATGCATCAAAAACAGTAATTTGCAGAACAGTAGCAACCAAGAATAGCCTAAACGATGCTCCTATAATTCTTGATATTAAGAAAAAGGATGCCCCTGTTTTGTAGCTATAAAAACCGAAGCGGGCTTCTAGGTAGGTGTATATCGATGTTAGATTAAGGCGATAATATAGTGGAAGCAAAACATTTGCAACGATAAAGTATCCTAGTAAGTAACCCATAACCAGCTGTAAGTACGAGAACTGGCTACTACCCACATAACCTGGAACAGATATAAAGGTTACCCCGGAAAGTGAAGCACCAAGCATCCCAAAGGCAACGATATACCAAGGAGATTGACGATTGCCCAAAAAGAAAGACTCGTTATTTGCATTACGGCTCGTATATGCTCCAATTGCGATAAGTACTCCAAAATACAAAACGATGATAAATATCACCCAAATTGGCTCCATGTTCAATTTTCTTAAAAACTTTGCAATTCTAGGCAAAAAAGGTGAAATAAAAAATTTTTCTCTCAACCGCTTTTGGTTGATAATTTGTAGATTTGCATAAGTAGGAAAAGGCAATTTATGCACATTCAAAACTATCCATCGAAACTACTTGAAAACGCTGTTGAAGAGTTTGCCAAATTACCAGGCATTGGTAGGAAAACGGCTTTACGATTAGTCCTTCATTTGCTTAGACAGCCGACCTTAGATGTTGAACTCTTTTCCAATTCGATGATACAGCTAAAGCAACATATAAAATATTGCCGAGAATGCAAAAACATATCCGACACTGATATTTGCAGCATTTGCTCCAGCCCCCGAAGAAATTCATCACTCCTCTGCGTTGTAGAAAGCATTAAGGATGTTATGTCCATTGAATCGACAAATCAGTACAATGGGCTTTACTACGTATTGGGAGGATTAATAAGTCCTATGAACGGCATTGGTCCAGCAGATTTGAACATCGAAGGTTTAGTAAACAAAATTGCCTCGGGTACCGTTAAAGAGGTTATCATGGCGCTTAGCGCCACCATGGAAGGTGATACAACAAATTTTTACCTGTATAAAAAGATTAAAAGTTTTGATATCGAGATAACAGCAATTGCAAGGGGTGTTGCATTTGGCGATGATTTAGAGTACGCTGATGAGATAACCCTAGGTCGCGCAATACTGAACAGAACTAAGTTTGAAACATCATTTGCTAACTAATCAGAATTGTGCTATATTTCGAACACATTAAATAAAATGAGAACGCTAAATATACTACTCATAATAACTGCTTTGCTCCTTCCAGGCAGCATTAAAGCCCAATCAAGCGGACTTATTGCCTCAGGTTATCAGAACCTTGAAATGAAAAATTTTCCCGCTGCCATAAACGACTTCTCACAAGTTTTAAGGGAAAACCCAAGGGATACAGCTGCTCTAAGCGGAATTATTCGGGCACACATACTAACAGAAAACCTTAAGGAAGCCCAACGTTATATCGATAATGCCATAAGAGACTATCCCAACAACCCTGAATTTTACATGCGCCGTGGGATTCTCAATAATCTAAGGGGTCAGCCACGGAGAGCTATTGCTGACTTCGACAAGGCTCTTGAACTTGGATCCGGTCAGATTGCAGTTTCCATTTATATTAACAGGGGAGCCGCTCACCTTAAGGACGAAAACTTCAACAGTGCTATTGATGATTTCACTGAAGCTCTGAACATTAACCCCAGAAGTATTTCTGCTCTTAATTACAGAGCATTTATAAGCTACAGACAAGGTAATTTCTCAGATGCAATTGAGGATTACGATAAATCGCTCGATTTAGACCCTGAAAATGCTATGGGATATTACAACAGGGGCATGGCACATCTTCGTTCAGGTAACAAGGCAAAAGCTTGCGCCGATTTTCATGCATCCTGCAGTCGGGGAAACATGAACGCCTGCCGAATGATAATGGCTGAGTGTGGAGGAAAATAGTAAATACCTATCTCTCAATATTACGCTGTCCGTCTGTCTTTTCAATTTTTCAACCAACCCTTTTTACTGATTAGAAACAATCTTTTGTTTTTATTCTCTATTTTTGTAACATTGAACGAATACATTTTAAAATAATTAAACCTAATCAAAACTAAATCTACAATGGATAAAAACAAAAGGACTGGAATTATTTACCTCTTCGTTGGTTTAATTCTTCTATTACTATCAATTTTCTTGGATGACATTGGAATTGGTCTAACAGATGGCTTTGGTTTAGGCCAAATAGCTGGAACTGTTGTTGGTTCTGTTTTAATTATTTATGGGATCATTAAAGCAATAAAGAAGTAGCTCTTTTTTAGTTGCATTGCTAACCAAAAAAAGGAACAGCACCTGCCAAACTTGGAGGTGCTGTTCCTTTTGCTTAAAACCTATTTTTACTTTAGAAGAAGCCTACATCTTTCTGTGACAAAGGCTTAAGAGCACTATCCTTAGGAGAAAGAATAACATCCTCGTCTTTAATCCCCCAGTCAATTCCTAAATCGGGATCGTTCCAAATAATCCCCGAATCGTATTCAGGAGCATAAACATTATCCACTTTATAGGCAATAATTGCGCTATCGCTTAACACGGCAAAGCCGTGAGCAAATCCTCTGGGAATAAAAAGTTGCTTCTTGTTTTCGCCAGAAAGTTTAACCGATAAATGTTTACCATAAGTAGATGAGCCTTCCCTTAAATCTACTGCAACATCAACTACCTCACCTTCAATACATCTTATCAGTTTAGCCTGTGCAAATGGTGGCTTCTGGAAGTGCAACCCCCTTAATACCCCGTATGTAGATTTTGATTCGTTATCCTGAACGAATTTTATATGACCCAGCTGATCTTCAAATTCCGTCTGGTTGAATGATTCGAAAAAATATCCCCTAGAGTCACCAAAAACTTTAGGCTCAATAATAACCAACCCTTCAATACTTGTTTTAATAAAAATCATTTATATGCTTTAAAATCAATTTTTAGAATAAGCGTTTAGCTAATCGATCTGCCCTAAACGCTCCAGCTTATAATCGCCCGAGAGGATGTCCTTCCACCACTTCTCGTTACTAAGATACCATTTTACTGTACTTCTGATCCCCTCTTCAAACGTCATCCTTGGGCTCCAGCCCAACTCCTTTCGAATCTTAGAGGCATCAATTGCATAGCGCTGATCGTGTCCTGGTCTGTCCTTTACAAAGGTTATCAATTGTTGTCTTTCTTTTACAGATTTTGGAGCAACTATCTCATCAAGGATTGAGCATATTGTTCGCACAACCTCTATGTTCTGTTTCTCTGTATTCCCCCCAATGTTATATGTTTCGCCAATCTTGCCTTTCTCAAAAACACTAATCAGTGCTTCAGCATGATCCTCAACGTAAAGCCAGTCTCGAACATTTTCGCCTTTACCATAAACAGGAATCGGCTCTTCGGCTAAGCATTTTAGGATAACAACAGGTATCAATTTCTCTGGAAATTGGTAAGGTCCGTAATTATTAGAGCAATTGGTTATCAAAGTGGGCACACCAAATGTGTGATACCAAGCCCTGACAATATGATCTGAAGATGCCTTGCTAGATGAGTATGGAGAACGTGGGTCGTAGGGAGTAGTCTCAGTAAAATAACCCTCATTACCTAGCGAACCAAAAACCTCATCGGTTGAAATATGTAAAAATCTGAATGACTGCCTTTTCTTATCTTCAAGGGTGGTTAAATGCCTTCGGGTTGCCTCAAGAAGATTGTAGGTTCCCATAATATTGGTAACCATAAACTGTCCTGGGCCATCTATTGATCTATCAACATGCGACTCGGCAGCAAGATGGAATACCCCCTCGGGTTGATACCTATCGAATAGTCCGAATAATTCCTCTTTGTTTGCAATATCGCATTGCTCAAATATGTACTTCGAGGAATCATTCAAATCTTTAAGCGAGTTCAAATTCCCTGCATAGGTTAACGCATCAACATTGATAATACGATATTTATCGCTTTTATACAAAAGGTGAACTAGATTGGAGCCTATGAAACCTGCCCCACCAGTAACCATAATAGTTTTTCTCATGCTATTTAATTTTTATCCTTTTTTTCTTAATGATCTTACTTTTGTTTAATAATCCTCTTCAGGTAATCGGCATAGGAACTTTTGCCCAAATCATCAGTGAGCTTAACAAATTTTTCTTTATCAATGTATCCCATATTCATGGCAATCTCCTCGATACATGAGATCTTCAGACTGGTTCTCTTCTCTATGGTTTTCACAAACTCTGTTGCCTCTGAGAGCGCCTCATGCGTTCCCGTGTCGAGCCATGCATAACCACGGCTCATTACCTGCAGCTTTAAGCTACCTCTATCAAGGTACTCCTGATTTACTGAAGTGATCTCCAATTCGCCACGCCATGAAGGTTTGACATTTTTGGCAACCTCAACCACAGTATTTGGGTAAAAGTAAAGCCCAACCACTGCATAATTCGACTTAGGTTCCTTGGGTTTCTCCTCGATGCTAAGCACATTACCATCCCCATCGATTTCGGCTACGCCATACCTTTCAGGGTCATCGACATAATAGCCAAAAACAACTGATTTTCGCTCCTCCTCCACTGTTTTCACCGAGTTGAGCAACATCTTCTGTAGCCCAGCACCATGGAATATATTGTCTCCCAATACTAAGCATACATCATCATTGCCTATAAATTTTTCGCCAATAATAAAGGCTTGCGCCAAGCCATCGGGTGAAGGTTGCTCGGCATACTGAAAGTTTAAACCCAGCTGACTACCATCACCGAATAGATTTCGGAAGTTAGGCAAATCATGTGGAGTTGATATTATCAGGATATCTTTAATTCCAGCCAACATTAATACCGAAAGAGGATAGTAAATCATTGGCTTATCGTAAACTGGCAAAAGCTGTTTACTAATTACTTTTGTTACCGGATGTAAACGTGTTCCCGCCCCACCGGCTAGAATTATTCCTTTCATTTTATCAAGGTTAAAATTTTCAAGTATAAAGGTTAAAGTGAATAAGGTTAAAGTTTAGATGAAAAGTCATCTTCTTACTGATGTTTTGGAGTAAATACTACCTAATATCTTTTTTAATTCTTCGGATTCTTTTACTAATGTTGGCCAGGGTTCATTAATATTACCTATTTTAATTATTAAACGAATCCAGAAATTAGATTCTCGCATTTCCTTTAAAGATATTCCTATTTTATTTGAAAAATCAGGTTTTGATACAGCCCCTTGTGATTCTTCATAGTTAGCCGCACTTGATGATGAGGATTTGATAAGTTGATAAGAGATAACGCTGTTTTCAGGCGATTTTGGCAAGGTTCTTAATGCAAGGATTACATCAACAGCAAACTGAAACAATCTATCCTTCAAGTCCCTTTGAACAAAATACTTCATCTCTTCTTCCCAAACAGCATCCATAATTATTCGCTTAAAGATTAATCATTTATTCACCCTTTGACTCCTTTTCCCTTGGTTCCTTTTCCCTTGGTTCCTTTTCCCTTGGTTCTTTTTCCCTTTAACCTTTAACCTTTAACCTTTAACCTTGATCCCTTTACCCTTTACCCTTTATCCTTTATCCTTTTATCCTTGACCCCTTTATCCTTGACCCCTTTATCCTTGACCCCTTTATCCTTGATTCCCCTTCCCGATTGCATATACCTTAAACCCAATTTTCCTTAGAGAATCATGATTAAGGATATTCCGTCCATCAAATAGAAAGGCTGGTTTCTTCATACTCCCAAAGATCCTTTTCCAGTCAAGGTTTTTAAACTCATCCCACTCCGTAATAACGGCAATTGCATGAGCATCTTTACATGCATCATAAGGATCTGAATTTACGGTTAGCATAGCGCTATTCTCCTCAGGAGAACGAGTTCCCAAATAGTCCAAGTCAGCATACATACTTTTAGCGGGAACTTGTGGATCGTATACATGCACGTTTGCATGATCGTTAAGAAGGTGATCGGTAACGTAAATAGCCGCCGATTCCCTTGTATCATTGGTATCCTTCTTAAACGCCCAGCCCAGCATGGCAATCTTTTTGTCCGAAACTGTATTGAAGAGGGTATTAATAATTTTTTGAGCAAACCGAAGCTTCTGGTAATCGTTCATCCTAATAACCTGATCCCAGTATGCTGCCACTTCGGGCAAGCCAAAATGCTCGCACAGGTACACCAAATTGAGAATATCTTTCTGAAAGCAGCTGCCACCAAAACCAACGGATGATCTTAAAAACTTTGGACCAATACGGCTATCGGTTCCAATGGCATGAGCAACTTCGTCCACATCGGCATCGGTAACTTCACAAAGTGCTGATATGCTGTTTATCGATGAGATACGTTGAGCTAAGAAAGCGTTTGCTGTGAGTTTGCTCAATTCTGATGACCACAAACGGGTTTGGATAATACGCTCACGGGGCACCCAGTGTGCATACACATCGGTGAGTGCCTCTATGGCAGCCATACCTTCGGGGGTTTGCTCACCTCCTATCAGTACGCGATCGGGCTTTAATAGGTCGGCAATGGCAGTACCCTCAGCCAAGAACTCAGGATTTGATAGTACGCTAAACTTAACCCCATTGCTGGTTTCATCGAGGATTGCTTTTATGGATTGTGCTGTGCGAACGGGAAGTGTGGATTTCTCCACTACAATCTTGTCCGATTTTGCCACCCTGGCAATCTGCCTTGCACTTAGCTCTACAAATTTTAGGTCGGCAGCACGTCCCTTGCCCATTCCATAGGTTTTGGTTGGGGTGTTCACGCTGATGAAGATCATATCGGCTTCGCTGATACCCTTTTCTATATTGGTGGAGAAAAATAGGTTCCTACCTCGTGCTTCCTTAACCACCTCCAGTAAACCCGGCTCGTAAATGGGTAGCTCATCAGTTTCCCAGGCGGCTATACGCTCAGGATTAATATCAACAACGTTTACCCTAATCTCTGGGCATTTCTGGGCAATTACTGCCATGGTGGGACCACCTACATATCCTGCGCCAATGCAGCAGATATTTTTTACTGTTATCATTTTTGAAGTTTATAAAATCAATAATTAGCTATTTATTGGTATTAATTCTTAAAAAAGTATTAATAATATTTCCAACTACAAATAAAGAATAATATTACTAATGAAGAGATGATTTTTGTCGTATAACATACAATCAATAAAGCAAACTCTTAATTTCAATGATTATTTGAAACATCATAAGATCTCCCTCCCATTTAAAAAAAGGGAAAAAATACATTTTCAATCCTTAAAATAACTACAGTAAGCTTTTCAACAGCCTGATAAATGCAAAAGACGACCGATAATAAAAACGTAAATTACCTTCATTGGTATATCTTTTAGCTTTTCTAAAGTAATGCAGCCACTGCCTAAATACCTGATGTTTAACCTTTCTGCTCAAACCAACCCGTTTACAAATGGCTATCACATTCTCAGCGACCTCGTTTAAATATAAAGCCGTATGCAAATGCTTTGCCCTTTGGGTATCACCTTCTATCCTGAAGTAGTTCAATGGTTCTGCAGTAAAGCAAAGCTTGCTGTTGTATAAAACTTCAATCCAAAAGTATCTATCACCACCCAATCGAAAGCAAAAAAGTTTATCCCAATTGACTTTGTCAGCCATATTTCTGCGAAATAAGACTGCTCCAACATTGGGAATCACATTAATTATCGGCATAAAATGGGCAAGTACCTCATTGCCATCCATGCAAAAATCGCTTTGCCACAGATTAGGATGGAGTAAACTGAGGTTTTCTATATGGTTTCCAACAACTTCGCCTTTGGTGTTAACAAAGTTTGATTGGCAGTATGCTAAGCTAATATCAGGATTTTGGAAGAACGCCCCCAACAACTTTTCAATAAGTGTTATATCAGCGTAATCGTCCGATTCGGCAATCCAGATAAACTCACCCTTTGCCAAATCAATACCCTTTTTCCACTGCTTAAAAGGGCTTCCTGTATTTATTGTATTATAGTGTTTAATAATTCGATTGTCCTTTGAGGCATATTTCTCAATAATCTCCGAGCTGTTATCGGTAGAGCAATCGTCAAGGATAATAATCTCAATATCACCATAAGTTTGATTTACAACACTATCGATCCGCATGGGCAAAAACCGAGCATGGTTGTAGTTGGGAATTATTACGCTAACTTTTGGCAAGATTTAACTTTGTTTTAGACCGAATGAGAATTAATATTTAAACAGGCAAATATTCTACTTCAATATTTGTTTCCAATGTGGTCGTAAATTTTTACTTCCAGTACACGAAGCATCCCTTAAAGATCGATGCTTTTCCTGGACATAGCTAATCAACTCCTTTATCTCATCCCCGAGATGCTGGGTAAAGGTTATCCTACTACCATGCTGCCCATCGTAGTACTCAATTCCAAGAAATGGGGCGTATGCAGTACGATGATTTGCAGTAAGGGTAAGCATAAAATCCCAGTCAACCAGCCGTTTAAGGTTTTCGTCGAACCTAAAACCCTTTCCCAATAAACCGGTACGATGGGCAAAGCTGTTGATATCTATATGGTTTAGCTCCCAGCATTCGTTCCACACAAAGGGTTCGCCGTAGTAACCTATTATTTCTCCATTATCGTCAATTATTTTGGTACCGGAGTAGCATGTGTCAAGGTTTCCCTTTTCCATAAACACAATCATATTCCGAAGGTAATCGGGATACCAGACATTATCGGTATCGAGGTAAAAGATGTACTTCCCGCTTGCCCTATCCAACCCAAAATTCCGGGCTTGCGACACACCTCCCCACTCCTTTTTATAGTACTTAATCCGCTTATCGTTGAAATTGTTTTCAAGGAATGATCCCAATCCATCGGTACTTCCATCGTCAATTATCAGTAACTCCCAATTTGAGTGGTGCTGATTCAGCACACTTTTTATCGGCTTTTCAATGCAGTATGCCCTGTTGAATGCAGGCATAATTATTGAGACCTCAATAGAATCAAAAAAAGATTTATCCCTCTGATACTGTGCAACTATCTTCTTTGTAAATACCCTTTCTCTGCTCCTATTCCAAATCTTGTAACGTTTGCTGGGTTTACGGTAGGGAAAAAAGCAGGAATAATGGAAAATATTCTTGAGTTTATCCTTGAAAAAAAACAATGTAATTTGAAAGAGTTTCACTTAACCAAAAACCTATTATTTAATTTCAAAAACCTATTTCTATTAAGAAACTGTTTAAGTTTTGCGTATTTAAATTTTAAGGTGCCCTCGTAGAGGGCATATAGCGATTGAAAATATGTAAAACTAAACTAAGCACCCCAGAGTGGGTGCAATATTGAAAACAACTTATTGCGCTCTCTACGAGGCGCTAAGATATATTTAAAACTTTTTCAATCGTTATGTGCCACCTACGGTGGCATCATAAAATGAATAGTTCCAAAAAACTTAAACAATTTCTAAGACTTTAACGTATTACAAATTTTAATAATATCTTTTTCTGTCAACTCAAAGAAAAAGGGTAGTCTAAGCAAACAATCGGAATACTTGTCTGAATATGGTAATGCTCTTCCATCGTGTTTTTCTTTGTAGAATGGACTTGAATGTAAACTTAAGTAATGAAAAACTGGTGATATGTTATTTTCTTTTAGCTTCTTGATAATTTTTGTACGCTCTTCATGATCATTACAAATCATGAAGAACATGTGAGCATTATTGGATGCATAATTTGGGACTAATGGAAGTTTAATCCCATTCCTTTTTGCCCATTCAAATAATTGATTAAAATATACGCTCCAGATATCTAGTCTTGTTGATTGAATAGTTTCAAGATGTTCTAGCTGTGCCCAAAGAAATGCAGCTATTGTTTCTGATGGTAAAAACGATGATCCAATATCTACCCAACCATACTTATCGACCTCTCCCCTAAAGAAAGCAGCCCGATTAGTACCCTTCTCCCAGATGATCTCAGCTCTTTTTTCAAACTGAGCATCATTTATTACTAGCATCCCACCCTCGCCAGAGATAATATTTTTTGTCTCGTGAAACGAGAATGCTGCCAGGTGGCCAATGGAGCCCAACGCTCGTTTAACACCATCTTTACCAGTGTAGTAACTATCAATTGCTTGTGCTGCATCCTCCACAACGAAAAGATTATTGCGATTAGCAATATCCATTATCTTGTCCATATCGCAGGCTACACCTGCATAGTGAACGGGAACAATGGCTTTGGTTTTTGACGTAATTAGCGCTTCTAGGGAATCCTCATCGATGCCGGGATGATCTTTGCGGCTATCGGCGAATACAATTTTTGCGCCTCGCAAAACAAAGGCATTGGCAGTGCTAACGAAAGTGTATGATGGTATAATCACCTCATCGCCAGGCTGAATGTTGATGAGCAACGCTGCCATTTCCAGCGCATCGGTACACGATGTGGTTAGAAGACATTTATGAAAAGAATACCTTTCCTGAAAGAAGGCTTGGCATTTTTTGGTGTACTTACCATTACCCGAAAGTTTACCGGTATAAACGGCATCGTACATGTAGTGGGCTTCTTTGCCGGTAAGGTAGGGTTTGTTGAAGGGGATTTGCATATCGATATTATTATTAATTAGCAGGAAATAATTTACAACAAAATATTATATTATGTTGAGCAATCTGGATTTGTTGTAAAATCCTATTTCGCCAAATTCAATTGACGAGAAGTGAGTTGCCCCATGAATATTAATTAGTTGATGCACGCGAGTGATCAAATCAATATTTGAAGCTAAGCGAGTTCGTGAGGGGTCCCACCAAATATTATCCTCAAGACCAATCCTAACGCCGTAACCCATGGCAATGGCCATTGAGTTTATTGGCAATTGATCAGCACCTAAACCAGCAAATGCAATATGGTGGTCCTTTGGGATCTCTTGAGTAGCAGCACCAACCTGATTAAAGGTTGCCTGCATTCCTGCAATATTTCCGAAGAGAAGATTCCAATAGAAGGGTCCCTCAACAATCCCCTTCTTAATAAGATAAAGCCCATAATTGATCATTCCCATATCGAAACATTCTAGTTCAGGTATCACTCCGTAACATTTCATTTTCTCTGCTAATTTCACAATCATATCGGGAGCGTTAACTGAGGCCTGAGATACAAAATTATTTGAAGATAAAGTAAGCGAACACATATCGGGTTTTAATTCAAGAACCTCTGATCTTTTCTCAAACTCAGACCAATTTCGACCCGATGAACTGCCGCAAATTATCAAACCGGGGCAATGCTTCTTTACACCCTCAAAAATTTCCTGATAAACCGAAGCTCTATATGTTGGACTCTCATCTGAGTTTCGAGCATGAAGATGAACAATTGTAATGCCCAATTCATATGCTTGATGAGTTTGCTCTACAATTTCGTTTGGTGAAATTGGCACGTATGGAGTTAAATTTTTTGTGGGAACCATGCCCGTAGGGCAGAAATTGATTATGATTTTCTTCATAAACTGATTCTCATTATTTACCGATTAAACCTTTTTTTAGCAAATAAAAAACTTTTATTGATTCAATGAAGGAATCCTCCACTTATCGTTTTCTCTGATCACCTTGCAAGGATTGCCGTAGGCGACCATACCATCGGGTATATCCCTAGTAACAATGCTTCCTGCTCCAATCATGCACTTTGAACCAACTTGAATGTGATCTAAAATAATTGCACCACTACCAATTGTTGTACCGAAACCAATTTCAACCTTTCCATTGATAACCGCCCCAGGGTTAATGGTTGAGAAGTTGCCAATTCTGCTATGATGACCTACTGATGAAGATCGCTTTAACGTAACCCCAAAGCCAATTTCGGCAAAACTTGCAACAACCACACCTGGTTCAATAAAAGCGCCTTCGAAAAGCTTTGCGCTAACGGAAATCTTATTGTCGGAATGCGACAACGTTATATACTTCGACAGATCGACTCCATGATTCTGCGAAAAAAATTGAAAAACTTTCCACTTGACGTGTGGGGTTGTCACCCCAAAGAGGAAATGGCTAGGTTCAGAATAATCAAAATTGCTATGCATTCTGATATCAAACTCAAAGCCTTTCGGTTGATAGGCTACATCAGGCTTATCGACCTCGATGTTTTTTGCAATTCGGAATTGTAAAATTTTGTAAACATCAGCATAAATCTCAGTAATAATTGGAATATTATTTGGATCGAAACCTAAAAGAATTGGTTGCATTTTTGTTAAAAATTTTCAGTTTATATAATCCACTAAAGGTTGAAAATAATAACACCCAGTAGTATTATACTATACTGGATTATCTTGCTTCGGTCAATTTTCTCTTTCAAAATTACAGATGAAAAAAGGAAAACCAGAATATAGGAGGATGGTAAAAAGATTAGAGCATATTTAATGTCTAAGTATTTATATATATACAAATTAATTAGTGTGATCCCAAACATTAAACCATATCCTAATAATGTATAAGTATTAAGGAAAAAGGTTAAAAACCCGCTACTTGCCTTTTTAATAGCTCCATACTTTAAAGTAACTTGGGCAATTGCTGTAAGAAAAACACCAATGTAACCAATAAGAAAATACTTAAGCATAATGCTTCAATAAACCTTTAGGTAATGTTATCCCAATAAAAATTATAATAGTACCCGCAATATTACCCAATGTAATGGTTTCCTTAAAAACAAAATAGCTAAAAATCAAGATAAAAGGATAGTATAGGCTTGTGTACATGTAAGCATGGCTAAGATTAAATTTTCGCAAAGTAAACTGCCATGTTAATGCTTGCAGAAAAAGGGAAAGCAACGATAAGAGATAAAAGATGTTCGTTGTAATTGCGAGTATAGTGTATTCCTCATTATGAAGAGCCCCAAATTTTAAACAAATGGTTGCTAATACATGAAAAACAATTGACAGTATAATTAATATCATTTTTCTTAACTATTCCTTAAAGGATTTAAAATAAACTTTCAGTCAGTAATAATTTCAATAAGATTATCTTTTGGTACAAATCTTCTATCAATACTTTTGTAAATAAAACAAGCAGGACGATGATTGCTCTCCCTAATCTCGGGAACAAAATCACCCTTTTTTAGGTAAATCTCGCTTCTGACAACTTCGGAATAGCTGCTTGAATTATCTTTAATTTCGATAATTTTTCCTGGACTGGGGAAACAGTAGTACACTCCTGAATAATTGCTCTCGTTGATACGAACCCCTTCAAAAATACCCATTGAAACGTTAATTACCGATTTCACATAATCGAAACCGGTTGATAGTTCAACAAGGTCAGAGCCAATATAATCGCCACCCATTCTGGCCCCAATCTCTGTAATAAAGATATCGTTTGATTTTGTAATTATAATTTCGGAGTGCGAAGCACCATACTCAACGCCAAGCGTTGAAAGTGATTTTTTAATGATAGAAATAATTCTTTGCTTAATATCATTGGAAACTGAAGCGGGCTGATGCTGTCCTTTTTCCACAAAGTAAGGCGCCCCAGAGGTTTCCTTCTCGGTAATCTGAAGAAAGTGGTGATTCCCTTGCCATGAAATCATCTCAACGCTATACTCTAGGCCTTCAATAAACTCTTCGATAATTATTTCCTTACCAAACGATTCGGTCATTGCCCTATTTATTGCGTTTCCGAGTTCATTGCTAAGATTAACCTTTGTTACTCCTCTGCTTCCCGATCTATCGGTAGGCTTTACTATAACTGGATAATGAAGATTCGTTGCATGAATTTTATCAATTTCGTTGCAATTTGTAAATCTTGGACAGGGCAATCCATTCTGGTTTAATCGTTCACGCATCAGAAACTTATTGGTTGAAACGTTTGTGCACTCCAAACTGTTACCAACCAGACCCAACTCATTTGCTACATAGCTTACCGTAAGTATGGCCAAATCGGAACCAATGGAGATAATTCCATTAGGAATAATCAGCTTTGCCTTTTCCAGTATTGTCTCCTTCTCGGTAATGGAAATGGGATAAAAAAAGTGGGCAAAATCTTTTCCCACAGCGCCCTCTTCCCAAGCAAATACATGAGTTTCCAATCCCATTTCGTTTGCTTTTTTTATCAAAGGAAGCTGAAAATTGTTGGCACCAATAATTATCAGTTTCTTCATTTTGCCATTCTGAGGAATTTTGCCGGATTACCAACCCATATCTCATTATCGCCTATATTCTTTGTTAGTACAGATCCCATTCCCAATGTGGAATTTTTTCCAATAGAAATATTTTCCCTTGTGGTTGCGTTTAATCCAATGTGAACGCCATCGGCAATTTTTGTGTAGGCTCCAATGCAGCATTGAGCTGCGAAATGGCAGTAATTCTCAATGGTATTATCATGTCCAATGGTTGCTCCAACCATAATAATACATCCTTTGCCAAAAGAGGTACCTGAAGATATTGATACGTTTGGCATTACAATAGTACCGTAACCCAGATTTACATTAGGGGCAATGTATGACAAGGGATGGATAAAAGTGGCCAAACGATCGTTTGGGATATCAAGCTGATCAAACATGTCGATACGCTCCTGCTGTCCATCGATCCGTAAAATAGTATTGATAAAAAAGAAGCCCTCTTCAAACAACTTTTTGGTATCGGATATTTTCCCAAGAACAGGATATCCTTCAATACTGCCACCTTTTTCAATTCTATCGTTAAGATACCCTGCAAATTCCCATTCCTTATCGCCTCTTTTATTGGCATCGACAATTGCATTGGCAATTACGCTTCCATTACCAATACCTCCGAGAATAATAACTTTTTTTGACATAACGTTATTTTAAAACTTTTTTTACTGTGTACTTTGGGCGTTGCTTTGATTCTAGGAATACTCTTCCTAAATATTCGCCAATTATCCCGAGGAAAATGAAGTTCATTCCAAAAAGGAAAAGTACCAACACGATAATAGAGGTCCATCCCGGAGCAACCTTTCCTAAGAAATATCGAAGTACCAGTATAATTGCAAGGATGAAGCTAATCGCTGAGACTGTTAAACCGGTATAAATTGCTGCACGAATAGGAAACATTGAGAATGAGAAAATTCTATCAAAGGTAAGCTTGAGCATCTTTTTCAGATTGTATCCACTTTTACCCGCAAAGCGTTCGTCGCGATTCAATTCCACGGTTACATAATCCACACCGATCCAGTAAAGGAGGCTCAGCGTGGTGGATGTTGTCTCACGATACTTTTTCAGTTCCTCTACAACTTCCCTACGGATGGCTCTGAAAACCCCTAGTCCTGGTTCGTGGCTAATCTTGGTTATCCTTTGTGAAACCTTATAGTTAAGCTTTGATACAAATTTCTTGAACCATGAATCCTTGCGTGTTTTCCACTTGGCAATAGCCATTGACGCGTCATTCTCAATCAGTGCATCGATTAGCTTTGGGATATCCTCCGGTCTGTCCTGCAGATCGGAATCCATAATAACAACTACTTCGCCAGTAACGTAATCAAGACCAGCAGCTATGGCATTTTGCTGGCCAAAATTGCGCATGAGTTTTATGCCAACAATATTAGGATTATCCTTTTTCAACTCTTCAATTATAACCCATGAATTATCCTTGCTACCATCGTCCACCAGAACGATTTCGAATTGATCGGCGAGTGAAGGCAGCACCTGCATCAGCCGTTGGTTAAGTTCATCCAGCACTTCCTGGTCGTTGTAAACGGGGATGAGGATTGAGAGTTTTCTGGTCATTTTATTACTTTTTTGAGAATCTGCTCGAAAAGTAAAGATAGTATGCCAATTTGAAATCCTGCCAATTCATATACTTTATTTTAATAAGAACTCCTCGTAACTTTTTAAGAAAACTCCTTTTTGCCTTTGAGGATTTGACCGGGACGTGTAATCTAGCTCTGTGAACCCTCATGCTCCTGATCGACTCATAGAAAAGAATCTTGTATTCCTCTTTGGGTAAAGAGAAGTTTCTAGAAATCGATTCAACATATTCGAGGATTTGCTTTGAGTCGGACTCATTGGCCGCTTCAACCTGCTCATCGGAAGTAACATATGGGATTAGACGATACGAGTATGTGAGGTCTTTAGCAATACTAAGCTCAACGGCAAACGATTTGAATAGTTTCCAGTTGCTCTTATCGGCAAAATCCTTACTTGAGAAGATAAAGTTCCCCAAACTATAGAAAATCGTTTTGCCGTTGAGCTCCTCGATGCCCTGAGCCACATGAGGATGTGAGCCAACGATCACATCAGCACCGGCTCCAACCAATCTTCTAGCAACCGTTCTATCAAGTGGGCTCGGGTATGGAACATATTCATAACTCCAATGGGGCATTACAATATTGAAAAAACCTTCCTTTTTATACTTTGTGATTTCCTTTAAAAGTCTCTTAGACCTATCACTTGCTGTACCTATTTTTCTATAAAATCTTGAATTGGCAAAACGTGAAACTCCCCAAATGGCAATTTTTATTCCGTTAATTTCATTGGTGAATGGTTTTTCGGCTTCCTTTTTTGAAATGCCTGCCCCAAAAAAATACTTTCCATTCTCTTTCATTACGGCAACTGTATCTTCAAACCCCTTCTTCCCATAATCAAGAATATGGTTATTTGCCAAGGAAAAGCTATCAAATATTTTAATGGTATTGAGTAATGACTTGTCAGCTTTGAGGTGATAGGGATGAAGTTTCCTTCTTCTATCATAGTTAGTAAAAACGGCTTCAAGATTACCGACAAAAAGGTTTGAATTTTCAAAAATTGATTTTAGATATAAACCAATTTTATGCTCCTGAATATTAGCAAATGAAATATCTCCTGTAATGCAAATTTTCACCATAAATAATTGGTTAACTAATTCTATACCTTTTTAATTTTTAAAAAGTTTCCCAAACAACATGGGTAATACTGTGCTCTTAAGGTAAAAAAGATAAATGTATGGTGTTGATAGGACGAACACAATAATTATTAGAAAAATTGGGGAAGGGGAAATGAAAATTTGTATCATTTTAACAAGAAAAACAAATGGGATTAACTGAAGAGCCGGTTTAAGTAAAAGCCTTAAGATTTTCCCAAGGTTTAATCCTGCTACTCTCAGTATATATAGTGTTTGAAAAGATAAGAGGGCAAAATTTACCAAAGAGAATATTAGAACCGCATTAAAAACATCCATTTGAATTCTACCAAAAATGGTCAATAGTACAATTCTAAAGAACAGAAGTACCAAGTGGAACGCTGCAAATTGCTTTTGTTTATTTAAAACTGAAAATAGAGGTGAAAATGACAGAGAAACAACAATAGAGAACATCCACATAGCAATATTCTGAGCGAAAAGACCAGATTGTGCCCAAGTTTTCCCAAGAAAAAGTTCAAATAGTTCAGGTCCAATAAGAATTAGTGAAATAAAGGGTAAAAGCGATACCTGAACCAGGGTAAAAAAAGTATTAATAATAAATGGGACACTATTCTTTCCTTGGTTTACCATATCGGAATACTCCTTGTGTAGCACCCTGCTAATAGCTTCGCCAACAAACATTACAAACATGTATTCAATAAAGAAGGCTTTTGAAAACAGTCCATTTATTTCCTGCCCCCAGTAACGAGCAATCAAGATTATTGGAATATTAAAAGCAATTAGATTTGCCGTAAACCCCCAAAACTCAAAAAGTGGGAAACGTTTATATTTTTTTGCTACTAATACTATTCCCCTAAGGGAAACGTGCTGTTTGAATGTTTGGAAATTTTTCCAGAAAAAAATTACAATTAAAGCAATTGGTCCAAGAATATACGAAATTGTTCTTATCCAGATTATTGTATCTGTATCTGTTTTTTGTAAATATCCAAATATTAAAAGCAGAATGGTGAATGAAACTTGAAGAATGATAGTAGAAAGAGATATCTGTACAAATTTCCTACTGAAGGCTGCCCAATACCTTAGAAGAGCATATAAACTGGCAAAAAATAGTGAAATAAAAAAGTTAAATTTAAATCTTAAGAAAGGGAAATCTGAACCTAAGAATTTAGTAAAATATGGAAAAAGGATAAATATTATGATAAAAAGTACACTGAAAACGGCGATTGATAGCCCAACAAGGTTATACTCTTCAAACTTGTTTTTACATTGAACAATAGCGAAGTTATAACGAAGAAATAAAGCTGGTGAAATCATTAGTAGGAAAGAACCAAAGTAGGAAACCAGTCCAAATATTTCAGGTTCCCAATATCTTGCAATCCAAGGCTCTGCTATGAAAGAAAAGGCAGATGCAATAATTGGTCCAAGCGATACAATTATTACATTCCTAGCAAAATCTTGATTTAGATTCACTTTAATGAAAAATAAATTTTTAATGAAAAGTTAACTTTGAAAGATTTTGGCAACAAATCGAACTTCATGAAAGTATTCATTAAATTCTCATCCAATTTTTTATCTAATTTACATGACTAATAATTATTGGACTAAATCCTTTCTCATTTGTTTTGATATTTGCTTTATAAGTGGAGTAATAATTATTAACGTTTAATAAAGGAGAAATCATGTTGTCTGAAATAAATGTGCTATAAGTATAAATAAATAATAATCAGCATTACTTTTGACCAATAAAAAAATTATAATCACCTCTTGCCAGTGATCTATTATAAAAATCTTGACTAATAGTAGTAATTTCTTGAACGTTATTCTCAGCAAAAACCCTAAAAAATGGAATCATCTGTTTTTGGTAAACCGCCAAACATTTTCGCGGATTAACAGCTGGCCAGGAATAACAGCTAACAGTAACCCTTCTATGCCTTGAATCAATACCCTCAGGTATTTTTTCAAAGGCTTCATCATCAGGCATAAAAACAAACTTATCAAGGTTACCTGTTGGTATTCCTTCTATTCCCTTAACTTGGATTGGAGCAACATTAATATCATAATCATCAGCAGTAAGATCTAACACAATTGCATTCTCCGGTAACAGACCAATCATTTCATTGGAAATGATAATTTTTGAAGCATCCTTGCGATATGTCGCATCAACAAGTATATCAGTATTGGGCAGCAGGTCTTTAACCTTTTCCTGATTGCAAGTAACATTCGTCCCAATCACACTACAAACACATGGTATTTTTGCACTGTGTACTGCAAAATCCACTGCTGATTTTCCAACCAATCCTGAACCCATAACTAAAAATCTAATCTCTTTGGAATTCGGATTAATTTTCAAGAAATGTTCAACTGCTGCTGCTACACCATTTTCAGCAGTGCCATCCATAAATTCAATTAATCTCTTATTGAAGTCATCAACTACAGAGTCCATGGCATACATATTAACACCTAAATTATACAATAAGTTGCAACGATTTTTGTGTGTCACAAAATGAATCATTGAAAATAACGAAGAACCTTTGTGCATCTGCTTCAACTCTTCGTTTGATGGTGTCCTGATTATTGTAACAACATCACAATGAAAAGTTTCTGTTCTGTTAACAAATTCGATTTCAGGATTTAAGGCAAGGTAATCTTGAGGTTTATAACCAAGTTTATCCCCATAATTATGTTCCAACTTGATCTTAACATTAAACCTACCGATATCCCTAAAAATGTCCGGCATGAAGTCTCTTTTTTCATTTTCTTCGAAACACATTTTTGGAAATCCAAAGATTTTCATAGAAATTGATTTAAATACGATTGATAATAAAAGGGATTTTACCTGATGAATTCTTTTCCAATTGATCAGTTATAACAAACTCATATTTTAGCTCATTACCAAGCCTTTTAGTAAGCCCCTTTTCTATTTGCATAAAGTATTCCTCCTTAAACTGATCATCTACAACCAATAGAATTTTAAGCAAATTATGTTCTTCTTGAATATATTGTGCTGCTATAATGCCTTCGGCATACCCTAATGCACCCTCAGCAAAATAAACTGAACTTCCATTAGGCAATAAAATCCTGTCGTCAATCCTACCAATTATTCTTTTTACATTTCTAAAACATGACTTATCGTCAAGCAATCCTACCTCAATCAAGTCTCTAGTTTTATATCGAATCAGTGGCATTGCATAGCTATAGAATGATGTACCTATTAACTCATCAAAGTTTGAATCTATTTGTTTTGTGAATTCAGGATAAAAGAAATCTTCGGCAATTCTGTACGCTCCTCCTTTAAAGGTATGAACCAAAACAGCGTTTTCTGCATGGGAATAGACATCAAAAACCTTACATTGGAAACTATCTTCAAGAAATTTAATGGTTTCTTCTGGGACATTTTGACCATAATTGACAATTGATTTAACCCTAGGAATTTTTAATGCGTTTTCTTGCATGAATAGAGCCATCTGAGCCACTGATCTAGCATAACCCATTATTACTGGAGGGGAAAACCTGCGAAATAATGGGTAGAATTTAAGAAATGTTTTTTCACAATTAGCTGATGCATTAAAGTATAGCGAGTTTGTCAAAATTCGGTAGCCAAAAGGTTTAGCCTTTGATTCTGAGTAACCTTGAACAATCAACGCCTTTTTAAATAAATGGTAACCTCCCTGATCATATGCTCTTATTACCGCCGCATATTTATATGCTTTGGATATATTATCAATCCATAACTTTATTGGTGTCCCTGTCGATCCGCTGGTTTTTATCCAACCACCACCATACCTTTGATAACCATCGGATAGGAACGCATCTGGATTCTTTCGGATGCTCTCCTTGTCGAGCAGGGGAATTTTATGCAGATCTTCAATTCCATGAAAGGAGTTGATATCAAGTCCAATTTCTGAAAAAAGATTGCGATAGTAAGGAACATTTTTCCCTGCATGTATTACCATCTCCTTAACCTTTCGATTTTGGTACTGAAGCACCTGTTCCCTGCTCCAATTAATGGATCGATTAAAGAAAAGAAAAGCTTTGAGAAAATGATAGTAGTAATTTGACATTAGCATTGGCTTGCTACAATGGTTTGCTCAGAATAAGCTTATGCTTGCGGATAACCTTTTTAGCCATTATCACCATGGGTGGCCCAATGAACTTACCATCCTTAATGGCTACGCCCTTCCCTTCAGTTTGGGATAGTTCATAAAGTCTTAGCATATCTTCGGCATCGGTAACCTCTTGTTCTGTAGGTGAAAAATACCTGTGGACTAACTCCAACTCCTTGGGATGCAGCACAAGCATGCCCTCAAAGCCAAGGTTTTTGGCAACTTTTAGGTTTTCTTCCAGGTCCACTAAATCATGAACGTTAATATGAACGGTGTCGATTGGAATTACACCGGTTGCTCTTGCTGCCATGGCTATTATAGCACGTGGAGTGAAGAGGCTTTCGTGAGCCTCGTCGTGAATCCCCTCAAGGTCAGCGATAAAGTCCTCGCAACCATAGGCAATGGCAACAACCCTTTTTGAAGCTTTGCAAATATCTTGTGCATTAAGTACAGCGGCAGCCGTTTCGATCAGAGGGATTAACTTAAATGTTCCAATTTCAAAACCTTTTTCATACTCTATGGTTTCGAGCAGCTTATCGATAAAATAAACATCCTCGCCCAACTTCGACTTGGGGTACATAAACCCATGCACACCGGGAATGGTAAGCTGATAAACATCCTTCAGAAGTTGCCCGCTCTCCCTGTCATTTATTCTTGGAATGACCATATGGTTGTTGAACTTACCCTGCTTTACCCATTGGCAAATCATATCGCGAGCAATCTGCTTGTTGATAATGGGTTGAACTGAATCCTCAATATCAAGTAGCAGTACATCAGCCTCCGATCGGGCTGCGCTACTCATTAACCGTTCGTTGTGCGCTGGTACAAACATCAGGCTTCGCATCAGAAAGTCGCTCATGGGGTTCTTTTTTTTATTAGTACCTTTCTACGAAAGCTAAGAATGTCCTGATTATTCTGATTATAGGCAATGGTCTCCACATAAACAATCCCCCTGTCGAGCTTTGATTTCGACTCGTTTTTGTCAAGAACTTTGGTTCGAGCATAAATGGTATCATTAATGAAGACCGGGCCCAAATGCTTCACATCCTCGTAGCCGAGGTTGGCGATAGCCTTTCCGCTGATATCTGGAACGGTGATGCCCACAACAAGGCTGAAGACCAATGTTCCCACAACCAACACCTTGCCATACTGCTGCTTGGCAGCATAATCGATATTGGTGTGAACGGGATGATGGTTCATGGTGAGCAGCGAGAACAGGTTGTTGTCGCTCTCAAAGATAGTCTTCGAGGAACTGTGATCAATCACTTCTCCAACCTGAAAATCTTCGAAGTAACGGCCTATCTGGAAGGATGACATATTAAATCAATTTTATATTAATGTTTTTTATTCCTTCTTAACGAACCGCATAAGCACTGAGTGCTTTTTGGCAATCAAATATAGCACTAAAAGGATAAAAGTGAAAGCCGAAATCCACAAACCCTTCATAAATAATGGAGTAATATATTTAAGTTCTATTGCATGCGTACCTTTTAAAAGCGGAACACCAATAAAACCAGCATTCACTTTAAAGAATTCTGTTTCTTCACCGTTCACTTTAACTGTCCAACCATTGCTGTAAAGTATGGAAAAAAAGAGCACGCTGTTGGATTCCGTTTCAATTGTTCCCTTTATATGCGATGGCTTGAATTCGGTGATTTGGAATTCTTTAGCACTATTTACTTTTTGATAGGATGCTAATAGTTCTTCAATTTCAACATTTTGCAATGATTGTGCAATATCGATAGGTTTCATTCGGTATACATTCACCAAATCGCACCTTGCGCCATTCTGCAACAGTAAATTTGCCATATCAACATTACCATTCATTACGGCCCAATGCAAAGGTGAGTTCCCGTCATCCCAACCAACAAAATCAATATCTAGATCTTCGTATTCGACTAAACTCTTAACTCGTTTAAAATCGTTTGCCTTAACGGCATCCATTAACATTTGGTTATTTGAATGGAACCTATCATGCCCATTTATAAGATCGTTAAAAGCATTTTCATCTCTGGACTCAACTATAAGGTAGGAATGAGCATAAATATCCTTAATATTATCTGAGAATTCAGATATCTGGTTGCTAAGAATATATCGGTTATAGGTAAATCCTAACGGTTTGTGATTTGTATTTTTGTAAAGGTAAATCTCATCTTCACTCTTTACTAAATCATAATACTTTACGTTTAGTTTATTTTTAGTTAGCAGATACTTTACACTGAGTAAATCTAATAGCGAATATCTATTAATGGTTGGCTCCCTATTGGGTAAATGGCGGATTTGCTTACCATCGGTTAATCCAAAGAATTGGCAAAAATCAACGTAACTTTTGGGGTTCATCGAACTATAGGCTTTTATTCCGTAGTAGTCCTGAACCATTGCATCGTTCGTTCGTTGAGAAAAGTACTGTTTATCAACTCTATAAAAGGATGAAGAGTCAGTACTTTTGATATAATCTACAATCGGTATTGTAGAATCGAAGTAGGGAATGCTGTTTTTTTCTAGGGTATTCCTGTTATTGGTTGACGAATAGTGTATCAGAACAACCTCGGCACAAACAGCAACAAAAAAAAGTAATTTGAAGATAGAATTATTGTTTTTGCTATTTAAAAGCACTAAAAAATAAAAAGTAAGAATCAGAATAACAACTAGCACTTGTTTTAATGTGAACAAGGCCAAGCGCTTATCGAAATTTAAATAGACAAATAAAAAAAGGATTACCAAAAATCCTATATAAAAAAGGAAAGAAGCGGTTAGAATTTTGTTTGAAAGATTCTTCCCTTCGATAAAGTTTGAAAAAATAGTTGCTGCAAGCACAAGGTTAAAAACAATGATACCGTAAGTCCATCGGTACATTGGGTACTGAAATCCATTAAACACTTTAGCAAAAACTGGAAAAGTAAGAAATAATAAAGATATTATTAGCAATAGTATACAAGCAACTCGTTTACGGCGATTCTCAATATTGAATACCTGAGGGATTAATAATAAGCTGAGCAAACCTGAGTAAAGTTGGGGCGACTCGTAGTAATTACCCTGATAGATATTGAAATTTTCTGTCCACCCAAAAAAATTATGTGCACCACCTGTTAGGTCGTTAGCGAAAAATCGGCCCAAGGCAGTAATATAGAAACGAATACTCTGAATATCGGAAAAGGTACTGACAACATTAAGTTTTTCTGCCGATAAGTTGATTCGGGGAGAATTGATGAGTGAATTAATGGCAGGTAAGTGAATAAAAAACACCAACATAAAAGACAAAACAACCAAACCATAGTAACCCAGTATCCTTTTAATACTATCAGTTAACGAAAATCCATTATAAAACAACCTGAATATGAAATAGATGGATATTATTATCATAATCTGATAAAACAGGTATAGCGACAGGGAGCAGAAAACAAGGCTTACAATAAGCAATCCGAACCTTTTTTGGCTTACAAAAAGTTCGGTTGAATAGAGCAGTAAGGAAAAATACACCATGTAAGTAGCAAACTGGTAGTGCTGGCCCCATAGCATTATAAATCCATTAAATGCGAATAGAATTGAAAAGATTATGGAGGTGTATAAATCCTTATTTAACAACCGAAGAAATAAGTAGAAAAAAAAACCTGAAAAAACTATTTTAATGATGTTGATATAAACAAGTCCCTCGGCAAGATTCTTGGTACCAAGGAGCAAAAAAGCAGCATTGAATAGATTAAGAGTATTCCCTATTAGCGCTGTGAGGTAACCGTTTCCAAGCCCATGGTAAAAGCTAAATACTGGAAAATCGGAAAAATGGTTTACAAAGAAATAGATAGCCGGGTAATACACATTTATTGTGTCGGACCCAATATCGTAAAATAGAAAAAGGTTGTTACCAAATATATACTTATGGTAAAGGATTAATGATAAAACTGCTAATGTGGGCAGCAATACAACTAAAGCCGGAAAACGTGAATTACGAACAAAACTCTTTATACCAAAATACTTTACAATAATCAAAAATATTAAACCAAAAACCGCCGAAAAGAAAATGACAGAAGGAATCCAGTTTATTCCAGAAACTAAGACACCATCTTCAAATCGGGTATGGTAAAGGTTGGGATAAAAATAGTTAACAAAAATCCAGATAGAAATAGCTATAAGTGGAACTGCCACTATTATCCGTTCTGAATATTTTGTCAAATAGTTTTTAATAACTCCCATCTATCATTAAAGAGATTTAGTTTTTTAGTTGAATTTCTAATCAGCCTTCAACTAATTGTCTTTATGGAGGTTGGAATGATACTCATCGAAAGTGGTGGTTATATGGTAAATCTCTATTACTGAGCCCCGACCAGAGTTGAACCTTTTGTGCAGTGGATTCGATATCATGAACCGAAAGTAGGCCTGCATATCCTCAAGCTGTTTTCTTCGATCAGCTGGTAAATCGACCGATGAACGATTAAGGAACCTACGATAAATTGTGGGTGATGTAATGTAATACCTACCATAGAGTTCATTTACCTGATCACTATTCATAATATCTATTTTTTTAATTTGTCTTATTCCTTTTACCAAATCCACTTCAATCCTTTCATAGTAATAATTCTCCAGGTAATTCTCAAATAACTTATTTAAATATTCATTGCTACCCCTGTTATGCAGAAATGCACGTGAAATTGCCTTTGAAACTTTAATGCTCTTTCTGTTATAGAATTGCGGGATTAGATAATCAACATTACCTTCAAGTAAAATGTACTCGTTTTCGATCAGGTTTTTTTCAACCCATTTTTGGGCAAGCACCTTATTCGTCTCCTTCCAATTGTATTTTTTAATGTAGTTCTGTAAATTTGGGTATATTATGAAATATGCCGAAATAATTACGATTCCAGCAATTACAACTTTCTCAACACTTCTTTGTAAATCGGGTTTTATTTTTTTTGATAGTAATGCTAAATTATATACCACACCAGCAATTGCTAGCAAAGAAAGCAATCGAACCACATTAAATGCTGGCAGAAACCAATAGTAAGTTATTTCAGGTGAATTAATATAAGGAATTATCAGGAGGAATAATGATAAAAGACTTGGTATAACTATTTTTATGTATCGCTTTGAGAACACCAAAAGGAAGAACGATAACACAATAGGCAAACCACAATATTTATAGAATATTTGATAAATAGCAATTAGCCTATCTGTATATGTATAATAGTAAACTTTACCCCACTGAAAGCTTGATGCTGCTTCGGCTCCCCCTATCCCTTTTACGCCTATTTTAAAAATCGAAGAAATTGACTCAATATGGTTTACATAGGGTTGAAAAACGATTAAAGAAATGATAAATGTAAAAAGAACACCAATGACATGATGCCATTTAATAGTTTTATCGTATGCTCTATACATTATATATGCAATGAGCAAAACAACCATCGGAAAGGATGAAATCTTTGTGCTAATTGCTCCAGCTATTGTAATAGCCAGCAGATATAAGTACTTTTTCTTATTACTTCTAAAGGCAAAATGGATTGAAAGAGCAACAAAGAAACCAACCAGAAGGTCTGTTCTTAAGTAGTTTGCAAAATGAATAGCATCGTGACTTGTGATTGAAATTAATGCAAATAGAATAATTAATACAATGGGAACATCTTTATATCGTGCTGTACGGGCCAGAATTATTACAGCAATAACTCCAAAAACTGCAAATAAATACCTTGCAACAAGCACAAAGTAACCGTTGTAAAACACCTGCATTGTATACTCATCGAGCGACCCGAATTTGCCAATGGCAATCATTGGCAAAGCCAATAGCATGTATACTGAATATAAAATATACATACCCAAACTGCCGTAACCATACCAACCCGGATCAAAGTTGCCGCCAAAATAACCTATGGCAAAATGGAACAGGGCATTTTCATCTACACGCTCTCCAAAGAAATCCCATATTGAGTGAACCTGAAATAGAGGTATGGCAAAAATTAACAGTATTAATCCTAACTGTTTAATAGATAATCGAAATCTTGGCGGAGATCTAAAAAAAGCCAACAAATCATGGAACTTAACTTTTAAAAAGTTTTGATAAAACGGAACCATAATTTTATTCAGAACAAAAGCAATAATTTTTGTATGAAAAACTAGACAGAAAGCTAAAAATACTGCTGAGATTGCCAGATGTATAATTAATGGAATCCAGTTTGTTTCTAAAACAATGGCTCCCAGTTCGAATGAAAAATTTGATGCATTATAATCAATGTACAAATAAGTTATATAAGATACCGCTACAATAAAAGCAGTTAAAACTGTAACTCCAATGTATTTCTTTATCGAATTCATTTACTAAGATTAATTCAGCGACTTACTATTCGGTAGTTATCAGTCCCCAATTGGGGAACTTTTACAAAATCAACCTCAACATTGTACGTTTCTACAATAAATATTTTTAAAGAAGTAATAAAATTGTTGGGGCCAATAACAATAGCATGAGGGTTGTCGATAAAAATTGGTAAAATATCCTTTGCTTTTTTAATTCCTAAGCCTTTTTCGAGCCTTTGGTAATAATGGGGTGAAAAAGTTGTCCATCCTCCACCCACGCTAAAGTAATTCAATTGATAATCATTTGATTTAAAGGGATTTTTATTCACAAACCCCAATCCGCTCTTACCAGGTTTTGTCAGAATTATATAGTCATTATACTTATCATTGCTCTCTTTAACTTGCTCCTTAAGGATTCTTCTTCTTTCATAAACCTCTCTGATGCTTAAGGTGCTTTTTATTTGTTCCTTTACTATAAAGATTGTGAGTACAGCGATGACTAGACTGAAGAATGCTGATATATACTTAGGATACAGATGCAGATTTTTTTGAATAGAAACAAAAAAGAATGGAACAATAGTAGTTCCAAGAATAACCGGATCAAAAACCCTGTCTTTTATTAAATACAAATCAGACAAGTAAATCAATGCAAAAAAAACATATATAAAATTTAAGATTACCAAAAAAATAAAATATGCATTTCTCTTATGTAGAGTTATTAAGATAACATTAATAAAAAGAAGAAAACCGAGGTAATAGCGATTCCATAATCTTTTTGAAGCCTCAGGAATTCTATAAAAAAATTGCTTTAATTTTTCACCCTCGGAGGATTTGGGATAGGCATTAACAACATTCGAAAGAGTTGTAACATTGTACTTATCTTCATGTGCAAAAAACCATTGAAGTAATATCAAAAAATCGTTCTTCGACCACCCATTGAGTTGAAATACCTCTTCATTGTCGAACACCTCAAAAGCCATCATATTATCGTGGATTTGCCCCCTAACTGCATTGAACCTCCTAAAATTTTTATACTCTTCACTGGTCCCGTATTTGTAGGTAAAATATTCGGCATATCTTGTAATGAATAACGGTAATAGCAATAGTAAAAAGGAAAAAATCAGAGAACGAATATTACCTTTAAAATAAACTATTACAATTCCTATAAGAATAGGAAGTGAAAACAAAAGCACACCGTATGTAGCCATTGATCGGAATAGGAAGGATATACTCAGTAAAACTCCGGAAACAATTTGGGGTAAATATTTAGAGTTGGTTTTATAAATACTACAAATAAACAGTGCTATTCCTGAGAAACCAACCATAAAGGCAGTAGTGGTAAATGTTAACGAAACTATGAATTGTATGAAGAATAAAATGGATGCAACAGCAATAAATAATGAAAGGATTGGTGGCAACTCCCTTTTCCTTATTAATCCTATAAAACAATACAAAAGAGCTGCAAGCGATAAAAAATGGACAAACATTAACGTTAACGCATAGAAACCCACCCCATTATGCAGCGTATATAAAAATTTAATAAACTTTCCCGCTAATACCGATAAAAATACTGCATCGTGCCCCTCGGCAAGAAAACTCTCAATGGCTAGATCGTCGTTAACGTGAAAGTGAATGGGAAAAAGCAATGATAATAAAACTATTATAATTGCTGATAAACAAAGGCTAATTAGTACATCAGATTTTTCTGATTTTTCGATCACATTATCTGAATCTTTATCTAGATTTCTGTTTTGCTTAATGATAAAATAATTATCAACAAATTCGCTATTCCAAAATGCATTAACAAGATTAAGAATAGTTCTATGATAAATTTGAGCTCCAGCAACAATCACCACGGTAAAAAATAGATGGATTATTAAAGGAATCCAGTTAGCTTTTGTAATTACAACACCATCAATAATACTATAATCCTTAAGGCTATAGTCAAATAAATAGTAAACAACTGCAGAAATAATTATGACTACTATTGTAGAAATAGTTCTTGTTGAAAAAATACTTCTTTTTAATCTTTTTAATTGATCGGTCATTTAAAAAATAGAAAAAATCAATAGTAACTCCTTCAGATTAAAGGAGTAATCAAAAAAAATGATCCGAAATGAAATCAGGAGAAAGTTGATTATCAAAGGATCTCTCTAAAAAAAGGGTGTTGTGTTTTGTTTAAAAAAATTAGATCTAAATTAAATTCAAGGACTTAATTTAGGTTAAATCAAAAATTAATAGATTTCTTTAAAGGAATAATAAATAGTTGTTGGGATTATTTCTTGATCTTGCTAATGATTAAATCGTAATTCTTCCCAGAAAGATCTCTGACAACATCATTCTCTACAACTTCGAAATTCCAATAAGAAACCAACGATTTTTCCTTACTAGCTTTTTTAATGGTAATTGCAGTTTTATTAATCTCCGATAATGACAATGCTTTTCCCCAAATACGAATGTCTGCAACAGTAGCATCAAGCGTGTTATTACCATGTGCCATAAGAATTATTGCATTTTCAGTATTAGCTGATCTGGGCAAAGCTTTAAAAGTTTTTTTAGCAGCAGATTGCCCATTTACAAGCAGTTCCATATTTTTATTTTCACGATCCCTAATAGCTGTTATTCGAACCCATTCGTTTAGTGGAATCACCTCTTCAGGGATCCAATCCAGTACAATAGCTTTATTCCCATCCCCGTAATACCACTGGGCTTTATCTTTACTCCTAACTCTTAAATGAAACTCGTTTTTCGCATCAGATTCTAACTTCGAAACTATTGTTGTCCATTTCGTAGGATAACTATGAAGCATAATATACATATCAACGGTAACACTTCCTGTAAGAAGATCTGAGGAAAATGGCTCTGTCTTGGCCCATTCTTTATTAAACTTGTAACCTTTAAGTTCCCTCTCTTCTGTTGTTTTGCAACCTACTAAAAGAGTCGTAATAATTAGTCCAAGAATTAAAAAATTAATTGTCCTTTTCATGGTATTTAAAGTTATTAGTTCATAATTTATTCCAATACAAAAGTAATTTGATTATTTTAAAAATAAACAGATAAACAATTTGTTACTCGTAGAAATATTTTCTCTAGTTTAATGTAAAAAATGGTTTTTCAACTCGATCAATTTAAAAATATATGATTATCCGCTATAATACCTATATCATTTTTACGTCATTGCGAAACCCTTGTTCTTTAAGGGTTGAAGCAATCTCTTCAAAAAAGATCGCTTCGGAAAGTACCCTCGCGATGACTATAACTTTTTGTTGTACCTGTCATCACCACATTATGCCTAAAATTTTTGGGTGAGTTCTCGCAATGTCGAAGGCTTTATTCTTTTGGTGTTTCATATGTTTTTCATCACTTTAGGCATATTTGCGGATAGTCATATAAAAATAATAACATCGGTTAATTCTAATAAACCCTCAAATAACTCTAAAAATAGTATACTAGCCTATGTTCCAGAATGGTCTTATGCCATCATGTGGAAAGAAAATTGGTTTAACCTTATACTTTGATTTTGGAAAATTTTTAATGTTTAGCTTTATTCTTGCTCTTTCCTCTGCAGCAAAAAATATGGGCAAGAATCTGTCATAATCAAATTCTTCAATTTGCTTATAAGGCCAAGCTTTGCCCATATGTTTTACTATCCATTCGGCACCCTTTATAAGCCCTGCACCATTTGAACATTCGTATTCCCAAAGATCAACATTATACCTTGAGGCTATTTCGGCCAGATTAATCCAACTCTGATAATTAAAGCATACGTAATGAGCTGTTATCGTACGATCGAGTTCGTGGGGTTGTGATCCATCAGGCATGAATTGCTGGGGAATACGCGACTGCGCTCTTGTAAAAGTTTTAAAGAGTACATCTTGATTATTGATAAACGAAGCTATTGATGCTACTTGCAAATCGTAGCAAGTACCATGATTGTTCGATGCTCTAACTTCTGCTTTACCCTGAGGAGAGTTGAGTAGCCATTGAAGTAAATCGTTTAACCAGTCCTTAAAATTACCGACAATACGATCTGTCAATAAATTATAATCAATTAATAAACGTATTGCATCAAGATAGTAGTATAGATCCTTAGTTTCGATAATTCCAGTGCATGTGCCTTGATTTTTATCGTGCCCCATCCTAACCTGACCATACATAAGATGCGGATTCATCCTAGTTTCAGGATCAATAAAAAAGCGCTGAAGGATTTTAACAGCATGACGGGCAAACTTTTTATCATCGGAAAATTTTGTTGCCAACACAAGTATAGTGGAGTCGTCAAAAACTCTTTGCAAACGAGTTCTATCATACTTATCACTTTCAATTTCATACATTCTTGTACCGGGAACGCGCTCACCATCCTTGCGGATATATGGCAATCCATCTTTCGTATCGGGATTTGGCCACCAGTATGGCGCGGGATGCCAGTAATCATTTTTATTCCCACTTGGGGGCAAGGTTGTTTTATCGATAACCGAAAATGGACCACGGGTTAAAGCTTCCTCTGCATATTCTACGAGCAGATTGATAAGACTCCTCACATCTTCAGATTCTCCTTTTGTAAACTTATCCTTTTCTTCATCAAGATTAGCAGCGTTAAAAGATGTTAGCCTATTCTGAATGTTATCCGAAATCGATAGGTCTACATGATTAATCGTTGAAATAATTGCATCGACTCTGGCTAATACCCGTTGCTTAATACTTTCGCTTGTATCCTTCTCCTGCTCCTTATTCCCCGAAAAAAGCCGAGCAACCCAACCAGCATAACCAAAATTTCCGGCATCAGGCGAAAGAGGCTTTCTCTGTAAATCCCACGAATCATCCTTAGGATAACCATCCCACTTACCAGGGATTCCAAGTCTCCATAAAAGTTCAACTTTAGGTCTTCTTCCGTAGGGGAATTCTTCATTAAACTTTTCGGTTGCATCGTTTCTAAATATTAACTGAGGTTCCTCAACGGGGTCAGGAATAAAGTTATCCTTCAGAAGATCCTCGTTGTTGGTAACCCTTGTCATTGGCACCACAAAATATTTCTTTTGGGGTGATAATCTAATATCATCTATTATTTGCTTCCAAGCTTTTTCAGTTAAAAAACAATTTCCATCCCACGGTAGAATCCATTTCGCTCTCAATAAACCATCGTTCAGTGCCAAATTGCGTGCACCGTTGTTGTTCATTATATAGTTGTTCTTTAATCGATAAACAGCAGCAATGGCTCTATCCTGCTTATTCTTATCAAGGGCCTGAAATTCTTTGCTTGCAAGGTAACCCGGCTCAGGCAAACAGCTTGTATCGTAGCCAATCTTTTGGTATTCCTCAATATTGAACGGAATATGCAGAAATTGTCGATTATGCTTTTGAAGTAGCTGAATTATCAATTGCTCTTCCTCCTTATCAATAATCCTATTCACCACGAAACGCTTTTCGCAACTCTCAAAATTAGGTTCATTCTCAAGAATAAACTTAAGATTTTCACGCGATTGCCCTTTCTTATGGCGAGGATACAGGTCGTTACCAATTATTCTATATAGTACAAACCGGTCGTCCTTATTGTTTACCGATTGCTGTTTCTCTTCATCCTGATCTTTGGCATTGGCTGTTTTTTCAACGTCCTTCCAGGGAACAAAATATTCCTCAGCCAAAGGTTTTAATTTCTCTAATGGCAATAATCCATCGAAACCCGTTCTAAAACGTTCTCTAAAAAGCTCTTTATCTTCAGGAATGTTCTCTTTAAAAACCTTATCCTTATCAATTTCAACAAGGGTAGAGTTTGGATTGTAAACGAAAGAATCTAAAACACGTGCAATAACGGTGATCTCGTTATCAGCTTTATGAGCATTGTAATCAGGGTATAATACGGAATCACCGTAAATTCCTTTGATCCAACTCATCCTTATCATTCCAAAGGCAGCCACCCTTCCCCTCCATTTTCCACAGTTAAAAGCCAGTAAACCCTTGCCCGTTTTCTCCAGATCATCGTATGCCAGCTTCAACCAATCCAAGCCAGGGTATGCGTCTTGGGCCAGATACACAACATACTTTACATCCATTCTCCTTGCCGTGGTATTCAGAACATTGATAAACCCTTTACGGAGCGTATCGTTAACAATTACAATTCTGCATTCCATCCCTGCCCGCTTGAGCAGAAATTTGGCGGTATCAATTCCCATTTGGGTGTCGATACAGGGCATAATTATGGCAACACCGTTGGGGTTTGAATAGGAAAAGATCTCGATGTTTTTGATATCAACCACGAGAATACTATCATCAATGGTAACTATTTGCTCTTTCTTCTCAGGTATCGTTTCAATGGCGATAATTTGATTCTTAATATTAAGCGGTACCTTTTCCCATTTACACGATGTAATTGGATGCTCCCAAATACTATTGGACAATACTATTGGTATATTTTGTGATTTTATTAAAGTAGATAAAATTTCTAGCATTTGATTATCTGTTGAATACCAAATGCTTGTGTCTCCAAAGTAAGTGTTCAAATTATCATTACAGGAGCTTAAGATTTCCTTAAGGTTATCATTGTCAAATTCTTCAGGGTTAATATCAATAACTACTTTAATACATTTGGGAATAATTGTAGGAATAAACAGCTGTTTCTCGTTAAGCACTTTAAGATGAACAACCACTAAGTCATCGCAAGTAACTTTTTCGCCATAAACAAGCATTTGCACACTGTCGCCATCAATCAAATCCCGAACATTTGGATCGAATTTAACCTTCGATACAAGATCGAAAATCTCCATGTGAACTAAGCCTAACTTGAATTTCTCCTTCTTTTTCGATTTTGCATCTTTAATAAGGGCATCAACATTCTTGTCCAGAATTCTGAAATCGGAAACCAGAACTAAATTGAAATGCCGTTGTTCAACAATCTTAGGATCTATCAATGAATCCATAATCCATGGAACAGGGAACGGTCTCTTTTTAAGGGGAAAAGCATACTTAATTTCCTTCGATTTGGTATAGTAATGCAGGTAGCTGTCGCGATACTCCTTTCGTGAACCCATTGGGAAGCCCGGGTAGCCGAAAACAGGATTTCCAGTAAGCGATGCCTCAGAGTAGCGAGCAAATGAGAGGGGTACGGGTGGGAGTTCAATAATGGATTCTGCGCCAAAGGCAATGGCAAGCCGTTTATGCAATTCGGTATCGGCGCCGTAACGTACGCTGTCCCAATATCCAAGCTTATCGAGTACGGCTTTACGCCGAAACATAAGCGATGAAAGATTAATCTGCATGTAATATCCCGGATTGTTGCGGCGGTAAAATCGTAGCTCAGGGGTTACCCTTGCCCATTGCGAGATATTCGCGATTGCATCGGGATTTTCAATAAGGTGTTTGACCTGAAATGCTATCTTTTCAGGGTGCGACCAATCATCGGAATCATTACATGTAACGTAATCCCCTTGAGCAACCTGAAGTGCCAGATTTCGTGCTACGTAAGGGCCCTGATTGATTTTCGATTCGATTAGCTTAATCCTTTTGTCTTTCTGCTCGAACTCCCTTACAATCTTTATAGTATTATCGGTACTACAATCATCAACAACAAAAATTTCGATATTGCTGTAGGTTTGGGCAATAAGAGAGTTTAAGGTTGTACCAATAGTTTCTTCAGCGTTAAAGGCAGGTACAATAATGGTAACTTTAATAGGGCTTTCAGTATTAGAAATAGATTTTGCTTCTGAGCTTAATGCCATTAAACTATCGTAGGTAGATTGGGTCTTTTGGTTATCAATGGTTATAAGGGATAAGCCATGTTGCTCATAAATCCTATTGATAATGGTAAGTTTTTGATGCAAGGAAACCTCTAGGTTAGCTGAAGCCAAAACAAGATCTATGTTTGAAGCAATTGCTAATGAATTTGCAATTACTGCTTTTGCTTTGCTAATATTGCCTAGTTTTTCAAAGCATTCGGCTTCAATTAGAGTTAATCTTTGATTGAAATTTACATCAAATTCATTCAGGGAAATCTTGCTGATATATTCTAATGCTCTTTGTGCATCCTCCTTGTTTTCCTTGTTAGCATGCCATAGGGCAAGTTCCCACCCTGCAAGGCTTTGACCGTATTGGTTACTTTTTTCATTGAAAATATTTATCAAATCGGTGAATGCTCTACTAAAACCAAACTCTAATAATTTAATCCTAATTTTTTTAATTTCCCTTTCTGTTTGAAGTCTTTTTATTTTAACTGGTTCAACTTTATGATCTTTTTTTTCGGTATTCTGAATACTTTTTTCATCATTCTTTGTCTTTATTATACTTTGATAAAGATCATAGTATTCATCAATCATTTGATGAATAGTCTTAAAATTAATCCTATTTACATTTGATTTCTTTTCAAGAAATTCAATTTTGTCATTAAGTACAGAGATTATTTTATCGTACCATTCTTGAGGGCTTATAGGATCTAAAGTCCATCCACCTTTTTCACGAATTATTCGTTCTCCCACAGCGCCATATGTAGTACCAATAACTGGAACACCAAACATCCAAGACTCGGTTAAAGTATGGGAAAATGTTTCGTGACAAATTGATGGTATAATAGTTATGGATGGTTTTATTTTTTTAAAATATCCCTGTAACTGTTCTCGTTCGTACTTCCCATATAAAAAAATGTTATCACATGATTGGTACTCATTTAATAATCCAACTACTTCACCAATTACATGCAATTTAATAGGACCATTTTTTTCATTATTTATTCTCATCAAATCTAAAACCAAACGGATACCCTTTACCTCGTTAAGTGCACCAAAAAAAACAATATCTAAATTTTTACCTTTTTCAGGTATTTTACAGAGGTCAATTATTTGATCTATTATTCTACCATGCTCAATAAGTTTGAATTTATTAATATCAAGATGGGTGTAGTTTTCAAGAATAATTTTCTTGGTGAACTCTGAGGTTACAATATAAGCTTGACATTTTTCCAAAGATGGTCCCACAATACGCCCCCAATTTTCGCGAAAATCTGGTCTTAATCTAGATATTTTCCCAAACCAATTCCTAGAAAATTTACAATCCATTTCATCAGAATATAGATTACAATTCCCATAACAAAACTTCCCATTGTTTATTAGATGAATACTGGGACATACTGCTGAGAAATCGTGAAATGAGAATACAACTGGAATCTTTTTCTTACTGTAAAATTCTATAATTCCAGGACCGCTTCCTATTAATACCCTTACATGAACTATAGATGGACTTAGACGATTTGTCAAATCAGAAAGTGCCTCAATTCTTTCCTTATTTAAATCTCTAATTTCATTCCAATGGTTATTGAATTTGTATTTCAACACCGAAATGATTTCATTATTTATTGTAGTAAAAACATTCCATTCTTTTGTCCCGACTTGCAATATATAAGATAAACCCTTATTATTCATGAATTTCATCATATCAAATGAAATGTAAACCATCCCACCTCCTCCATCATGAACTACATAAAGAATGCAATCCCTTGCTTGGTTTCCCTTTTCAATTTTCCATTGATTCTGACCTGTTGTTAAACTTAAAGCCCTAGGTTCCTTATGCCTATCTTCATTGTTTATGCAATCGAACGCCTTACGACCTTCTGATTTCCCATAAAGAATATAATGAACTAGTGGGTTTATCCCAACCTGAGCAACATCATCGTAGTGTTCAAGGTAGGCATTTGTATGGAATTTTGGACTTGGGTTTCTTCCCTCAAATACGCCTCTTCTTACAAAGTGCTTTATTGGATTTATCCCTGTTATGGCAATATCAGGGTATTGCTTTAAATACCAATCCGAATCGAAAATCTTTGAATTACGAATAATTTTAATGTAATGCAAAATCCTTAGTTCTTGCCTCAGCTTTTCTATTTGAAAAGTAATCCCAAAAAGAAAAAGCTTTATTAAAAATGAATAAGAAAAGATGATCTTCCTAATGATTTTGCCTACAAATCGTAAAGGTTTTGTTATTCGCCAACTTTTTGAACTCAGAATACTTCTTACTTCTTTATCCTTTGCTTGTATCTTTGTACTGAGTTTTTTGTTAACAATTCTTTGCTCTTCAATTTTTCTATTTAAATCAACTATTTTCTTATTTCTTCTTTCAACAACTTCTTTATATTCTTGTAGCTTCTCATTCCTTTTCTTTGCAAGTTCTCTATATTTCTTGATCTCTTCGCTTAAATCATTCAAACGATTACTTACACCTACAAACTTGTCATTCAACTTAACTCTCTCGATTTCAATTTTTTCTTTGGTTGATTTTTCAGAGATTAACAATTCGTTAAGTTTATTCAACTTATCGATGAGCTTTTGTATTTTATCATCTTTTTGATCTATTAAATTTTTTTGCTTTACCTGATTATCTCTTACACTTGCAATAAGATCATTCTTGATTTGAAGAATTTTTATGAATTCTTGGATTTTTATTTCTTGATATGAGATTTTTTCATTTTTCTTAACAATTAATTCACTCTTTTCTAAAAGTTTTTCTTCAAGTAAAACAATCCTATTATTCCTTTTTGCAATTTCCTCCTTGAGTTCTCCATACTTTTTTTCGAGAGTGGAAACATGATCATTACGTTTTGATATTATCTCCTTGAACTCTTCTAGTTTACCCTCAAGTTTTAGTATTCGTTCATTCCGTTTTGCATAGGATTCTTTGTACTCGTTTACCTTTGCTTCAAGTGTTAATATTTTTTCATTTCGCTTTGCATTGGATTCTTTGTACTCTTTAACCTTTGCATCAAGTGTTGATATTTTTTCATCGCGTTTTGCAATAGACTCCTTAAAGGAGTTCAACTTTACTTCTAGAGATGATATCTTTTCATTTTTCTTAAGAATATACTCTTTATTTTTATTTAGGCTGAGTTCTAATGCTGCTATTTTTTCTTTTCTGTTTTCAAGGTATATTTTTAAAGCCTCAATCTGTTTGGCATTTTTTTCGACCTCCTTTTCAGATTGTCTAATGCTTCTTTTAAGCGATAACACTTCTTCTTTAACATCCTCTTTCTCTTGTATAGCAAGGATCCTATTACCAAGAGTTGCAAAAAAATGTTGAATAAAAGGATCTTTTTTTGTGGTTTCAACGAACTTAAGAAATTCTGAAGGAATGCTCTTCCCAACACAAACAACTCCTAACCCATGCCCATGTAAAAATTCGAACGAAGGATACTTGTTTTTAATCTCTTCAAAAAACTTCCATACTCCAAAACCTCTCTCCCTAACGTTAGTATCATGCATAATAATAACCCCTTTGCTGCTTATCTTGGGTAGCCAACTCTCAAAATCATGCTTAACGGCATCATAGGTATGCAAACCATCAATATGTAAAAGATCAATGCTCTTATCGCTAAAATACTCAAGTGCATTGTCAAAGGTCATCTTAAGCAAGTATGATATTTGTGGAAAATGCTGATTATTAATTCTCTTAACTCTTTCGTAAACATCAGTACTATAAAAACTTGCATGCTCATCACCTTCCCAAGTGTCAACAGCATAACATTTTGTGTTTATTTTTAACTCATAAACAGCCTGACAAAAGGAAAAATAAGAGTTGCCCGAATGGGTTCCCAACTCCACAAAAATTTCTGGCCTAAGCATTTCGATCAGATAAAAAGCAAACGGAGTATGTTGAACCCAACCATAAGGTTTTTCCAAAAAATTTGGTTTGCCAAAAAAATATTTACCGGTTATATTCATCTTGTAAGATTTTTCAATCAATAAAGATTTTCAGATAGGGTTTTAATCATCAAGTAACTGAACCGAATAGTTCTCGTCATCAACCACAATTACATTTCCACCTCTTTTAAACTTTGGATTCTGGTTATCAACTGAAATAATTAATGTATCATGTATCCAGTGATGTTGAACATGATTTTCTTGATCGCCATCCGATAACGCAATGGTTAAAGTATATTTTCCGACCATAATTAATGGGAATCTAAAATCTGTTCTTATTACTACAAGTTCACCAGGATTAAAACTTCTAATAGGCTGATTATATAGGTAATTATTTACAGTAAAGATTCCATTCCCTCTCTTATCCATTAAACGTATTCCAAAACCTGGACGTTCAATTGCTTCAACAACTTTGATTCTTGCATAAAAACTTAACCACTCACCACCCTTCACTGTATCAACTCTTTCATTGGTGTCCCTGATGTAAAGAGCAACTTTTTCAATAATTGCTCCATACTCACCAAAAGATTCAAGTTTAGTAGAATCGGTCCATTTTATATTCTTTACTAATAATTCCTTAGATTTACCTTGATTTTGTGAATTACTTTCAATTGAATTAGGTTCAACCTGTTTTGCTGGTTGCAATTTCTTTATTTGAGTTTCGAGGCCATAGGTCATGAATCCGACATACTTCTTAACAATTTCATTTGATGGACCAAACTCTTGCACCATGCCCTCGTTAAGCCAAAGCGTTTTATTGCAGAAATTTGTTATCGCTCCTGTGTCATGAGAAACCAAAATAACTGTTCTCTTCTGATCAATAATATCCCGCATAGTACGCAAACACTTCTGCTTAAACCGCAAATCTCCAACAGCAAGTACCTCATCGAGAACCAGAATATCTGGATCAACATTACTGGCAACTGAAAACGCAAGACGGGATTTCATGCCACTAGAATAGGTTTTTAATGGTTGGTAAACAAATTGACCTATATCGGCAAAAGCAATTATCTCATCCAGCTTTGAATCAATATTTTTTTTGGAAAAGCCAAGAATAGTGCCATAGAAGTAAATATTCTCTATTCCTGTTAACTCTGGATTAAAACCAGCACCAAGCTCCAGTAAAGAGATTACTCTTCCATGTGTACTGAAAGTACCTGATGTTGGTGTCAATACACGTGATAATACCTTTAGCAGTGTTGATTTCCCACTCCCATTCTGTCCAACAATTCCCAAAGAATCTCCTTTTTTAACCTCAAAGCTAACATCCTTTAGTGCGTAAAACTCCTTGTGATATTGCTTTCGCCTTGGATGCAGGGCTTCCTTCATTCTATCCTTAGGATTACTGTAAAGGGGGTATATCTTTGTTAATGAGTTGACTTGTATGGCCAAATTGCTATCCATGTTTAAAATATAATGATTACGCTTAACGGAATAAGTGTTTTAATATGGTCTATAAAACATCTGCAAAGTGAGGCTTAAGTTTTTGAAATACAATGGCTCCAATAATGAAAAAGAGTATGGCAATAAACCAAAAGTATATGGTTAGATTGACCTGTTCAAAAAACCATTTTCCTTGTATAAAGGTTTCTCGATAACCATTAGTGATGTAAAAAAAGGGGTTTAGGTCAACAATTAAACGTTTTTTACCAAGCAAACCTTCGTGTGGCCATATTATTGGTGTTATCCAAAAGAAAAGAGTGGTAAATACTTCAATGGTTTGTTTAATATCTCTGACGAAAACCATAAGGGCTGAGGAAAGCCAGCTTAAACCAACCATTAGAACCAATGCACATAACAAATAGTAAGGTATTTGCAGCCAGTAAATTGATGGTGAATAACCATATGAGACTGCTATAATAGCCAATACAAGCAGTAAGAATAGATGTATTATCAGAACAGTAAAAAGCTTTATCAAAGGTATTATTCCTACCCTAAAATACATCTTCTTTATTAAAAACGAGTATTCAACCAAAGAACCCGATGCATTGCTTAGCGCATCCCTTATAAAAAACCATGGTATCATTGCTGAAACCAACCATGGAAGCAAGGCATATCCAGCCCTATCACCTGATCTTAAACCTATAGATATAACAAACCATATTGTAAGTATATACGCCAATGGATTTAAGAAAGCCCATACCATCCCAAGATAGGTGGATAGGTATTTCTTCTTAAAATCCCTTACCACCAGTTTTTGAATGATATAACGCTGTTGAAATATTACCTTATTGAAATAGTAAAAATTTTTTATATAACTCATCTTAATATGTTATAAGGTTTGTTTCTGGGTTATTTCTTTAAAACCTTTAGTTTATAAAAAAGTTAAAGATTGGTTGTTTGGTTTATTCAATCCATTCTCTCACACTCTAATTTTCCCACTTTTCAAACTCTTTTTGCCCTTTGCTCTTATACCTCCCTAAAGCTTCGCCCGGTCACTCCCATTACCAGGCGTAACTAGGCCTTTAGATTTCAGAAAATCTCTAAAAAACGCCTCAACCAGAACTTTAATTAGCAAATAACTGTAAATCACCTAAAATAACGAAAACTAAAGCCTTTTCGTCTATTATTATTGTAATTTGTTATCATTGTTAAAATGCAAAGCAGTTCTAGTAATGAGGTGGTTTAGTGATTTTCTTTCCATAAGGTTACAAAACTAATAATTTTAAAGGAATTGGTAATCTTTTTAAAGCCTTTAAGTCCACCGGAAATTAATATTCGCACCATAGCTTAAAGATATCTTAAGGGTAAGTAAATATTTACTAGTTTTGAGTGTTTTTTCTAATAACTATATACCATTATTTATAGCATGAAAACTTTTCTAAAAACTATTCTTACCCTGTTTGCAATACTTCTTATTGCTGGATTAAGCTTTTACTTCTTTGTTTACAACAAACCCCATGTTGATTACCTAAAAAGTGAAATCGAGGTTGAGATTCAAGCAACCGAACTGTTTTCGGAGTATGTTTCGAACCCATTGGCAGCAGCCAAAAAGTATAATGGAAAAGTCATTTTGGTAAGCGGCAGCGTTAATCTTATTGAACAATCCGACGAATTGGTAATTGCTGTAATGGTCTTCGACGATGGCTTCTTTGGTCCCGAGGGTGTTCGTTTTTCGTTGCTTGAAAAGCAAGAGGAGAAAATAAAAATTGATAAGCCAATAAGCCTGAAAGGCTTTTGTACCGGATACACCGGATCGGATGTAATTTTGGAACACGTTTCAGTTTTTGAATAATTATTTAACTCCTACTCATATGAGCTTCTTTCAGAAAATATCTCTTCTACTGATTGTTGCATTAACATTGTGTGCCTTTAATGCGATTGGGCAACGCTATGCTTCGCGCAATGGCACCGTTAAGCTAAGCTACAACGCTCCTCATGGTAAAATGGAAACCATTAATCGTCAGGTTAATGTGGGGTTAAATGTAGAAACAGGAGAGTTTAGGCTTACCATGGTAATGCTATCGTTCCGATTCCACAGTGCATACAATCAGGAAAAGTTTAACGAGTACTTTATTCAGAATGCACACTTTGCCAACTCTACATTTCGGGGTAAAATTGAAGATTTACATAAGGTTGATTTCTCCAAAAAAGGAGAATACGAAGTTCGAGTTACGGGTGATCTAACCCTCCGCCAAACCACCAATAAGATTTCTGCAAAAGGCAAGTTTATTGTTGGCGATGATACCTTCTCTGGAAAAAGCGTTTTTTTGGTTAACCTCATGGATTTTAACTTTAATATCCCGCCAACAATGGAAAAACTCATTGAGGTTACCTTCGATGTTGATCTGAAAAAGCTGTAAAGTTATTCTGCTTTATTTGAGAAGGGGCATTTGTCAATAAGTAGGAAAGAAACAGCACCTTATCTTTTCCTTCGTCATCGCGAGACCGCCAGGGCGAAGCGATCTGCCTGTCCTTCCGTCATCGCGAGGAGGCTGAAGGACGACGAAGCGATCTTTTATGTACTTCCCTAGTTAAGATTGCGTCGCTCGTGCCTCGCTCGCAATGAACTGTGTTAAAAACCAAATTT
>CAYNHM010000016.1:0-77582 GCA_964397135.1 uncultured Rikenellaceae bacterium
TATTAAAAAAGTACAAGTTACTTTTTATTGATGAAAGTGTCAATATGATGTAGAACAGAAAATAGAATTTTTTAAACTTTTGTTTGATGATGATAATAATTGAAAACTACTACTCATGAATTAAATTTGTGAGTTTTCCAACATGAGAATTAAGCCAATCGATTAAAATTTTTCTTGTTTTAGGCTTAGCCCTTTCCAGATCTTGAATACAAACAAATACCAATCTTCTATTAAATCTAGCCAGAGCAAGTTTATATCTTAACAATCTATTGGAAATTTTGCCCATTTTAAGGATCATTGACTTTAATTTATTATTTATTTCGGCTTTAGAATAATAAAATGCCAGATGGGTTGTAAGCGCATCGGGCAAGAACTGTTCATTGGATCTAATTCGAAATTTTATGTTTTTGTTCAGAATATCAGTATGTTCAGAGTAGAATTTCTGTAAAAGTGATTTAAGTTGGGGGTGAGGGACGTGAGGTGCACTGAAAAATCTTCGTTTATAACCTGCTATTGTTGCTGCACTTGCCTGTGCGTGGCTTAACTTAGGCCTTGTTGATTGAACTGATTGTTTGTGTCTTTTTGGACAAAAAATCCTAATTAGGAGTTTATCTAGGCGATATTTATGCTGAAATTTCCAGGTTCCTCGAACAACAATACAATCATTATTAAAGAAATCATTAGGTGAAACAGGTCTTATGAGAATAAAGTCATCGTTAAGGAAGAGATAATTTTCCGAGAGTCCTGGAATTCTCCATATAAGGGAAGCAATTGATCGACTATTAAACGTTGGGAGATTTTCCTCATATCCCGAAAAAATTGTAAGGTGATCCACCACTTCAATCCTGTTGGAGTAGGAAGATTTTTCAATTAACGACATAAAAGATGGTGTTTGAGCATCTGAAACGATAAATACTTTTCGAATCCAAGGGGAATACTGAAGCAGAGAGGCAATGCAGTATTCAAGTTCACCTGTTTCGCGAAAACGCGTAGCGTTAGCCATTTTGGGCACATGCCCAATGGACTGCAAGTACTTATTTAATTTTTCTTTATGCGAAGAATCATCTCCATTAACCCAAATTATTACAGCATCAATGGGAGTATTTTGATTTTTTACAATATTTGTTGTACGATTCAATTTTCCTTTTTTAAAGATTACTCACTCTCATTAAATGGATGAACCCAAACATTTACTTAAAATCATAAAGGTAACTATTAAGTAAAACCAATCATCTTCAAATTTAATTAAACATTTTTCTCTATCTTGGTTAACTTTTTTATTATAAAGAGTTATACTCAAATTATTATTTTTTTGCATAAATTGAAATTTTTTAAGCAAAATAATAATTTATTTATTTGATTGAAAATGGGAATTAAGGTATTCATTCTTAGTGCATCTGACAGATATAATTATGGAGATTTGTTATTCCCAATTATTGCAGAAAAAGCTCTTTCGAAATATGGTGATTTTGAATTTCATAATCTTGCAATTGTTAAGTCTGATTTAAGTCGATTTGGAGCTTTACCTACATCTAAGTATCATCATCTGTATAAATTTATAGATAATTCTCAAAAGCACATACTTCTTGTTGCTGGAGGAGAGGTAATTGCTGCTAATTGGTTAAAACTCTATGGTTTTGTTTACCCTTCCTTCAATAGTCTTTTTAAACTGTTAAGCAACCTTGAACGAGCGATTGGAAAATATATCCCTATACTAAGAAATCCTTTGCCTTTTGTGCCTTTTGATAAAAGAATTACTGAAAATTTTAGAATTGTTTTTCATGCAGTAGGAGGAGAAAAGGCCGGGCCAAAACAATACATAAAGAGGGTAAAAAAACTTTTGAAAATAGCCTTTACTTTAGTGTTCGTGAGGAAAAATCCTTTAACTCAATAAGGATTTTATACACTCCTGAACATTTAAAGTTAACCCCTGATAGTGCGATAATTATGAGTGATTTATACTCTTTTGAAGAAGATAAAGAGGATGAATATATAGCTTTTCAGGTAGGTCATTACAAAAATGGTGGAGATCTAAACCTCATTAACAACGAATTAAGCAAACTTCATACAAAAACTGGTTATCAAATAAAGTTAGTACCTATTGGTAATTGCTCTGGACACGACGATATCATTTCATTATCTTGGTTGAAAAGAAATGCAAATTATCAGTGTGAGATTATAGTTCCTAATAGCATTGAAACAATTATGAAAGCCATTGCGAAGTCAAAACTTTTTATTGGGACAAGCCTTCATGGTGTTATTACTGCTATGTCATTTTCTGTACCCTACGTGGCACTGAATCCAAGGATATCAAAACTAAAAGGATACGTTATGACATGGGCACCAAAAGAACTAAAGTTTTCTTCTGATTTTAACTCTATATACAATAATTCATTGGAAGTTTTAAGGGTGGATAAGAGCATTTTGATTAAAAATGCAGAAATGCAGAAAGACCTTGTATGGAAATCCTTTCAAAAAATATCTTCGTTGATAACCAGCAAATAAACAATTATTCTTACGTTTTATGGGTATTACTGGCTAGTATTTACCCATCAATATGTAAATAAAAATTCATAGTTATTTAAAGTTTTCTTATTCCATTAAGGCAAATAAACTGATCAATAGCCTGCTTCTGCTTCATCATCTTAATGTTTTCATCCTGATTTGTCCAACCCGTTTCGTGGTAAAGATGGTATTGCACAGCTAAGTTCCTTAAGGATTTCAATTTATAACCAGCTCGCTCGAAGCGCCAACCCAAATCGATATCTTCACCTATGGCAGGTCGTGTATAATCCTCATCGAATCCGTTAATGGCGTAAATTGCCTTGCGAGAGAACGACATATTGCACCCTTTAAGTTGATACATGGTACGAAGTCGTGGAATAACGCGGAACAATCCATTAGGATTAATGAAAACACCTTCTTCAATAAACTTTGCGCCCTGTTTTTTAATTCTAAAGAAATTTCTTAGAATAAACCAATTCATGCTATCAACCCATAATTTATTATCGAGAAACATTTGGGTAGTTAAAGGATCTAGTTTAATTCTTTTTCCGGCAAGCACACTGTTGGGTTCGGAGAGTTTAATATGGTACTCAATGAATCTGGGGTGCAAAACGCAGTCCTCATCTATAAAAATAAGGTAATCAGTTGTGGCAGCCTCAATTGCTCTATTTAGAGCTTTGTTCTTTTGCCATCCAATATCGGGTTGAGTTAAGTGTTTTATATTCAGGCGATTTTCAATGCTTCGCACGTACTCTTTCATGTGAACATGCTGAGCATCTTCTGTAATAACTACCTCAAAACGTTTATCAGTTTGTTGAATTACCGATTTAATAACAAAGTCAAGGTATTGAACGTTTTTATATGCTGAGATAATCAGACTTGCAATAGGCTTAATCATTCGAAAAATAGTAGCTTCTTTTTGCTATGAATTATTCATAAACATGACTTGCAATGCCCTTTTCTGTCCATGTAACCTTAGTTTTCTTAACCTCTTTTCTAATCCTGATATTTCTAATCAGTGTATCCTTTGTTTTATAAGGGCGAGGATGGTCAAGGTGTACACAAATAGCGCTGTATCTTATTTGTTTAGTTTTAACACCTGCGTTCATAAGCCTTTCACCCAATTCTCTGTCAAGTCCTCCATATTGCATGGCTTCGTTGTAGCCATTTACCTTAATGATATCATTTTTCCAGCCACTAGAATTATGACCATTCCATGTTGCCTTGGTTGTGGTGAAGGTATTAAAAAACCATTTGAGAAGGCTGTTACTGTTGAGTTTTAGAAACTTATATGTAAATGACTGCTCTTTACTTAATAGCCATTTTGTGGAAAAAGGATTTCCTAATCGAATATCGTGAAGGGTAATGGAATTTGAAACATTCAAGTTTAGTTTTAGATAGCCTCCGCTAAGGAAGAAACCCCTCTCGGCTTTTTTTGTGTGAACTTCGATAAAGTCGTTGCGGGGAATACAGTCACCATCTGTAAATATTAAGTATTCACCATTGCTTGCAAGAATGGCTTTGTTAAGAATAAGGCACTTCTGAAAACCTTCGTCGGGATGCCAGATGTGGTTAATTTTTAAGTTTGAGTTTTCCTTAAACCAATCAATTACAGATTTTGTTTCAGGACCTGATCCGTCATCAGCAATAACAATTTCAAAACCCTTTATTGTTTGTGATTCATATCCCCAAAGTACTTTACGAAGCCATTCAGGCTGGTTATAGGTAGTGATAATAAGGCTAATGTTTTCTGGTTTAACATATCCATTATAAATTGGTTTTGAATTGTTTTCAATTATATGTCCAGCAATGTTATGATCCCATTGTTTGGTGGCAATATGCACTCGAGAGTCGGTTAACTTATGCTTCTTGTTTTTCTTATCTATTAGGATAAGCCTTCTGAGTTTGGCGTATTTTAGGAAGCACAGATATGCTAAATTTAGGCTAACAATAAAGCCCATATAACCTTCAAGAAATCCAGTTTTAATTATAAATGAGTGAAAAAAACGCCAAATTGGACGTAGGATGGTTTTTCCCACACCTGCCCTTATGCCTAATTTGAAGTATTCTCTTGCTGATATTGAGCTGAAATGATTTATTTTGGCAATATGCTCTTCTATTGAATCGTAAACCCAGTGTAAAATATCGCCCTTAAGAAAGCCCACCGTAGAACTAGGGTTCATTTTAAATCTATCGTGTGGGTTAATACCGCCCCAACTTCCTTTTCGCCTATCAAAAAGCCTTAACTTACGTTCTGGGTAAAGGCTGGTATGGTACATCCATTGCCCACAATAGTTGTTTAGCCTATTGCATTTATAGCCATCGAATTGCCAATTGTTTTTAGCTTTAAGTATTGATTTGCGAAGTTTAACGGAAAGCGCTTCATCGGCATCGAGCGATAGGATGAAATCATTGGAAGCCTGCTGTACAGCAAAATTTTTCTGCTCTTTATAGCCCAGAAACTTTTGTTCAAAAAATTTTACGCCAAGTCTTTTGCAGATTTCGGCTGTCCTGTCAGTAGACAAGGAATCAACCACTACAATCTCATCAGCAATATCAACTAACGAGTTGATGCACTGCTCAATGTATTTCTCTTCGTTATAAGTAATTATTACTGCCGATATTTTGGGCATACTGATATTTTAAAAATGCAAAAATAGTGAAAAATGCAATAAGTAATTGGGCAATCCTTTGTGTAATTTTGTTAATGTACCATGCACAGATTTAGTAATTTATACAACTACATTAAATTCTCTTAGGGCATCATTAAGAGATGTTTTAAGGTCGGTCGATGGTTTACGTTCGCCAATTATTAGCGCGCAGGGTACCTGATAATCGCCAGCAGCAAAAGTTTTGGTATAAGAGCCAGGAATCACTACTTTCCGAGGAGGTATTTCCCCTTTTAATTCTTTGGGCGATGGACTTGTAACATCGATAATTTTGGTTGATTTAGTAATAACCACATTAGCTCCAAGTACTGCTTCAGTACCAACCTTTGCCCCTTCAACAATAATGCAACGCGAACCGATAAAGCACCCATCCTCTATTATTACCGGTGCAGCCTGTACTGGCTCCAGTACTCCTCCAATTCCAACTCCACCTGAAAGGTGGACATTTTTGCCAATCTGCGCACAGGAACCAACTGTTGCCCAGGTGTCAACCATGGTTCCCTCATCAACGTAAGCCCCTATATTTATGTACGATGGCATCATTATAACACCCTTGGCCACATACGAACCGTAACGTGCTATGGCATGGGGCACAACTCTAACTCCCTGTTTGTCGTAATCCCTTTTCAGGGCTATCTTGTCATGAAATTCGAATGGACCCACTTCAACTTTCTCCATTGGACTAATAGGAAAGTAAAGAATAACAGCTTTTTTTATCCACTCATTCACAATCCACCCTTTATTAGTGGGCTCTGCTACCCTAATTTTACCTTTATCGAGCTGTTCAATAGTCCATTTAATTGCAGATATAGTCTTACTATCGTTTAGCAAATCTCTGTCATCCCAGACCTTGTTTATTATTTCTTGATAATCCATTTTTCAGATTTTTAGGTTGGGTTAAAGTTAGAAAAAAACATTAATTGTATTAAAAAATTAGGGTAGCGATGATGAGGACAACTTTTTGTATTCCAGATGAAATGTTTTTTAAACCATTATTAGCTTATTTTTGTCTATTAGTTGAATAGCATTAAGCAAAACATAAATCATCATGAAAATATTAACAGCTTTTCAAATAGTAACTATAATGGTTTTGAATTATACTGTTTTAGCCCAAGAACCTACCCGCTACACTGAACCACCAAGGGAGTTGAAGGAAATAATTGAGGCTCCTTCAACCCCAAGCCTATGGCTTAACCCCTCCAAAACACATGTGCTTATTTCCTATCCACAGGAGATGCCAGATATTTCTGAATTGGCTCAGCCTGAACTCAAGTTGGCAGGTGTTAGGATAAATCCTGAAAACTATGGATCGAGCCGTACTCGATTTTGGGAAAAATTAACCCTGATGAAAACCAATGAGAAGGAAGAATACCCCGTAATTGGATTACCCGAAGGGGGGAAAATAAATTTTTTCCGTTGGTCACCCGATGGAAAACATTTGGCCATTGTGATTTATCTCCCTAAAACCATTGATCTATGGGTTGTGGATATTAGTTCTGGTATAGCTTCATGTTGGGCCAGAAACCTTAACGATGCCATTATTTCATCACCCATTGAATGGGCTCCCGATAGCAAATCAATTCTTTTCACGTCAAGAGTTCTATATCGAGAACCTTTTCCTTCTACCAATCCTCTTCCTGAGGGGCCATCGGTTCAGCAAACTAGTGGAGTGGTAGCCCAGGTTCGTACCTTTCAGGACATGCTTCAAAATCCATCCGATGAAATGAAGTTTGAACACTTTGCCACCAGTTGCATTATGAGAGTTAGCGAGAATGAGGAACCAATTATGCTTTGGAATCCAGGGATGTTTACAAATTTTTCCACTTCACCAGACGGACAGTACATTTTGGTTGAGCAGCTTATGAGGCCTTTCTCATACTCTGTTCCTTACTCCCGCTTTCCCATTTGGGTTGATGTTTGGACACATGAGGGTAGTTTGTTTAAAAAACTTGCAGAAATACCCCTTGCGGAGAGTATCCCGCAGGGATTTAGTGCGGTTCGCCAGGGACCAAGGAGTTACCAATGGCGTGCTGATGCACCCGCTACTTTGGTTTGGGTTGAAGCACAAGATGAAGGTGATCCCAAAAAAAGTGCTGATATCCGAGATCAACTCTTTTACCTTGAAGCCCCTTTTAAGGATAAACCAACTGCATTCCTATCGCTTAGCTATAGATATGCAGGCATACACTGGGGATGGAATAATTTTGCAGTGGTTTACGAGAGTTGGTGGGAAACCCGAAAGGTAGTCACAAGTTTTTTTAATCCATCAGAGCCTGGTCAAGAAAAGATAATTGTGTGGGATAGGTCAAGGCAGGATGCATACGGAGATCCAGGTCGATTCATAACTGAAAATAATCTTCAGGGCAAACAAGTTCTTCGAACCAATAAATCTAGAACAAAGTTGTATCTATCGGGGCAGGGTGCCTCACCTGAGGGGAGTATGCCATTCGTTGACGAGTTTGACATAGATTTCAAACAAACAAAACGCCTTTGGCAATGTCGTGCACCTTACTATGAAACTTTTATTGATTTCATGGAGAGTGATGGGAGTAAAATACTAACAAGTCGCGAATCCATTGAAGAACAGCCAAACTACTTTATACATGATTTAAAAAGGAAAAAAGTTATTCAGTTTACTTCGTTTCCTCATCCATACCCTCAGCTTAAAGATGTGCAAAAAGATCTTGTAAAGTATACCAGGGAAGATGGAATTGAATTGACCGCTAATCTTTACCTTCCAGCAGGATATGTAAAGGGGAGTGAATTGTTGCCCGTTTTAATGTGGGCATACCCTGAGGAATACGTTGATCCAAGCCTGGCAAGTCAAGTTAAGGAGTCGCCGTATCGTTTTATTCGACCCTCTCGACTTTCGCCTGTAATGTGGGTTGCTCGAGGGTATGCAGTTCTTGACAGACTGGGTATGCCAATTGTTAGAAAGGATACCCTTGAACCCAATGATACCTTTATTGAACAGCTAGTTTCCAATGCAAAGGCAGCAGTTGATTATTTGGTTGGTGCTGGAATAGCCGATCCCCAGCGAATTGCCATAGGAGGGCACTCTTACGGTGCATTTATGACTGCCAACTTGTTGGCACATAGCGATCTTTTTGCTGCAGGAATTGCCCGTAGTGGAGCCTATAATCGAACGCTCACTCCATTTGGTTTTCAGGGTGAAGAGCGTAATTTATGGCAGGCCTCAGATGTTTATCTAAAAATGTCGCCATTTATGTATGCCGATAAGCTAAAAACTCCTATCCTTTTTATTCATGGCGAAGATGATAATAACAGTGGAACTTTTCCAATGCAAACCGAGAGGATGTATTCGGCCATCAAGGGTCATGGAGGGACAGCAAGAATGGTAGTATTACCATTCGAAGGCCATGGCTATCGTGCCCGACAATCGATTATGCATTCAACCTGGGAAATGGATAGGTGGTTAGAAATGTATTTAAAAAAATAATCTGGGGAAAATAACAGTTGATCAAATAAATAGCATTTGGCAACAGGTTAAAAAAAGTTAACATTTGCTGTTGTAGCCCATTATTATAAACATCAAGCTATTTTTGTATGGTTAATTTCCCGAGGTTTTGAAACGACTTGCATTTTTTATCATTCTTGCACAAATCATTCTATCATCAGCATATGCTGGGCGTAGGGACACAATTCCTATTATTCATTTTCAGCTGGTCGATGCAACCAACGGAAAGCCTATCCCACTTGCGCACATTGTTAACATAAATACCAAAAAGGCAACAATTGCTGATATGCTAGGCTATTTTAGGATTCCCATAGCTGTGGGCGACACGTTAACAGTAACAGCCGTTGGTTTTCATGATATGAAGATCCCCTCATGGGGTCAATTTAGTCTCGATTCGCTCTACTTTCCCATTCGTCTTACTCCTCGATTTTATGAGATAAAAGAGGTTAAAATCACCCGATTTGGTTCATATCAGCGGTTTATTAGGGAAGTCGCTTCAATGGAGATGCCCAAATCAGAAGACGAAATAATGCAAGAACGTTTAGAGGATTACTTTAGAAGATCTATAACCCAGATGGATTTAAAGAATTTACCTTCACCATCAGGAGGCTTCTTTTTTGGGGATGATTGGCTAACGAGGCAGAGGCAAAAAATTGAAAGCAAGCGTATTGAGGAGCAGAAATGGGATATTATCCTTAAAAAATTTTCAGCTAAAATTGTTTGTGACCTAACCGGTCTGGAGGGTATAGAGGCTATCAAGTTTATGGAGTACTGTGGGTTTACCGAAGGTTATTTGCTCATTTCGAGCGACTATGAAGTTCGGAAAATGATTTTAGATAAATTTGATGTATACAAAAATAAGTAATCATTATAAAATTGTATAATGCTTTTACCGTCAAAAAAAAATATCGAGCAAGCATATTTAACCGTTAAACGCTTTGCGCATCGTACACCTGTGCTAACATCACAGTCAATAAACAGAATACTTGGCTGCGAAGTATTTTTTAAGTGTGAAAATTTTCAGAAAGTGGGAGCCTTTAAGTTTAGGGGTGCAACCAATGCTGTATTTAACCTTTCAGAGGATGAGGCTCAAAGGGGTGTTTGCACGCATAGTTCGGGCAATCATGCTGCAGCCATTGCTCTGGCTGCCTCCCTACGGGGTATTCCCTCTTATATTGTTATGCCGATTAATGCACCTACCATAAAAAGAAAGGCCGTTGAAGGTTATGGAGCTATAATTACAACCTGTGAACCTACGCAAGCGCATAGAGAAAGTAAGCTCGATGAGGTGCAGAGGCGAACAGGAGCAACTTTTATTCATCCATACGATAATTTTAATGTAATTTGTGGGCAGGGAACAGCATCTATGGAAATGCTTGATGATGTCTCAGATTTAGAGATAATCATTACTCCTGTTGGTGGTGGAGGATTGCTCTCGGGAACTCTTATTTACACAAAAGAGACAAATCCAAGAATATCGGTCTATGCAGGTGAGCCTCAAAACGCTGACGATGCTCATCGTTCGCTTCGCGATGGCATCCTATACCCTTCTATAAATCCCAACACTATAGCCGATGGGCTGAGGACATCGCTTAGCCCCTTAACTTTCAGCATTATTCAAAAGTACTCTGATGGAATTCTTACCGTTCCAGAGGCATTGATCGTTGAGGCCATGCAGCTAATATGGGAGAGAATGAAAATTATAATTGAGCCCTCTTCAGCGGTGCCTGTAGCGGCAATTATTCAGAACCTCAGTAAATTTAAAGGTAAAAAAGTTGGTGTAATCATTTCGGGAGGGAATGTGGAACTTGAAAAATTGCCTTTTGGTTATTGATAAAATTGATTAAATTAATATGTATCGTTAAACAAAGTTTTTTGTCTCTTTAAAATGGATCATCTTATCAAATACTTCAGTGGTTTTTTGGATTTGAATAAGACGTAATCAGGTGTTGCCATTGTTGTTTTTGTATCATTTTTTTCGTATACTACTAACGATTTAATCATTTGTGGTTTAAGTTTTCTTAATCGATCAAGCACTACAGACAATGTTTTACCTGATGATAATCCGTTATCTACAATTAGAACCTTTTTTCCCACAATTATTTTAGGGTCAAAGTCAAATATTGCATTATCGCAAACAGGCATTTTATTTACTGTATGATAGTGAACATTTACTGTTAGAAACGGTCTGTTTTGGATTTTTCCTAATTCGGCAGCGACAATAGTTCCTCCATAGTGTATGCCAATAATATAATCAGGTATAAACCTTTGTTCTTGTAGCAATGTTGAAATAATCTGAAGCCCTTTAAAATACTTTTGAAACGTAATCGATTTGCTAATAAGTATTGGAAGACTATCAAGAGTAGCCTTATCAATTTTTCTTTGTAGGAGATACTCCTTTAATTCAAATATCCCAGTTATAAGTGCTATTAAAGTACCTGCTGCACCAAAGAAAATTGATAAATATGTTGTTGTCATTATATTGCTTTATTAATGATATTGTAATATTATAAATCTATTTCATAGACATTACCCCGCCCACGATTCCCTATCGAGGCTGCGGTACTGAATGGCCTCGGCCACATGCTCAGGCTTGATGGGTTCGCTCGAATCCAGATCGGCTATGGTTCTCGAAACTTTAAGTATCCTATCGTATGCTCTGGCTGACAGGCCTAGCCTTTCCATGGCATTTTTCAGTAATGCGTTGCCTGCCTCATCGAGAACGCAAAATTTTCGAATCAGCTTGCTCGACATCTGCGCATTGCAGTATATGTCCTTCCATTCGATGAAGCGTTCTTCCTGAATTTCTCTTGCTTTTATCACTCGTTGCCTTACGGCCTCGGAGGTTTCAGATGGAGGTGCTTCGGCCAGCTTATCGAAGGGAACCGGTACCACTTCAATATGAATATCAATCCTGTCGAGGAGTGGACCCGATATTTTGTTAAGATATTTTTGCACGACACCAGGAGAACACACACAATTCTTTTCGGGGTGATTGTAGAAACCGCAAGGACAAGGATTCATTGAAGCAACAAGCATGAACGATGCTGGATACTCAACAGAGAATTTAGCCCGAGAAATAGTGATCACCCTATCCTCTAGGGGTTGTCGCATTACCTCTAAAACGGTACGCTTGAATTCAGGTAACTCGTCAAGGAAAAGAACCCCGTTATGGGCTAAGGAAATTTCTCCGGGTTGAGGATAAGTTCCCCCGCCAACTAAGGCCACATCGGAGATTGTATGGTGCGGACTCCGAAACGGACGACGAGTCATGAGCGAAGTTTCATGGGCTATTTTCCCTGCAACTGAATGGATCTTGGTAGTTTCTAGCGCTTCGCGAAGGGTGAGGGGAGGGATAATGGTTGGCAGCCTTTTGGCTAGCATGGTCTTTCCTGCACCCGGAGGGCCAATCATAAGTAAATTATGTCCCCCTGCTGCAGCAACCTCGAAGGAACGCTTTACATTTTCTTGTCCCTTTACATCGTTAAAGTCAACTTCATAATCATTGGCATGCTGGTAGAACTCCGCACGGGTATCAACAGCTGTTGTTTCTAAGTTGCTGTTCTTATTGAAGAAATCCACAACTTCATTAAGATTCTCCACACCATATACATCAAGATTGTTCACCACTGCCGCTTCGCGGGCATTTGCTTTAGGGACAATTAAACCTTTAAAACCCTCTTCTCTTGCCTGTATTGCGATGGGAAGAACTCCTTTTATTGGTTGTACACCACCATCAAGGGAGAGTTCTCCCATGATAACGTAATCGTTTAGTAAATCAGATTTTACCTGATTTGAAGCGGCAAGAATTCCAATTGCCAGAGGTAAATCGTATGCAGCACCCTCCTTGCGTATATCAGCTGGTGCCATGTTGATCACTATACGATTTTTTGGAAATTTTAACTCATTGGAATCAAGAGCAGTGGCTATGCGTTGTTGGCTTTCGCGTACAGCATTGTCAGGCAATCCCACTAAAAAAAAGTTAATCCCCTTTCCAACGCTAACTTCAATGGTAATGGTAGTTGCTTTGATTCCATGAACAGCACTCCCGTATGTTTTTACAAGCATAAAGGTATTTTGAAGAATTTGGAAATAAAGGTAGAAAAAAAAGGTGTATTGTATGCTGTAGTTTCAGAAAAGAAGAAAGGACTACCCAGAAGTATGAATAATCCTTTAAAATGTTTCATGGAAAAACGAGTAGGTATCTTGTTTTATTGACTACGATAGAGCAGATGAAATATCCTTGGCTAGTTCCATGAATTCTTCAGGGGTTAGTTTAACCCTTGGCTTCTGAAAGCTGATATCGGCTTCACTATTCAAGGGAACTAGGTGTATATGTGCATGGGGTACTTCTAACCCAAGAACAGCAACCCCAACCCTTTTACACGGTATAACTTTTTCTATTGCAATGGCTACCCTTTTTGCGAATACCATCATGCCTGCAAGTGTATTATCGTCTACGTCAAAAATGTAGTCAACTTCTTTCTTGGGGATGACCAAAGCATGCCCTTTTACAAGAGGGTTTATATCCAGAAAGGCAAAGTAACGCTCATCTTCCATAATCTTGTAGGAGGGAATCTCTCCTTTAATGATTTTTGAAAAAATTGTTGCCATAATCAAAGAACTTTAATTTTTAATTATCGCGAAATATCAATTATTTCGAATTTAACAAACCCAGAGGGTACTTGAACTTCAACTATATCGCCAACTTTTTTGCCTAGCAATGCTTTAGCAATTGGGGTTCCCACAGAAAGCTTTCCTTCTTTGATGTTCGCTTCACTTTCGGCTACTAGGGTGTATTGCATCAAAGAACCATTAAGGGTATTCTTAATTTTAATTTTGTTGAGAATTTGAACCTTATCTGTATCGATTTTCGATTCATCAATAATCCTAGCACTGGCTATAGTATCTTCCAGCTTGGCGATTTTCATTTCAAGCATTCCTTGTGCTTCTTTGGCAGCATCGTACTCAGCATTTTCTGATAGATCTCCCTTATCGCGAGCCTCGGCTATCATCTGAGAAATGGCAGGCCTTTCAATTGTTCTTAACTGCTCCAGCTCTTCCTGTAGCTTTTGAAGGCCCTCTTTTGTAATGTACGTAACCCGGGACATGTCCTTAAATTATTTTAATTATAGGGTAAATAAAAAAGAATCCCGACTAATCGGAACTCTTCTCCGCAGCTAATATACGGATTAATTAATAAATAAACAATAACTTAATTGTTGAAATTACTGTGTAAGGAAAAATATTTTGGTTTGATAATCTCTGAGTAAATAATAGCTTTTTGAACATCGAACTCTCTTTTCATTTGGCTTTGCGAAAGTTCTAACTCTTCTTCTTGCTCTGCTTCAGTAAGAGCATCTGTAATAGCAGAACTGGCAATGCTATCTTTTTCAAAATCGAAATCCTCATTGTCGTAACTTGAATTAGTGATTTCTTGAGACTCCTGCAAAAGCATTTCCTGTGCCCTGGCAAGTAATGCCTCTTGCTCTACGGATGGTCCATAAAGTATCTCTTCTATGTTTTGCTCTTCGGGGAGCTCTTCATTCTGTTGTTCAGCAGAATCTGCCTCTTCTAGGAATAGTTCTTTGTCAAAGAAAAATTTTAAGGGGTCTGCCTTTTCAAATGTTGTTGGTTCTGTAACCTCCTCAATTTCATTTTCATTGTATATTTCATCGGATACAACTGGGGTTGCTTTTGCTGCACCAGCTTTCTTTTTCTTTTGAGCGATAGCATTAACAACAGCAAGGATTATTGCGATAATGATATAGATTAGGCTATCAGAATCCATGTGCGCATTTATTTTTTTCCCAAAATACTAATTTTTTACAAAGTGTATTCTTCGAAGGATATTTTTTTTTCGTTTCCTTTAGATTTTGCTTCATTCTTTCCTGAACATGAGGATCTTGTCTTTCGAAATGTTCTGCATATAGTTTTTTCCTTTGTAGTTCATCCTCTTTTTCCTTTTTCTTAAGGGGCTTCATTGCTTGCCTTTTCAAACGGGCTGTTTTTCTGTTTGCTCTTTTAGCTTCAGCCTTTCTTTTTTGTTGCTTACGTTGGAAATTTTTTTGATAGCTAAATAAATCGCCTTCTAAACCAGAAGGGTAAATTTTCTGGCTGCATGAAACATTCATCAGGCCACATGCTACTAGTATCAATATATATAGTAAGAAAGATTTTGTATGAATCATATAAAAACCAATAATTCGTGAAACGAATTACATAATTAAGTGCTTACTTTTTATATTGAAATCCATGCACAATGGTTATTTTTGCAAAAAAACAAAGACATGTATTTCACAAAGATAACATATATTGGATTAATTGCGTTGGTGGCAGTATTATTCAATTCTTGTGTTGAGGAAGAGCCAAAGATTGTTCCTGATGTTTATGTTGATTTCTATATTTACTTGGACCTTCCCGAGTATAACGCATTAAATTCAATTAATAATGCTATAAAGGTTAACAATCAGGGGTACGATAAAAATGGTGTAATCGTATACCGTTATACTCTGGATGAATACTTAGCATTTGATGCAACCTGCCCACAGCATATTGCTGTTAGCACTTCTGTTGATCTTGACGATGAAGGAACTGCAGGTACTGCTACATGTCCACACTGCAATGCTGTTTACCAGTTTGCCAACTTCGGATATCCTGGTAGTGGTTACCCGTTGAAACGCTATAGTGTTTCATTGTCAGGTAGAACCATTAGGATTACCAATTAAAAATGTTAAGAACAATTTTTTAAAGTTCAATAAAATCAGAAACGCAAACAATGCGCTAAATATCCTTAATGCTTATATTTTCTGGCAGTTCCGAAACCTTATCAACAAAGATCTGATGTATTTCAACTATTCTGTCAAGTTTAGGGTTAATCAGATTGATTGATGCGCCATGCTGATCGATAGCTCTGAAAACATAAGCAATAGTTAATTTGTCAACTATAGTGGCTGGTTGAAAACCATTTGTTTTTGGTTGGGGTGTAATGGTTTGAGATAATATGTTGCACTCCACTAAGTCTTGAAGCAAACTGCGTACAAGGCGAATGGGGATTTTAAGTTCCTTCGATAATTCTTCAGAGGTTAGGGGGTTGTCTCCAGCAATAAACTGTTTGATTATTCTGTTGAGAAGTATAATAGAAATAATTTTTCTGGAACTGTTACTAATATTTTCGGTTTCTTTTTCAAATTCATATAAGTTTTGATTCTGGTGTGAGAATGAAATTTCTGCACCAAAAAGTACAATCAACCAGCTTAGTTGGAGCCATGCAAGAAAAAGAGGTAAGGCAGCAAAACTTCCGTAAATAGCATTATAGCGCGAAACACCCACTTGAAAATCAATGTATATCCATTGTACGATACTAAAGGCTGTACCTGCCAGTATGCCTGCAATGATACCCGATTTTATGTTTACCTTAGTATTAGGCATTACAATGTATATGATTATAAAGAGTATCCATGTAATAAAATATGGAGAGAAACGAAGTAAAAACATTAGGTATGAGCTAATGTAATTTATAAACTCAATTTTATTGGAAAGATGGGTTAGCTGAGTTGATATAAAAACATTTGCCCCACTGGCTGCAATTAGAAGAATGGGTGCTATTAACATCATCGAAAGGTAGTCGCTGAACTTACGCGAAAATGACCGAGCCTTTTTAATGTTCCAGATGTCGTTTAATGAATGCTCGATATGGTTGAATACTTTAAGAACTGAATAGAATAGAACAGCAACCCCAATGCCAGCTATTATGCCACCACCTGTTCTCTGAAGCAGTGAGTTGGAGAATTCAATCAGCTGAGTCATTATTTCTCCTTGTGCCTGAAAGCTCTCCGTTAGCTGCTTTTCCAAGTATTTATCCATGCCAAATCCCTTTGCAATGCCAAATACCATTGCTAAAACAGGAACAATTGACATTAGACTAAAGTACGTTAACGCCGAGGCACGTAGTAACACTCTATCCTCAACAAAACCTCTGTAGGCAAGCAGAAAAACCCTTAGATATCGTAAAAGCCATGCTTTTATTGGGGGATAGTTTTCAAGATCAATGCACCAAATATCATGTGTAATAAACCCATGAATTTTTTTATACAAAAAAAGCCAGCTTTCTTTTTCTTTTCCTGAATTTTTCATGGTTTGTAAGGTTTGTTATTGAGGTAATGCAATAGTAAAAGTATGAAAAATAATTGCATTTAGCATATGTAAAACCCATAATAATCAAGTTTTCACTACAATTGAAATTTGCAAAACAAATAATGACGAATTCATTAAACCATTTTATTTAGAAGAAATGAATTATTTTAGCCAAAAAAAAATCAGAGTTTTGTTAAGCAACTCAAAGAAGTGGATCAAAGGATTAAGGTTAATTGTTGCCTTTGCTGCATATGGCTTTGTGGCTCTAAAATTATTCCAGCAAGGGGTAGATAGCATAATCTCTGAGTTAAATGGGATCATCTTTTTTCAGAATTGGCATATGCTGTTCATTGCCATAGGCCTAATGCCTTTGGCATGGGGGATAGAAGCATATAAGTGGAAAATTGCATTAATAGGGGTAGAGAAAATTCGATTTTTTGAGGCGTGGAAATCAGTTTGGTATGGGGTTGTTGCAGGACTTCTTACACCCAATAGAATAGGGGAGCCTTTTGGGCGCATAGCCTTTGTTGAGGCTGAAAATCGAGGTAAAGCCACGTTGCTTGGAATATGGTGTGGAATTAGCCAACAAATGGCAACGTTGATATTTGGATTTATTGGTCTTTTTTATTGGGTTTATTTTATTAAGGGAAGTTATGAAATATCATTTTGGAATTCATACTACTTTATAATTTTCGTTTTTACTATAACCATTACAATAATTGTATTTATTGGCATTGGGAGTATTTCAAAGATATTGCAAAAAATAACTTCACTTAGGAGAGTTCTTTCAGGTGAATCACTTTCAGTAACAGTTAGTCCAAAAAGATCCATTTACGTTTTACTGCTTAGCATAGTAAGGTATCTGATATTTTCGTCTCAGCTGGTTTTGTTTTTGTTTTTTTTCGGAGTTAAGGGAGAAATAATTATACTATTTGCTGGTGTTTTTCTAACCTACCTTTTATCCAGTGTTGTACCGTCCTTTGCAATAAGCGAGGTTCTTGTTAGATCGGGGTTTGCAGTTGCTATTATTGGTTCAATAGTTCCCAATACAGTGGGTGTTATTGCAGCAACCATAGCTCTGTGGATTTTAAACATTGCATTTCCTGTTCTGGTATCGGTTTGGTTCCCCTGGTTTATTGAAAAAAAACACCAAACACAGTAGCTATTTTTTTCGTTTGGTTTTTTCATGATCCCAATAGCAACCCGGACCTGTATAAGGTAAGCGATTTGCCTTTTTTGAACAACCAAGCAGCAGATGAATGCCAAAGCGTAAGTTTGCTGTATGAACTTTATGAGGTGCAATAAAAGCAGATAAATTATCGGAAATGACATGACAAAATAAATTCTGAAAACCAAAACCAAGCCCAAGTCCAACGTTATTGTATGAGCCATTCATTAATGAGTAGCTCAAGCTACCCACAAAATTTTTTAACCGAATGGTATTAAGCGATAGGGTAAGTGAAGGAACCGGTCGACGTGGATAAAATTCAGTTCTAAAAAGCACCCCAGCATTAAACTTAGGATGAAACTCATATGTAGCACCAAAATTTAATTTTGTTGGTAACATGGTTAGATAAGATCCCTGGGAGTGAGAAACAAGAGTCTGATTATTAATCGAATCCCTAATCATTTCGAGAAACTCATTGGGATTAAGAATATCATCCACGGTGATTCCATCAAATGCGAGAGAACCATTGTTGTTGAATTGATGAGCATCAGATCGCCATCTAATAACCCCAAAATCCAGAATAGAGGCAGCCCATGAAATCTTTTCATCGATATAAACAAAACCATAATCGAAAGCTAAACCTATATTATTCGGATTTAACAAGTAATTAACGGGATTAATATCGCCAATGCCTATGCTTTCTATGTCAATGTTGTTTGTGGAACTGGGTATATCAAGGGGGAACGAAGCGTTGAATTGATAGGACCATTCTGCTAGCAGATCATAGGTATTTTGCTCTGTTGTAAGGCTTATAGCACCATGTTTTGTTGTTAGATTTGCCTTGCCAAATAGAAGCTTCCCTTTAAGTCCCCACAAAAAGTACGACTCGAAATTTTGAGCGATGCCAAATGAGTACTCCCTGTAGTGAATGCCATAGATTCCAAGCCCTTTTGTGAACATCTTTTTACCGATAAGCTCATCGTTGCCATAAACAGCTAAATTGACCAAGCCTTTAGGATAAAAGATCTTTGCATCAACCTTTTCGGTAATATTGAACGAGTAGTAATAATCGTTTCTTTTGTAGCCTAAAGAGATTAGATTTACTTGCATTTCGGAGGTTAAAAAGTCAATGGAGTGAAGTTTTTTGGCAATGGCTTCCGCATCAATATATTCACCACCAGAAGAAAGGTTGTCGTATGAAAATCCAGTTGAGCTAGCGTTAACATATAATGAGGATAATGCGGGAATTCCAATAAACCATTTGCAGTTGGGCTGTATTGCTGGATTTGCATATGCCGATTGGGGAAGTTCGTGCATAAAGAAAAGTGTACGACTCTGCTGCGCTTTTGCAGAAAAGTTTAGGACTAGTGATAGCCCTATTAGAAGTTGTATTGTTGTAAGTCTTGAGATCATCAGTTAAATATGTAGTCAATTCCTATTCGGGCGCTTATTTTAACAGAAAGGTTATATTCCAGGTAGTGATCAAATTGTTCTTGTACAATGCCAATATTCGAGACCCTGCTGTATAAAACGACTTGTCTTGCAGTGCTAAGGTTCTCAATTCGTTCTGGGGTATAAGAAATGTTGGTCGATGAGAAACCTCTACGTACTACAGTTCCGTCATTAATATCAGTATCCCCATTCACAATTTGTAGCATATTGGGTAAAAAAAGTGAGTCCACACTCAACAGGTTTTCATCAATGAAGTAAACCTGAAAATCGGCAAAAGAGGGGAAATCATTCCAAAGGGTAATGCTAAACTCTAAATACCTGATCGCTTCAACAGTATCCTGAATATCCGATAGAACAAACGTTAATGTGTCAATAAAGTAAATTGTGTCATAGTTTGCCCAGTAGGGTATAAGTGTATCTATATCAATTGGAGGGTCGCCCAGAAGAACTAAAGAATTTTCAATGGAAAGATCGGCTGAAATAAGGGGTATAGCAATCCCGGGCTTTAGCCTAATACCATCGGGCAAAGGAGTTTGTATATCCTTATAGCATGACTGTAAGCAAAGAAAAAGAAAAATAGTAAGGGCGATTCCGAGTTTTTTTCCAAACATAAGTCGTTTGTTTTAGGCAAACAAGGTATTAAAAATGTTTGAAAGTTTACAAAAACTTAGAGTTAAGTTGTAAGTAAAAAGGAATGATTTGTATTTGATTGATGGGTTATAAGAAATGAAAAACCCAGTCGTAGACTGGGTTAGTGCGGATAGAGGGACTCGAACCCCCACGCCTTTCGGCACTAGATCCTAAGTCTAGCGCGGCTACCAATTACGCCATATCCGCAAATGCGGTGCAAAATTATAACTTTTTTTGTATTCAACAAAAACATTTTTTTCTTTCTACGTTATATACTTTAAAAAATCAGTAGAACTTATTATCTTGCATAAAAAAATTCATGAATTTTTTAGCCCACCTATACCTTTCTGGAGATAATGTTGACATAAGGATGGGTAATTTTATTGGAGATTTTGTTAAGGGTCGCTATCAGAATCGTTATAACGATGGGGTACAGAAAGGAATATTTCTTCATCGTGCCATAGATTATTTCACTGACAATCATGATGCCACATATGAAGTCCGTTTGCTTTTCAGAGAGGGTTATCGAAAATATGCGGGTGTTGTGGTTGATGTATTCTACGATCATTTTCTTGCACGATACTGGGAAACTTTTTCTCCGTACCCCCTCAAAGGATTTACCCGAAAGTTTTACTACCAAATGGTTCAGCGATACAGGGAGCTCCCCTCGTCTGTAAAGAGTATATTGCCTTTTATTATCCAGAGCAATAGGTTTTACAGCTATCACACAATCGAGGGGGTTGAGGGTGCACTAAAAATTATGAGCAAAGTAACTTCACTCCCAGATAAAACAGATTTTGCGATTACGACCCTAAGAAACAACTACCTTTTTATTCGAAACCAGTTTGAGATGTTTTTCCCCGATTTAATTGATTATGTGATACTTGAATATGGCATTATCCCATCGGGATGGAATGACGGATCAATCCATACGGGAGCTATCGAGCTTAAGGAAGATGAAGAGTAGGATGGTAAACGACCAAAGCGAAGACCCTCCGTAGCTAAAGAACGGTAGCGGTATTCCAATTACAGGAAATAGTCCAATGGTCATCCCAATGTTCACGGCAATATGAAAGAAAAGTATGGATATTACACCATATCCATAGATGCGAGAAAATGCCTCTCGCTGTCGCTCGGCTATTTTAATTAACCTCAAAAGTAGAAAAGCAAAAAGAGATATTACTACTAGAGAGCCAATAAAACCCCATTCTTCTCCCACAGTGCAGAAAATAAAATCTGTGCTTTGCTCAGGAACAAAGTTGTACTTGGTTTGCGTGCCATTTAAGAACCCTTTCCCATACAATCCCCCCGAACCAATGGCTATTTTTGATTGGTTTACATTGTACCCCCAACCCAAAGGATCCGATTCTATGCCTAGCATATCATTGATTCTATCGCGATGATGACTTGCCAAAACATTATTGAATATATAATCTACGCTAAAGCTAAAGGTGGAAGTAACAATTAAAAAAGAGAGCATATATAAGACATGCTTCAGTTTCTGATGGAAAGCATATATCAATGCAAAGGGTATTCCGATGCCGATAGGTATTAAGAGTAAATAGTAGGAAGATATGTCTAAGTCGAAAAATTCTGATGCACCGAATAGCAACGCTGCTAAACCAAGTATGCCAAACGAGAAACGAATGGTATCGCGGTATCGTTTGCTAACTAATCCGAAAAGAATAAGTGTTAGGATAAGTAAACCTGCAAGAATTGCAAACTTGCTAAATAACAATACAAGGATAAACAAGCTAACAACAAATAAGAAAAAGGCGAGAACCCAACCTGGCATGCCTTCTCGGTAGAGGACCAGTATAAATGCACTGAAAACCATTGTCGTGCCAATATCCCTTTGAAGCAAAATAAGAATCACCGGTATGAATACAATGGTTGCTATTTTTAAGTAAGCGTTGATAGAATCTAGTTTAAACCCATAGATGCTCATTGCTCTTGCCAATGCTAGCGCAGTGACAAACTTGGCAAACTCAGCCGGTTGAATCCTGAACGTACCCAGTTGTATCCATGATTTTGAGGCATTTACTTCAACCCCGAAGAATAGCACAAGAATCAATATTAGTATAACAAGCCAGTACAAGTAGTTGGCAAAAATGTAATAAAATCGGGTATCAATGGAAAGAACGATGATTGCAATGAGTATTGCTGCTAGTATCCAGATCAACTGCATCCCATAACGCTGTGTTGTATCAAAGATGCTTACATGATCTTCGGAAAAAACAGCAGCGTAAATGTTTAACCATCCCATGATCATGAGGGCTAGGTAAAGTAAGATAGTTGGCCAATCGAGCCATTTGTATATCCTAGTTCTTCTTCTCATACCTATCAAGTAAAACGGCGTCTAATATTCTTTGCTCTAGCCAAATTCTTTTCACGTTATTGGTTAGATATTTTTCTATCATTAAGCTGGCAATGGGCGCTGCCCATGTAGCACCAAATCCAGCATTCTCAACGTATACAGCTATGGCTATTTTGGGATCATCTTTTGGGGCAAAAGCGATGAAGACAGAATGATCCTTCCCATGTGGATTTTGAGATGTTCCTGTTTTCCCACAAACGGTAATGCCCGGAATTGCTGCAATACGAGCAGTACTCCCGCTGCCCGGTTCTCCGTTCACAGCCAAGTCCATGCCTTCAATGATATAGTTATACCACAGAGAATCAATGGTGGTATAGTGCTTGAGCTTAAATCGTGGTTCAATATCAGTTTCCCCTTCAATGGATTTAACTAAATGGGGTGTATAGTAAAAGCCATGATTGGCTATGGCTGTTGCCATATTGGCCATTTGCAAAGGTGTTGTTCCTAGCTCTCCTTGACCTATTGCCAATGAAATGATAGTCAAAGAATTCCATCCACCTTTGCGAAAGTACCTGTCGTAAAACTCAATGCTTGGAACAATGCCTGCTAGCTCATTCGGTTGATCAATGTTAAGTTTCCTCCCATATCCAAATGATTCAACATGGTTTTTCCATGCTGTAAATCCCTTTTCAACACCTCCTGCTCCATATTTATCAATTATGTTTCGAAATACATTACAATAGTATGTGTTGCACGATACTTGAATGGATTGAACCAAGTCGGAAGGCGATGGATGGTAATGACAACCTACGCCTCGACCCACTCTGTAAGCTCCGTCGCAATAGTAACGGGTTTGAGGGCGTACAACACCTTCTTGTAGTCCAATCAATGCATTTACTACCTTAAATGTAGATCCCGGAGGGTAAAGTGCCATGAGGGCACGGTTGAAAAGAGGTTTAAGGGTATCGGTTTCCAATTCGCGAAAATTACCAGTACGAGGACGACCTACGAGCAGGTTTGGGTCATAATTAGGGCTGGTAATCATTGCTAACACCTCTCCGCTTTCAGGTTCAATGGCAACAATGCCTCCAATCTTATTTTGCATCAGTTTTTCGCCATACTCCTGCAGATTTGCATCAATGGTACATGTTATGTTTTTGCCTAGTATTGCTGTGGTATCGTATCTGCCATCGGCATAGGATCCTTTAATACGATTGTGTACATCTACCACAAAAACATTTACACCTTTTCGTCCCCTAAGTTCAACTTCATAGCTGCGCTCAATTCCGCTTATTCCTATGTAATCACCCATCCTATAGTAAGGGTTGTCGCGTATTACTCTATCGTCTACTTCTCCAACATACCCAAGTAAATGAGAAGCAATACTTTTGGGATAAGCTCTTAATGTTCTGGGTTGAACATAAAACCCCGGATACTTAAAGAGTTTTTCTTGTAAAACTGCATAGTCCTGGGCTGACAGCTGTTTGAGCAAAATGGAAGGTTTAAACGATGAATGCCGCTTAGCTTCCTGCAGGTTTACTTCTAGCTGTTCCCGGGTAATTCCAAGAAGTGAACTAAGTTCAATGGTGTCAAAAACTTGAACTTGACGCGGGATAACCATAAGATCATAGGTAGCCTGATTGTAAACAAGAAGTTCGCCATTTCTGTCGTAAACAAGTCCTCTGGCTGGATATTGTGTAACTTGTCGAAGTATATTATTGCTGGCAGATAATCTATAGGAATGATCAACTACTTGTAGTAAGAAAAGACGAATTAAGATTACCAGAAACACTAGCAAAATAGCTACTGCAAATATATTTCGCTTATCTGTACTTACGTTCTGAGGCACTTTTAGTTGATTTTATTTTCGACGCATAAAAAGGAATTGCGCTGTTAGGATAAATGCTAAAGTAACCATTGAACTTAATGCTGTTCTCAATAATGTTGTGCCAAAATTTGTGAAAGAAAAACTTTCGATGAGGAAAAGCATTAGATGATGTGCAACAGTTAGTGTGGCAGCGTATCGAAGAAACCAGTTGAATCCATTTTGCGACATGGATGGACTTCCCTTTTTTTCAATATCATCCCGTTCGGTTAAAAAGTTTAAAACGTATGGACGGAAAAAAGCCATTAGAAGTGAGGCAGATGAATGGGTCCCATAGGTGTTCATCAGTGTGTCGATGGTTAGCCCAGCCAAAAACCCCAAAAAAAGCAAAAGCCATCCTGGTGTTTCATAGGGAAGCAGTAGGATGAAAAGGATATAAAAGTATGGGTTGATATATCCGCTTAGCTGGATATTATTGAAAAGAAACAGCTGAAGGAAAACCAGCAGAATGAAAAATCCTAGATATTTTATTAGCCCTTTATACATCTTAGCTTACAATTCCATTGATTCAAGTTTTTCACTTTCATCCTCATGCAGGTTTTTAACCACCCAAACATAATGAAGCTGTTTGAAATCGTTCATAAGCCTTGCCCTTACTGTGTAAAAATTTCCAGATTTTGTATCGAACGATTTAATGGTTGCCAAATTAATGTTTGGGGGGAAAATTGCGGAGAAACCACTCGTTACTATTGTATCACCAATATTCATGCTTACATGCTGAGGTATTTCTGTAAAAATAACATCCCGATAATTTCTTCCGTCCCAGTATAATGATCCAAAGTAATGTGATTGTTTAAGCTTGGCTGATATTTTTAGGTCTATGTTAAGCAGGGAGATAACCGTTGAGTAATGGTCTGAAACTCCAGCTACAATCCCAACAATGCCATTGTTGGTAACAACACCCATTTCTCGTTCCACCCCATCATTCTTCCCAACGTTTATGGTTAAGAAATTGTATCGCTTATTGGTAGAATTATTTACAACCCTGGCCGGGATAAATTGATATTGTGAATTGGATAGGGTATCGCTCCTCGATAGCTGTAATCTTTCGAGGTTAACCGTTAATTTTGATATCTGGTTGCGTAGGTCAAGGTTTTCCCTTGTCAGCTGTTCGTTGGTAGCTTGTAGCCTAAGGTATTGTCTCCCATTGTCAATTCTGTTGCTTATATAGCCTGTAATAGCCCGGGTAGCATTCTCGAACTTAGAACGTTGGTAGTATGTGTGATTGGCCAGTAACCAAAAGGAAAAACTTTCCAATGCAAGGAATAGCAGTATAAAATGATATTTAGCTATAAAACGAATAATGCTATTCATAGTCGGAAAGAGATCTTTTTTACTAGTTGGTTAATGATATTTACTACTCCTATCGCATAAGGAAAGGAAACTTATCAACATTTTTCAGTGCTATTCCAGTACCCCTTGCAACAGCATGCAACGGGTCTTCAGCAACATGGAATTGGATATTTATCCTATCGGTGAATCGTTTGTCAAGCCCCCTTAGCAACGCACCTCCACCAGCTAAGTATATGCCCTTCTGAACGATATCGGCATAGAGTTCTGGTGGCGTTTGCTCTAGAACACTCAAAATAGCAGTTTCGATTTTGGATATTGATTTGTCAAGACAATGAGCAATCTCCTGATATGAAATAGGAACCTCAATCGGCAATGCAGTCATAAGGTTTGGCCCTCTTACCACATAGTCGGTAGGTGGATTTTCTAAATCGGGAAGCGCCGATCCTACGGCAATTTTTACATCCTCAGCAGTTCTATCACCTATCTTAATGTTGTGTTGATGCCTCATGTAAGCTTGAATGTCAGCGGTGAAACCATCACCTGCAATGCGGATGGATTTATTGCACACAATTCCTCCTAAAGCAATTACGGCAATTTCAGAAGTACCTCCTCCTATATCAACCACCATGCTTCCATCAGGAGCTTCAACATCTAGTCCAATACCCAATGACGCTGCCATGGGTTCATAGATCATGTAAACATCTCTGCCCCCTGCATGTTCAGCCGAGTCTCGTACAGCGCGTATCTCAACCTCAGTGCTACCGCTTGGTATGCAAACCACCATTCTCAATGAGGGTGAAAAAAACTTGTTCTTGGTATGGATCATTTTGATCATTCCCCGCATCATTTGTTCCGCAGCATTGAAGTCGGCAATTACCCCATCGCGAAGAGGTCTTATAGTTTTTATATTCTCATGGGTTTTTCCATGCATCTGTCTTGCTCTTTCACCTATGGCTATTAGCTTACCCGTAGCATGGTCAATTGCAACAATTGAGGGTTCATCAACTACGATCTTATCATTGTAAATAATTATTGTGTTGGCTGTTCCAAGGTCTATGGCCAACTCCTGTGTGAAGAAAGAGAATAGTCCCATTTTAAATTATGATATTTTTTTTGTTTTAAAAAAATTGTTCTGTTGGTTTTATTTAAAAATGATATCTTCAAGTTAAATGATTAGTGTTTAAAATGTCTTACCCCTGTGAAAACCATTGCTATGTTATGACTATTACAGTAATCAATGGTTTCCTGATCTCGAACCGATCCGCCTGGTTGTACAACAGCACTAACACCCTCTTTATCTGCAATTTCTATGGAATCAGCAAAGGGGAAGAAAGCGTCTGAAGCCATTACAGCACCCTTTAAGCTGAAGCCAAAACCTTTAGCTTTTTCAATAGCATGCTTCAATGCATCAACCCTTGAGGTTTCTCCAACTCCACTCGCTAAAAGTTGCCTGTTTTTTGCCAGCACAATTGCATTTGACTTAGAGTGTTTCACAATTTTATTGGCAAAAACTAAATCTGCATACTGTTCATTGGTTGGGGTAATCTGGCTAACGGGTCTCATGTCCTCCAATGATTCTGTTTTTGAATCTCTCTGTTGAACAAGGGTCCCGTTTAGTATGCTTCTAAATTGCATGTCAAGAAAGACTGATTTTTTCGAGAGTAAAATTATGCGATTTTTCTTTGAAGTTATTGTTTTAAGAGCATCTTCCGAGTAGTTGGGTGCAATAATAACTTCGAAGAAAAGTTTATCCATTTCGTTTGCCGTCTCTGCATCAATTGGACGATTAGATATAATCACGCCTCCATATGCTGAAACCGGATCACCTGCGAGGGCATCAATCCATGCTTGGGTTAGCGTTTTTCGGCTAGCCAATCCGCAGGCATTATTATGCTTAAGGATACCAATGGTTGGCTCATCGAATTCGGCCATTAGGTTTACTGCAGCATCAATGTCGAGGAGATTGTTGTATGATACTTCTTTTCCATGTAGTTGCTGAAATAAGGCACTGAAATCACCATAAAACATTCCCTTTTGGTGCGGATTTTCTCCATATCGCAACTCCTTAACATCCTGTATGCTCTGCTTAAATGCAATGGGAGTACTCTCGCTGGCAAAATAGCTAAAAATGGCTGTATCGTAATGACTTGTCATATTAAAGGCTTCGAGTGCAAACTCTCTCCTCTGTTCAATTGTGGTACTGCCATTATTCGTATCAAGTAAATCAATCAAAGTTTTGTACTGATTTCGAGATGAAACAACAAAAACGTCTTTATAGTTCTTGGCCGCTGCACGTATCAAAGAAACCCCACCGATATCAATTTTTTCAATTACCTCTTGTTCTGATGCTCCCGAAGCTACTGTTTCCTCAAAGGGGTATAAATCAACAATAACCAAATCAATTTCTGGTATTTTATACTCTTCCAGCTGAAAAAGGTCATTTTCATTGTTCCTGCGGGCTAGTAGCCCGCCAAAAATTTTTGGATGAAGGGTCTTTACCCTTCCCCCAAGTATAGATGGATAGCCGGTTAGTTCTTCAACTGGTTCAGCTTTTACTCCGCAATCTTCTATGAACTTTAGTGTGCCACCTGTGGAAAATATTTTTACACCGAAATTATTTAGTAGATGTATTACTTCGCTGAGGTTATCCTTATGATAAACCGAAATCAATGCTGTTTTTAATTGCTTTAAACCATTCATATATAACTGTATATGTACTTTGAGACCTCTTTTAAAAAATTGCTTTTACTATTTTCGATACAAAAATGGCTAAAAGCTTCCAATTTATCACTGTAATACACATTGAAAATGTTAAAATAATGGTGTTTTTTTATGCTAACTTTACCAAATAATTTTTAACCTTTTTCGTTTTAATCAATCAAATCAACTATATCTACCCATTGATAACTAATGAAGCCATTGAAGTCTATAATAATCCTAGTTAAAGTTGCACGAGAAAGTTTTGCCTTTGCATATCAATCCATTTCAGTTAACAGGACACGTACTTTCCTTTCCTTGCTGGGTATAACCATTGGTATTTTTGCCATAATTTCGGTTTTTTCAATTCTCGATGCTTTAGAGAAAAATGTTAGAGATAGCCTGAAATCGCTTGGCGATAATGTTGTTTACGTGCAGAAGTGGCCATGGGGGATGGGAGGTGAGTACCCTTGGTGGAAATACATGAATCGCCCACAACCAACCCTTGAAGATCTTGAGGAAATACGCTCAAAAAGTATTTTGACTTCCGTCGCCTCTTTTGCCATGCAGTTTCAATCTTTGATCCGTTACAAAAATAACTCTGTGCCAAACAGCTCTATAATGGCTATCACAACTCAGTATGAAGATATACGATCATTTGATATAGAAAATGGACGATATTTTTCTCCTTTCGAATTGCAGGCAGGTAGAAATGTTGCTGTAATTGGTAACACATTGGCATCTGAACTTTTCCTGGGCATTAATCCCATTGGACAGAGTGTTAAAATAGGTGGACACAAAGTTGATGTGATTGGAGTTATGAAGAAGGAAGGGAAATCGGCATTTGATGACGAGAGTCATGATGACCTAATTATTGTGCCTGTAGGTTTTGCTAAGTCTATTGTTGATTTAAGGCGTGTTGGACCCTGGATAATGGTTAAGCCAATTGAAACTGCTTCAACCGATGATTTGATAGATGAACTTCGTGGTATCCTTCGCTCTTTTCGAAGATTAAAACCCATTGAAGATGATGATTTCTCATTAAATCAGATCAGCATGCTTAAGCAAGGGCTGGATAATATTTTCGGAGCTATAAATCTTGGGGGTTGGATTATTGGCGGTTTTTCAATCCTAGTTGGTGGTTTTGGCATTGCCAATATCATGTTCGTGTCGGTGAAGGAAAGAACAAATATTATCGGAATTCAGAAAGCCCTAGGTGCGAAAAACTATTTTATTCTTCTACAGTTTCTATACGAATCCGTTCTACTATCTATCATAGGGGGCGTTATTGGTCTTCTTGTAATATTTGCTGTGACTTTGCTAGTGTCAAATTTTACCGAATTTAAAATATCGCTTACTGCTGCAAATGTTATTCTTGGCTTAACCATATCTGCTGTAATTGGAATTGTATCGGGCTTCGCACCCGCATGGTCTGCCTCAAGGCTCAACCCTGTTGAAGCCATAAATACTAAATCTTAGCAACTTTTCTCAAGGAAATTAGTCAATTCTACAAAATCAGCGACACTTAGCTGTTCAGGTCTTTTTTCAAAAAGGGGATGAGACATGTTCATATCGCTGCGTAATGCCTTTAATGAATTTCGTAAAGTTTTTCTACGCTGATTGAACCCTGTTTTCACAACCCTTGCAAAAAGTTGCTCATCGCAATTTAACCTCTCCGTAGTGTTTCTTGTTAATTTTATTACTGCTGATTTTACTTTTGGTGGAGGTGTAAAAACCCCTTCGCTTACTGTGAATAGGTAATTGATACTGTAGTATGCCTGAAGCAACACGCTTAGTATGCCATAGGTTCTTGTCCCTGGGGGTTCACATATTCTAAGCGCAACCTCTCGCTGAACCATTCCAACAACTTCATCAACTTTTGATCGGTTTTCAATAATTTTAAAGAAAATTTGCGATGAAATGTTATATGGGAAATTGCCAATTATTGATATTCTTTCGCTGAAAAGATTGGTAAGGTCTAATTTTAAAAAGTTTTCGAAGATGAGCCTGTTACCCAACTTGGGAAATTGTTCCTTTAAAAATTCTATGGATTCGGCATCAATTTCGGCTGCGTAAAATCTTGTGTCATATCTTTCTAAAAGCAATCCGGTTAAAACACCCATACCAGGCCCGACTTCGAGAATAGCTTGTTGATCATTAGCGGTTAAGCTTTCAACTATTTTTACAGCAATATTCCTGTCCCTGAGAAAATGTTGACCTAGTTTTTTTTTGGGTGTAACGTATTTCATCGTTTTTAGCTTTAACTATTCGAAGAACTCTTAATGTGGACTGTTCTCTGAGGGAATGGTATTTCAATCCCTTCTTCATCGAAACGCTTTTTAATGGTCTTGAACATATCAAACCTTATGGCAAAGCCATCATTAGGATTCGCAGTCCAAATCCATGCCCTAATAATAATTGCCGATTCGGCAAGGTTTACTACCCTAACCTTTACCTTTGGTAAACCATCCTGAACATCGCCTTCTGTTCTGTTATCAATGCAAAGGGGATGGTTTTCTGCTTCGATTTGTAGTATATTCAAAGCTTTGTCTAAATCGGCAGTATATGAAATACCAACCTCAAAACGAACACAAATCTTTTCGTCACCGATATTCAGATTTTCGATAACCTGAGAATTCATAAGTGCGTTGGGAATAACAATCCGGTTATTGTCAAAGTCCTTAATCACGGTATGCCTTAACGTGATATCTTCAACCGTACCGGTATGAAGAGAATTAACCTTGATTAAATCGCCAACCCTAAAAGGTTTGAATATAACGATGAACACTCCTCCAACTATGTTCGAGAGTGCCTGTTGCGATGCAAAGGCAACAATGGCTGTGATAACCCCAGCACTCGCAAATATTGGTAATCCAAACTGACGAAGTTCCGGGATGAGCTGAAATACAACCACGATGCCTAAACCAATGATCAATGCACTTACCGTATTCTTTAAGAAAGTGTATTTTGTAGGATCGGCATTAAGTACCGTTGAAGCACGATAAATGCTTCTATTCATTATTTTTCTGAATACTTTGATGAGAATCGTACAGGCTATAGATGTAGTTATGATTATAAGCGGATAGGTAAAAGCCTTGTATTCCATAAGGTTAACTGTAAATTCCATGATTTTGCAGTTGGGTTAAAACTTTATACGTAGCTGAATTCTTGCATCGCTTCGTGTTGATCTATCAATTCGGTCAAGTCCTGAACCAAGTTGATCTTGATCGGCAAAGAAGGTTTGAGCAATTCTGAACCAAAAATCAACATTTCTTCCAAAAGAGTATTTTGCCAAAAAATATGCTCTTACCCCTCTTGAGTAATATGCTGGAATTGAGAAGTAGTAAAGTACATCGTTCTCATAAGCATATATTCGGGTATTCCACGAATCGGTTTCGAAAATAGCAAAGCGAGCAGTTAGAGTAAGAGGGCTTTTTTCAGGGCGATAAGAAATGTCTTGATATAGCATTAATCCCTTTTCTATAGGTAAATTTTCCTCTTCGTACCAGGCAAATTCTATTCGGCTTTTAAGCTGTACCGAACGTGTGGGGTTGTATGAAAGATGAAACCGTAGCCCTTGATTGGTGTATGGTATAACCCAACGGGTTTGTGCTGTGTCAACCTCCTGATTCTTGTCTTTCTGCTTTAATCTGTATCGAACCTGAAAGCTAAGCCTTGATCTAGGGCTATAGGTTGCCTGAAGAAGATAATCTCTGCCCCTTGAGGGGGCATTTATACCAAATCTCAGCCACGAAGATTGGAAAACATCAACATAACCGTTAATGTGCCAGTGTCGTATCGGCAGCAAATCAAATCCTGCAAGTATTCCTTTTTCGTTTGCAGGACTTGTCCCTTCGGCAAGGGCTCCCGTATAGTATGTGCTAAAGTTTTTCTGATAGTTTCGCCCCAGAACGGATAGTTTGAGCAAGGGATGCAGTCTAAACATGCCTCCTACAATAACACCACTCCCGTGGTTAAGCGTATTTGATGCTTCGCCAAAAAATAGATGGTTACCCAAACCGTAACTTAAGTCAATGCCAATATTTGTTCTGTTATTTAGCGAGGGTTCAAAGAAACGATAGAGTTGACTTGGAGTTTCGTATATTCCTTCTAAGTTTACGAAGGAAGCAGTAGCACCAGCTCTGAGGTTTTGCCATGAAAAGCTAACATTTCCTCCGGTAACAAATTCCCCTAAGTTTTTTTTGTTGTTTATTTCGCTGGGTGTACGATGAAGACCACTTGTAGGACGAGAAGTGAACATAACCTCCCCATCGATGAGCGAATCGGTAATATTAGCATCAATCTTCTTGTAGGAACCAAAGGCAGATATATCGAACTTGCCAAGTTTTATGGTGGTACCCACACCGCGTAAAAATTCATTCTCGTTGGTGGAACTGTAGCGGTACAAGCCTTTGGCTCGCTTTCGAACCCCCATGGGATCGGGCGATTTGCCAAATGAAGCGCTAGTCCAAAGGGTTAATCCCTGTCCGAAATCAGCATTGAAATCACCAACAACCAATGTTCGGATGGCCCCAATATCGTTTACCTGCATGTGGAACGAGTAGTGGTCGAAACCGTAGGGATTTGATCCCTTAAAGAATTCTTCTCCCGGATCTTTCTCTCCAACAAATCCTAACTGAAAACCACTTCGAGTTCGATAGGTGTAACGGTTATACAGTCCAATCTTGTTTCCTGCATATCGAGTTGCATTGGGATTATTCAAAGGTGGCGGTTTATATCCTTCCTGTGTTTCAATTAGCGATCTTGCTCTAATGAACATATCATGCTTTCCATTCCTAAAACGAGGAAACGAAACTTCTTTATCCGACGGATCATCAATGGTAATAAATGGAAGTAATTTAAAAATATCGTTAAAATCAAATCCAACAACAAGTTGTAACTCGTAAACGGATAGTATTTTACCATGTTGTTTCACATAATCTTGTATTGATATTATCTGAAAATCGGAAAGAAAAACGAGTTTGCCGAGTTCTTCGCTTGAGGTTTTATTGAGGTTAATTGGATTTTCACTAAGATAAATCAAATCTTCGGCAAGGGCATCAAGATCAATGTCATCCTCACTGGAAGCGACAATATCTTCAAGAATATCAGCGATTATGCTTTGAGGATCAATATGATGTAATTGACCTATGGCAATTTTTGCCGAGTACCATGTAATAAGAAGGGTTAATATTAACCTTAATATCTTCATGGATAAGAGGGTTCATCGGGTACGTTTTTTTTCCTTTGCCCAAAAAGGTATGCTGCCGTAAAGTGAGGCGTATAGCCCATATATTCATGTCGAGTGAATGCCATATCCATTTGAATTGGTCCAATTTGATACCCAACCCCAAAGCAAATAAGAGAAGGATTTGAGGCTAAGCCAGTTCTAAATGAAAGATTCTTAATGGGAGTAAATTCGATTCCTGCTTTAAAGGAATGTTTTGCATCGAGGTTTTTTTCTATTCCAGTTGTAATCAACACCATTTCGCCTAGATTATAGGCTAAACCAAGGTTTAAAATTGTGGGGATTCTCTCGTCTTCTTGAATTCTACTTCGGGTCGGATTCAGGATATGAAGTCCAATGTATAGATTTGGCGAAGGGTTGTATAGTATCCCTCCCTCAGCAGTGAAGGTTGAAGTGCTGCCATACTCGCCTGCGATGTAAACATGATGTACATTTAGCTGTACACCTGCGCTAAGAGTTGGCAAAAGCTTCATGCCATATGCTAAACCAGCCTTTGTTTGGTTAAATTGGTTGAACCCCATTCGTTTAATTGAAAGGCCAAGTGTACCAGTATTTACAGGGAGCAATGCTCCGATGGCGCTAAAACTTAGTTCGGGAGTTATGAATCGATTCTCATGATGAACACCAATCCAGCTATATTCTTGATATCCTAAACCTGCTTGATTATAAAAAAGCGACCAGCCATCTAAAAGTCCAGTAGAAGCATACCCAAGTGAAGCGGCTCTACTGCTTGGCTGATCTAATGGGAAGCCTGCAAGTAATTTGTTGAATGGTAGAAATATGGTAAGAATAACTCCCATGAGGAAAGAGATCCTTACCGGGATGGAATTGATAAAACTATTTGTATGCTTTGATTTTATCATTTTACATTGGTCCTGAAGTCAAAATGAATTCTGGAAAGTTCTGCATTTGCTGATACAACTTTCTTGGCAAGATCAGCTTTAAAAGCTGTAACCTTTTCCAGAACATCCTTTTCTCCTGTTCCGATAATCTGTGCGGCAAGTATTCCTGCATTGTGTGATCCGTTTAGAGCAACAGTTGCCACAGGTATTCCTGCAGGCATTTGAAGTATTGATAGAATTGAATCCCATCCATCAATGGAATTTGATGATTTAATTGGCACACCAATAACAGGAAGGGGCGTGAACGCTGCTACCACGCCGGGTAAATGAGCTGCTCCTCCTGCTCCGGCTATAATAACTTTTATTCCCTTTGTGTGAGCATTGCGGGCAAATTCGGCAACCTGATCAGGAGTACGATGTGCTGAAAGAGCATTTACCTCAAAAGGAATTTTTAAGTCGTTTAGCAGTTTACAAGCATCTTCCATAATTGGCATGTCCGATGCACTGCCCATGATAATGCTAACTTTTGGGTTCATTGTATTAAGGTTTTATTTTTTGCCTAAAATAGCTTTTTCATGATTACTAGCAAAATAGATTATTGAGTTTGCTAACCTTTTAAGACTATATTTTTGTTTAAAACTCTAAGTTTTTAAGAAAAACAGTATCCTTGAAATTTGATCTACATATTAGCAATTATCGTAGTATTGTGGGGCAATTTGCTTATGGGTTTCAATAAAGAGGGTATTAACTTCTTCAATGAACTTATCAATTTCTTTATCTTGGTATGTATCAGTAGTAATTTCTGGTAATATTCTCATTTTAAAGGTCTGTTTGCCCTTGATGGTGTATCCCTTTTTGGGAAAAACTTCCATAGTCCCATTAATAACGACAGGAAGAATAGGGTAGTTTGATTTTTTGGCTAAAACAAAAGCACCATCCCTAAAGCGTTTAACTCTTCCATCTGTTGATCTTGTCCCCTCGGGGAAGATCAAAATGGAACTACCTTGCTTTAAGTGCTCCTGAGCTTGCTTTATCATTTTTAAAGCACCCCTAATGCTTGTCCTATCAATAGCGATATGTCGGTTTAGCCAAAGGTTCCATCCTATTATTGGAATCCTGAAAATTTCACGTTTTGCTACCCACTTGAAGTGCATCCACAAACGATAAAGGAGTACTATGTCCATTGCACTTTGGTGATTAGAGATAATAATATATGGCTGACCTTTGCGAATATACTCTTCCCCTTTTATATCAATTTTCCAGAAAGGATTTATCCAGATGTAGAACATTGCCCATATAATGGAGTACCTTTGAAGAATCCATAAACGTTTGTCCCACCATACTGTGAGAATCCAAACTAATGCATCGAAAACAAAAAAAATAATGTTAGAGGTTCCAAATAGCAGCCAAACAAAAGGAGTTACCAAGTAATTTTTTAGTATTTTAAACATCAATAAAGATTTGATATGATTACCACAAAAATAGTTTATAGATCAATATTTGCAAAAAGTAGTATTTCATCAAAGTTATGATTTTAAGTTCCAATAAAACACTTAAACAATTTTAATCGATTATATTTCTATTTATACATTTATTAAAATCAATTAAGGGTCTTCCAACTGCAACAAAACATTATTTAAAAATCAAATTTTTCAGCAAAAGTTTTTTGATATTTTTTTTGGCACTACCTTTGCATAATGAACAACATAATTAAATGTAATTCAATAATCAAAATGATTCGTGTTAGAAAGTTTGTAATCAGATACTTTGAAGATGATAGGATGAGAAATTTAGTTTGTCTCATGTTGTTTATTATGTTTTCAAGTTCAGTATTCGCCCAGAATACGTCTACAACACCCAAGGAACCTGCGGATACAATTGTACTGATTAGTGGGCGAAAAATGGAGGCATATGTTCAAGGAGTATCGCCTAGCAGGGTATCATATTTTCCATTAGATAGTAAAGAGTTAAAAGATATGGACCGTAAGCAGGTTCATAAAATACTTTACCGTACTGGTAGGGTAGAAACATTTAATACTCTTGCCTTACAAATGGTTGATGAAGGTGACTGGAAAACGGTTATCCTTACAGATAACATGGACGATGTAGAAGGTTTTTTTGCACTTGGCGAGGTACAAGCTCAATCATCTCCAAAGAGTCGTAATGCACGATCTGCACAACAAAGTGCAGACATTCGTCTAAAGAAGAGAGCAGTGAATATGGGTGGGTTAGTTGTACTTATAACCAAGCGAGAAACAAAAGGCGGTTACGGTGAAACTCCCACTCATTACGTGGAGGGTGTTGTTTATGGATTCGAACCACCAAGCCAATAGCCGATATTTATCCCTATTCAATTATAAAGTTCACGGGAAAATTCATTTTAACTCTTACAGGCTTCCCTCTTTGCATTCCTGGATTCCATGAAGGGCTTGATTCAATCACCCTTACAGCTTCTTTATCGAGCAATGGATCAACCCCTTTTATTACTCTAACATCTGAAACCGTCCCATCGATTTCAATGGTAAATTCGACGAATACTTTACCCTGAATACCATTTTCTGCTGCAGATTGTGGATAAATTAAGTTCCTTTCCACGTATGTTCTAAAGGGTTCTTCGTTTTCCCCATTGCTAAAAGTGGGCATCTTTTCAACTAATAGGAACACCTGTTCCTCATCAATATCTTCCTCATCAATCATAAGGTTTAATTCAACAACCTCACTATCGGGCTCATATGCTGAAGTGCTAGTTGTTTCAGCTTTTGTTTTTCGCTTGTTTCTGCCCAATGATGTAACTGCAACTTCGCTCGCCCTTTCATTGCTTGATGCACCAATAGAAGTTTCATCAATAACTGATGCTGATGCTGGAAGGGGAGACGCTGCAATTTCACAAATGTCTTCATTTATGGTATCCTCATCAATTTCATCAATGCTTAAATCAACATCAACAACATCATCCGCAATGTTTATTGTTTCAATATTATCCTTAGCAGGAGGGGAAGTAATCCTTCTTTCATCGGGTTGTTTTATTGTTGTCTTTTCTAATTCTTGAAGCTCTATGGCAGTGATATCTTGCTGCTCAGTAGCTTTGGGTGAAGTAACTTTTTCTTCAAGAGCAACATGTTCCGAAATGGTGAGGGGTGGGGTAATTCGTTTTATGGAGTAGTAAACCAGAGTAGATATTGAGACTAAAACCAGTAGCGTGGCAGCAATTTTTGAATAGTAAGGAATGCTAAAGTTCCTTTTTTGAGGAGCATCAACTCTAGCATCGATCTTATTATTTAACCTTTCGGCTATTCCTTGGATATCTTCTGGAGATTCCATCAAACTTAGACCTTCAAGTTCATCGGCGCACATGGGGCAAATTGCCAGATGCCTTTCTACTTGGTTCATCTCTTTGCCAGTGAGTTCGCCACGAAGGTATTTAATCAAGGTATCCTGATGGATGCACTCAGTCCCTTTATTTGATATGTTGATTTTACTGTTCATGCCCCGATAAGCTGATCTTTAGGTTTCGTTTGCCGTTTTGAATATAACTTTTCACTTGGTTCAGGGTATAACCCGTAATACTTGCCACCTCCTGATAACTCTTATCCTTTAGGTAGAAAAGTTCTATACAAAATCGCTGCTCTTCGTTTAGATTACCAAGTTCCTTTTCCAGATATTCAATTTGTTCCTCAAGAACACTGTCATTATCATGATACAAATTTATGGAGCTTTCCATAAAAGGAGTGCTAAAATTTCCAACCTCGTGTTGATTAAATGCCTTCGATTTTGAACTACGTAGCTCATGTAGGCAGTAGTTCTTTGCTACGGAGTACAGCCATGATTTAAAATTGGTAACAGTATGTTTTTTTAGATCTTCAAAAAGTTTTTCAAAAATACCCATCACAGCATCCTCACTTTCATCCCTGCTTCTTAGATACTTAATACATACAGCAAAAACAAAGCGTGTATACCGTTTAAACAGCACCCCAACCAACTCCTTATCGCCTTTAAGGCGATACTGGTCAATGAGTTGGATATCAGTTAAGCTTTCTATTCTACGCTTTTGTAGCAAGGTGTTGATAGTGAGATTAGAATTATAAAAATACAAAAAAAATGAAGAGCGCTTATGGAAAAACAAAAAAGCTTGCATCTGCTATGTAAACGAACCTAATTTTAAATTTAATACATCGAAATCATGAAAAAATTATTAGCAGTAGCATGGATTGTAATCCAAAGCTCATTTACAAGCGTAAATAACCCAAGTGGAACACTTACAGGTACGGTAACTGATGCTGAGAAGGGAAATCCTATAGTATCGGCAACAATCGAAGTTATGCAGGGCAAGGTATTAGTTTGTCAACAGCTAACCTCAAAAAGTGGAGAGTTTTCAGTGGTTCTTAGTTCAGGAAGTTATCATGTAAAAGTATCAGCAAAGGGTTTTGCGGATCAGATTCTATCCGTTTTTATTAAAGGTAACGAGACTACTAACATTAAGATAGCACTGAAAAAAGTAGTGGATAAAACCCTCGATAAGGAAGAACTTGTCATTTGTGAGCAGGAAAAAACGCTGCGAAGGACTAAAACTGCAGAGCATTATGCTATGGCTGTTGGAATGCCATCGGTATCTTCAAATCAGGTCTATATGGATTATGATATGGCTTACGTTGAACACAATACCGAAGAATACGATTTTATCAATGAGAATGGGTTTAAGGATGCCATTAAAGATCCACTTTCTACCTTCTCTGTTGATGTGGATAGAGCTTCGTATGCAAATGTTCGAAGATTCTTGTCGCAGAACCAGAAGCCATATAAAGATGCAGTTCGTATTGAGGAGCTGATTAACTATTTCGATTATGATTACCCTCAACCCTCCGATGGTCATCCATTTTCCATTACAATTGAGGGCGATAAATGCCCGTGGAATCCTTCACGCCAACTTGTATTAATTGGTTTGAAAGGAGAAAACATGAATGAAAAGGATATTCCCCCAAGCAATTTGGTTTTCCTCATTGATGTTTCAGGGTCAATGTACCCCGAGAACAAGCTGCCTCTCTTGAAGCAAGCATTTAAGTATCTGGTTGATCAGCTTCGCCCTGTTGATCGTGTGGCTATAGTTGTATACGCTGGTGCTGCAGGGTTGGTGCTGGAATCAACTCCCGGAACGGATAAGCCAAGGATTAATGCTGCCCTCGACATGTTGCAGGCAGGGGGTTCTACTGCTGGAGGGGCAGGGATACAACTGGCATACAAAGTTGCAAAAGAGAACTATATACATGGTGGGAACAATCGGGTTATCCTTGCATCCGATGGCGATTTTAATGTGGGAACCAGCAGCTCTTCAGAGCTTGTTAGGTTGATTGAAGAGAAGCGCAAGGATGGTATCTTCCTAACTATACTTGGCTTTGGCATGGGCAACTACAAGGATGGACGCATGGAACAACTCTCCAATGCCGGTAACGGCAACTACGCCTATATCGACAATATTCTGGAAGCCAAAAAGATGTTTGGAACAGAACTTTGGGGAACGCTTTACACCATTGCCAAAGATGTGAAAATTCAGGTAGAATTCAACCCTGCAAAGGTTAAGGCTTACCGCCTTATTGGTTACGAAAATAGAATTCTCAACAAGGAAGATTTCAATAACGACAAGAAGGATGCTGGTGATATTGGCTGTGGCCATACAGTAACTGCGCTATACGAGATAATCCCTGCAGATTCCGAAGAGAGTATTTCAGATATCGACCCGTTGGAGTACACCCGGCAGATTGTTGGTAACAGCAAGGATTTAATGACGGTAAAGATTCGCTACAAGAAACCCGATGAGGATACAAGCAAGCTTATTACACAAAAGGTGGATGCCCATAAAATGGTAAAATCTAACAACTTTCTATTCGCCTCGGCCATAGCAGAATTTGGGATGCTACTTCGAGAATCGGAATTCAAGGGAAAATCGTCATTTTCTCAATCCATTGCTCGGGCCAAAAGTGCCAAAGGAAAAGATGAGTTTGGGTATAGAAACGATTGTATTAAAATGATGGAGATGGCTGAGATGTTGTATAGGTAAGATGTTTTTAAATAATTCATAAAAAAAACGGGTTTTACTCCCGTTTTTTTTTATTCATTTTACTTTAAGAGTTATTTTTTTTGTACATTTATTTGATTTTTAGATGACAACAATTCTCTCAAAACCAATTAAAAAAGCCTGTAGCTATGGCAAAGGATAAGAAGGAAAAAACAGCTGAAAAGAAAGTTAAGGACATCGAAGAGAAATCTAAAGCTGAATCGAAGATAAACTACGAAGCTATTGAGGATAAAAAAAAGATTGAAAAAAAATTCTACGAAAAAGAAATTGCTAAGCTTCAGGTTGAGCTTATGAAGCTTCAGGAATGGGTAAAGCACGAAAAGCTAAAGCTGGTAATTATTTTCGAAGGGCGCGATGCCGCAGGAAAAGGAGGTGTGATAAAAACCATTACTGAATGCTTAAACCCTCGTTATTGCAGGGTAGTTGCTCTTGGTGTTCCCACTGAGAAGGAAAAAACTCAATGGTACTTTCAACGTTACGTGCCGCATCTGCCTGCAGCGGGTGAAATGGTGCTATTCGATCGTAGTTGGTATAATCGAGCAGGGGTAGAGCGAGTTATGGGTTTTTGTACTGAGCAAGAATACATGGAATTCCTTCGATCTTGCCCAGAGTATGAGCGCATGCTTGTTCGCTCGGGGATATTGGTTGTTAAATACTGGTTTTCTGTGAGCGATAAAGAGCAGGAGAAGCGGTTTCAAGCACGGATTGATAATCCCGTAAAGCGCTGGAAGTTAAGTCCAATGGATATTGAATCGAGAAGCAAATGGGTTGAGTATTCCAAGGCAAAAGATGATATGTTTGCGCATACCGATATAAAACAAGCTCCTTGGTATGTGGTTCATGCCGACGACAAAAAAAGGGCAAGGCTAAACTGTATTAAGCATTTGTTAAGCCTGATAGAGTACAAAGATCTTACCCCACCTCCACTAGAATTACCACCACGTAAAGTGGACAATTCATACGTTAGGCCCCCAATTACCGATCAGACCTTTGTGCCAGATGCTTATTGATCTGCTGATTATTTGCTATTCCAACCGTATGATCGCTCCTATAACCCCATAGTGGAATAGGGAGAAGGTGTAAACTGTGGCATTGTCTGCACCGCCTTCAAGAATTCTGTACCCTGCTTTTAGTGTAAAGTTTTCTGTCCCTTTAAACGTAATTGCCATAAGCAGATCTTCCGCCCTGCCCTGAGGGGCAGCAAGGGCATCGCCATTAAAAATCATCCCAATTCGCTTTGTGGGTTTCCAGTGAACGCTAAAGTTGATAAGGGGGACTATCCCAAGATCTGTTTTTTCCGATTCCTTGATTCCGCTTCGGAAACCTATTATAGCATCCCTGATCTTAAGGGTTAAACCAATTCCTATGTCAAGATTTTTATTATCAATTAAGTAGTAACGATACGACAATCTGTACGAATTGAACTTGTAAAAAACATTTAAGGATGTGTTTGCTGAATATGTTTCGCCCTGAAAAACAACATCTTTATCAACCGAACCCTTGTAGGTTAGGCTCAATGGTGCATAAAGCCCAATCAGTTCGTTCCTTCGATTAAACCTATATCCAATATTTAACCTTGAGAAGAGCTGTGGCTTTGTATCCAACTCATCGGAAAGGGATATGAAAGTTCCCGTATTTCCTGGAATACGGAGTTCGTTGTATCCAGTTTTTAGTATTCCGGTTTCTACATCGATTGAAATCTGACAGCTGGCTGCTTGATCCAGAATTACATGAAAAACAAAAAGCCATGAAATTACTTTCAACAGATTTTTCATGTCCATTCAGTTTGTTTTAGGTTGGTTGATTACACACTTGTGACGGCCATAAATCTAAAAGTACCTATTTTTCCTCAAAGATATTACATCTTTTTCCGTTCTTTGTATTAATTGCATCAAAGTGACTCAAAATATACCACAATGAACTTACAACCCATGAAGCCAACAGGTTCGTACATTAGCTTTTTCAGTAATCTGGTAAAGGAGAAGGGAGGTGTTAATCTGGCCCAAGGAATTCCTGGCTTTCAGCCTCCTGAAAAGTTGTTAAAATCGCTTAGCAATACTATTTATGACAATGTTCATCAGTACGCCCCTAGTGTTGGAGACTATAAACTTTTAGATTTATTGGGAAAGCATTATTCTCAGAGATTTGAAGTTGATGTAAATAATTTTCTTGTCGTACAGGGAGCTACCGAAGCTCTCTCGCTTATATATACCTACCTGTTTCAAAAGTTAAATGGAAACTTTTCAGTACTGAGTTTTGAGCCAGCATACGAAAGCTATAGCCAATTACCAGCGATTTTTGGTCAAGAGTTCGTTAATTTTTCTTTGAACAAATACTTTTCCTTTGATTTAGATAGCCTGAAAGAAAAAATAGTAGCCGAAAATGTTAAGATAGTTTTTCTTTCATCACCGGGTAACCCTTTTGGTAAGATTTGGAGCAAAGTGGAGCTTGAAACTCTTGTTAACCTATCGCATGATCTCGAATTTTACATAATTTTTGATGCGGTATACAAGGAATTATACTTCGAGAGTCCTCCTCATATTCCATTAGGATATAATTCACCAAATGTTTTTTACGTTAGTAGCTTTTCCAAGATGTTTTGCATTACAGGTTGGAGGATAGGCTACTTGTATGCTCACGAAAGCCATCGCGAAGCGATCCGTTCAATTCACGATTATATAGGGCTTTGTGCTCCTTCGCTTCTTCAGAGAGCCATCGCCGATTATTTTGAGGATAATAGCTTTGGTGAGGACTTTTTGGATTCATTCCGAAGGAATGTTAACCAAGGTTTTGACATCCTTTCAGAAGCCTTAAAGCAAAATGGTTTTTACATTCCACCCATTAAGGGAGGATGCTTTATTTGGGCAAAGCTACCCGAAGGGATAACAGATGGTTTCCAATTTGCATACTCGCTCTATCAAAACACGGGTGTTGCCATTATCCCGGGTGAGCATTTTAGCCCAAATTGCATCAGCTGGGTACGTTTTAATATAGCACGTCCTATGGAAGAGATTGAGAAAGCGGCAAACCTTATCGTCAACTTTACTTTAAAACTTTAGAGTTATGTGGTTAGCATGGGCAATTTTCTTAGCTCTGTGTTTTCTTTATGCAGTAATGGTAGTTGCATTTATTGCCGGGCTGCAAAAGCTAAAGGAAAAAACAAGAGAGGCACAGGGTTGCTCCATTGCTTTATCGGTAATAATTCCACTTCGCAACGAAGAACAAAACATCGATTTTCTTTTACAATCACTCTTTGATCAGGATTTACCCAGGAATCTTTACGAGATCATTATGGTTAACGACCACTCAACTGATGAAGGTTTGCAGATCGCTCATAAATGGAAATCGAGGATTAAAAACCTAACGCTATTGGATTTACCCGATGGGAAAGATGGGAAAAAGCAAGCTGTTGCCTTTGGCGTAGAAAGAGCTAGGTATAGCCGAATTGTATTTACCGATGCTGATTGCGTACACTCAAGATCATGGCTTTCGACAATTTCAAGGGAATTTCAGCATACTGAGGCATCAATGATTATTGGACCAGTAATGCTCTCGCCATTAAGATCATTTTTTCAGAGGCTGCAAACGTTGGAACATGCAAGCCTTTCTGCCAGCACGCTGGGTGCATGTGGGTTGGGAATGCCATTCATGGCCAGCTCTGCCAATCTAGCCTTCGATAGAGATCGTTTGGGTTTTACCAAGGAAATGCTGAATCTATCTCAATCATCGGGGGATGATGTATTTCTGCTGCATAATGCCAAGCGAAAAGGTGTTGAAAAGATTTGTTGTATCCATTCGGCAAATGCGCTTGTGCAAACAAAACCGGCAGAAACCCTTTCTGATTTTATTTCTCAGAGAGCACGATGGGCATCTAAAGCACCGGCTTACTATGATTGGTCAACCATTGCCATTGCATTAAATGTGCTCATTTTCAACACGATGCTATTTGTACTGTTGATATCTTCTGTGTTCTTCGCAAAAACATGGATATTTTTTTGTATTGGTTTTGTAGTAAAATTAATTGTGGATCTACCTTTGCTCTGGCTATTCCTAAGACAATATCGGGAAGTATCACTTTTATGGGTTTTCTTACCTTTGCAATTGGTTTACCCATTTTATATTACCATTGCATTTGCTCTTTCGGTGGCGATGCCAGTAAGGTGGAAAAAGTGATTTAGTAATAGTTGCGCCCAATTAATATAGGCTAGATTTTTTATTGAAAAGGATGGGAAAAAAAATCTTAATATCTAATACAAACAGCAGATCTGGTTCTCCATGGCGCATCGCCGGAAGGCGATTTTTTGCCAGCAAGCTTTCAGTGACATCGGCTTTTTTTATAGCATTTGTGGCATTGATTGCCATTTTTGGTTACTTGATAGTTCCCGATTCAACGCCGGGAGCAAACAACCAGCACCTAGAGCTGGCCACTAAAAAACCTACCTTCAGATGTAAGTTTATCCTTATTCCATTATCATCAGAAAATCATAGCGTTAGTATCGCTAAAAGGTTCATACAGGGCGAGATCAATTCTTTTCGCGAAATCCCAATATTGTCCTATAAATTCGATGGAGGTAATGTTTTGATAACAGAGTACTCCGAACCGGAGGATAGCATAAACATTGAAACTTCCTTGAAAATTGCTGACATTCTTTTCCCACAGTATCAACCTCAAAATATTGAGCATTCAGAAGATTCTTTGACACTAATACAAAATGGCACTAGATTATCCTATTCCTATGCCGAACTGGCAGAGAAGATAGAGAACAATAATATAAAAAACCGAAGGTTTTTGCTGGGAACCGATAGGTTTGGTCGAGATATGCTAAGTCGTTTAGTAATAGGAGCTAGAGTTTCGCTTTCGGTGGGTTTTATTGCTGTTGCAATCTCGCTGCTGATTGGGATAACCCTTGGAGCAACAGCGGGCTATTTCAGGGGATGGTATGATGATTTTGTGATGTGGCTGGTAAATGTGGTATGGTCGATTCCCACTTTGCTTATGGTTATAGCGTTAACGATGGTATTAGGTAAAGGTTTTTGGCAGATATTTGTTGCCGTTGGATTAACCATGTGGGTTGAAGTGGCAAGGGTTGTAAGAGGTCAGGTAATGGGACTTCGCGAGAAGGAGTTTGTTGAGGCAGCGAGAGTAATGGGATTTGGAACAGGGCGAATAATTTTTCGGCATATATTACCCAATATACTTGGACCAGTGATAATTATATCTGCAGGAAATTTTGCTACTGCAATTCTTCTCGAGGCAGGGTTAAGCTTTCTCGGTATCGGTGTTCAACCTCCAACCCCATCGTGGGGAACCATGATCAAAGATCATTATGGCTATATAATCATGGATAAGGCGTTTCTTGCAATTCTACCGGGTGTTGCAATAATGCTTCTTGTATTAGCATTCACGCTGATGGGCAATGGATTAAGGGATGCTTTAGACCCAAAGGAGGAGTAAATGCCAGCATTTTGCAAAGCACACCATCTAAAAAAACTTGATTACATTTTAATTGGATACTTCAGTGGTTCGTTTGCAACTTCAACTAAAACTACAAATAGCCCCTTAAGAATATTGGTTATGTTCTTATAGTTTATCTTTTCGGGAGTATCGGTAACCTTATGGTAATCATCATGAGTTCCTGTGTTAACAACTAATGCAGGGATGCCTTTACGAACGAAAGGGTAATGATCGGAGCCAAAGTACCACATAAAACGTTCAGGGAATTTCTTCTTACGATAAAAGTTAACATCGTCGATTTGTTTGTCAATTGACCGTAGTACTTTTTTCATCTCTTTTTTATGCCCACGAAGTATCCAAGTGTTCACATACCCTGGTTCTTTTTGGGAATTATCAGAGCGTCCAATCATATCCATATTGATAACCATTACCGTATTCTCCAGTGGGAATACTGGATTGTTGGCGTAGTAGATAGATCCGTTTAATCCTGTTTCTTCAGCCCCAAAGGCAATGAATACAATGCTTCTCCTGAATTTGAATCCATTTTCCTGCGCTTGTGCGCACATACGGGCAAGTTCCATAACTCCTGCTGTTCCCGATGCATTATCGTCGGCACCATAATATATCCCACTTGCAGATTTTCCTAAATGATCGTAATGCGCGCAAATGATGACAACCTCATCCCTAAGGTCACTCCCTTCGATGTAACCTATTACATTATCGTCGAATGTATGAACTTCATTCACATAAAACTTCGTTTTGAATGTTAAGTTGCTAAGGGCTTGTTCTTTGTAATGGTTAGATACTACGCTTCGACTTAAGCTTTTATTTACTGCTTTAAGATTATTGCCATAGAGGGATTGAAATATCTCATCGGAGAATAGGAAAACTTTTATGCTTTTACTTGAGTCTGGTGTATAGTTGTAGAGCCATCTGTAATCTTTTGAGCCCATACCGAACAACCCTTTGGGATATTGCACATTACCACAAAATCGTTCATTAGTGATCAATTTAGCAGTTGCGGATTTCTTCCCAAGAAGAGATATGGCAAAGTATTCGGAAGGAGTCGAAGATGAAAGATCCCTTAGCTTTACAATGGCTTGATCAATATTTTTGGCAGTAATGTGGAGTATTGTATCTCCTCCACCAAAAGGTTTATTGTAGATATTTGATCCTATGAACTTTAAAGGGAGGGTTGCGCTATCTGTAAACGGATAAGATGAGCTAAATGAGTACTTGCTACCCGAGCGTATCCATTTACCATCAACCCTTAGATATGTTGAACCTCTATCCGTATACTTAACTGGAATTTTTTGAAAGTATGGTTCATCGCTGTCAGATATTGTCCTAAGCCCTACCTTTTCAAATTCGCTGGCGATGTATTTTGCAGCCTTTTCCCTTCCCTTGGAAGGGAATTTCCGCCCCTCGAGACTATCGGATGCCAATATGAAAATATCATTTATTATTCGCTTAGTGGAGATGTTAATCTGTAAATCAGCTTGGGAATAAGCCAGAAAAGTTGTTGTAACTAGAGAAATTAAAACTGCTAATTTCATGTAAAGGGATATTAATGTATTCAATGGTATAGCTGGGTTGAGTCTTTAAGTGTAGATCAACTTTTTGTATAACCTAATAGATTATACGAAAAACGAGATATTAATCTAAAAAAGAACAAGTAAAAAAAGAAATGAAAAAGGGTCGGAATGCACCAACCCTTCTTAGTAATTAATTTAACTTCGATTTTTTTATAATTCAACAATTTTCTGGGATGACTCGATGCCATTTACATTAAGCTTAACGATGTAAGCACCCTTTGAAAGTCCCATTTCTTTTGCTGAAAACTTGAAATTCTTTTCTCCAGCATCATCATTCCCGGTGTACAACACTTTTACCAAGCGTCCATTTAAATCATAAACCGATAGGTTTACGTTAGAATTGTTTTCAAGGTTAAAACGAATGGTTATCTGATCGCGATATGGATTTGGGAAAGCAGAAAATCCATGGGTTTGTGCCATTGTGGTGATATCCAATGGGGTAGTTTTTATTGGATTATAAGCTGCCTGGGTAGATACATGTGTACGACCATTCTCAAAGAATGAAGTACTTTGGATAAAAACAAGGATTGGAAAGCGATGCTCATTGATATACCAACGGTATGTTACGGTTTCGATTTCGTAGCTCCTGTTGTTAATGGTTTGTGTATACGACTTAATTTCCTTTACCCTAAGTGCATTATCGTAGGTCATATTTTCAGGTAGCATTAGGGTTCCTGTTCCATCACCACTAACAGCATACGAACCCTGAATCGAACCTAACACCCTGTCGTTGCTATTGTATGTTCCGCCAAATGATCCGGCGTAAGAGCTACCGTAGGCAAAGGGGTACCTCATTTTAACGAAGGGTTGGTCGTAAATTATCGTTGTGTTTCCATTTCCCGACATAAATCCATGCTGTTCGATGCTAATATCATTGGCTTTAAAGTAAAAGTAATTGCCAAATTCCTCAAGCACTGTATTGGATTCGGTAAAAATTGCATATCCCTTTGAGAAAGCAGGATCATCGAGGGTTCCGGTGAAATCTTTAACCAGCTCTAAATTTCTAAAGTCCCATACTACGTTCATGCCTTCAATGCCAGGTTCGACATATTTAGTAATCTTCATTTCGTTAACATGATCGGCAACCAAACCATGGGTCTGAAACTTAAGAACTGTTTGTGCCTGCAAAGAAGCAGCAATAGTAATACATGCAATGGTTAAGTAAATTTTTTTCATGTCAAGAACATTTTTAGTTAATCGAAAAACAAATATATGAAATTTATAAGAGAAATAATAGTGAAATGTATGCTTTCCTAAGAAATTTAACATTAAAAGATGCTAAAAGTTTTTGTGTATTAAAATTTGTCTTGAAATCAGAACAAAGATTATGCAGTATAGAAGAACTAGCAAGGTAGTTACTGTTAGGGATGGGGACATACTTACATTTTGTGAGAAAAGATCAGAACCACTAATATTAAGTTCAATCATATCGCTAAGTGAAATGCCAACAAAGTCGGGCATGGGGGTAAGTTTGGAAATTATTTTTGCAGGCATAAACCTAACTATAGATTCAGGGATTATGGCTCTTATGATTGGTTCAATTGGAAAAAAGTAAAGAAGATATACTATTATTGAAGGTCCTGGTGTTTTAAAAATAAAAACAAAGAGTAATGCGAGTAATGTGTATGCTAGGGCCTGAATGTATAGAATTGGTAAATAATTTAAACCATTTAGAAGATCGGTTAAGGTGAAATTTGGGGTTTTTATAATTCCAATTATTAATCCTGTAATAAAGACAAGCAACATGGCATAAATAGCCACAAGATTCATTACCAAAACCTTACCACCAAGTAATTCGTTTCTTGAAAGTCCATCAATAAGCTGTTTTCGAAAAGTGCGAAATTGAAACTCATTTGAAACTAATACAATTGCAAGAACGCCTAAGATAAGGTTGAACCAGCTGGCAAACCAGGCTAGAGTATTCCATACATGGGGGAAATGCAATATTTTTGCAATATTAACACCTTGAATATTAAACTGAATATTACTCGAAATAAGGGTTATCAGCAGAAATAAAATAGCATGCAGTAGTATTAAAACTTTGAAAGTAGAATAATTCCAGGTTTTAATACCTTCAATACGGGCAATACGCATGAGTTTTTGCATCGTCAAAAATTGTTTGTTTTCACTTTTTTAGGTGTAAATACGCATAATTCTTATTTTTGATTTGGATGATCTTTAACCAATTCAAGGAATTGCGACTCAAGACTTTTCTTGTGAAATTCAAGAGTGCTGATGATTATACCTTTTTCTATCAACCATCTATTGAGTTCTAATGTTGTTAATCCTTCTTCCAGTGAAATTTGAATGAAGTTGTCTTTAACTTGCTGAATGGAAACTTTTTGGTGAGTTTTTAAACAATTCTCTAGGGCATCCATATTCTCAGCACTTACTGATGCCAAAACTTTTTCAGAAAGCAATTCATTTACTTTTCCCTGAGCAATTTTTTCCCCATTTTTTAATATTACTACATCGGAGCATACTTTTTCAACTTCATCCAAGATATGGCTTGCCAAAATAATGGTTTTCCCCATTTCTGATTGTTTTTTTATAATTTCCCTAACCTCTGCGATCCCTTCAGGGTCTAAACCGTTAGTTGGTTCATCGAGTACAAGTACATCTGGATTGCCAAGAAGAGCACTTGCCAAAGCAAGTCGTTGTTTCATACCAAGCGATAGAGTGTAGTATGCCGATTTTGACCTGTTTGATAACCCGACAACGTCTAGGACTCTTTGAATGTCATTGAATCCCTGGCCTCTAACGAGTGCAACTATTCTTAGATTTTTTTCAAGGTCGAGGTAGGGATAGAAATAAGGGACTTCAATTAATGCCCCTATATGCTTATTTGCATTTGGTCCCTTTTCCCTATTAAACCATTGAAAAGAACCGCTATCTGGAAATTTAATTCCTAGGATTAAGCCAAGTGTAGTGGTTTTACCACTGCCATTTGGACCAAGTACGCCAACAACTTGCCCTTGAATCACCTCGAAGCTGAGGTTTGAAACAGCTCTAATCTTGCCAAACGACTTGGTTAAACCTTCAACTTTTAAAATAGTTTTCACTGTTTGATTTTATAATGAAAAGGTTGATCCATTTGAGAACCAACCTGTAATATTATTACAACTGACACTTAGAAACAAGAAACAAAAACAGGAATCGCCTTGAAAAATATTTGAATCTTAACGGTTTTCAATAAAAATAATGCTATAATCTAGTTGCCAACCTCTGATATAAACTTGATACGCACCAGTCTAATTTCTTCTTCAGTAAAATCTTCTTCTCCAAGATAGTCTATGGCTTCTTCAATGGATTCGGTTTCAGCTTCGTCCTTGAAATAATCGAAAATTTCATTGAGTTTCTCTTCTTCAATAACCTTGTTAATATAGTAGTCAAGATTTAGCTTGGTTCCTGAGTTAACAATTGCCTCAATTTCGCTAATAAGTTCATTAACTTCAAGATTCTTCGCATTAGCTATATCCTCAAGATCCATTTTCCTATCGATACTTTGAATGATAAAAACTTTTAGGAGTGATTTGTTAGCGACCGACTTAACCACCATATCCTGAGGGCGAACGATTTCTTTATCTTCAACGTAAGCTTTTATAAGATCAATAAATTCATTGCCATAGCGTTTGGCTTTTCCAACGCCAACACCAGTTATGTTTTGAAGTTCTTCAATGGTAATGGGATATTGAATGGACATGTCCTCAAGAGAAGGATCTTGAAATACTACGAATGGAGGCAGATTCTTCTTTTTGGCTATCTTTTTTCGCAAATCTTTTAGCATAGCAAAGAGTTCCTCATCGCAGGAGCCTCCCTTACCCGCTTGCCCAATGGAAATATCATCTTCCTCCGAATCCTCATAGTCATGATCCTGAGTAAACATCAAATCGTAAGGTTTTTTCAGAAAGTCATGCCCTTTTTGGGTGACAAGCAGAAGTCCGTAATTTTCGATGTCTTTATCCAAAAACTTCATGACAAGGGCTTGTCTAATTATGGCATTCCAGAATTTGATGTCCTTCTCAGCACCCTCGCCAAACATTTCTAGTTTGTTATGCTTGTATGATTTGATCGCGGTGGTTAGATTTCCGCATAGAATATTTGCCACATGCTCTGCTTTAAACTTTTCCTTTATGGCGATTATGGTTTCGAGCAGTAATTGGAGGTATTCTTTCCCTTCAAATTGTGTTTTGGGATGAATGCAATTATCGCATGTGCTGCAATTGGATTCTTTGAACTCTTCGCCAAAGTAGTGCAATAGCATTTTTCGCCGGCACACTGATGATTCGGCATAAGATACGGTTTCTAACAAAAGTTGTTTGCCAATCTCTTGTTCTGCTACAGGTTTCCCTTGCATGAACTTTTCAAGCTTTTGAATATCCTTATAGCTGTAGAATGTGATGCAAATTCCTTCTCCTCCATCGCGACCAGCACGCCCAGTTTCTTGGTAATATCCTTCAAGACTTTTTGGTATATCGTAATGGATCACAAAACGGACATCGGGTTTATCGATTCCCATTCCAAAAGCAATGGTTGCAACAATAATGTCAACCTCTTCCATTAAGAATTTGTCCTGATTGCCACTGCGGGTAGCAGAATCCATGCCAGCATGATATGGCAGGGCTTTAATGCCATTTACTTTGAGCATTTCTGCGATCTCCTCTACCTTTTTTCGGCTAAGGCAGTATATTATTCCCGATTTACCTGCGTTATTTCGAATGAATTTTATGATCTCTTTTGTGGTATTTACCTTGGGACGAACCTCGTAGTAGAGATTTGGCCTATTAAACGAAGATTTAAAAATGTTGGCTTCGAGCATACCAAGGTTTTTTTGGATATCATGTTGCACTTTTGGGGTAGCTGTAGCCGTAAGTGCAATAATCGGTGCGCTGCCAATTTCGTTAATAATAGGTCTAATGCGGCGGTATTCAGGACGAAAATCATGACCCCATTCAGATATACAGTGTGCCTCATCAATCGCATAGAATGATATGGTTACCTGTTTTAGGAATTGGATATTCTCATCCTTTGTTAGCGATTCAGGAGCAACATAAAGCATTTTGGTTTTTCCATTCAGCATATCCTGCTTAACTCGCTGAATTTGAGTTTTATTGAGAGAAGAATTTAGGAAATGGGCAATTCCATCCTCCATGCTAAAACCTCGCATGGAGTCAACCTGATTCTTCATCAGGGCTATTAGGGGTGAAATGATAATTGCTGTACCTTCTGATATCAACGCAGGAAGTTGATAGCATAAAGACTTCCCCCCACCGGTGGGCATAAGAACAAATGTGTCTTTACCGGCAAGAATATTACGAATGATAACCTCCTGATTACCTTTAAAACTAGAAAACCCGAAATATTTATGAAGATATTCGTTTAATGATATGTCTATATTTGTACTCATTTTACCTGAAACACCAACTACAATAGTTGTGGTTTTTTATTTAATGAACTTTGCAATAAAGCAAAAAATAATATCAAAAGGACTACATTTGTAGTTAAAATTAGTATTCTTTTTAAAAAAAACATCTAATTTTTTATTTAATATTTAAAGATACAAACAATTTTTTTAAAATGAGTCAAATTGATATAAATCACCTTGCAGTTGAAACCATTAAAGCTGAGGCTGCTGCAATAGATAAGTTGGCATCTTATATAGATTCAGTCTTTGAAGAGTGCGTTTACTTGTTATTCAACACCGAGGGTCGGGTCATAGTAACCGGAATTGGCAAGAGCGCAATTATTGCCGAAAAGATTGTAGCTACTTTTAACTCAACTGGTACCCCTGCAATTTTTATGCATGCAGCTGACGCCATTCATGGAGATCTAGGTATCATCCAACCCGACGATGTGATATTGTGCCTTTCAAAGAGTGGAAATACCCCTGAAATTAAAGTATTAGTCCCACTTATAAAGAGTCTTGGGAACAAATTGATTGGCATAGTTTCTAATTCTGATAGTTACCTTGCCCATAAGGCCGACTATGTGCTTCGTGCTACAGTAGAGAATGAAGCTTGCCCAAACAACCTTGCTCCAACTTCTAGCACTACAGCCCAATTAGTTCTTGGCGATGCATTGGCGGTGTGTCTTCTTAAGTTGAGGGGTTTTACAACAGCGGATTTTGCCAGATTTCATCCTGGAGGATCACTTGGTAAAAAGCTGTACATGAGAGTTGTTGATATTTATGACGAAGCCATAGTACCAAGAGTTGATATGGGAATGAAGATCAGGGATGTAATCGTTGAAATATCTTCTAAACGTATGGGAGCTACCGCAGTGATTGATTCAAATGGTGAAATTGCCGGAATAATTACCGATGGTGACCTTAGGCGAATGCTACAGAAGAATGATGACATAGTGGGACTTACTGCATCGGAGATCATGTCGGCAAACCCTAAATCCATTGAGAGGGACGAATTGGCAATCAATGCTTTTAACCTGATGGAGAGGAATAAAATCACCCAACTCTTGGTTACCAATAATGGTAAATATGTTGGTATGATCCATCTGCACGATATTCTAAGAGAGGGTTTAATATAAATATGCTTTATGAGCCGAAAGGAAAAAATGGAACGTAACGAAATGGGATTCTTGGATCATCTCGAAGAGTTGAGATGGGTACTTGTTCGTTCGGCTTTAGGAATTCTTGTGGCTGCTGTGGGAGCATTTATCTCATACCGTGTAATTTTCGATTGGGTTATTCTTGCACCTAAATCGCCAGGTTTCTTTACCAACCGCGTTCTGTGCTCCATTGCAAACAGTCTAAATACGCCTAGGCTTTGTATCAATTCAGAACCTCTTAACATCATTAATATAAATATGGCTGGGCAATTTAACACACATCTTATGGTTTCGCTTTACGTGGGAATTATTATTGCCTTTCCGTTTATTGTTTACCAACTATGGAGTTTTGTGAAACCAGCTTTATATGAGGTTGAGAGAAAGCGAGCCAGAGGGGCTGTTTTTTACATTTCGTTACTTTTTTTCTTAGGGGTTTGCTTTGGATACTTCATTATTTCACCCCTTACAATACATTTCCTTGGTAGCTATAGGATTTCCCAAGAAGTTGTAAATCAGATAAACCTTAGCTCATATATAACATCTGTTGCATCGGTTACATTGGCCACTGGATTGCTATTCGAGCTCCCCATTCTTATTTTCTTCCTTACCAAAGTAAATATTGTAACTCCAGCGTTTTTAAAAAAATATCGTAAACATGCTTTCATTTTAATTATGGTGGTTGCTGCCATAATTACCCCTCCCGATGTTATTAGTCTTCTACTTGTCACTTTGCCATTGTGGCTACTCTTCGAGTTTAGCATTCTAATTTCTTTTAGGATTCACAGAAAGATTAATATTGAGAATGCACTATAGAAGCTTTTAAGGAAATAATAATTGTTAACAGAGGTATTATTAAATTTCGATTTTTAATTACTTTCGTTAAGAATGATTTGTTGAATATTTTCGCAATAGAACCTATGCTAACAAATACAAGAGCATTTAAATTTTTTAAAAATATACTGTTTTACTTATTTTTTTTGTTCATAGCCAAGGGTTCTATAGGACAAACTACCAGAATTAGAGGGTTTGTACAGGATGCTGAAACAAAAGAGCCACTACCCTTTGTCAATATTTCATTCAAAGGAACTAACATTGGAACAATTACAGATTTTGAGGGTTGGTTTTTTCTTGAAACCAGGCATTCAGGAGATTCCATAACCATCTCCTACGTAGGCTATCTGTCCCAAACCATACAAATTCGAAAATTTGCCTATCAGGAAATCAATATTGAGCTAATTCCTGAATCTGTAATGCTTGATGCGGTTGTAATTGTACCTAGTGAAAATCCAGCCCATCGGATCATCAGGAATATCATTTCAAGTAAGGGAAGAAACAATCCTGACAACATCCATTCGTATGTATCAGAGGTCTACAATAAGCTGCAGATAGATGTGAACAATGTTGATGAGAGCATGAAAGAGAAACGCTTGCTAAAGCAGTTCCATTTTGTATTTGATCATATTGACACCAACGCCATCACAGGTAAAGCATTCTTGCCGATTTTTATTTCCGAGGCTGTCTCGGATTATTACTTCCAGCGAAGCCCCAAAGTTGAACATGAGGTCATTAAGGTTAGCCAGATTTCGGGATTTGAAAACGAGAGTGTATCACAGTTTACGGGAAAGTTTTATCAAAATGTGAACATTTACGATAATTATATAAATGTATTCGATCAGGGGTTAGTAAGCCCAATTGCCAGTTCAGGTTTTTTTTACTATAAATACTATTTAGTTGATAGCGCTTTTATTCAGAATCGATGGTGCTATCAGATTTCATTCAAGCCAAAGCGTCGGCAGGAACCCACTTTTACTGGGGATTTTTGGGTAAATGATACAACCTGGTCGATAGTGAAAGCACAGGTTCGCCTATCGGCGGGCGTAAACCTTAACTTTGTTAACGATTTAGTGGCTAATATTGACTATGAACCCATAACCGATAGCATTTGGTTTCCTGTCATCACAAAAATTTTTGCTGATTTTAATTTAAGCAATCGGACAACAGGTTTTTTTGGAACGAAGACTACAGTTCACCGAAATATTAAAATTAATGAGCTCATCCCCGAAAGAATAGCCCAAAGCAACGAACGAGTTGCCATAACCGAAAATGCCTTGAACTCTGATAGCACCTTATGGAGGCAACTTCGCCCATTTGAGCTTAGCCCAAAGGAGGCCGGAATATATGCTTTGGTCGACACGGTTAAGCAGGTGCCAATGTTTAAGACTTTTCTTGATCTCTACGAGATCTTTGTAAACTATTACTACATCATTGGTTATTTCGAGATTGGCCCATACTATAAAACCTTTAGTTTTAACGAGATTGAGGGAAATAGATTTAGATTATCGGGAAGAACCAGCAATAAGTTTAGCACAAAGTTTATGCTTTCAGCTTTTGTTGCCTATGGCGACAAGGATGAGCGTTTTAAATGGGGTATCGAGGGGCTATACATGTTCGATAAAATGCCACGCCAAAGTTTGATGTTATCATACTCAAAGGATATTGAACAGCTGGGGCAAAGCCCCAACGCCCTTGTTGAGGACAATATTCTAACATCTATTCTTCGACGAAATCCAAACTACAAGCTTACTCTTGTTAACGATATACGCATGGAGTACCACAAGGAATGGTTCACAGGTTTCTCTAACACAATTTCCCTGGCTAACCGAGAAATATTTCCTACCGAACATATCCCTTTCACCAGTCCCGACCAAAGCAAGAACTTTGAAAAATTAACAACAACAAGTGCTTCTCTTAACACCAGATGGATAAAGAATGAGCGTTTTGTTACTGGAGAATTCGAGAGGGTAAGCCTTGGAAGTACACACCCTGAAATTAATCTTACCTTAACCGGAAGCCTCAAGGGATTGGCTAGCGATTTTTCGTTCCTTAAAGTAAACTTTAACTACTACCATAAGACAAATATAAACCCTCTGGGTTATTTGAGGTATATTATCGATGCTGGAAAAATATTCGGAACCGTGCCATATCCACTACTTCAACTCCACGAGGGAAATGAAACGTATGCATTTGATAGGTATGCATTTAACATGATGAACTACTACGAATTTGCATCAGATCAGTATGTTAGTCTATACCTTGAGCATCATTTTCAGGGTTTCTTTTTGAATAGGATTCCGATTATGCGAAAGCTTAAGTGGAGAGAAGTTGTAGCAGCAAAAGGGCTTATAGGATCAATACGAAACGAAAACCGAAACATTTACGAATTTCCAATTGGGTTGTACTCAGTTTCAGACCCATACCTTGAAGTAAGTGTAGGGGTTGAGAATATCTTTAAAGTGGTCAGGTTCGATGCACTTTGGCGATTAACACATCTCGATCATCCTAATATTGAGAGATTTGGTCTTAGGATGGGATTTCAGATAATATTTTAGTTTTTTCGAGACAAAATCGATTCTATCGTCTAAGCTCAAAATTTTGCCCAAGATAAACCTTACGTACTTCTGGATCGGCAGCAAGTTCTTCGGCATTACCAGATTTGAGGATTTCTCCTTCAAATAACAAGTATGCTCTGTCGGTGATGGAGAGGGTTTCGTGTACGTTGTGATCGGTAATTAGGATACCAATATTTCTATCCTTAAGGTGTGCCACAATGGACTGAATATCTTCAACTGCAATGGGATCGACCCCTGCAAAAGGCTCATCGAGAAGGATGAACTTTGGTTCAAGAGCTAGTGCTCGTGCAATTTCAGTTCTACGGCGTTCGCCTCCGCTAAGTTGAATGCCAAGGCTCTTTCGGATCTTTTGAAGCCCAAATTCATTAAGAAGAGATTCTACCTTTTCGTGTTGATATTCCCTGGAGAATTTGGTCATTTCAAGTACAGCTTTAAGATTATCTTCTACACTAAGCTTGCGAAAAACGGATGCTTCCTGGGCCAAATAACCAATCCCTCGTTGCGCACGTTTGTAAACAGGTTCCTTGGTTATATCAATGTCATTAAGAAAAATCTTTCCTGCATTTGGAGTAACCAACCCTACCATCATGTAGAATGTGGTGGTTTTACCAGCTCCATTTGGACCAAGTAAACCAACTATTTCGCCCTGACTTACCTCCACAGAAACTCGATTGACAACAGTACGCGAACGATATTTCTTAATAAGCCCTTTTGTGTAAAGCCTCATTCTATCCATGATGGAAAAAAATTTATGTAAAAGTATAAAAAAATGGAATACCTTAGCTTTGACTCCTATCATTTGAACTAAAACGGGTTTAATCCAATCATAATTGTTAAAAGATGTTGCTTAACATAGGAACTCTTTTTGTTCTTATATTCAGACGTTTACAAAGCGTTCTCAGCGTTTGATAAATTTCTATCCTCAAATTTTATCTCAAACTACCGCTTAAACTTTTAATTTTGCCAAGTGTTTACATGTAATCGTATACAAATCATCATATTATCTATAAAACAAATAATATTATTTTTATGAATAAGCGAAATGTAGTAATTATTGGTGCTGCAGGAAGAGATTTTCATAATTTCAATACTTTCTTCCGCGATAATGAGCAGTACAACGTGGTTGCTTTTACAGCAGCACAGATTCCAGACATAGATGGCAGGAAATATCCCGCAGAACTTGCCGGAAAATTGTACCCTGCTGGTATTCCCATTTTAGCAGAGGAAGATCTTGTAAAACTAATTAAGGAGAAAAATGTACACGATTGTGTTTTCTCCTATAGTGACGTTACTTACAATCATGTAATGAAAATTAGCTCCACAGTAAATGCTGCTGGAGCTAATTTTTTGCTTTTAGGTCCCAGCGAAACCATGATTAAAAGCAATAAACCAGTCATTGCAGTTGTTGCTACCCGAACTGGTTGTGGAAAATCACAAACCTCGCGTAAGGTAATTGAGCACTTAATGGCAATGGGGCTGAATGTTGTTGCAATTCGTCATCCCATGCCTTACGGCGATTTGGTGGCGCAAAAGATTCAGCGATATGCAGTTGTTGATGATCTGAAAAAGCACAAGTGTACAGTTGAGGAAATGGAAGAGTATGAACCTCACGTTGTGAGAGGAAATGTGATTTATGCAGGTGTTGACTATGAAGCGATTCTTCGTGAAGCTGAAAAGGATCCCAGTGGATGTGATGTCATTCTTTGGGATGGCGGAAATAACGATTTTGCTTTCTACAAGCCCGATTTAACAATTACCGTTGCTGACCCACATCGACCTGGAAACGAAATTAGTTACTACCCAGGAGAGGTTAACTTACGAATGGCTGATGTTGTTGTTATCAATAAGATGGACTCTGCGTCCCCCGAGGGAATTCAGACAGTACGCGAAAACATTCGCAGCCGAAATCCAAAGGCAATTGTTGTTGATGGAGCTTCACCAATCACTGTTGATAAGCCAGAATTGATTAACGGAAAACGTTGCTTAATCGTTGAGGATGGACCAACCCTTACCCATGGTGAGATGAAGATTGGCGCAGGTACCGTTGCTGCCCGTAAATTTGGTGCATCCGAAGAGATTGATGCTCGCCCCTTCCTTGTTGGAAAGCTTAAGGAGACCTATGAGATTTATCCTAACATTGGGAATATCCTTCCCGCAATGGGATATGGTGAGCAGCAGCTCAAGGATCTTGAGGCTACCATAAATAGTACTGATTGTGATACAGTTATCATCGGAACTCCAATTGATCTTTCCAGAATTATCAATATTAAGAAGCCAACCACCCGAGTATACTATGATTTGGCTGAGATAGGAAAACCAGACCTTAAGGGTGTACTTGAGGATTTTGTGAAGAAACATAACTTGAAATAGTACCCATAAGCGGTTTACAGTAAACAAAAACGCCTCGAGTAATCGGGGCGTTTTTATTTGATTGTCTCTTGGAAGACCTTATCAATAGTCAAATTCTCCATGTTCACTCCTTATTTTTAGCTTATTGCTTCCATCTAGTTTATGACACGATCCAATGATTTGTGCATCCAACCCAAACTCTTTGGCAATAGACACAATATCATCCGCATACTCAGGGAAAACGTAAATCTCGAACCTATGCCCCATGTTAAAAACCTTGTACATTTCCTGCCAAGGAGTGTTCGACTCCTTTTGTATGATCCTGAATAGTGGAGGGGTGGGGAAGAGGTTGTCCTTAATGATTAGTAGGTTGTTTACAAAGTTTAGAACTTTGGTTTGTGCTCCACCCGAACAATGCACCATGCCGTGAATAACTGGTCGGTAATGGGTTAGAACTTCTTTTATCACAGGGGCATAAGTACGCGTTGGGCTTAATACCATCTTGCCAGCGGTCATTCCAATTTCTTCAATCAGATCGGTAAGTCGATAATTTCCACCATACACTAGATCATTATCGATGGAAGGATCATAGCTTTCGGGGTATTTATCCTTTAGGTATTTGCCAAACACATCATGTCGTGCAGAGGTAAGCCCGTTGCTTCCCATACCACTATTGTATTCGCTTTCGTATTTGGTTTGTCCGTAGGAGCTTAATCCAACGATCACATCTCCATTCCGGATGTTGCCATTGTTTATGACATCTTTCTTTTGGATAAGAGCAGTAACGGTTGAATCAACAATTATGGTGCGAACTAAATCACCCACATCAGCAGTTTCGCCACCTGTGAGATGGATTCCAATACCTAAGCTGCGCATTTTCTGACAAAATTCCTCGGTGCCATTAATAACCTCAAAAACTACTTCCCCAGGTATAAGGTGCTTGTTTCTGCCAATGGTTGATGAAAGGAGGATATTGTCGGTTATGCCCACGCAAAGTAGATCGTCAATATTCATCACAATGGCATCCTGAGCGATACCCTTCCAAACCGACAGATCGCCCGTTTCCCTCCAGTACATATAGGCCAGCGATGATTTTGTGCCTGCACCATCGGCATGCATAGCCACACAATGGCTATCGCTTCCGCTCAGCATATCGGGAACAATTTTGCAGAATGCATTTGGGAAAAGACCCTTATCTAGGTGGTTTATGGCTGAATGAACATCCTCTTTTGATGCTGAAACACCCCTTTGGGAATATCGAGAATCATTTAACATCAGAAATAATAAAGAAATTGAGCGTTATATTTTTTGTTTTTTTAAAGCAAGTAAATTTTTCTTCTTTTCGTTGAGCCATTTCGATTCTTCAATGGTATCAACCAGCCAAATCTTTAAATCTGCTTCACTCTCCTCTTCAACAAAGAATATTATTATTTCAGCTTCATGAGGGTAACGCATGTCCATCCAAAGTCCAGTTCTTGTAAGTTCCTCTTCTTCCCAAACAAAGCAAACCCAGAGATCAGCTTCTTCAGGCTCTTCTACTGCAAAAACTTTTACTTGAGCTTCATTGGCCGAATCGCCTTGATAGATCTTTTGACCAAAGCCAAGCATTACCTTAAGGGATAGTAATATTATGATTATGAGTCTAATCATCGATTTACTATTACTCATTGATAGCTATTCAGCTTTAAAGTCTGTGCTAAGTACTCTGAATTCGGTTCTTCTGTTGATCTGATGAACCATTTCCTTTTGCTCCTCATTTGGCAAGCTATCAATCAGCTGTTGATTGAGGGTTGCTCCTACTGAAAGGAATGGGTACTGTTTAACCAATTGCTCATCAACAAGTTTTGGTTGTGACTGAGCATACCCTTTAGCACGCAATCTTTCAGTTGGGATGCCTTTGTCAATCAGGTAATTAACTACTGATTGTGCTCTCTTCTGTGACAGATCGTAGTTGTAATCCAATGTACCTCGATTATCGGTGTGGGCACCAAGTTCAATAATTATGGTTGGGTTATCGTTAAGTACCTCAACTAACCGGTCAAGGGCAGCCATAGATTCTGGACGAAGTTCCCAACGATCGTAATCGTAGAATATGTTTGGAAGTTCAATAGGACGTGCGGTTGATGTGAGCATAATGGTCATTTCAAAATCTTTGCTCAGCTGCACTCCTCTGGTTGTTTCGCGTCCTTTGCCATTCAGGTATCCCTCGCGCGAAGCGATCAGAACATAATCTGTACCAGGGTTTAACAGGAATTTGAATCCTCCTCTTTCGTCAGTTTTGGCATTGGCAATAAGCCCATCGCTGCCGATCATCTGAACAGAACTGTTGGCCAGGGGAAGTTCGGTTTTATCGTCTTTAACCTGACCAATTAAATTGAAAATTAGTTCGGGGAGGTAGAACAGGAATATATTGTCACCACCTCTGGCCCCTACATCGCGTCTTCGCGATGAGAAATAACCGGCCTCCCTTTCCTTTTCAAATATAATTCCGAAATCATCGGAGGGGGAGTTAATGGGATAACGCATATTTTCAACTTCCCAACCATTGCCATCGCTTTTGGGCTTTGCCCTATATATGTCAAGTCCTCCCATACCCGGATGTCCATCGGATGAGAAGTAAAGTGTGCCATCTGAATGGATAAATGGGAACATTTCGTTACCCCTGGTGTTTATGTCGGGTCCAAGATTTACTGGCTCACCCCAACTATCAGAGGGTGAATTCCGGGTAACTTTCCAAATATCATTGCCCCCATAACCACCGGGGATATTGCTAACGAAGTAAAGGGTGAGTTCATCGTTCGAAATGGCGGGGTGTGCTACCACCATGCTATCGGCTGCAATGGGAATTGGCTCTGGTGATAGCCATCCCTGCTCCCTTCTTTCGCTTACCATTATTTCGCAACCCAACTTGTTGCGTTTGCTTGTACGGCAGCGGGTGAAGTAAAGCTTATTTAAGTCAGCAGAAAGTGAAGGTGTTCCTTCATCGTTGGGAGTATTGATGCTTTCATCCAAGGGACGAGGTGAACTCCAACTGCCCTTGCGGTCGCGCTGAGTGGTAAAAATATCGGTGAACTTTTCTCCCGTTCCAGCATGATTCTTTGTGCCAGTAGCATCATCGCGTGAGCTGGTGAAGAATAGTATGGTGTAGTCCTCGGAGGCATAAGCTGGGCTAAAATCGCTCTGGCGACTATTGATTGCTCTCATGTTTACTATTTCGTAGCCCGAAGGGCTTTCGATCCATTTTTTTGAGAGTTCGCACGATTGTATGCCAAAGTCGGTTAGAGGGTCGTTGGGGACCAACTCTTTATATTTCATGTATTGCTCTAAGGCTTCATCGTACTTTTCGCTCATTTTAAGCATCTCGGCGTAATAGTAATATACACGTGGGTCGGGGGGATCGCGCATGATTGCCTTGGAGTACCAGATTTCTGCCTGTCGGGCATTGCCGATCATTCGGTAGCAATCGCCGATTCTTGTAAGGTACAAACCCATTTCCTCCCTTGCAACTTTGTCAAGATCACGTCTGTATAGTTCTATTGCCTCGAAATACCCGCCAGCTTCATAAAGTGCATTTGCCCTTTTAATACGATTGGTTTGGGCTACTCCATCGATTAAAATACCTATGAAAATAAAAACAAGTAATAATTTTGCTATCAATCTCATTGCACCGTGTTTTTCAATGCTAAACCATTATAATGAACTGATACGTGAAACCAAAGTTTTTATTGTACTACTTAATAAAAACTCTTTGGCTAAACCATGTAAAAGTAAACATATTTTTGAAATTTCTATAATTGACAATCAAAAATGAATATACATGTTTACTGCTTTCCTTTTTTGCATTGATTTTCAGATGTTGCAAAGTTTTTTTTGCTATCGTATAAAAAGCAATTCTCTGTATTTTGGTAAGGGCCACATCTGGTTGTCAACAATGAGTTCCAACTTGTCTATATGATACCTTATCTCCTCTATAAATGGCTTAATACCCTTACAATATGCTTCTGCACGTAGTGGAATATCTTCTATTTGGTTAACTTCCTTGCGGTTATCAACCATTTCTTTAACCTTTTCACGAACGACCCTAAGGTGTTCCGAGATTTTAATGATTGAAAGAAGTTGAGGATTGGCTAAATTCAAAAATTCTTTTTCGTTGGGGAAAAGTTTTTTTAAGCCTTTAACATTCTCGATTAGCACATTCTGGTAGGCAATAACTGCAGGAACTATGTGGTTTATGGCCAAATCTGCCAGAACCCGTGCTTCAATCTGAACTTTCTTTACAAATATCTCGTTTCTAATTTCATACCGTGCATGAAGTTCGCGTTCGGATAGCACAGAAAAATCAGCTAACAGCTTTTTTGATGATGCCAGTAAGAAAGTTTTATATGCTTCTGGTGCATTGGGGATGTTTGGCAATCCCCGCCTTTCGGCTTCAATAATCCATTCATTGCTATACCCATTGCCCTCGAATCGGATTGCTTTTGATGCAATTATTACTTTACGAATGCACTGCAGAATGGCTTCGTCCTTCTTAACTCCCTTTTCTACCAGAATGTCAACGTCTTTTTTGAACTGGCTTAGCTGTTCAGCCATTGCAGTATTTAGTACGATCATGGGAGATGCACAGCTTGCCGAAGAACCCACGGCTCTGAATTCGAACCTGTTTCCGGTGAAGGCAAAGGGTGAAGTACGGTTGCGATCGGTGTTATCAAGGAGAATTTCGGGTATTTTCCCTATAATGTCTAGTTTGAGTTCGGTCTTCTCATCAGGGGTCATTTTCTTGTCGTGCACCCTCTCCTCCAGTTCATCAAGCACACGGCTAAGGGTTTTGCCAATGAAAACCGACATGATTGCAGGAGGTGCCTCGTTGGCGCCCAACCTATGTGTATTAGCTTCGCTGGCAATACTTCCTAGCAATAGAGCAGAGTGATCGTGTACAGCCTTCAATGTGTTTACCAAAAAGGTAAGGAATTGTAAGTTGTTTTTTGGTGTACCTCCAGGTGAGAGAAGGTTAACCCCGGTATTGGTCAGTAACGACCAGTTACAGTGTTTCCCTGAACCATTAACACCCCTAAAGGGTTTTTCGTGGAAAAGAACCCGAAAATGATGTTTGCGGGCAATTTTATCCATCAACGACATGAGCAGCTGATTGTGATCGACCGCCAGATTTGCCTCCTCGTGAATGGGAGCGCACTCGAACTGATTGGGGGCAACCTCGTTGTGACGGGTTTTTATTGGGATACCCAGCTTATAGCACTCAATCTCGAAGTTGCGCATAAAGTTACTCACCCTTTCGGGTATTGAGCCGAAGTAATGATCCTCCAGCTGCTGATCTTTTGCTGCTGCGTGCCCCATAAGGGTTCGGCCAGTAAGGGAAAGATCAGGGCGTGCGTTGTACAACGCTTCGTCAACCAAAAAGTACTCCTGTTCCCAGCCAAGAGTTGAGAACACCTTGCTGATGTCCTTGTCGAAGTAGCCGCAGATATCAGTTGCAGCCTTATCAAGCGCAGCAAGAGATTTAAGGTGAGGGGTTTTGAAGTCGAGCGCTTCGCCTGTATAGGATACGAATATGGTAGGGATGCAAAGGGTTTGCTCCAGCACAAATGCTGGCGACGAAGGGTCCCAGGCGGTATAACCCCTAGCCTCAAAGGTATTTCGGATACCCCCGCTGGGAAAACTCGATGCGTCGGGTTCCTGCTGAACCAGCAGGTCACCGCTGAATGTTTCGAAGGCCATGCTGTTTTTACCCAGGGTGAAGAATGCATCATGCTTTTCGGCAGTGGCACCGTTTAGCGGGTGAAACCAGTGGGTGTAGTGCGTTGCACCCCGATCCATGGCCCATGCTTTCATCCCTGCTGCTACCTGAGCTGCTACTTTCCGATCGATGCGTCGTCCTTCGTCTATGGCGCTAACTACGCTTTCAAAGGCTTCGGCCGAAAGGTATCGCTGCATTTTCTCGCGATCGAAAACATTAATACCAAACAGATCGGATATCTTTTCTTTACCTGATTCAAATGGTACAACAGTACGCTGGAGGGCTTCCTCAACTGCTTTAAATCTTATCTGTGGCATAGTATATTATTTTGGGGGTAAGTTTGCGCAAAAGTAAAAAAATATTTAAACATGCCCATTAAAAAACAGGGGTTAAATAAAAAAATATTAAAAAATAATTAAAAGACTTTGAAAAATGGGGGGGGTATTGAAAAGAAATAATATTTAATGTTTTAACGCTATGATTTTTGTTTTAGGGCTAATTGTTTGGATGTTAATATATTTGTTTTTAAATTTAGAAGCCATTACAAATTCTACATTTATATAATAAAAAAAGGCGACTTGCGCCGCCTTAAATGTTTTCACAACGGAATAATCCTTATTGTGAATTGCTTCAGATTGTAATGCAAATGTAATATAATAATACCAAAAAATCAATAGGCAATGAAAAAAATTTTGGGACTAGACCTTGGCTCTGCATCCATTGGCTGGGCAGTAATATCAGAAATTTATGAGAACGGAGAAATCAAAAGGGAAATTCTTGGTTTAGGAAGCAGAATTGTACCCTACGAGGGTACTGAGAGAAAAGATTTTGAGAAAGGAACTGGAGAAAGCCGAAATTCTATAAGAACAAAAATGCGAACCGCGCGAAAGGGCTACGATCGCTACCAACTTCGTAGGAAATACCTTGTAAAGGAGTTGATTAATGCCGAAATGTATCCATCAGAGGCAGAAAAGAATCTCCCTAAGATGCAGCTTTGGGAACTGCGAAATAAAGCTGTATCATCAAAAGTATCTCTAAAGGAGCTAGGACGATTACTTCTTTGGCTTAATCAGAAGCGAGGTTACAAAAGTGGAAGAAGCGAAGCCAACATGGACAAAAAGGATACGGAATACGTTGCTGAGGTAAAAAGCCGACATCAAACCATCAAGGAGAAGAACCTAACCATTGGGCAATACTTTTACGAGCATCTTTTTAACAATGAGTTCTTTCGGGTTAAAGAGAATATCTTTCCCCGTGAAGCATACATTGAGGAGTTTGAGGCTATTTGTAAACAGCAGCAGACTCATTATCCAGATATCATAACCAATAAGTTTATAGATAAGCTAAGGGATGAAATAATATACTATCAGCGTCCACTAAAATCTCAGAAGGGGTTGGTATCCGTTTGCGAGTTTGAGGGATTCTGGAGAAAAGGAAAGGAGGGAAAGGAGTACTTTGTTGGTCCCAAGGTAACTCCACGCAGTTCTCCCATATTTCAAATTGCTAAGATTTGGGAGAATGTAAATAGCATAAGCATAGACAATAAATATGGTAACAAGATTGAGCTAACACTGGAAGAGAAAAAGGCACTTTTCAACCACCTTGATAGTAATGAGAATCTTACGCTGTCCGACATTGTAAGGATCCTCAAGTTAAATAAGAACGAATGCTTTTTTAACAAGCAGATAGTCAAAGGTATTAAGGGCAATATCACCAAAATGGCTATACTAAAATGCTTTGAGGAACCAGAAAGGTATAGCCACCTTTTTAGATTTGATTTTGAGATAATTGAAGACGACAAGCATTGTTATTTGTACGACAAAAAAACAGGGGAGATTCAGGCTGAGAAAAAGGTGATGACTATAACTCCAAAAATTGAGAACGAACCCTACTACCAGCTTTGGCACACTATATACTCTGTTAGTGATATTGACGAGTGCAGCAGAGTTTTACAGCAAAAGTTCAGCATTGAACCCGAAATTGCTAATAAGCTCGCAAAGCTCGACCTAACCAAAGGAGGGTTTGGCAACAAGTCGGTAAAAGCAATCCGAAAGATATTACCCTATCTTATAGAGGGTTATGTATATAGTGATGCTATGTGCTTTGCAGGTTACGATCACTCAAACTCCCAAACAAAGGAGGAAAATATACAGCGTAAACTGCTCGAAAGGCTTAAGTCAATACCCAATAATTCACTACGACAGCCCATTGTTGAAAAAATCCTTAACCAAATGGTTAATGTGGTGAACACAATTATAGAAAAGTATGGAAAGCCCGATGAGATAAGGGTTGAGCTGGCCAGAGAATTAAAGCAGAGCAAGGAGGAGCGGAGTGATACATCGAAATTTTTAAGTAAGCGTGAAAGAGAGAATGAACAGATTGTGAAAAAACTTGAGGAGTTTGGCTTAAGGGCTACAAGAAACAATATTGTGAAATGGCGACTTTACGAGGAGATGGATAATGAGGATAAGAAGCTGAACGCTATATGCATTTATTGTGGGCAACCCATATCTGTTACGGAGGCAATAAAAGGGAATGATGTGGATATTGAGCATATTATCCCAAAAGGAAAGCTGTTCGACGATTCGCAGAGCAATAAGACCCTTGCCCATAGGCGATGCAATACTGACAAGGGTGATCGCACTGCGTACGATTTTATGAAAGGGAAATCGGAACAGGCTCTTGCTGCGTATGTTGAAAGGGTGAATAAGCTCTTTTCAAGCAAAGTAATAGGTAAAGCCAAGCGCGATAAACTTTTGATGACCGAGGATAAGATTCCTCAGAACTTTATCGACCGCCAGCTAAGGGAGAGCCAGTATATAGCTCGAAAAGCACGAGAGATCTTACAAACCATTTGCCATAACGTTTGGTCAACCTCGGGAACAATCACGGCTGAGCTTCGCCATTTATGGGGGTGGGACGATGTTACCATGAACCTGCAATTCTCAAAGTACAAGGACCTGGGATTGACCGAGATTAGGGAGTGGGAAAGCGAGCATGGTAAGAACAAGCACACCAAGGAGGTTATTTCAGGTTGGACAAAACGCGACGACCATAGGCATCATGCAATTGATGCGCTTACCATTGCTTGCACAAAACAGGGGTATATTCAGCGGTTCAATACGCTTAGCTCCAGCAAGACCCGAGAGGATATGAAAAGAGAAGTTGACGTTCGTTCAGTGGAGTATAGAGAAAAGCTTAACTTACTTGAAAAATATATTGTTAGCGAACAGCCTTTTACCGTAGGTGTGGTTGAGGAGAAGGCTGCAAGTATTCTAATTTCATTTAAAGCAGGTAAGAAAGTTGCTGTTACTGGGAAGCGCAAGGTTGGTAGAAAAGGGAGCAAGAAAGTGGTTCAAACGGGAATAATTGTACCTCGTGGAGCCCTAAGCGAAGAGAGCGTTTATGGGAAAATAAAAAAGGTAGAGGAGAAAAAAACTTTAAAATACCTATTCGAGAATCCTCATCTTATTTTTAAACCTCGCATTAAGCAACTGGTTAAAGAGCGTTTGGAGAAATTTGAGGGTGATGCGAAGAAAGCCCTTGCATCAACCAAGAAAGAACCAATCTATCTTGATAATGAGAAATCTATACCCCTCGAATACGGCTCGTGCTTTAACGATGAGTATGTTATTAAGTATAATGTTGATATTAACTTCAACAAGGTTGAAAAGGTAATTGATGGGAATACTAAGCGAATACTTCAACAACGACTTGAAAAGTTTAACGGAAAGCCCATGGAGGCTTTTAAGGATGTGCAACGCAACGACACAGTATTAAAATGGTATGAGGATGAAGGACTCGACCGACCCATTAGATCTGTACGTTGCTACACGGGGCTTTCGGCTGTTGTGCCAGTGCGAAAGGATGAGAGCGGCAGGAATATTGGCTTTGTAAAGCCAGGCAATAACCACCATATAGCCATATACACCGATGCCGAAGGCAAAAAGATTGAGCATATATGCACCTTTTGGCACGCTGTGGAGCGCAAAAAGTATGGATTGCCTGTTGTTATCTCGAATACAAATGAGGTTTGGGATACCATACAGCAAAACCCAGAGGATACCTACCCCGAAAGTTTTCTTAAACTTCTTCCTGAACCAAAACTTACACTACACCTAAGCATGCAGCAGAACGATATGTTTGTGCTGGGGATGACCAATGAGGAGTTTGAAAATGCTAGGATAAGTAATGATTATAGAGCTATTAGCGATAAGCTGTATAGGGTGCAGAAACTGGGCGAGAAATACTGGGTATTTAGACATCATTTAGAAACACAATTAGTTGATGATACTAATGCTCAAAACAGCAAGAGATTTATTAGTATTAGAAGTATAGGTGCTCTGGATAATGCAAACCCAATCAAATTAAAAATCAACTGCATTGGCCATTTGGTTTAATCCTTTTAGCTGTCGGGGTGACTAGCTAGCCCTAATTACTACTGACGGGGTGAATATCTGCTTCGATAAGTATTCACCCCGTCAGTAAGAACTAAAACACAAGTTATGATTTTCGAGCAAGGCCACCTATACCACATTTATAACCAAGGCAATAACCGCCAGCGAATCTTCTTTAACCGGGAGAACTACCTGTTCTTCCTTGATAAAGTTAAGAAACATATTTTGCCTTACGCCGATATGCTGGCATGGTGCCTGATGCCCAACCATTTTCACTTTATGGTGCATGTTAATCACATAGAGTTGCCTGTTGCACATAGGATCACGATCACTCAAGGCTTGACTCCAAGTCAAACCTTGAGTAGCAAAGAAAAAATGCAACCTTTCAACTATTCAATTGGAGTAATGCTCAGATCATACACTCGGGCAATTAATATTCAGGAAAACAGAACAGGTGCACTCTTTCGTCAACAAACAAAAGCCAACTGTTTAACTCGAGTTGACAAAATATCCAAAGCATGGTATCAGTCGCAGGGTGTAACCCAAATAAATATAGATCACCCCGACCAACAATACCCAAACACATGCTTCAACTATATCAATTTTAATCCTGTTAAGGATGGAATAGTTAAATGCAATGATGACTGGGAATTCTCTTCGTATCAGGATATTGTTGGGCTACGGGATGGTAAGATAACAAACATAGCGAGAATAGAAGAATTTGGATTGGAATTACTTTAATACTCACGGGTTGACTATCTGCTAAGCAAGTAGTCAACCCGTGAGTAAAGTAAAAAACCTACCTTATGATAAAACGTACACTTTACTTCGGCAATCCAGCGTACCTCAGCATGAAGGATAGGCAGATGGTGATACAAAAGGACACCACTTCTGATCAAGATATTTCGCAAGGTCAAAACTTGAGCAGTAGTGCAGTAAAGACCACAATACCTATTGAGGATATTGGCGTAGTTTTACTCGATCACCCTCAAATAACAGTATCGCACCCCCTGCTAAATGCTCTGCTGGCAAATAGTTCAGCCATTATAACCTGCAACGAGAAGCATATGCCTTCGGGTCTACTCTTACCTTTGGAGGGGAATACGTTGCAAAATGAACGTTATGCTCTACAGATTAGCGCTAGCATACCCCTCAAGAAACAGCTTTGGCAGCAAACCGTACAAGCAAAGATCGGTAATCAAGCCGCTTTGCTAAAGAAGCTGAAGATTGATGAGGAGCCAATGATGTACTGGCAGCGAAGCGTTCGTAGCGGAGACCCTGATAACTACGAGGGTAGGGCAGCAGCATTTTACTGGAAAAATGTTTTTCAGGAGGTTCTCGATGACAATTTTACCCGTGGCAGGTTTGACGATGATCCTAACAACCTGCTCAACTATGGCTATGCCGTGCTTAGGGCCATTGTGGCTCGCAGCTTGGTTGCAACGGGCCTTTTGCCAACACTCGGCATTCATCATCACAACCGGTACAATGCTTTTTGCCTTGCCGATGATATCATGGAGCCTTACCGCCCTTTTGTTGACACGGTTGTGCTTGAAATTCTAAGAGATTTTGAGGATGTAAGTGAGCTAACCACCGAGATTAAAGCTCGTTTGCTGGTTATCCCTGCAATGGATGTAATTATTGATGGTAAGGCAAGTCCGTTGATGATAGCAACCCAAAGAACTACAGCATCGCTATATGAGTGCTTCGAAGGGGTAAGCCGAAAGATACTTTACCCAATCCTCTAAAAACTCACGGAGTGACTTTTTGCTAAGCAGATAGTCACCCCGTGAGTAAGTAGCCACGAAGTTATGACCTTAACCGACCGCTTAAACCAGTATAGAGTTATGTGGGTACTCGTTCTATTCGACCTTCCAACCGAAACCAGGAAGGATAGGAAAAACTATGCTCAGTTTCGTAAGAGCATACTGAAGGATGGCTTCTCCATGTTCCAGTTTTCCATATACACCCGATGCTGCCCCAGCCGTGAGAATGCCAATGTGCACATAAAAAGGGTTAAATCATTTCTTCCGCCCAATGGCTATGTGGGTATTCTGTGCATCACCGACAAGCAGTTTGGGAGCATGGAGCTATTCCATTCCACCAAGCCAATAAAACCAAACCCTGAACCGCAGCAGCTGCAGCTGTTTTAGCTTAAAAACTCAGGGGGTGACTATCTGCTATGCAAATAGTCACCCCCTGAGTAAAAAGTAACAAAAAATCCCCCCAAAACCAATTAGAGGGATATCCCATTGAACACTTTTTTTATTTCTAATTTCGGACTTAATGAGCTGCAGCGAAACTTATTAGCATAGGGTATGCTGTGTTCAATAAGTCAAAGATACAATCTGAAAGCAATTCACAACAGTCCAAGTAGTTAGTGTACTGCTTCGTGTGCTGTGTTCAATAAGTCAAAGATACAATCTGAAAGCAATTCACAACTTGCTCGCAAACGTTTCATTCAAGTACTCCGCTGTGTTCAATAAGTCAAAGATACAATCTGAAAGCAATTCACAACAATAACTCTTGCATCTAGCTTTACGCTATCGCTGTGTTCAATAAGTCAAAGATACAATCTGAAAGCAATTCACAACAACACATGGCGCAGATATGTTGCGTTGAAAGCTGTGTTCAATAAGTCAAAGATACAATCTGAAAGCAATTCACAACAATGGTTTAGGTGATTTCGTTACAATCATTGCTGTGTTCAATAAGTCAAAGATACAATCTGAAAGCAATTCACAACGAGATTTAGGAACTAATCCAACAAATAGGTGCTGTGTTCAATAAGTCAAAGATACAATCTGAAAGCAATTCACAACGTACCTCTTCTTGTAAACAAGAATGCACTTGCTGTGTTCAATAAGTCAAAGATACAATCTGAAAGCAATTCACAACGCTTGATATGTGCTGATCGTGCGCTACCATGCTGTGTTCAATAAGTCAAAGATACAATCTGAAAGCAATTCACAACCAATTGTAAAGGCGGTGCAAAGGGAAGAACGCTGTGTTCAATAAGTCAAAGATACAATCTGAAAGCAATTCACAACAAAGCCTTACCGATACCAGCATCAGAAGTCGCTGTGTTCAATAAGTCAAAGATACAATCTGAAAGCAATTCACAACATATCAGAGGGGTTGCTTCCCAGCTGCAGAGCTGTGTTCAATAAGTCAAAGATACAATCTGAAAGCAATTCACAACAATATTTCCCCTGTATTAACGGCATTGTAGGCTGTGTTCAATAAGTCAAAGATACAATCTGAAAGCAATTCACAACTTTAATAACTCTGGCGGTGTTTTATTCTCAGCTGTGTTCAATAAGTCAAAGATACAATCTGAAAGCAATTCACAACGGGGAGGATGCTAGAAACATGGAGAATGGTGCTGTGTTCAATAAGTCAAAGATACAATCTGAAAGCAATTCACAACATATTCTCTAAGTTTAAATTGTTTGTAAAAGCTGTGTTCAATAAGTCAAAGATACAATCTGAAAGCAATTCACAACGATGTCGGCTGCGCAAATGGATTTGCAACAGCTGTGTTCAATAAGTCAAAGATACAATCTGAAAGCAATTCACAACACTGATACTATTTATGTTAAAATTAATAAAGCTGTGTTCAATAAGTCAAAGATACAATCTGAAAGCAATTCACAACAGGTGCTATCGACCTCAACTGCGCTCAATGGCTGTGTTCAATAAGTCAAAGATACAATCTGAAAGCAATTCACAACTTACTGAGTACAATGGCGTTGCAGCCAACCGCTGTGTTCAATAAGTCAAAGATACAATCTGAAAGCAATTCACAACGCAAAGCATTGTGCATTTCTAAATCAGGATGCTGTGTTCAATAAGTCAAAGATACAATCTGAAAGCAATTCACAACGAGCCGTACAAGCACCGAATGCACACTATAGCTGTGTTCAATAAGTCAAAGATACAATCTGAAAGCAATTCACAACGAACGGCCTGAGCTAAAATTTCCACCCTACGCTGTGTTCAATAAGTCAAAGATACAATCTGAAAGCAATTCACAACGCGTTGTAGGGTTTGCAGGGGTTTTGGGAAGCTGTGTTCAATAAGTCAAAGATACAATCTGAAAGCAATTCACAACGGTGTTGTGCGGCTTGTTTCCCTTGCTAAAGCTGTGTTCAATAAGTCAAAGATACAATCTGAAAGCAATTCACAACGCTCAGGCAATGAGTTGGATTGTAGATAAGCTGTGTTCAATAAGTCAAAGATACAATCTGAAAGCAATTCACAACTATTCGATGCTGGTATAACGTTCCAAATTTGCTGTGTTCAATAAGTCAAAGATACAATCTGAAAGCAATTCACAACTAACGGCTCAGGGTGATATAATATACGCCAGCTGTGTTCAATAAGTCAAAGATACAATCTGAAAGCAATTCACAACGCAAAGCCTTGTGCATTTCTAAATCAGGATGCTGTGTTCAATAAGTCAAAGATACAATCTGAAAGCAATTCACAACCCATTGGCGGCTGGTAAAACTCCGTCCACAGCTGTGTTCAATAAGTCAAAGATACAATCTGAAAGCAATTCACAACTGGGCTTTCGGCTGGGGTTTACGATCTGAAGCTGTGTTCAATAAGTCAAAGATACAATCTGAAAGCAATTCACAACTTTAAACCTGATTTCAATTCTAAAACCTTTGCTGTGTTCAATAAGTCAAAGATACAATCTGAAAGCAATTCACAACAACATAGTTTAAAAAAAGAATGGAGCGTTCGCTGTGTTCAATAAGTCAAAGATACAATCTGAAAGCAATTCACAACTCGCTATTAAGCTCTAAGCAAAATTTATCCGCTGTGTTCAATAAGTCAAAGATACAATCTGAAAGCAATTCACAACATCGTAGGTTATCTCCTCGCCCCGTTCTGCGCTGTGTTCAATAAGTCAAAGATACAATCTGAAAGCAATTCACAACATAATGAAATGTGCTATTAATTGATTTATGGCTGTGTTCAATAAGTCAAAGATACAATCTGAAAGCAATTCACAACGACTTCGGATGCTGGTATCGGTAAAGCGTTGCTGTGTTCAATAAGTCAAAGATACAATCTGAAAGCAATTCACAACGTCTCCAAAGATAAACCTTCTGCATACATTGCTGTGTTCAATAAGTCAAAGATACAATCTGAAAGCAATTCACAACTTAAGGTTCGCTGGGTCAAATATAGCTATTGCTGTGTTCAATAAGTCAAAGATACAATCTGAAAGCAATTCACAACACGGGCGTATGAGCTGGCTGCCCCCGTTATGCTGTGTTCAATAAGTCAAAGATACAATCTGAAAGCAATTCACAACATGTACTCGAAAACAGTCATCAGTAGGTCGGCTGTGTTCAATAAGTCAAAGATACAATCTGAAAGCAATTCACAACTAATAAACAGAATGATATATTAATTCGTGGGCTGTGTTCAATAAGTCAAAGATACAATCTGAAAGCAATTCACAACCCTGACAACGGGTTTTATCATGATTCTGGCGCTGTGTTCAATAAGTCAAAGATACAATCTGAAAGCAATTCACAACTCCTAATTCAATGCTAATAACTTTATGCGAGCTGTGTTCAATAAGTCAAAGATACAATCTGAAAGCAATTCACAACCGCTTGTTGGTCGGTGTAGCTTGATAGGTTGCTGTGTTCAATAAGTCAAAGATACAATCTGAAAGCAATTCACAACAAAACTATATCGGCTGCTTTGCCTTTCATAGCTGTGTTCAATAAGTCAAAGATACAATCTGAAAGCAATTCACAACAGTTCTAAGCTGCTCGTGTCTATTGTCAATGCTGTGTTCAATAAGTCAAAGATATCTGTTTACCATCCTTCGATCGTAAGGAATTCAACTATTACCTGTAATACACCTCAGCTAAAAAACAGCTTCTTTGTAGATGTATTATTAAAAAAAATCCTAAAAATCTATACCTTTGCACCCATTCGCCATGAAACATTTTTTACTGTGAGTCTGTTAGTATAATAAGGAAAAAAGAGGCAATAGCTATATGAAAATCAATAATAAAGTACTCCTGATGATCCTCGATGGCTGGGGCATTGGCAAGAGCGACCGAAGCGATGTGATTGCCACCACCAAACCTGAGAATATGAATACCCTTAGAATGAAATATCCCAACGCACAGCTGCTTACCTGTGGCGAGAACGTGGGTTTGCCCGACGGGCAAATGGGAAATTCAGAGGTTGGGCACCTGAATATTGGTGCTGGTCGAGTGGTTTACCAGGATCTGGTGCGCATCAACAAGGAGATCAAGGAGGGGTTGATAGAGACGAACACCGTTCTGGTAAAAGCATTTACCTTTGCTAAGGAGAAGAACGCTGCGGTGCATTTTATCGGTTTGGTTTCCGATGGCGGGGTGCACTCCATGGACACTCATCTTTACAAACTCTGCGATATGACCAAGGATTTCGGGTTAAGCAAAGTTTTTATCCATGCCCTTACCGATGGCCGCGATACTGATCCTCAGAGCGGATTGGGTTTTGTGCGGAATCTTGAGCATCACCTAGAAAACAGCAACGGGGTAATCGCCACGTTGATTGGTCGTTACTATACTATGGATCGCGATAAGAGATGGGAGCGCGTTAAGGTAGGGTACGATTTAATGGTGAATGGCATTGGAAAAGCTACCAAAAGCATTACTCAGTCCATGGAAGAATCGTATGCCGAAGGCATTACCGATGAGTTTATTAAACCCATTGTTAGGGTTGACGATAATGGAAAACCTGTTGGTATCATTAAGGAGAACGATGTGGTGATCTGCTTCAACTTCCGTACCGACCGCCTGAGGGAGATCACTATAGCGCTTACTCAGAAAGATATGCCTGAGCATGGAATGAAAACCATTCCCCTGTACTACGTTACGCTTACCCGATACGATGATACATTCAAAAGGGTGAATGTGGCATACGAAAAGGATAACCTGATAAATACCCTAGGTGAAGTGGTATCGAAGGCAGGATTGAAGCAGCTGCGAATTGCCGAAACAGAAAAGTATGCTCATGTTACCTTTTTCTTCTCAGGTGGACGTGAAGAGAATTTCGAGGGCGAGAGCCGAATCTTGATCCCTTCACCGAAGGTGGCAACCTATGATCTGAAACCTGAAATGAGCGCCTTTGAGGTGAAGGACGCCATAGTGGGAGAGCTTAATAATGGCACCCACGATTTTATCTGTCTCAACTTCGCCAATGGCGATATGGTGGGGCATACAGGGATTTACAGCGCCATTGAAGGTGCCGTAAAGGCGGTGGATAAGTGTGTGGGCGAGGTGGTTAATACTGCCCAAGTGAATGGTTACACAGTGGTTATCATTGCCGATCATGGTAATGCCGATTATGCCGTTAATCCCGATGGATCGCCTAATACAGCTCATTCGCTGAACCCCGTTCCCATTATTTTAGTTAGCGATAACTTCAAGAAAATTGAGAATGGCATACTTGCCGATGTGGCACCAACCATTCTCAGTATCATGGGATTACCAATTCCCGGCGAAATGACAGGAAAAGTACTTTGTGTATAAACAAATAATCCTGCGGAAAAAATTGTTAAAAATCCGCTCATTAGATTATGCTTCAGATAGACGATAAGCTTATCAGCTTCGATGTTTTCGAGAAACACTTTTGCTGCGATCTAC
>CAYNHM010000017.1:0-77094 GCA_964397135.1 uncultured Rikenellaceae bacterium
GAGAATCGACCCACTGGGGCAGGATATCCATATAGAAGCTATTGCTGATCCACTTTCCCCTTTCCAAATCCATCCAGTAAACACCATTAGCATTGTGTCCGCTTGAAATTATAGCCGAAGCAGGATCTAACGAAACTCCCACCACTTTCGATCGTGGGTCGACCATTCGCAGCTCATCTCCCAGCGTGCTGGTTATTAAATTTCTCGGGGAAAATTTGCCATTCAAATAGCTGCCTCCAACTGTGGTAACCTTTTCATCGGCGATTGCATCTACTGATTGTCCTGAAATTCTCGAATACCATTTATTGGATACAATACCATGCACGCTGGGCATGGCCCCAGTTGAAACGGTTGCAATACCAGGTAACGATTGAGTTAATAAAAAATTATACCGTGCATTCCTGCAAAAGGCACCCTCGTTAACAAGGTGCATAAATCCATCGTCAGAAAACTTTGATGAGTATCGTTGAAGATAATCGTAGCGCATTTGGCTTATGACTATCTGTACTATCAACTTTGGTTTTTCAGGTGGAATTACCATTTGAGATTGTGCCCTATTGAAGGGAAGAGAAAGAGTAATAAAAAGAAAAAGAAATATCCAGATAGTTTTCATATAGCGAATAAGGTAAAAAAAGTATAGGGAACCGCCTTAGGTTCCCCACAAAATTATAAAAAAATCAACGCTTTTATTATCATATTCGAGCTATGGCATAAAAAGTACTCTTTTTGAGATTACTTCATTGCCTGTCATTACCCTAACAATATAAAGTCCTTCAGGTAAACGATTTCCGGCTTCATTAGAACCTAACCACCTACAAATTAACTCATTGTTAATAATTGTTTGTGGTAAAACAGTAGCAACCTTTTGCCCTGTTATGCTATAAATATCAATGCTTACATCTATTGAAAAGGATGTATTAATCCTAATGTTTAGCCATTGGCTAAAAGGATTTGGCCAAGTATCAACCTTGGTTAATTCTTCCAGAACTACTAGGGAACTAACTAGCGTAAGGTAAATATTAATTAGCTCATCGGCATCAATGTATATATCATTCTCTTGCTGATGATAGCCGTCTGCCTCAATGCGATAGCTATAATTTCCCTCCGCAATATCTGAGAAATACGCCTTGCCCCCCTCATCAGTAACACAAACTTCACTATTAAAAGTAACAGTAACTGATTCTACTGGCTCTTCATCTTTGTTGTACACATAAAATGTAACCGTGTACAATGGATTTTCAGGCTGTAAGTTGATCGTTATAATCTTATCCTCGTCAACAACAATATTCCCTTCATACGTTATGTAAGTATCAGCCTCAACAGTATAGTCATAAATACCAGGTTGAACCTCATAAAAAATGGCTTCGCCATTATGATTTGTTGTTTCGGTATCGCCATTAAGAGACACAACTGCACCCTCAATATTTACCTGTTGGTTGTTCTTTATTATGAAAGTAACAGTAAATGGTTGCCCTTCGGGTTCCAGGGTTATATTAATAGTTTTATCCATATCCACCACAACTGTTCCTTGTTGTGGGATAAATTCATCGGCATCAACAGTATAACTATATACACCTGGATTCACTTCCAAAAATATTACTTCACCCTGAGCGTTTGTGGTATTTGAATTGCCATTAAGCGAAACTACTGCACCCTCAATGGGTACTTCATCCATATCTGAAACGTTAAATGTTACAGTATAGGGTTCAATTTCAAGCTCAAGAATAATGGGAACCTCTTTATCCTCATTAACCACCAACTCGCCCTCCTGAGGGATATAACCTTCGGCATCAACTGTATACATGTAAGTACCCTCTGCAACATCTTCAAAAAATGCCTCACCATCACTGTTGGTTTGAATTGAATAGCCATTAATTGATACGGAAGCTCCTTCGATAAATCCTTCGCTATCGGACACAGAAAAAGTTACATCGTAATAATTAGGTAAAAGTTCTAAGATTACCGGCACGTTTACGTCAACATACTGAACATTTATGGAACCCGAAGCATCAAAGTAATTGTCTTTTATTATAGTATAGGATTTGGCATTACCCCTTGACACATCATTAAAAACAGCTAAACCTGAGGTACTTGTAATAAGACTTTGTCCATTGAAATTAACGGAAGCACCCTCAACAGGACTTTCTGAGGAGGTAACCACAAAGGTTACATTTTGAGCTGACTGAGGGAAAATAATGAAATCAACCCAGGCGCAATCGCTTCCGTTTACCTGAGAACCATCCTTGCTATACTCCCATTTAAAAGTGTGGTTTCCAACGGTTACAGGATAATCAACCTCTGCCCAATCCTGATTTCCACTCCAACTACCCTTCAAAACTCCATCGATGTAGAACTTAAGAAAATCATAACCCGATTCAGATGATACTTTTCGTGCGAAGGAGATATTTCCTGCAGCGGAAACATTAAGGGTTATCTGCATAGATGTTTGCTGGTTATTACCTATGGCTGCCGACTTCATGCTGTAGTCGCCGTCATAAGCAGTTGAGTTATCACGGGTCCAATTACCCCCAGTGAAGGTAAAACCCTGGGGAATAACAGTTTCAAAACTCTCGGCATAGGATGGGTATAAGATGAAATCAACCTCATTCTCATCTCCAACAAGGGTTTCAGTAACTGTTTGGCTAAGGTAATCCGTTTTTGAAGCTCTTATCTGGTAGGTGTTTTCGGGAATTGATCCAAAAGAATAGTAACCTTGAGTATTCGTGTATACAGGAGTCACACTTGTGCCAAGTAACTCAACCTTAACCCCATTTATGGGTAATTCCGTTTCAGCATCAGTAATAGTTCCATTAAGTGTTGTTTGCTCCGATGCGATTAGCACAACGTTTTGCTCAATGAGTGAAGTGTAATTAGGAACGGTAATGGTATGTATTTGTGTTATATACCCTTCGGCAGAATATGAAACTTGCCATGTTCCGGGTTCTATCATTCGAACATAATTTCCAAGGTTTGGCTTTGTAAACACATGTGAATTATACTGATCATGATTCAACACTGTAATATTTGCGTGCAAAGGATCGCCCAGCTGATTAGTAACCGACCCCTGTATACCTGTATACAGCCATTCGATATATGTAAGTAATGATTCCTTGTTGTAATTCCAAAAGTTTTGTAAATGCTCCGTTCCAAGCAATTTGGTATTGGAAACCTCAAGGGTAATCTCTCGACAATGGTGCCAGTAGTTCATGTAATCCTGCCTACCTCCTGTAATAACATACCAGTCGCCACCCTGTGTTACTCCGTTGTCCTCATCATCAAAATAGCCAGTAGGGCCATATAACTGAGCCAAATCCGCATACTGACGAGAAACAGTGTAATACCAGTTATGGTCTGGATGGGCATTTTGGCTTGTTGTCCAAGAATCCCAGGGGAAATTGGCCAACTCAATTCCACCGTGGAAATTTGCAGAAAGTGAAAAGTTTTTGGTTCCAGCATAAGCCATCATGGCCAAAGTTTCGGGTTGATAGGTACCACCTGGGTTTTCTCCAACACGTGGGTCTGGAAAATTACGATTAATATCGTAGTTATTAGCGTTTGAACGGGTAGCTCCACTCACGGTGTGATTTCCACTCCTATAAGTTCCATCAGGGTTGCCATTGGGATTAATGTATATCGCCATGCTGTTTACCATATCGGTTATCCTATCATCCGACCCATTATTTGTCAACAAGTAATCAATTAATCTAAGCAGAAATATATAGCCTGTTGTCTCGTCTCCGTGCATTGTACTTGTATAGAAAAAATCGGGTTCGGCTTCTTCATCCAAAACATTATCTGATATTTTAACAACGTATAGCTTACGCCCCTGAACAGTGGTTCCAATGCTGTCCAATTTACAGAGAGATGGATAATCCTGCTCAAATTTCTTCATCATGGCCCTGTATACCTCATACGTTGGGTAACGATCCCAGTTGGCCATCTGGGCAACTGTAGTAGCCATTGTAAGGGCTTTGGGTTCTGAGGATGGATGAGGAAGCATTTCGGGAAAATAGCCTAGGGACTTTATCTTCTCCAGCTCATGCTCATTTGCATAAGCGTAAATCAATCCATTGTCTATCCTATCGATAGAAACTGTTCGGGTAACAACAGTGTTAACTTTATCCTTATCGTTTTCAGAAAATTTTATGTAATATTCCTGGGCATTTAAATGATGTTGGAAATTTGAAAGGATTAAAATGGTTAAAAGAATAAAAAGACGTTTCATTATTAATTAATAAGGTTATTAGATTTATGAAATGAATGAATTGTGAGAATGCCAAAGTTATAAGCTATTTGTTTACGTTGAAATAGAAATCTCTTTTTTTTACGAATTTGGCTTTTGAAGCGTTACAATTTCAATATGATAATACTTAAAAAACCAACTGATTATAAGAGAGATTTTTTTTATACAAGGAAGGAGTTGATTTGTTAAAAAGGTGTCATCTAACATTAAAATTTTTCACCAAAATGCTGCCAGAAGGCACGATGAAAAATAACTCCTCCATTATCTGTATACATATCTATGTATGAAAATTCAGCGTTATGGTCTGGATACTGTTTTAACTTTTCATCGGATTTGTAAAGAGCTGGTATCTCTGGATGAAACTGAACGCCAATGACATTAGGAAATTCACAATGGGTAACTGCCTCAATTATTTTCCCATCCATTGACCATGCCATTGGGATAATCCCCTTTCCCAGCTTGTCAATACACTGGTGATGGCTACTCCAAACATATGGTAATACTGACCCAAAACTGTTCAAACTATCAAAAAGACTATTTGATTCAAATTTTATTTGATGAAAACTACCCCAAATCAGATCCCTGTCAACTCCAAAGTTTGTATGGTAGTTTCGGTGTTGATTGTCAATTTCCATTTCTAAAACCTGCTCTACTTGGCTTAATCCATATAATTCTGTTGGGATATCCTGTATCAATGTTCCTCCAGTTGCAACATTCATGCTTTGCATACCTAGGCATATCCCTAAAACCCTGTATTCGGGTTTTTCTCTTAGCAAAGGATTATACAATGTGTCCTGATATCCTCCCAGCAAATGGTAAAGAAAGGATATTTCAAGGAAGTGCCTATGAATATCTGTTATTTCAGTTAAAAGGTTAGTGGTTTTACCATAGGTTGAGGGAGGAATATCGGGACCACCAAAAAATATGACACCATCAGATTTTTCAAACAATTCTTTAAATAATAAGCTACATTCGTTAAATCCATAAAGCGATTCAGAGGTTAAGTCAGGGTTAATCTCAATGAGATTAATCTTTTGCAAATGTTCCTTTTCAATAAAATTAACTGATTGCTTAAAGTTATACTCTCCAAGTTCATGAAAGATACCGATAACCTGATAACTATCTGGTAGAGGTAAAATTCCCTCGTCAACAAGATAGGTAAATGTTTTTAAGTTTCTTACTGTGGGATTCATGAGAAGAATCTTGGGGGTAGAAGATTCTAGGTCTTGTAAATTAACTAAAGCTTTATGGGTATCGTTGGAACAGCTGAGCATGCCAAGCATAACCAACAAAAAGAAAAATAGCCTTCTCATATTCATATAATTAATTCAGTAACACCATAAATAGATCGATTAATTTACGAGTGCCAATTTAAACAATTCTGGTTGAATTGTAACATAATTGATAAAATAGCGAAGGGAAAGAAACCCTATTTTAGGTTTATCTTTTTGAGATAACTTTTGAATTGCTGTGCTGATTTAATGATTTCTACTCCTTTGGGTAGAAGACTTGGGTCAAGTTCAATCTGCAAACCTGTTGCCATTAACCTAGAATTAGGAAAATTTTGTTTTAATGCTCCAATCATAGAAGCAATTTCTTCCCTAGAAATTGAAATGGTGATGGTAGTAAATATACCCAAAAAATCTTTTTGAGTTTTAAACTCAAGGATATTATTTAATGGCACAGTTTGTCCCAAGTAAACTGTGTTTAGTCCTTCTTTTCTGGCTATGTAATTGAAGTATAGCAAGCCCATTTCATGAAGTTCTCCTTCGGGAAGAAAAAACAAAACACTTGAAATCTGATCATTTGGATTTGGAAGTGAATCGGTTTGTTTAATTATTTTATTCCTAATAATATTCGACGCAAAATGTTCTTGGGCAGGAGTAACGGTTCCTGCTTGCCAAAGTAATCCCATCCTTTTTTGGAATGGAACCAACATATTCTCAAAAGTCCATTCGAAACCTCTTTCACTAATCGTTTCTTCGATTTTCCTAGAGAATTCTAATTCATTAATTTCCATTGCCGAATTAAAAAGTGTTTCGGGAAAAGGGAGTGTTTGGACATTGCCTCTTCCCTTTAACATTATACTTCTTATTTCAACATCCGATAGCTTAGCTATTCTGCTTATTTTATAACCCATGGAAAGCAATAGAGATACATTTAGTATTAGCTTAAGATCATCGTCATTGTATCTTCGAATATTTGTATCGGTCCGCTGTGGTGAGAAAAGGTTATATCTTTTCTCCCAAATCCTAATGGTATGAGGTTTAACACCAGAAAGTATTGACATCTCCTTAATACTGTAAATTGCCATGATACTTATTTTTTCATCTACTAAACAGCTTATAAGGCATTTAGTTCAATAAGTTGCTGTTGAATTTTTATTACTTGAAATGGTATTTATAAAGATAATCACTAGTATCCGACTAAATATAAAATGATAGCCTTCTGCTAGCAAAAGATTCTTCGCTTCGCTCAGAATGACAACCATTTGAAACTTTAGGGGACGAGGAGGGGTTGGTGTTTTCGTTCTTAAAAAAACGAGACCACCAACCCCTCCTCGTCCCAACAATATAAATATAACTAACTGTCATTCTGAGAGGAACAAAGTGGATCGAAGAATCATTTGCTCGCCAAAGTGAATATTTTTTTGTTTAAGAAATTTAGTCGGATACTAGTGAAAAATAATAATAACAACTATTGAAACTATTCTGACTTTCTGGCAATCATCAGTCCATCGCGAAGGGGTAATAATACTTTTTCCAGCTTACTGTTATTGGCAATCATAAGGTTAAACTCCCTTACACCTTTAGTATAGTGATCGTTGGCCTCTTTATCCAATACCTTACCTCCCCATAAAACGTTGTCGGCCAATATAAAACCGCCAACCTTTACTCTAGGTAAAACCGTTAGAAGGTATTTGGGGTATTCTCTTTTGTCACCATCAATAAAAACCATGTCAAAATCCAATTCAAGGGTTGGTATAATTTTCAATGCATCTCCAACATGAAGGGTTATTCGGTTTTTCACTCCAGCTTTTGAAAAGAAATCAAGAGTTTGTTCTGTTATCTCGTCATTAACCTCAATGGTATGTAAATGTCCTTCACCCGACAACCCCCGTGCAATGCAAATTGCAGAGTAACCTGTAAACGTACCTATTTCTAGAACACGCAATGGATTGATCATCTTACATATCAACTCAAGCAGTTTTCCTTGCAATTGCCCACAAAGCATTCTGGGATGATAGGCTGTTAGATGGGTATGCCTATTAAGCTCGTAAAGCACTTCATCCTCAGGTGAGGTGTGTTGGTTGATGTACTCCTCTAACTCGTGTGAGTAGTAATTACTTGCTTCCATCTATTTATAGATCAAAGTGGAAAGATTATGATTTGCGAAAACCTCATTGGCAATTTCAATCAATTCGGATGATGATATACTATCAATCTTCGAACTCATTGCTTCAATACTTTCAAAAGTATTGTAAATTAAAATGCTCCTTGCTAAGTTAAGCATAAGCACTTCGCTATTCTCAATTGCTATGGCCAGCTGACCAATGAGTTGTCGTTTAGCCTTGAAAAGTTGTAGAGTACCAAGTTTGGTAGTTCTTAATTTTTCCAACTCCTGATGAAGAAGATCCAAAGATTTATCAAAATTCGTCTTGTCGCTTCCAAAGTATATGCTGAATAGTCCAGTATCGGAGTATGGTGAATATGTCGATTCCACATTATAGGCATAACCCTTTCTTTCTCTAAGGCTTAAGTTTAATCGAGAATTTAAACCTGGTCCTCCCAAAATATTGTTTAGCAAATGTAAGCCGATCCTATTAGGGTGCATAAGATTATAGGTTTCACAACCAACTATACAATGTTGCTGATATGTGTTTTTCTTTTTCGCTACACTCTGTACAGAATAATTCGAAATTGGAACACGTTTAATTAACCTAGGGTTTGGCTGAATGGGGCCAAAGTATCTTTCTGCTAACTTTTTTACTCTGTTCAGGGGAATATTACCCACCGAACAAAAAACCATTTGGTCTGTATTGTATGTTCGTTCCATAAAGCGAAGAATATCACTTCGCCCGAATCTTTTGAGGCATTTCTTGGATCCAAGTATATTCCTACCGAAGGGGTGGTTTGGGTAGATTAACTCCTCAAAATCATCGAAAATTAGCTCTGAGGGAGAATCTTTATATGAATTTATTTCATCGAGTATAACTTCTTTCTCTCGCTGCAATTCCTTCTCGGGAAAGGTTGAGCGATAAAGGATATCTGCGATTAGCTCCACCGCTCTATGAAAATCTTGTTTAAGAAAAGTGGCATGTACAACCGTTTCCTCCTTAGTTGTGTAAGCATTTAATTCGCCTCCCACATCCTCAAGGCGGCTCATCACATGAAAAGCTTTGCGTTTTCGAGTCCCCTTAAAAATAACATGCTCAATGAAATGTGCTAAACCGTGTTCATCCTCTAGTTCATCTCGCGTACCCGCATTGATCATCATGCAACAGTAAGCCACGGGTGACGATGTGTGCAAATGGACAACACGAATACCATTATGCAATGTTTGCAGATCAAACTTCATTGGGTAATAAATTAGTTTGCAAACCTAATTCAATTGTACCGATTGAACAAACAGATTAGGAATAATAAAATATGAACTCAATATCTTTAATTGTGAAGGGTAACTACCCAATCGCCTGGCTGGTTAATGGTTACCTCAAATTCAACTCGTTGTGTAGTTGTCCTTAAAGAGTTAAGTGTGATATACGTAACCCTAAAAGTAACCGGGAATTCAATATTTTCAAAACCTTGTTTACTTCCTATTGTAATAGGCGTTCCTTTACTTGAATTCAGATGAAAGCTTGTAATAGTTGTGTTCTGAACTCCATTTTGAAGGAATGAAAACATAACCCTATCCCCATTGCTCATTTTTTGAATTGAATACCGGGTCACGTTGATATTCTTATCTACTTTGTAATAAGGAGGTATAATTATTTTTATTAACGAATCATTTTTCCAAAAACCATTAATTGTGGAATCCCTTCCATTAAATAGGAAAGAGTACTTACCTTTTCCATGCTTATTCCCCTCCTTAAAATAACCAACAAATTTTTCGCCTGTTGGTTTAGTGTATATTCCAAAACCATGTGGAAGACCTTTTTTAAACTTACCATCATACTTATCTATACCAACAGCAATTCCGTTACCATGAGCTAATCCATCCTTACAACCTCCCTTGTAAATTAAAGAAATATTTTCTTTAAGTACCTTGCAATTCTGAATAGTATCAGATTCATTTTGAGCTTGTAAAATGTGGGTTACAGATATAATTATGGCTATTACAAACATGGATATCTTTACCTTCATATAATTGTAATTTAAAAAGGTTAAATCAAATATAAGGTCAATTTTTAAAAAAAGTGTTTAAGTTACTTAAAAACAAAAATATGAACTTGTTATGAAAAACTCTATTAAAAAAAGTTGACAAAATGGTTGCCTAGTGTTTTGGAGTAAAGAAAAAACGTTTATATTTGCACCGCAAAAAATGCTGGTGCCATAGCTCAGTTGGTAGAGCAACGGACTGAAAATCCGTGTGTCCCTGGTTCGATTCCCGGTGGCACCACCAGCATAAAACCCGTTCAGAAACCTGAACGGGTTTTTCTTTATGCTGATATTATACTCTAATTCCCAGAATGGTTACATCATCAACCTGAGAGTTGCTACCAATCCATTGGCTATAAGCATTCTCAAGGATTTCTTTTTGGACAGATAGATTTCTTTCTGCATTTCCTAACAGCAATTCCTTGAGCCGTTTTGAACCAAATCGCTTCTTTTGAGGCCCTCCAAACTGATCGGCATATCCATCAGTAAACAGGTAAATACAATCGCCACCCTTGAGCTGGATGCTCTGTTGAGTAAAAGGTTCCATGCGTATATTGATAGCTACTGTATTTTTGTTTGGATTAAGTTCAATAAAACTATTGTTGCTTTGAACAATCCAACAAGGATTGTTTGCCCCGCAATAGTGTAAAAGTTTGGTTTCGATATCCAAAACGCAGAGAGATATATCCATTCCATCCCTACGGGCACCTGACTCATCCTTCTGTTTCAATGCCTCAATGATATTTCTCCTCAATTCTTCGAGAATAAGATTCGGCTCTTTCTCCCCTTTATATCGCACGATCTCGTTTAAAAAGGAAATACCAAGAATACTCATAAAGGCCCCCGAAACTCCATGCCCGGTGCAATCGGCCACTGCGAAGCAAACCCTATTCTCCTTCTGATAAAGCCAATAGAAATCTCCGCTAACAATATCTAAAGGTTTGTAAACTACAAAGTAGTTGTAAAAAACCGCCCTGAACTGCTCCTCTGTGGGTAACATGGTTTGTTGTATGCTCTCGGCATAGCTTATGCTTTCGGTCAGGTGTTGGTTGATTCCCTCAAGCTTTGTTTTCTGATAAAGAACTAGGTCGCGTTGAGACTCAATCTCATCCCTTTGGCTTTCAATTTCATCCCTTTGTGTTTGAATGAATTGGTTCTTATCATAGAGCTTACTATTTGCCAACTTCAACTTTTGATTAAGCTTGAAAAGCCCAAAAAGAAATACGCCAACAACTATCGCTCCTAGCGTTGAAATGGCTATAAGCAATCTTTGTCTTTTAATGATTGCCTGGTTTTTAATAATTTCCTTGTCTTTACGCTCGCTTTGAAAACGTGCGTTTAAAAGGTTAATCTGTTTCTGTATGTTCTCCCCGCGAACAGTATCTTGGTACTCTTTTGAAATTATGTAGTGATTTAGTGCTTTCGGGTAATTCTCATTTTTTAAATAGTAGTCGTAATACTTTCTATGGATTTGAATTAGAATATCCTTTAACCCTGTTTCCTGCCCAAGCACTTTCGCGCTATCTAAATACATCAATGCCTTTTTCTCATCATGAATTGCAAAGTAAAAATCGCTTGCATTGTAATAGGAGACTGCACTCCCCCAAAAGTCCTCTTTGGCTTGTTTTGATAGGCTAATCGACTTAATAATATATTCAATGGCTTTCTGATAATCACCTAAAAGTTTGTATGTATGTCCGATATCATTATAGGAGTATGAAATGTAATTTGATAAATTCAGGCTCTCCCTGATTCGTAATGCTCTTTCTTGATAAACAAGTGCTTTTGTTGGCTCGCCTAGATAGTTATACAGATTTCCAATTTCATTAAGAGCAACGTGATAATAACCATCGATATTTGTTGAATCACTCACATTGAGCGCTTCTGAGAAGTAGTGAAATGCTTGCTCAAAATCGTTGGCATTTCTGAAGATGAAAGCTGAGTAGATATATACATCCTCCTTATATTTATCATAATCAACCCCATCAACTAGTTCTAAGTTATCGAGAATTACTCCTATAGCTTTATCGTAATCTCCTCTCAATGATAATACATAACCCAACCTATTGGTCGATTCAATTATAACTTGCTTTTCATCAAGTAACCGTGATCTATCGTGAGCTTTTTTGTAGAATTCAATGGCACCATCGTAGTCGGATTGCTTCTCATTAAAAAGTCCAATATCAAACAGAAGGTCTGGTGATACATTATAGGAAACAGAATTTAGGGAAGAGTCGATTAGCCTTGAATATTCAAACATTAACTCCAACGAATCGTGCTGAGAGTAGAATCTGGCCAGCTTAAGCATTGCCTTTATAGAAAAATCAGCATCGGACGAGGACTTGGCAATAGCCTTTAAACTATCAGCATACGAATTAGCACGAAGCGTTATCGTACCACTTATTAAAATAATACAAAGTATTACTTTTCTCACAGGTTCATTTTTAATAAAAATACGAATATAGAAAAACTCCCAAATATCAAAACAAATAAAAGTGCTAAATTTGCAGCAATTTTAATTAAGATATGAGCGATAATACAATATTAAGCAAACTTGAAGGTCTTCGACGTAAATTCGAGGAGATTGGACAGCAAATTACTGATCCGGCAGTAATGTCAGATATGAAAAGATATGTAAGCCTTAATAAAGAGTACCGTGATTTGGAACCCCTAGTGGAATCATACGATAAGTACAAGAATATACTCAGCAATATCGATTCGGCAAAGAGCATTCTTGCTACCGAGAAGGACGAGGAAATGCGAGAAATGGCAAGGATGGAGATCGAATCTCTTGAGGAAGAACAGGAAAACCTTGAAATGGATATTAAACTTCTGCTTGTCCCTGCTGATCCCCAGGACAGTAAAAACGCAGTACTCGAAATCCGTGCCGGAACAGGTGGCGACGAGGCTAGTATCTTTGCCGGTGACCTCTTCCGCATGTACACTAAATATATTGAGAATAAAGGGTGGAAGTATGAGGTAAACCACTTCTCTGAGGGTACCGTTGGAGGTTATAAGGAAATTGTTCTCAGCGTCAAAGGTAAAGGTGTCTATGGAATATTAAAGTACGAATCGGGGGTGCACCGCGTGCAGCGAGTTCCACAAACCGAAACTCAAGGCCGTGTTCACACATCAGCAGCCACAGTGGCCGTACTACCCGAAGCCGAAGAGTTTGATATAGACCTAAAAATGGAAGATATCCGCAAGGATACTTTCTGTTCATCGGGTCCAGGTGGGCAAAGTGTTAACACCACCTACTCTGCAATCCGCTTAACACACATACCCTCGGGCATTGTTGTACAGTGCCAGGATCAAAAATCGCAGCTAAAAAACTTCGACAAGGCGTTAGCAGAGCTTAGAACAAGGTTATATAACCTGGAATACCAAAAGTATCTTGACGATATTTCGTCCAAACGGAAAACCATGGTTTCCACTGGCGATCGATCAGCAAAAATTCGTACCTACAACTACCCTCAGGGTAGGGTAACCGATCACAGAATAAACCTCACTTTATACAACCTCTCAGCAATTATCGATGGCGATTTGGATGAGGTGATTGAAAATTTGCAGTTGGCCGAAAATGCCGAAAGGCTTAAGATGAGCGAAGTCTAGAAGAAATTATTTATGACCCTGTTACCACAAGGGATTGTTTTTTGAGCGAAGATTCATTTTCTAAAATCATAAATGTTTTGCAATGAATGCACAGCAACTCTTCGACCAAATACGCAGCAAGCGTAGTTTCCTATGCATTGGGCTTGACAGTGACATAGCCAAAATACCCGAACTACTTCTCGCCAAGCATGATCCAGTTTTTGAGTTCAACAAGGCTATCATTGATGCTACGGCAGAATACGTTGTAGCCTATAAGCCTAATCTTGCTTTTTACGAACATCGAGGGGCAGCTGGGTGGAATACCCTTTACAAAACAGTTAGCTACATCAAAAAAAATCATCCCAACATTTTCACCATTGCCGATGCAAAGCGTGGCGATATTGCCAACACGGCAAAAATGTATGCTGATGCTTTTTTTAAAACATTTAATTTCGATGCAATAACCCTTTCGCCATACATGGGTCACGATACGGTTGAACCCTTTCTTCGCCATAACAGTAAGTGGGCTATTCTGCTCGCACTCACATCCAATAGCAGCTACGATGATTTCCAGACAATTAAAAATGCTGATACAGGAAAATATTTATATGAGGAGGTTATTACCAAATCGATTCACTGGGGAACAGAGAACAACATGATGTTTGTTGTTGGTGCCACCCGATCGGATTTGCTTGTAAATGTCAGGAAATTAGTGCCCGATCATTTCTTACTTGTTCCTGGAGTTGGAGAGCAAGGAGGCAGCTTAAGCGAGGTAGCAAAACATGGTCTAAATAGCAAATGTGGTTTACTGGTGAACTCAGCCCGTGCTATTATTTATGCCGACAGATCTATGCGTTTTGCCGGTGCCGCCAAAACCGCAGCTATGATTCTTCAAAAAGAGATGGAACAGATACTAAAAGAAGCTGGACTTCTTTAGAGCATATTGCAAAATAAGAGGGAGAACCTAATAAACTATGCTTATTAGGTTCTCCCAAAGAATTAATAAATCTATACTTTCTGCATTTTCCACCTTCCTCTTCGAAATACTAAAATAGCGGTTAGTGTCATACAAGTTTCAGCAATAACAATCGCATAGTAAACTCCTCTCTCATTCATTCCCAAATGTATTGCAAGAAAATAAGCCAATGGTATTTCTAAAAGCCAAAAACAGAAAAGATTTATTATCATAGGAGAGAATGTATCCCCTGCTCCGTTTAGCGAATGTACCACAACCATTCCAAATCCATAGGCAATAAAACCAATGCTCATAATTCGCATACAATCAGCACCCTTGGAAATAACCAAAGGGTCATCGGTTAGAAAGCTGATGATATTTTCGGGTATAAGCACAATAATTAGCCCTGCTACGCCCATAAATATAGCATTGATTAAACCCGATACCCAAACCGATCGCTCTGCTTTTTGTGGATTTTTAGCTCCCAAATTCTGACCTACCAGGGTTGCCGCAGCATTGCTTATACCCGATGCCGGTAGCATCGCAAATATCATTATCCTTATTCCAACAGTATACCCTGCAACAGATATACTTCCGAACGAGGAAATGATCCTAACCAAACCTATCCAGCTCGATGTAGCTATGAGCAACTGAAAAATCCCTGCATACGAAAGTTTCAAAAAAGCTTTGATCTGAGATATATCCGGAACAATATCAAGAATTGCAAACCTCAACCTACTCCTTGTTCCAAATATCAAGCTGTAAAGCTGATATAGAACTCCAATTCCTCTTCCGCAATTGGTTGCAATGGCAGCACCCTCAATTCCTAGCTGGGGAAATGGCCCTAGTCCAAAAATCAGCATGGGATCTAGTACAACGTTGATGAGGTTGGCCAACCCTAGTACTCGCATGGCAATGGCAGCATCGCCGGCACCGCGTAGTATTCCGTTCAGCACAAAGAGCAGAATTATTGTTGCGTTGCCTACAAGCATCCATTGGGTATAGCTTGAATAATTACGAATTGATTCCTCCGAAGCTCCCATCAACCTGAGCAAATCATCACTAAACAAAAATCCCGCTAATGCAACTATTCCCGAAAATGTAATGGTTACCAGTAGTGCCTGAACGGCAGCAAAGCTAGCTTTACGGGGTTCGTTTTCGCCTATACGTCGCGATACAATAGCCGTTGCTGATATGGCGAAACCAATACCAAAGGCATAAACCATGGTAAGTAACGATTCGGTAAGTCCTACAATGGATACTGCCTCGGCGCCAAGTTTTGAAACAAAGTAAATGTCGAAGATTACGAAAACCGACTCCATGAGCATTTCGAGCACCATGGGGATTGATAATAGTATAAGTGCCTTGCGAAGGCTTAATGATGTGTAGTTGTATTCGGAGCCGGCTATGGCTTCTCGTATTTGGTGGAAAAGCCTTTTAAGTTTAAGTAACTTTGATTGATATCTATTATGGTACATTTCGTTTTCGTTTTCGGTATTTATAGTAGTGTTCATCTTCACTGTTCGCGAATCTAATTGACAATGCTGGGACAATAAAAGTCACCACTTGAGCAAAAACGGTAATTGTTTTCATAGCAATTCCTCCAAAAATTAAGTTTTTAGTAAAAAAATGTTGATTTGAAAAAAGATGTCCTTTGAGGACGGGAAATAATTGCAACAGGCTAAGCCTTAGAGGCTAGACCGTAAAGAATGGTATGAGGGTAGTAATCTTCATTCTCTTTTTGCAATTAATGGTAATACAAAAGTAATTGAAAAATCGAAACAATGAGATTCAATTTAAAAAAATCTATGTCAATTCTTAAAAAAGGCTATACATTAAAGCGGATATGCAGTATATCACCATCGGCAACCACGTAATTTTTCCCTTCAACACTAAGCTTTCCCTTTTCCTTACAGGCATGTTCTGAACCTAAAGTAACAAAATCGGTATACTTCATCACTTCAGCACGTATAAAGCCCCTTTCCAAATCGCTATGGATAACTCCGGCGGCTTGGGGAGCACTCATTCCCTTGGCAATGGTCCATGCCCTGATTTCCTTTGGCCCCACAGTAAAAAAGGTTTCCAAATTAAGCAATGTGTATGCCGCACGGATCAATTTATTCACGCCAGGCTCCAGCAAACCAACCTCTTTCAAAAACTCCATACGATCGTTTTCATCGTCGAGTTCGGCGATATCTGCCTCAACCTTACCGGCAATGATTAGTATCTCGGTTTGATCATCCTTAAGGGATTCCCTAACCTTTTCAACGTAAGCATTGCCATTCACAGCCGATGCTTCATCCACATTACATACATAGATTATCGGTTTGGTTGATAGTAAAAAGAGGTCTGCTACATACTTTTTATCCTCATCGCTAACTGGTGCTGATGAGGCATTCTTAAACGACTCCAAATGCTCCTTGTATTTATTTAGCACTTCCAATCCATGCTTAGCATCCTTGTCGCCTACTTTTACCAACTTTTCTAACCTAACTATTTTCTTCTCAACCGATTCTAAATCCTTAATTTGTAGTTCTAGGTTTACAGTCTCTATATCCCTCACTGGATTAACAGAACCATCAACGTGAGGTAGATTAGGATCATCAAAGCAACGTAGTACATGGATAAGTGCATCACAATTCCGAATATCAGCAAGAAATTGATTTGCTCCCTTATCGGAGCGCCCAGCACTCTTTGTTAAACCGGGGATATCAACTATTTCGACTGTAGCATTAACTATTCGCTCTGTAACTTGGTATTTATTTAATTCCTTAAGCCTTTCGTCAGGCACATTAATAATGCTCAGGTTTGTTTTATTGCTGAACGAGAAACCGCTTGCCTCTGCCTTTGTGCTTGACATGCAGTTGAATATGGTGCTTTTGCCCACATTGGCAATTCCAATAATTCCGCACTGTAAACTCATTTTAATATCCTTTTATGGGCTGCAAATTTAACTTGAAGTAACGAAAAAGGGAAAGGAATGCTTTAAAAAAACAAATACGATTATTTAAAAAATCTGATCCTGCCAGTATTAAAAAAGATCAAACAAGTAAGGGACTAAAGAGTGAATACTTAGCTCATTGCTCCTGTTGATTAAGCAATTTGGCAATTTTATCCTTCAATTTACTTGAATCGTAAGGCTTTGTAATGTAATCAACTGCACCCAAACCCATAGCCCTATTGATGTGTTCAAGTTCTGTTAGAGCAGATATAACTATCACAGGGGTTTTATCTTTACGCTTTTGAAGCTGGCCGAGAAACTCAAAGCCATCCATCTTAGGCATCATCAAATCCAACAAAATCAATTCGTACTTCTCTTTCTTTAATGCTGCCAATGCATCAATGGCATTCTGATAAACAACAGGTTTATATCCCCACGCCTTAAGAAACGATTCGGCGATAAGCTGATTAAAGTCAGAGTCTTCAACCACCATTATTTTTTGCGATATTTCCATTCTTTTATTTTTAAAGCATCAAATTTAATAATTCTAATCCATTTTAAAAATTTTATTTTCACTACATCTTGACATTAATACTCATCTACTTCTTAACTCAATGTTAATAAAATATTTTGCTGATTAGATGGTACTTATGGACGTATTAGCTTTAAACTTTCAAAAAGATTACCCCTTAATGTAGTATTTCATATTTTTGCACTTAACAAAAACATAGTGCATTGATTTCAGATGGCCATGTGGTAGAAACACCGCTCATGAAGCAGTACAACGCTATTAAGCGTAAGCATCCTGATGCAATTCTCTTGTTCAGGGTGGGCGATTTCTATGAAACATTTAGCGAGGATGCCATAAAAACTTCTGAGATTCTTGGCATTACTTTAACCCGCAGGGCAAATGGAGCTGCTTCATTCGTTGAGCTTGCTGGTTTTCCACACCACGCACTCGATACATACCTGCCTAGGTTAGTAAGAGCTGGACAGCGAGTGGCAATATGCGAACAGCTTGAAGACCCAAAAATGACTAAAACCATCGTTAAACGTGGAATAACCGAATTGGTAACCCCTGGAGTTTCATTCAATGATAATGTATTAGAAAAGAAGGAAAATAATTTTCTGGCAAGCATTCATCTCGAAAAAAAGTATGCGGGCGTTGCCTTTCTTGATATTTCAACGGGTGAGTTCTATGCAGCAGAGGGAACCTTCGAATACATCGACAAGCTGTTGACCAATTTCAACCCCAAAGAGGTACTCGTTGAGCGATCACTTTACCGCGAATTTACGGAGCAATTCGGATCCCGTTTCTATGTTTACAAGTTTGATGATTGGGCATACAATGAGGATGGAGCCCGCGAAAAGCTGCTTAATCATTTCCAAACGGCTAGCCTTAAAGGCTTCGGTATCGATGGCATCCGGCTTGGGGTTATTGCTGCTGGCGCAGCACTTTACTATCTTGACCTAACACAGCATCATCATGTAAAGCATATAACATCCATTTCTCGACTCGACGAAGACAAATACGTATGGCTCGATAAATTTACCATGCGCAACCTGGAGCTGTTCCACACAGTGAATGAAGGTGCCAAAACTTTAGTTGATATTATCGACAAAACCCTTTCGCCCATGGGTGGTAGGTTGCTCAAAAAATGGGTTGCTTTACCGCTAAAGGATATCAAACCGATTAACGAAAGGTTGAATGTGGTTGAGTTCTTCATTTCGCAACCTGAGATAATGGGACCCATTAAGGATCATATTAGAGAGATTGGCGATTTGGAACGAATAATCTCAAAAGCCGCCGTGGGGCGAATTTCTCCTCGCGAAATGATCAGCCTAAAGAATGCCCTACTTGCATTGGTTCCCATAAAAGAAATCTGCGAAAAATCAGATGAACCTACCCTACAACGAATTGGTGAACAGATCAACCTTTGCTCCCGAATTCGAGATCGTATTGACAAGGAGATTGTACCTGATCCACCTGCCCTTTTAAACAAGGGTAATGTGATTGCACAAGGAGTTAGTGCTGAACTGGATGAGCTAAGGGAGATCATGCACTCGGGAAAAGAATACCTTCTCAACCTTCAACATCGCGAATCGGAACGAACTGGGATACCCTCCCTTAAAGTTAGCTTCAACAATGTTTTTGGTTATTACATTGAGGTTAGAAATACCCATAAGGAAAAAGTCCCCCCCGAATGGATTCGTAAACAAACACTAGTATCGGCCGAACGTTACATCACTGAAGAGCTTAAGGAGTACGAATCGAAAATTTTGGGTGCCGAGGAAAAGGTGATAACCATAGAACAGCAACTATTCGAACAGCTGGTTTTTAGCCTTTCGGAGTACATTGCATCTATCCAACTCAATGCCAATCTGGTAGCACAAATCGATTGCCTTCTATCGTTTGCTAGCTGCGCCAGTGAATACAACTACTGCAAACCAGAGGTGAACGACTCTCTTACCATTGAAATTAAGGAAGGACGACATCCTGTTATAGAAAGGATGTTGCCAATGGGAGAAGAATATATCACCAACGATACCTATCTTGATACCTCCAACCAGCAGATTGTTATCATTACCGGCCCAAACATGTCTGGAAAATCTGCACTGTTAAGGCAAACAGCTCTCATCGTTCTGCTTGCTCAGATCGGATCCTTTGTCCCTGCAAAAGAGGTAAAAATTGGTGTTGTTGATAAGATCTTCACAAGGGTTGGCGCTTCCGATAATATCTCACTGGGAGAATCAACCTTTATGGTGGAGATGCTTGAGGCTGCCAGCATCCTGAACAACATCTCGGAAAGAAGTTTAATCCTTCTGGATGAGATTGGACGAGGCACATCCACCTACGATGGCATTTCCATTGCCTGGGCAATGACCGAATATATCCACGAGCATCCTGGTGGAAAGGCAAAAACCCTCTTTGCCACCCACTATCACGAACTCAATGAGATGGAAGGGGCTTTCCCTCGAATTAAAAATTACAACGTATCCATCAAGGAAATGGATAATAAGGTTATTTTCCTTCGAAAGTTGATCCCGGGCGGTAGCGCTCATAGCTTTGGGATTCACGTTGCCCGTATGGCTGGCATGCCCCCTAGCGTTGTGAAAAGAGCCAACGAAGTGCTCAAGGAATTGGAGCGCAATCCACAAAACCAAAAACTCACAAAACCCGGTTCTGATCTTGGCAAGCAAAGGGAGGGCTATCAGCTAAGCTTTTTCCAGCTCGACGATCCTGTGCTCAAGCAGATTCGAGACCAACTTGTAAAACTCGATGTCAATAACCTTACTCCCATCGAAGCACTCAACAAACTCAACGATATCAAAAGAATAACTGGTCTTTAGAAAAAAAAGAAAATAAATCAATTTTCTCAATAATTTCAATACTTTCATAAACCACCATTAAACTAACGTTTAAAAAAATTTATCAACATCGCAATTGATTAACATTCAACTGCATGCAGTCAATTTTACTGCTATATAACATATTTTTTTAAATTTTTTCTGCTATAAAACACAAAAAGCCTTTATATTTGCCTCGATATTTAGTTGGGACTAATTTATCTGGTACATATGATTAAAAAGGTTCTTATTGCAAATAGGGGCGAGATTGCTGTGCGCGTTATTCGCTCCTGCCGCGAATTAGGCATTAAAACCGTGGCTGTATACTCCGATGCCGACCGTACAGCTATGCATGTAAGGTACGCTGATGAAGCCTACCATATTGGGGCTTCACCTTCGAACGAAAGTTACCTTGATGCAGGAAAAATTTTGTCTGTGGCCATCAAAAGTAAAGCCGATGCGGTTCACCCTGGTTACGGATTCCTTTCAGAAAATGCTGATTTTGCCCATAGGTGCAGTGAAATGGGAATTATATTTATTGGTCCTTCGTGGCAGTCTATCGTTACAATGGGCGATAAGATTACCGCAAGGCAGACCATGATCAGAGCAGGCGTTCCGGTTGTTCCCGGTACGGAACAAAGTGTTTCCGATGCGAATAGTGTTCGAAAAATTGTTGAGGATATTGGTTTACCCATTATCATAAAAGCATCTGCCGGCGGCGGCGGAAAAGGAATGCGGCTTGTTCGAAACGATTCCGAGCTGGTCTCTGCCATTAATATGGCACAATCCGAAGCCCAGTCTGCTTTTGGTAACAATACTGTATATGTAGAAAAGTATATTGAATCGCCTCATCACATTGAGTTTCAGATTTTAGCAGATAAATTTGGGAATACCGTTCACCTTTTTGAGAGGGAGTGTTCTGTTCAACGTCGTCACCAGAAAGTTGTTGAAGAAACTCCATCCCCCTTTCTTACCTCTGAGCTTAGAAAACAAATGGGCAATGCTGCCGTAGCGGCAGCCAAAGCTGTAAATTACGAGGGTGCGGGTACCATTGAGTTTTTGGTAGATTCCAATCGCAACTTTTACTTCCTCGAAATGAACACCCGCCTACAGGTTGAACACCCTATCACTGAGCGAACCACAGGAATTGATCTGGTAAAGGAACAAATCCTGATTGCATCGGGGAACCCTCTTTCGTTTAAGCAAGAAGAAGTACACCAGCATGGGCACTCCATAGAATGCAGGGTTTCAGCAGAGGACCCATTCAATAATTTTATGCCAAGTCCAGGGGTAATACGCCATATCAGCGAGCCCAATGGACTAGGAATCAGAACCGACGGATATGTTTTCGAGGGTTACGAAATACCCATGTTTTACGATCCAATGATCAGCAAGGTGATTTCGTGGGGTAGAACTCGCCAGGAGGCTATTGATAGGATGCGTAGGGCACTCTTTGAATATAAAATCACCGGTGTGAAAACATCAACCAAATTTCTTGAGCGAATAATGCTCAATGAGGATTTCAGAAATGGTATCTACGATACTCACTTCATCGATAAGCATAAAGATGAATTACTTACTGAGCAAGCTGAAGAGAATTCGGTTTCGTCAGATATTGCAATAATTGCAGCATACTTTGATTACATCTTAAAGATCGAAAAGGTAGCGATGGGCGACTTTTCAATTTACAGAAATGGTGTTAATTACAAGTGGAAAGAGTACGGGTTGAAAAAGGCACTTCAAAGAATTTAGCAGAATCATGGCACTAGATATTAAAATTGGGAGTAGAAATGCCAGGGTGCGATTGATAAAACGTGATGGTACTAGGGCAATCATTGATGTGGATGGCATTGAATACGATGTTGATATCATCATGGTCGAGGATGGCGTATACTCTATTATTCACGAAGGTAAATCATACAACATCGAGATGATACCGGGAGCTAGTCCTAAACATTACTACGTAAACACTTACGGCTCTTCTCATGATGTTGAGATTATTGACGCACAAAGCCGCTACCAGCAAAGCAGGAATAAAGATAGCATTGACTCTGCCGAAAAAATAATCACAACACCTATGCCTGGCAAAGTGGTTAAAATACCTGTAAAAGAGGGGAATCATGTATCCAAAGGTGATACTGTAATCGTTATCTCTGCCATGAAGATGGAAAGTGAATATCGTTCATCAATCGATGGTAAGATCAAAAAGATTTTTGTGAATGAAGGCGATTCCATTGCTGGAAACCAGCCCCTCATTGAAATAGAATAGCCTCATCAACTAGACTTATTTTCCTTAAATAATGATTCTCTTGACTTGCTTTAATTAACCTAAAAACTAAATAATCCAATTACCCCTAAAAATGGATAGCTTAGAAAAAAAGTATACTCTCTTTGAACAAAAAATTAAGGATGCTGAACAAGGTGCAGGAATGGAACGCATTCAAAAGCAGCACGATGCTGGGAAAATGACAGCAAGGGAGCGAATTCAGCAACTGCTTGACCCTAATTCATTCAATGAAATAGACAAACTGGTAACCCATCGTTCTCACGAGTTTGGAATGGAAAAGACAAAAATATCAGGCGATGGAGTAATTACCGGTTACGGTAAGATCGATGGAACTGTAGTGTATGTTTATGCATACGACTTCACCGTTTTTGGAGGAACTCTTAGCCGTGCCAACGCCGATAAGATTATAAAGCTACAAAACATGGCGCTGAAAATGGGCGCACCTATCATCGGGCTTAATGACTCTGGGGGAGCTCGTATTCAGGAAGGTGTTCAAAGCCTGGCAGGCTACGCTGAAATCTTCTATAACAACGTTCGCAGCTCAGGAGTTATTCCTCAGATCACTTGTATTATGGGCCCTTGCGCTGGAGGCGCAGTCTACTCCCCTGCCCTTAACGATTTCATCGTTATGGTTAAGGATACCAGCTACATGTTTGTTACGGGTCCAGATGTGATAAAAGCCGTTACACACGAAGATGTTACCAAGGATGAACTGGGTGGTGCGACTACCCATAACACAAAAAGTGGTGTTGCTCATTTTGTATCCGATAACGATGAGCAAGCGCTTATGCTTATCCGCGAGTTGATTGGATTTTTACCTTCAAATAACATGGAGGATGTACCCATTATTCCAACCATCGACACCACCATACGCGAAGATGAGGAGTTGCAATCGCTGGTACCCGCCGATCCTAACAAGCCATATGACATCAAGGATTTACTTCTGATTGTACTTGACGATAAAAATTTTCTTGAGGTTCAACCGCACTTTGCCAAGAACATCGTGGTTGGATTCGGACGAATGGCTGGTCAAACCGTTGGCATTGTTGCCAATCAGCCAAACCACCTCGCTGGTGTGCTCGACATCGATTCATCAATAAAAGGTGCTCGCTTTATACGTTTCTGCGATGCATTTAATATTCCCTTAATCACTTTTGTTGATGTGCCAGGTTTTCTACCAGGTGTTACACAGGAAACTAATGGAATTATTAAACATGGAGCAAAATTACTTTACGCCTATTCCGAAGCCACAGTGCCCAAAATAACGGTGATAACAAGGAAAGCATACGGAGGAGCCTATTGCGTGATGTCAAGCAAACAGGTAGGTGCAGATGTTAACTACGCTTACCCCACTGCCGAAATTGCCGTAATGGGTCCTGAAGGGGCAGTGAATATTATTTACCGAAACAAGTTTTCCACAGAAGAAGAGCGTCAGGAACTAATTGAAAACTACCGTGAAACCTTAGCAAATCCTTATAAAGCAGCCGAATTGGGTTATATTGATGAGATTATTTATCCAAAACAAACTAGGTCAAAGTTGATTCAGGCACTAGAGTTAACCAGAAACAAGAGTCAGCAACAGCCTCCAAGAAAACATGGTAACATTGTACTTTAAATACCTCATAAGCAGCATTTCTCATTTTATTTTTAGCATAGGTTGTAAAAAAATAACCATTTTTTTGGGAGATAATCAATATTGATATATTTTTGCAATCTCGTTTGAGAAACCCTATGCGGAAATAGCTCAGTTGGTAGAGCACGACCTTGCCAAGGTCGGGGTCGCGAGTTCGAGTCTCGTTTTCCGCTCAAAAGCAAAAAAAAAGCGGATACTCTCCGCTTTTTTACTATACGTTCTTAGTTTTTGGGCCCGGATGGTGGAATTGGTAGACACGCAGGACTTAAAATCCTGTGGCCATTGCGGCTGTGCCGGTTCGATCCCGGCTCCGGGTACCGTTCAAGCCTGACGAAAGTCAGGCTTTTTTAAAATCCCAAAGTCATACTTCATAAAGCAAAATATTCCCTAGCTTAAAAAAACATTTCGAGAGCTTTCAAGTTCGGGTGAGACACAACGTTGCTCTAAGACTATACATTAATTCACGCAAATGTGCTGATACAAACATTTAATCGCTCTTATGGGTTCTACATTCGCTATAAAGTTCTAATTTTGTAGCCTGAAGCATTATCATTCGTTGTCAAACCCAACTTACAAAAATCAACTCTATGATTGATAAAATAAAAACTCTGCTGATAAATATCCTTAAAAACCCATTTGTAAAAACCCCACTGCTAGCTATTGCTATTGTAGTTGTCGCTGGTTTGATCTTCTTTCTTTTTCTAAATATTTTCACAAGGCATGGGCAGGGTTTTCCTGTTCCCGACTTTACAGGGCTTAACAAGCAGCAATCCATTGCATTGGCAAAACAAAAAAGAATTCGAATCGAGATATCCGATTCGGTATACATCATGACCCGGGAGCCAGGTTCGGTAATATCGCAGAATCCATCACCCGGAATATATGTTAAGGCAAATCGAAGGATATTCCTAACCACAAATGCTATTAATCCTCAACTGGTTGAAATGCCCAACGTGGTTGGTGTAACCCTAAGACAGGCCAAATCAATTCTTGATTTTAAGGGTTTTATCATAGGTAGCCTCTCCTTTAAACCCGACATTGCCATTAACAACGTGTTGGAACAACGGTACATGGGGAATGAAGTAAAGCAAGGAGAAATGATCCCAAAGGGATCAACCATAAACCTTGTGCTAGGTAGAGGTTTATACAATGAAAAAACTGTTCTTCCGCGAGTAATCGGATTATCTTTAGCCGATGCACGCAATCTTTTGCTCGATGCTTCGTTAAATATGGGTAAAACAAAATATGATGAAACCGTGCTGGATTTCGTTGACTCTTTAAATGCTCGTGTGTATAGCCAATATCCCAATCCTCAGGGTGAAACCACAATTAATTTTGGTTCCAGGGTCGATTTATGGCTTACCCTCAACGAATCTAGGATACCACCACCACCCGAACCTGATATTAAAAAAGTAGAAGCAGATTCAATTCTTTTTGTAGAACCCGACGAAGAAATTTTTGAATGATAAGACACCTCTTTAATACCATATTCATTTGCCTCATTTTTGTCAATTACTCTCAGGCACAAACAGGCAAAGAAGTTCTCGTTGATCTGGAAAGCATGCCAATGGGTAATGCTCCGGTTAATATTGTTAAAAATGGGGAAATACTTGAATTACCCTTTTTCGATGACTTTTCAAGGGATTTGCACTACCCTGCTCCCGACCTATGGGACGGCAAACATGTTTTTGTTAATACTAGCTATGCAATTAACCCAAAAATAGTTGGCGTTGCAACATTCGATGCCATTAACAGCAAGGGAATTCTACACCATAATGTGTCCATTATCCCCTTCTCGGCCGATACGCTCACTTCCCATGCCATCAACCTTAACTATCCTGGAGATACAACCATTTACATCAGCTTCTATTACCAGCCTCAAGGCTTTGGCAACGAGCCTCAAGCTAAGGATTCTTTACTTCTTGAATTCTTCGATTCAACAGATGATACGTGGGTTGGAGTATGGGCAGCATCACCGCAACTTGACCTAAATAAGATTGTTGAGAAGTATAAGCTAACCGGAATTACCAAAACAATTGAATCCGACACACTTTTCAAAAGTTTTATTCGAGTTCATTTTCCTGTGAAGGATCCTCGCTTTCTTACCAATGGCTTTCGATTAAGATTCAGAAACATTGCTTCACTGGCCGAAAACCAACATGTACCAAGTATTCGTGGGAATTGCGATCACTGGCATTTAGACATGATATACCTCAATCAGAACAGAGCTTATAACGACACCATTCTAGATGATGTAACCTTTTATCGCCCATTAAGTTCTGTTCTTAAAAATTACGAAAGTATTCCCTGGAAGCATTTTTATACTCAAGCACAAATAGCAGAATTGCCAAGTCCATTTGGATTTCCAATACATTACCGAAATCTTGGATCAAACACCAGAAATGTATCCCGATATTTTACGTTCTATAACCACTCCTCCGAAAATTTAATTAACTACTTCACTGGCTTTAATAATCTTAGCCCTTTTAAGGATACAACCTATAACTTGAATTACATCTACGATCTTGAATCGACATGGGCAGATTCAGCCAAGTTCACCTTTAAGAGTTACCTATTTTTCACTGAATCTCTCGAAAAGGAATACCTTCGGTGGAATGATACGGTCCGATATGTCCAACGATTTCATAATTACTATGCGTACGACGATGGCACTGCCGAAATGGGCTGGGGAATGTACGGAGAGGGCACTCAAAACGCCAGAGCTGCTGTTAAGTTCAATTCCTACTTGGCCGATTCGTTGGTAGGGGTTTACATTTACTTTAACCGCACCTTTGACGATGCTAACCAAAAATACTTTAAGCTGGCCGTTTGGAATGATAACAACGGATCACCCGGTGAGCTTATCTACGAACAACTGGGTGTAAGGCCTTTATTCACCGATAGCCTTAACCGATTCACCCTTTACCGGCTCGACGAACCCCTTTGGATTGAAGCGGGTACATTTTACATAGGCTGGATACAAACAACCATTGATATGCTTAACATGGGCTTTGACATGAACCGTATTAGCAGCGATAAGCTCTTCTACAACATTTCTGGTCAATGGACAAACACTCTTTACGAGGGCAGCCTTATGTTACGACCCGTTTTTGGCTCGTTAACTGAACCCCCTACATCAATCATATCATCTGCTAATAACTTTGATATCAGCTTATTTCCCAACCCTGCACAGTATCATTTTACGGTTAACCTATCTCCCAATGATGACCTTGTTAACATTAGGGTTTTTAGCGTAACCGGGCAGCTAGTCCTATCAAACAAGGTATCCGCTCAACCGGTTGACATTAGCAACTTGCCAAACGGTATTTACTTCGTTCAGCTATCAACCCCAAAATCCATTATTGGAACCCGAAAACTCATTATCTCCCGATGAAAATGGGTAATTTTGATAATTGGATTGATGATGAACTCGATTCAGATTCGGGCGAGGAGCAGGAGTTGTTTGAACATTTTCACTTCGATGTGGATAAAGGTCAAGCAATGCTGCGGATCGATAAATTTCTCACCAGCAAAATACAGAGTGTAAGCCGAAACCGTATTCAATCGGCCGCCGATGCAGGCAATATACTGGTTAATGGCAAAGCCGTAAAATCGTCCTATAAGGTAAAACCCCTCGACAGCATCTCCATTGTAATGGCATACCCTCCCCGCGATGCCGAGATAAAACCAGAAAATATTCCCCTTGATATTCTTTACGAAGACGAACAGCTCATAGTTATCAACAAGGAGGTAGGCATGGTGGTGCATCCTGGGCATGGAAACTTTTCGGGCACATTGGTAAATGCATTAATGTACCACCTTAGGGATTTACCACTTTTTAGTAGCGGTGAGGTTCGCCCCGGTCTTGTACATCGCATCGATAAGAATACATCCGGAATACTAGTGATTGCAAAAACCGAACTTGCCATGAACCACTTGGCACGACAGTTCTTCGAACGAACAACTTCGCGCAAGTACATCGCTTTAGTATGGGGAAACCTCGACGATGATGAGGGAACCATAACCGGAAATATTGGACGTAGTGTTAGGGATAGAAAGAAAATGCAAGTTTTCGCTGATGCCGAACAAGGTAAGCACGCCGTTACTCACTGGAAGGTAATTGAGCGGTTTGGGTACGTTACCCTTGTGGAGTGCCAGCTGGAAACTGGACGAACTCACCAGATCAGAGTGCATTTCGAATACATTCGTCATCCCGTTTTCAACGATGAACAGTATGGTGGTGATACCATTGTTAAAGGAACAACCTTTACCAAGTATAAACAGTTTATACAAAATTGCTTTAGCATTTGTCCACGCCATGCTCTACATGCCAAATCGTTGGGTTTTATGCATCCAGCTACAGGAAAAGCAATGTATTTTGAAACAGATCTGCCTCAGGATATGGGGCAGGTTTTGGAACGATGGAAAACTTACACATCTGCAAGATCATTTGATTATGATTAATGTTGTAAATTGCACGAAAAAAGTCCATTATAAAGCGTTATGACAGAAAAATTGAATATCGCCATTTTGGCTGGAGGAAACTCTTCGGAAGAAGAGATATCGCTAAAAGGGGTAAAACAAATCGCTCAATGGCTCGATAAGAGCAAGTACAATGTTTTCCCCATAATTGTAAAAGGTTCTCAGCTAACCCTTAAGCACCCTGAAAAGGGGGACTTTCCCATTTCATGGGATACCTTTACTACCAATGCTGATGGAGAATCAATTAGTTTCCACTGCGCTCTAATTGGCATTCATGGAAAACCTGGTGAAACAGGTCATCTTCAGGGTTACCTAGAAATGATGGGAATACCTTACACCACAGGAGGGGTAATGAATACCTCTCTCACCTTCGACAAGGAGGCAACCAAGCAAATGGTTAAGGACTTAAACATAAACCTGTCGAAAATGGTGAGGGTAGTAAAAGGGCAACAAGTTGATCCACAAGAAGTAGTTAAACTCTTAGGTCTTCCACTTTTCGTAAAACCTAATGAGAGCGGTAGCAGCTATGGCGTTACCAAGGTAAAAGTGATTGAAGAAATTATTTCAGCATTGGAATTGGCATACACCGAGGATTCTGTTGCATTGATTGAGGAGTTTATTCCCGGCAGAGAACTCACCTGCGGATTGGTAAAAACTAAGGGGAAATGCATAGTATTTCCAGTAACTGAAATTATCCCCAAGAATGAATACTTTGACTACGGTGCTAAGTACAAAAACGAATCGGAAGAGGTGACTCCAGCAAATATTAGCAATGATCTTTCCGACTATATCCAATCAATATCATCGGAAATATACGATAGGCTAAAATGCAGAGGCATCGTTCGTATTGACTATATCTACAGCAAAGATAAACTTTACTTTTTGGAAGTTAATACTGTGCCCGGTATGAGCGAAGCCAGCATTGTACCTCAGCAGGTTGCTGCCATGGGACTCACCATGAATGACATTTTTAGCATGGTTATAGAAGATGCCATATCACGCAAATAAAATTTCAAGTAACAGCAATTCCAATTAATAATTCCATCCTATCAGATTCCAGAAATACAGCTGCCAAAGTGCTGCAATATGGGCAAAGCAAATTAGCGTGTAAAAAATCTTACTCCTTATTCGGGTGGAAATAAGTGGCCATACCATAACCATTTTAAAAATCAAAAAAAGGTTAATCGGTATTAGAAGAATCGGAATAGTTAGAAGATATTTGACTCCTGTTGGAACAGAATAAACCACGGCTTCAGGTCCTCCAGTTGTGGACAACGATATGCCCAAGTAAAAGAACAATAGTAAAAACGATGTAATCCAAGCAACAAGTTTTGCACTAAAAGGCAAAGGCTTTGGCGCACTGCCTATAGATTGGTAGTTGCTACGAATAAAAAATACCATTGGCCAATAAAAAATGGTAACGATTGAAAGGATTACCACAATCAAGAAAATTGAGAAATGCAATGGTTGCCCTTCGCAAGTTGTAACCCTTTCGAATGCAAAAATCGACAAAGTGCTCATAAAAGCATATTTAACTTTACTCTCTTCATCAACTTGAAATACAATTGCTTCTGATTCAAACTCCTTCCTAAACGTAAGGCTGTCGATGGGAAGGTAAAAATTCGACTTATTACCCTCATGAATCTTTAATCTTCCATTTTCGGGGATAACCTTAATGCGACTAAATAATGACATAATTTTAAGGTAATCGCTATGAGGGTATCGGTTTATCTTATACTCTCCGGCAAATTTTTTCAGGTAATCGTCACTAAGCGTAATGGGCGTTAACAAAGTATCCTTATCTGACAAAAACTTATCGAGGAAAATATTCATTACATCAGCGTAGGCACTAGCGCCTTTATCGCTATTAAACGAAAGGAAAATGCCCATGTTATAATCGGGCAGAATGGCTAACAGGGTATGAAACCAAAAAGTATCGCCACCATGTCCAAAAAGGCTGACTCCTTTCCTGCTCATATCCATAAAACCATGGAGACAGGGGTTTACCCCCTTGGCATGTATAATCACCGGTTCCAACATTTTAATGAATGTAGTATCAGCAATAATTTCTGTTTCATTCAAAGATCCTTTATTAAGTAACATCTGCATGAATAAAACCATATCAGCAGCAGTGGTACTAACTGAACCTACCGGGGCAAGTGGTATGTACTCAAAGGGTTTTTCAACCATTATTCCTTTGGAAAAAGAATAGCCCTTGGCCATATTCTGTTTTAAGTAATCTGGCAAAGGCTGCCGAAATGTTGTGGAGTGCATTTTAAGCGGATCGAGAATTTTCTGCTCAACATAATCGTTCCAATCCATACCCGAAATAATCTCCACAATGTGTGCAGCAATGGCAGTGGCATGATTCGAGTATGAAGCTTGCACTCCTGCAGGCCGAACACGCTTAGGAATATCGTTAGGCAAAATCTTTCCCAAAGGGGCAATGGAAAGCGAATCGGCTGAAAAAAGCTTTATCAGTCTATCTTCAAAGCCGGGAGTATGGCTCATAATATGCCTTAAGGTAATCGGATCTTCAAATGTATTGGGAATTTTAAAATCGTGAAGATAATCGTTTATATCCCTGTCCAACTCGAGCTTTCCTTGCTCAACCATTTGCATCACCGAAAGCCAAACAAATAACTTTGAAACAGAGCCAATGCGAAATAGAGTCTGATCAGGGTTAACTGGGACCCTGTTAAAAAAATCGGAATAGCCATAACCCTTATGGACCAACTTCTTTCCATCCTTAATAATTGATAAAGTCGCTCCTGAAATGTTTTTTTCTCGAAGTTGAGTCTCAATAACCCCATCCAAAAAAGGCTCGATATGTTCAAATTCAAAAACTTGCGCTATCGAATGAAATGATAGTAAAAAAGAAAGGAGTAATAGTTTTAAGATTTTCATATAATGGCAGTTTTAAGTGGTAAATGAGATAAAAAATATTTAAAAAAAACAATAAAACACAGGTAAACCTTTACAAAACAATCAAATATATTTTTAACTCCAAAATAAATTAACAGTTAATTAGCATTACTCTTTAAAAAAAATGAAAAAGAACATTGCACTAGATTTCAAGCAAAGAAAAAAGATGATAAAAACCACCAAAAACATATAAATAAAAATGGTTACATTTGCAGTTTATTTGACATTTGGGACAAGAAATTGCTCACTATTATGGCTGATACAGAAAAACTTAAGAAAATTGCTGCTCAGGTACGCAGGGATATCGTAAGAATGGTATATACCCCATCGAGTGGTCACCCCGGAGGTGCTTTGGGATGTGCCGATTTTTTAACAACTCTTTACTTTAAAATCCTTCAAGTAGATCCTTATAGCTTTTCCATGGAAGGAAATGGTGAGGATCTTTTCTTTCTTTCCAACGGACATTTATCGGCCGTATGGTATAGCGTTTTAGCCCGCAGGGGCTTTTTCCCTGTAAAAGAGCTTTCAACTTTTCGCCTAATTGATTCCCGCCTACAAGGGCATCCTGCCACTGCTGAGCATCTTCCAGGTGTTCGATTTGCATCAGGCTCACTGGGTCAGGGGCTTTCTGTTGCCTGTGGAGCAGCATTGGCAAAAAAAATCAATGGGGATAAGCACCTGGTTTACTCTCTTCACGGCGACGGAGAACTGCAGGAGGGACAGAATTGGGAAGCAGCTATGTTTGCCACAGCAAGAAAAATAGATAATCTAATTGCAACCGTTGATTACAATGGTCAGCAAATTGATGGTCCGGTTGACGAGGTTGTTTCGCTGGGCGATCTACACGCCAAATGGCAATCGTTTGGCTGGCACGTTATGGATATGGATGGGAATAACATTGAAGATATCCTTCAGGTTATGAACCAAGCAAAACTAGAAACCGGAAAGGGAAAGCCAATTGTTATACTTATGCGTACCGAAATGGGTATGGGTGTCGATTTCATGATGGGAACACATAAATGGCATGGGAAAGCCCCAAATAAGGAAGAGTTTGAAAGGGCTTTGGCTCAACTTCCCGAAACTATTGGTGATTTTTAAATTCAACTGTTAAAAAGAATTGAAATGACAAACATTGTGGTTATTGCACACGATGCAAAGAAACCAGAACTGGTAAAGTTCCTAGGCGAAAGGCTTGAATGGCTTAGAGGCGTTAACCTCATTGCTACCGGGAGAACCGCAGAATTCATTGAATCGCAGGGTCTAGAATGTAAGCACATGAGCCCCGGACAATCGGGTGGATACATCCAAATTACCGAAATGATCGAAAAGGGCGAGGTGGATATAGTTATTTTTCTCCGAGACCATAAGCTGGTGCAACAGCACCACGAAGATATACGAAAATTGCTAGAAACCTGTAATGTGAATAACATTCCCCTGGCAACAAACTATGCATCGGCAGAGCTGATAATACTTGGGCTCATTAAAAAGGAGGCCATTGAACGACAGCAACGCAAATAGACATATAAACCTAATGCTTTTAGACGGATGAAAAAATTCATAAATACTGGCAGCAAGGATACCCGCTCAGGCTTTGGTGAAGGGCTATACGAACTTGGAAAATCAAACCCAAATGTGGTTGCTCTTTGTGCCGATCTTATAGGCTCGCTGAAAATGGAAAAGTTCATAAAGGAGTATCCTGAAAGGTTCTTCCAAGCCGGAATAGCCGAGGCAAATATGATGGGGGTTGCAGCAGGATTAGCATCAGGAGGTATGATTCCCTTTGCTGGCACCTTTGCGGCTTTTGCCACTGGAAGGGTTTATGACCAAATCCGTCAGAGCATTGCTTATTCCAACAAGAATGTTAAGATTGCTGCTTCCCATGCTGGGCTTACATTAGGTGAGGATGGTGCTACGCACCAAATGCTCGAAGATATTGGGTTGATGAAGATGCTGCCCAATATGACAGTGATCAACCCTTGCGATTTTAACCAGACCAAAGCTGCCACGCTAGCCGCTGCCAGATGGGAAGGCCCCGTTTACCTTCGATTTGGACGTCCCTCAGTTCCGAATTTCACGCCTGAAGATCAAATTTTTGAGATTGGTAAAGCCATTACCCTAAATGAAGGATCTGATGTAACAATTTTTGCTACTGGTCATCTAGTGTGGAAGGCTCTCGAATCAATAGAAAAATTGGCTGAGAATAATATCAAGGCAGAGGTAATTAACATTCATACAATTAAACCTCTGGATACTGAAGCTATTTTAAAATCGGTTGGTAAAACAAGAGCTGTTGTTACTGCAGAAGAGCATATGATGAATGGAGGATTAGGTGATAGCATTGCTCAACTACTTAGCCGCTTTATTCCAACACCCATTGAAATGGTTGCTGTATCTGACACTTTTGGTGAGAGTGGAAAACCTGAAGAGTTGCTGGTTAAGTATGGTTTGGATACCCCAAACATTATTGATGCAGTAAGAAGGGTCTTGACCCGTAAAACCTAGTAATATAAACTTTAAATGGGTCATTTGAGCGATAAGGAGTTGTTGGAAATGTTTCGAAACCTCGAAACTCAAAGTTACGCTTTTAACCTTATCGTTCGCAAATATCAGGAACGCCTTTACTGGCATATCCGTAAAATTATTATCTGTCACGACGATTCAGATGATGTAATTCAGAACACCTTTTTAAAGGTTTGGACCGGGCTTAAAAACTTCAGAGAAGATTCGCAGCTCTTTACCTGGTTATACAGAATTGCAACAAATGAAGCTCTAACATTCCTTAAGAAAAAGAGAAACAAATTCTTTCTTCCTCTAATGGATGTTGAACAGCAACTTGCTCAAACCCTTGAGTCTGGTCCTCATATCGATGGTAATGAAATACAGGTTAAACTTCAAAAGGCTATACTCACACTTCCAGAAAAACAAAGGATTGTATTTAACATGAAATATTTTGAAGAACTAAAATATGAAGATATTTCAGAAATACTTGGGACATCTGTTGGTGCTCTAAAAGCATCGTTTCACCATGCCGTTAAGAAAATTGAGAAATACATGGAAACAGATTAAACCCTAAAACAAACATAGCATCAAAATGTAAAAGGTTTTTATTTACTATTTAAAATGAAGAAATTAGAAAACAGCAAGGAAGTATTTGAAAACTTTGAGAGAGAATTGCCTTTCAAAGTACCATCGGGGTATTTTGAGGATCTTCCCTTGAGAATTCAGAGTATATGTTTAAGTCAAGAGAAAGAAAGAGTACATATTCCATTATTACAGCTTGTTAAATCGCAGTTGGCACTGGCAATGGGTTTCGTTATACTTGCTGCACTTGCGTTTGCTGGTTATTATTACATTAAGCCTCCTTCTCAAAACGGTGTTTTAACTAACGATGACTACATAGAGATCGTAGAAAAGCATATTTCAGATTTTGATGAGGGCCACTTACTAAATGCTGTCAAAGATACAAAGGAACCTCATTCGCCAAGTAACGATTTAGCTGATGAAATGATTCGTTATCTCCTTAAAGAGAACGTTGATTACGTAACATTGATGGAACAATACTAATGAAATGAAAAAATCATTCATTTTTCATCATGCTTCTCTAGCCCTTTTACTACTTTTTAGCTTGTCCCTCTTTGGCCAATCTAAAGATGTACAGAAGGAGGAGCTGGTTAAGGCTCAAAAAATCGCTTTCTTCACTGAAAAGTTAAAACTTTCATCAGAGGAAGCACAACTATTTTGGCCTGTTTACAATGAGTATTGGCAGAAAAAGAATAAGATAATCGATGATCGAAGAAATGCCATGAAATTTTGCTCCGAAAACCTTGAAAAACTTTCAGATAAAGAAATTGAAAGGTATGGTGATATGTATATTAACTTTCATAAGCAGGAATCTGATCTTCTGGTTGAATTCAATGAGAAGTTTAAAAAGGTGTTAACTCCTGAAAAGGTGATAAAACTCTATTTTGCTGATTACGAATTCAAAACATACCTTCTTCAACAAATACGAAATGCCCCCAAAAAAGAATAATAGCCAATAGAAATACTATATTGAAAAAAGGCAACCTCATTAAGTTGCCTTTTTTCATGTAAAATCGTTTAATGGATTGGGCTATCATTTAAAATCTCCATTTCTTAGAAACTCCAAGGTATTTTCAATTTCCCTGTACATCACTACATCTTCATTAATAAATGGTACAACACTACGATACTGAGCAAGAAAATCCTCAAGGTAAGGTGATGTTTTTACCGGACGTCGAAAATCGAGAGCCTGAGCTGCATTGAGCAGCTCAATGGCTAGGATACGCTCTACGTTTTCAACAACCTTAACCAGCTTGGTGGCAGCATTAGCTCCCATGCTTACATGATCTTCCTGGCCATTGGATGATACGATGCTATCTACCGATGAGGGTGTGCAAAGCTGCTTATTCTGGCTAACCATTGCAGCAGCAGCGTATTGGGGTATCATAAGGCCAGAGTTTAACCCTGGATTAGCCACTAAAAACTCAGGCAATTCTCTCAAACCAAAGATCAGCTGCGAAACCCTACGCTCTGAAATATTTCCCAATTCAGCAAGTGCAATGGCCAAAAAATCAAAAGTTAAGGCAAGTGGTTGTCCATGAAAATTTCCACCCGATAGTATTGTATCCTCATCTGCCCAAATGGTGGGATTATCGGTAACTGAATTGATCTCTGTTAAAAGTACGTGCGCTGCATAATTTATGGCATCCTTTGATGCTCCGTGAACCTGAGGGATACACCTAAATGAGTAGGGATCCTGCACATGCTTTTTGGGTCGCGAAATTAACTCACTACCTTCTAGAATTTTCCTGATATTCCTTGCTGTTTCAATTTGACCCATATGAGGTCTTACCTCATGAAGGTTTTTATGAAATGGCTCAATCCTACCATCAAAAGCATCAAGAGATAGCGCACCTACAATATCAGAGAGTTTTACTATTCTAAAGGCTTTGAACATGGCATAAACCCCGTGAGCACTCATAAATTGAGTGCCATTGAGCAGCGCAAGCCCTTCCTTCGATTTAAGATCAATTGGGCTCCATCCAAACCTATTAAGCACGTCTTCAGCCAATAGCTTTTTACCCTTCCACAGAACCTCCCCCATGCCTATTAGGGGTAAGAAGAGATTGGCTAAGGGAGCCAAATCGCCTGATGCACCAAGAGAACCCTGCTCGTATACAATAGGTAATATTTCATTATTGTAAAAATCCAGAATACGCTGAATGGTTTCCAATTGCACTCCAGAATGTCCTAGTGACAAAGCATGAGCTTTTAGCAAAAGCATTAATTTAACTATCTCAGGTTCAACCTCCCTCCCCATGCTACAAGCATGGGACATAACCAAATTCTTTTGCAGCTGCGAAAGTTCGTTCTTCGAAATATTTTTGTTGCATAAAGAGCCAAATCCTGTTGTAATACCATAAATGGGATTATCGCTGCCATCTATTTTATTATCGAGATATTCACGGCAATGATTAATTAAGCTCTGAGACTCTTCTGAAATTTCAAGCTTGTGTCCTCCCTTAAGCAGATCATCTAATACTTCGTAGGTTAGAGGTTTTGGTGATATGTAATGTGTTTTAGCCATTTAGCTTATATTTCATTTGTTTTGTTGGATGTACTAAAATAGTTCCGAAGATCATTAATCTTTATGGCTTCCTGTTTTCCCGATACCATGTTCTTAATGGAAACCTCTCCCTTCTGCATTTCAGATTCGCCGACAATAACAACATACTGAATATTCTTTTTATTGGCGTAATCGAACTGCTTTTTCATCTTGGCAACATCAGGGTAAAGCTCTGCAGAAACTCCAGCTAAGCGTAATTGTTGGATGACTGGCAAGCAAAAGGCAGCTTCCTTCAAACCAAAGTTTGCAAACATTACCTGTGATGTGGACAGAAGACTTTCGGGGAATAGAGCCAGCTGCAGCATCACATCGTAAATTCTGTCGGCACCAAATGAAACACCAACCCCAGATACATTTTTAAGTCCAAAAATTCCCGTCAAATCATCATACCTTCCACCACCGCAAATGCTACCCATCTCGATATCGTTTGCTTTTACCTCGAATATGGTTCCGGTATAGTAGTTCAACCCACGGGCAAGCGAAAGATCAAACTCAATATTAGTGGATAAACTGCTAAGGTTTTTTGTATAACCAAATATCTGCTCCATTTCATCAACACCCTTCAAGCCAACTTCGGACTTAGCCAATACAGATTCTAGTTTTTTCAATTTCTCTTCATTGGTTCCACTCAACGAAATAATTGGTTGAAGCAACACTATCGCATCTTGAGACACTCCCCTTTCGGCTAATTCGCAGTTAACAGCATCTATTCCAATTTTATCAATCTTGTCAATGGCTATGGTAATATCAGTAAGCCGATCGGCTTCACCCACCACCTCGGCTATCCCGCTAAGAATCTTTCTATTGTTAATCTTCAAAGTAGTGCATAATCCAAGCCTAGCGAAAACCTCGTTGATGATAAGCACCAACTCCACCTCGTTTAACAGAGAGTTTGAGCCAATAACATCCACATCGCACTGGTAAAACTCACGGTATCGACCCTTTTGCGGCCTGTCGGCACGCCATACAGGTTGTATTTGAAATCGCTTAAACGGGAAAATTATATCATTCTGGTATTGAACTACATATCGGGCAAACGGGACAGTGAGGTCATACTTAAGCCCTTTCTCGCAAAGTTTAACCGATAAGGGATTTAGGTTTTCAGTGTTAATATCATCACATTCTATGCCTTTAAGAAAATCACCTGAATTTAAAATTTTAAATAGTAGCCTATCGCCCTCCTCGCCATACTTACCCATTAAAGTGGAAAGATTCTCCATGGCTGGTGTCTCAATGGGTTGGTAGCCATATAGCTTGAAAACCGATTTTATGGTATCGAAAATATAATTTCGACGAGCCATTTCAACTGGCGAAAAATCGCGTGTTCCCTTTGGTATGCTTGGTTTGTTTGATGCCATTTAGCTGTTTTTTATTGCCTGCAAAGATAGGAAATATTTGAGCTTATTTTCGAAATAAGCCAGTTGGCAGGAAGGTATTTGAAAAACGAAGGAATGATTTTTTTAAACATAATACACTGATCCAGGTTCTCAGAATCATTTCTTATGCAATTTATGCTATCGATTTTAGTTCAGCTCATATTATAAACACCCTTCTTATCCTAGGAAAAGAATTTAATAGAAAGAGGATATTCGAATCTTTCGCCATTATTCGACTTAACTGAAGCAATAATTATAATTACCAGTCGAAATATTGAAAGCGCAATAAGGAGGAATATACCAATTACCAACAACACCAGTATTCCTGATACTATCATGTATAGCAGCATTGATAGGTGAAAATTTATGGCATCCCTCCCCTGCTTATCTACCTCAGGGTACTGATCCTTTTTTATTGCCCAGAATATTAAAGGTCCGATTATAGAACCAAATGGGATAATTACTCCTGCCAATGCGCCTAAATGGCAAAGCATTGACATGGAGCGTTCTTCGTTGTTGATGTAGTTTATTTGATTCATGGTTTCCATAGGTAATGTTTTAGCAATCACTCTATCAATTTTCTATACCTAATCCTTTTAGGTCCTTCATCTCCAAGTCGTTTCCGACGATTCTCTTCGTATTCTGAATATGATCCCTCGAAGAAGTAAGCCTGTGAGTTACCCTCAAAGGCCAGAATATGCGTTGCGATCCGGTCGAGGAACCATCGATCGTGGCTAATCACTACAGCGCAGCCCGCAAAATTTTCCAATCCCTCCTCTAAGGCTCGCAAAGTGTTAACGTCAATATCGTTGGTTGGCTCATCCAGAAGGATAACATTGCCTTCCTCTTTAAGGGCAAGGGCCAAGTGCAACCTATTACGCTCTCCACCGGAGAGTACGTTGCACATTTTTTCCTGATCGGCACCGGAAAAGTTAAATCTTGCCACATACGCTCTGGCGTTTACCTGCCTACCACCGATCAGGATATGATCGACACCTCCTGAGATCACTTCAAAAACCGATTTTTCAGGTTCAATGGCCTTGTGTTGCTGATCGATGTATGCAATCTTAACCGTTTTTCCCACATCGAATTTACCTCTATCAATAGATTCTAAACCCATAATTAGGCGAAACAGTGTTGTTTTACCAGCCCCATTGGGTCCAATCACTCCAACAATTCCATTGGGAGGGAGCTTAAAGTTTAAACCTTCGAAAAGCAGCTTATCGCCAAAAGCTTTTGCCACATCATTGGCTTCAATCACCATGTCGCCTAGGCGTGGCCCATTTGGAATAAAAATCTCAAGGCGTTCCTCCTTTTGCTTAACATCTTCGTTAAGCAATTTGTCGTAGGCCGATAGCCTTGCTTTCCCCTTGGCATGACGCGCTTTGGGTGACATTCGCACCCATTCCAGCTCTCGCTCAAGGGTTTTTCTTCGCTTGCTCTCCTGCTTTTCCTCTTGTGCCAAGCGGTTCGATTTCTGCTCCAACCATGACGAATAGTTACCCTTCCATGGTATTCCTTCTCCTCTATCCAGCTCTAAAATCCACCCGGCAACATTATCAAGGAAATATCGATCGTGGGTTATGGCTATTACAGTTCCTTTGTACTGCTTTAAGTGCATTTCTAGCCATTGTACACTTTCCGCATCGAGGTGATTGGTAGGCTCATCAAGTAAAAGCACATCAGGCTCCTGAAGTAACAGCCTGCATAATGCCACCCTCCTTCGCTCACCCCCTGAAAGGATGTTCATCTTTGCATCAGACTCGGGGCAACGCAGGGCATCCATGGCTCTTTCAAGCTTCGAATCGAGATTCCAACCATCAGCATGATCTATTTTTTCTGTAAGTTCTCCCTGCCTTTCAATAAGCCTTGTCATCTCTTCATCGCTCATTGGCTCTGCAAATTTTGCGTTTACCTCCTCATACTCTTTGAGAAGAGATACCACATCCTTAACCCCCTCTTCTACAACCTCCCTTACAGTTTTTGTTTCATTAATCAAAGGGTCCTGTTCGAGGTAACCAACGGTATAACCGGGCGAAAAAACAACTTCACCTTGAAATGACTTTTCAATACCACCAATAATCTTTAAAAGGGTAGATTTTCCAGACCCATTGAGACCAATTATGCCAATCTTGGCCCCATAAAAAAAGGATAAGTAAATATTATTTAAAACTTTTTTATGTGGGGGAAATGTTTTGCTTACCCCTACCATTGAAAAGATAATTTTTTCGTCAGCCATGAGATTATTTTCTTTACTATTATTTACTTACTAGTTAACCTCTCAAACAACTATAATTCAACCACAAAAAAGCATCGTCTGCATCTCGAATTTGGATGCCGACGATGCCACTTTTATTCTATAGCTGTTTAAACTATTTTATCTTTTTGAAATCCTTTGGTAAAAAACCATCACCACGCTTTTTCTTTCTATTGATCATATGGTAGTCAAAGTAGTAAAACTGGTCATCGCCTGCTCCGATAAGAATTTTGTAGCAACGAGCTTGCAAACGGGTTCCCTCAGGGCCAACCTTATGTAGGAAAACTACATTTTCATTCTTTTCGGCAATGGCTTTCTCTAGGTCATCCTTACTCACGATCTTTACAGTATGTGGGTAAAGCTTTCTAATTTCAGATAAACTTCTGATGTTTGGTTCAATATCCTCCTCCAAGAGCCATAACTCCTTATTACGGGTTTCCTTACGATTCTTGTTATAGTGATCAAAGATGTTAGATTTAATGAGGTTGGGGTTCTCGTCAAGCAATCTTATATGATTCTGAGCAAATCGAATAAGACTTTCAATCTTATATGCATAGCTGTCCTCAGGAACCGAGGCATAACCAAGTGGTACTGAACAGATATCAGGTAAATCGGTATGCCTTTTTACGGCAGCCCCCAACACAATGCTCATAAAATTATAGGTTGCCTCAAGCTTGTCGGCTGAGAATTTTACCTGCAACTTAACAAGAAACGATTTATTAATGTCTCCACGCATCTCTTCAAACTGTGTTGCATTAATAAATTCGTACGGTGTAATTTTCCATGAATTTTCAACAGCCGTTTTAATTTTAAAGTTATACTCCGACATGGGATTATCTTCTAGGACAACGTATGTTGTTGTCTTCAAAAAGCTTTTAATATCCTCGTGTCTGGCAACATAACGATCAGCATAGCTGCTAATAGCTAGGGAAAGAATTCCAATGATCACGAATAGTTTTTTCATATTAACTTTAATTTTAGTTTGATTTCTTATTGCAAATTTAATGGAATACTCCTTTTAAAACTACTTTTTAACTTTTTTTTGATAATCCATTTGATTATTTTTTTTTTAACACAACTTCAAAATATTCAATCTGATAAGAAAATAATAAGTATGCAATCATATGTTTTGAAAAAATAATGCAAACGGTTGAAGTGTTCAATTTCCAACTTATTTACTAAATTGCAACGGGGAAAAACGCTTTAACCACACAAAAAGTATTATGATCTCAGGAACCAAGCTTGTTGATTCTGAAGAATTCAGAAGAGCTGCCAAGTTATATACCATAGGTGGGAGAGGTATCACAAAATTGTTGATGTCTATTCTCAAGATTAACAGAATAAATAGAGAATACGCAAAAATTAGCCACCTACGTGGTATCGAATTCCTTGATGCGTTATTAAACAAGTTGGAAATCAAATACGAGGTTAACCCAGAAGAGTTAAAACGCATCCCAAAAGAAGGCCCTTTTATTATTGTGGCAAATCATCCATACGGAGGCATTGATGGGATTATTCTCCTTAAATTGGTAAAAGATATTCGTCCCGATTTTAAGATGATGGCCAACTTCCTTCTCCGAAGGATTGAACCTGTTAGAGAATCCATTATTCCCGTTGATCCCTTCGAAGGAAAAAGTCAGACATCTGGTAGTTTGGCAGGAATAAAGAACGCCATTAGCCACCTTAATAATGGCTATTCAATGGGCATTTTCCCTGCTGGTGAAGTTTCAACGTACTACAACACTGAATCGCCAGGAGTGGCAGATAAACAGTGGAGCGAATCAATACTCAAGTTCATTAAACGGTCACAGGTTCCTATTATCCCCGCATACTTCAAAGGCACTAACAGCAAACTTTTTCACATACTGGGATTAATTCACCCTGCGCTCCGGACCATTAAGCTACCCTCTGAGCTGTTCAACAAGAAGAACAAGGTGGTTAAAGTTCGAATAGGCCTGCCCATTTCGGTTGAGGAGCAGAATGAATTCTCGGATATTGCCAGATTTGGGCGTTACCTTAGGCTAAGAACCTATGCCCTTGGATCATCAATTGAAGTGAAAAAATTTTTTAACTACCGGCTAAAACCCGAAGCAAAACCAGATGAAATAATACAACCCGTTTCATCAGATTTAATTCAGAGCGAAGTAGAATCGCTTATGGGAAATTACTTGCTTTTTAAAAGTAAAAATTTCTGTATCCTATGCGCTCCATCTGTGGAAATGCCTAACATAATGACTGAACTAGGAAGGCTACGCGAGATCACCTTTAGGGAAGTAGGAGAAGGTACCAATCGAAAGATTGATATCGATGAATTCGATTTATATTACAATCAGCTCTTTATTTGGGACGAAAATGTGAAAACCATTGTGGGCGCTTATCGTGTAGGGAAGGGTAAGGAGATACTTGAACGTTATGGCAAGAAGGGGTTCTACATCCAAAGTTTATTTAAAATTGACAATGGGTTTATGCCAATTCTTGAGCAAAGCATTGAATTAGGCCGCTCATTCATTGTAAAAGAATACCAAAAAAAGCCACTACCCCTTTTCCTTCTATGGAAAGGCATACTTTATTTCCTTATTAAAAACCCTGAGTATAGATATTTAATTGGACCTGTAAGCATCTCGAGCCGTTTTTCGAATTACTCCAAAGGAGTTATTATCAACTTTATGAAGGCAAACTATTTCGATCGTGAATTTGCCCGATTCATTACTCCAAGGAATAACTTTAGGGTTCCCGTAAGCAAGGATGATACTGAAGTTATTTTTGAAAAGAGTAACGACATCAATAAACTGGATAAATTTATTCAAGACATTGAACCGGAGGACTTCAGGATGCCTATTCTGCTAAAAAAGTACATTAAACTTAACGGCAAAATAATCGGATTCAACGTTGATCCCAAGTTCAATAATGCTCTTGATGGACTTCTTGTTCTTGACCTATTCCAAGTCCCTTTTGAAACTATAACCTCCCTGTCAAAAGAGATTAATGATAAGTCGTTACTGGACAGGTTTAACCTATCAGACTATACTTTTGAGAAGGAAGAAAAACGGTAACTTGCACCCTAGGTTAATTGAACCTTTTATCATCTGTTTTGTTTTTACTATAAAAAGATTCAACACTATTCAAATTGAAATGGTGTGCTAAAATTTACAGTTGAATAAAAAAAAGAAAATGGATATGAAAAGAAAAACTTTTTTATTAGCATCAAGTATTGTATTAATTCTCTCGAGTTGTATGCAAACTCCAGAAGGAGAAAAGGTTGGGGCTGGAGATGTTTATACAATAAAAGCTTATGATCATGGAATAGAACATAAAGCCGACGTGGAAAAGAGCAGCATCGAATGGCTTGGAACCAAGCCAACTGGCAACCACTTTGGAACCCTTGGTATTAAAGAGGGAAGTGTTTATGTAAAGGATGGGGTGATTCAAGGAGGCAAATTCATCATGGACATGAGTAATATTGTTGTTCTTGATATAGATAATCCGGAGATGAATGGCAACCTGGTTGGGCATCTAAAATCTGCCGACTTTTTTTACGTTGACTCATTCCCAAATGCTTACTTTGAGTTCTCGAAGATTGAAGCAATTAAAAATGTACAAGGTTCTGATGAAGAGTTCATCCCTTCACATCGAATTGAAGGTAACTTAACCATAAGAGGGATTACTAAGGGAATTAGTTTTAATGCAAAAATTAACCTGAATGAAGGTATTCTTCAGGCAACAACTCCACAATTCCTTATCAACAGAACTAATTGGAATGTAAACTATGGATCTAAGTCAATTTTTGCCAACCTTAAGGATAACTTCATTCACGACGAAATGGGCATAAAGATAAACTTGGTTGCATACTAGCTTAAAAATTATTAAACAATTAAAACCTCTGGAATATTTAATTACCAGAGGTTTTGTTTTTTTAAATCTTAAACCTAAAGCAAATCAAATAATCAAACGGGATGGAATTTACAGCGATATTGTTTTACAATTTTTGAAAAATTTTAGATTCTTTTAACCTTAAATAATGCTAGTTTAACTCTAAGCTTAAAACTTTTAACTATTTCATGCTATGAAATCTTTCCCAAACATTCTATTTGCAATGCTACTCATTGTTACAATCTCAAGCTGTAATACAAGCGATGATGAAAAAACTTTAGCAAAAGCCAGAAGAATCCATTCGCAAATACTAACTATTGATACTCACACTGACACCCCGCTCATGTTTCAACGCGAAGGGTTCGATTTTAGCGGTTTGGATACCAAATCTAAGGGAAAAATTGATCTCAGAAAAATGGAAATCGGAGGGCTTGATGCAGTTTTCCTTGCTGTTTTTATTGGTCAGGATGAGCGAACAGAAGCAAAATATGATGAGGTTTATGCAAGAGCAATGGATATTTTTCAAGCCCTCCATACAACAATCAGTGAACATGCAGAAAAAGCGGCTATTGCACTCACATCAGACGATGCATATAAAATTAAAGAAGCTGGGAAGAAAGCCATTTACATAGGAGTTGAAAATGGATATCCCATAGGGAAAAACCTATCAATACTTTCAGAATTTTATGATATGGGTGCCCGTTATCTTACACTTTGTCATACTCGAAATAATGATATCTGCGATTCATCAACCGACCCATCAGGTCCAGAACATGGTGGTCTAAGTGATTTTGGCCTCCAAGTTATTGATGAGCTCAACAGGCTTGGAATACTTGTAGATGTTAGCCATATTTCTGACGACGCATTTTTCCAAGCCCTTGAAGTGTCAAAAGTTCCAATTTTTGCATCCCATAGTAATACCCGTGCAATATGCGATAATCCCCGTAACCTTACCGATGAAATGATCATAAAGCTAGCTGAAAAGGGTGGTGTTGTTCAATTAAGCCTCCTAAGTAGCTATGTAAAAACCACAGAGCCAAATCCTGCTAGGGATAGTGCACATAACGAACTACTCAAAAAGTACAATAACTACCAAAACCTTTCGCCCGAGATAAGAAAAAAAGCCATTGAGGAATGGTATGCAGTCGATGATATTTTTCCTCAAATTTTTGCAAATGTTTCCGATTTAGTAGATCACATCGATCATATTGTTAAGATAGTAGGCATTGATTACGTGGGTATTGGTAGTGATTTTGATGGAGGAGGAGCCCTAGAAGGATGCATGGATGCTAGTCAAATGATTAATATAACAGTTGAACTTTTAATACGGGGCTATTCAAAACGTGAAATTGAAAAGATATGGGGCAAAAACTTCATTCGGGTTTTTAAACAAGCTGAAGAGTACTCTAAAAGTCTGAAATAAAACTGGTTCATACTTTTCAAACAAATCCTTCTGTTTTCTTATTTATTTAATTATCTGGTATTTATCTCTTATCTTATTAGCCTGATTGATATAAGTAGGGAGATAAATAATATTCATTTTTTTTTAGGTGTTAATACCTATAGCAATCAATCGATTGAGGAAATACATTCCCACTTTGTAGAAATATCTTTGCAAAACAACATAAAATAGTTGTACATTTGTACAATCTCTTTTGAAAAGAGACACGCAAATAATATTCATAAATTACTAGTAATTATGATTATACGTTCTGCAAAGTTTCTAAAAAGTAGTCCACACATTGGGCTCTGCCCTCATCCCGATCTCCCCGAGTATGCCTTTATCGGAAGATCAAACGTAGGCAAGTCATCACTTATTAACATGATCACCGGATTAAGAACCTTGGCTAAGGTGTCGGGCACCCCAGGAAAAACTCAGCTAATCAATCACTTCGAAATTAACGAATCGTGGTTTTTGGTAGACTTACCGGGTTATGGATACGCAAAAGTTTCAAAAGGCAAACGGGAGGTTTTCTCCGAAATGATTACGAAATATATTCTTAACCGCGAAAATCTTAACTGCCTATTCGTTTTAATCGATTCAAGGCTTGAACCCCAAGCTATTGATCTCACATTTATTAACTGGCTAGGAAGCAACCAAATACCTTTTGCCATAGTATTCACCAAAGCTGACAAGCTAAGTTCATCTGCACTGAATAGTTCCATAGCAAAATACAAAAAGCAGCTTTACGAAACATGGGAAGAGCTTCCACACATTTTCACCTGTTCAGCCGTTACACGTATTGGGAGGGACGATATACTAAATTATATTGCTGAGATTAATACCACTTCAGATGTCTTAGTTAAATAGCATGAAATTTAAGAACATAAAACCCCAATAGAATAAAAGTCTATTGGGGTTTTATGTTTAATAAAAGAATGTTAAGTTACCAATAAGCTAATACTGTTTTGTCTGACAAAAAGCACAAATAAAAATTATTATCATTTTAATTTTTACATTAAATTTGCCCAAACATCCAAATATTCATAGCAAAATCAACAAATCATGCGAAAAAGCAACTGTATAAAGTTCTTTTCAGGACGTAATTCCCTTTATCTGGCCACCGAAATAGCTCGCAACTTTGGTATACCTTTAGGTAAATCATCAGTAACTGAGTTTAGCGATGGGGAGTTTCAACCCTCCTTCGACGAATCGGTTCGCGGTGCAACGGTTTTTATTATTCAATCAACGTTCCCCCCAACTGATAACCTTTTCGAATTGCTTCTCATGATTGATGCCGCCCACAGAGCATCAGCATACAAAGTGGTTGCAGTTATTCCCTACTTTGGCTGGGCTCGACAAGATAGAAAGGATAAACCCCGAGTATCAATAGGAGCAAAACTTGCTGCAAATCTCCTTATCGCTGCTGGTGTTGACAGGGTAATGACAATGGATCTTCATGCTGATCAAATTCAAGGCTTTTTCGATGTACCTGTTGATCACCTTTACGTTTCATCAATCTTTGTACCCTATATCAAAAGCTTAAACCTTGACAATATTGCCATTGCTGCTCCCGATATGGGAGGTGCGAAAAGAGCAAATGCCTATGCTCGCTTTTTGAATTCTCCTCTGATAATTTGTCATAAAACCAGAGAAAAGGCAAATCAAGTGGGTCAGCTAACTGCTATTGGAGAAGTGGATGGGAAAAATGTAATTATTCTTGATGACATGGTTGATACTGCAGGAACTCTTACTGCCGCTGCCGATATGATGATGGAGAAAGGAGCCATGAGCGTAAGAGCTTTTGCTACTCACCCTGTCCTTTCAGGTCCGGCTTACGAACGTATTGCCAACTCTGCAATCAAGGAATTGGTTGTGACCGATACCATTCCAATTAAAATAAATCAGAATACTGAAAAGATTAGAGTTCTTTCTGTTGCTGAGCTCTTTGCAGATGTAATCAATAAAGTATACAATTTTGAGTCTATTAGCGAGAAGTTTATCATTTAATCTTTGAACCTTTTCGAAAGTCTTCCTATATTTGCACCCCAAAAATCCCCTCAGCTATAACAATGGCGCGATGGGAGGCTGACAAAAAAAGAGGGGCAGCCTTGAGTAGCGTCGATTATTAACAAAAAACAAAAACAAAAAATGGAATCATTTGAAATTAAAGGTTCGCTGAGGACCGAAACAGGAAAGAAGTTTGCAAAAAAATTACGCAAAGAAAAAGCTGTCCCTGCTGTGCTTTATGGTGGAAAGGATAACATTTTATTCTCGGTTCTAGAAAGTGATCTACGTGGATTAATCTACACACCTGATGTTTTCCTCATTAATCTTACCATTGGCAAGAAAAAGCATAAAGCCATTGTAAAAGAAATTCAGTTTCATCCTGTTACTGACAGGGTACTTCACGTTGATCTTCTTGAAATCTTTGATGATAAAAAAATCACTATTGCAATCCCTGTTAAACTAGTAGGATCAGCCGAAGGTTCAAAGCAGGGAGGTAAACTTGCCCTCATCACCAGAAAACTTCGCGCTTTTGGATATCCAAAAGATTTACCAGGTGTTCTTGAGATCGATGTAACCTCAATGGGTCTTGGAAAAAGCAAACTTGTTGAAGAGGTTAAGTTTGAAAACTTTGACCTAGTTGATCCTAAATCTACTGTTATTGCTTCAGTTAAGTTAACAAGAGCTGCTCGTGGAACACAAGCAACAGAGGAAGAAACTCCTACCGCAGCACCTACCGAATCTGTAGAAAAAGAGAAAGAAGAATAACAAAAATAAATCTTCGTTGTCTTGAAATATTTGATTGCAGGGCTTGGGAACATGGGGAAAGAGTATTCCAATACCCGCCACAATATTGGTTTTATGGTATTGGACGCACTGGCTAAGGCGTCCAATACTGTTTTTGGGGCAAAGCGATATGGCGATATAGCTGATTTTAAGCACAAAGGCAGAACCTATATTTTACTCAAACCCTCAACATATATGAACCTTAGCGGAAAAGCGGTGTCATATTGGCTCAACAAAGAAAGAATTCCCATTGAGAACCTTTTGGTTGTAGTTGATGATGTGGCTCTTCCCTTAGGTACGCTCCGCATTAGACTAAAAGGTAGTGATGGAGGACATAATGGACTCCGAAGTATTATTGAAACCCTTACCACCCAAGACTATGCAAGATTACGATTTGGAATTGGTAGCGATTTCCCAAAAGGTTATCAAGTAGACTATGTGTTAGGAGAATGGGCATCAGATGAACTTGCTATACTACCACAGCCCATAGAAAAAGCAGGAAAAATTATACTCAGCTTTGGGGTCATTGGAATAGAACAAACCATGAACCTTTACAACAAAAAGTAATCGGACTTCCTATAATGGACAACTCGCAACAGACAAGGATCGATAAATGGCTTTGGATGGTTAGAATTTATAAAACCCGAAGTCTATCCACCGAAGCCTGCAGAAAGGGAAAGGTGTTGCTCAACGGCAATGAAGCAAAAGCTTCAAAAGAGATAAAGGAAGGCGATACTATTAGCGTAAAAAAACCTCCCGTACAATACTCTTTCCTAATTAAGGGTATTCCCAAAAATCGTGTTGGGGCAAAGCTTTTGCCTGATTACCTCGATGATACTACACCCGATGAAGAGCTGGAAAAACTCAATGTAGGCTTAATGGCATTTCATGGCTATCGAGAACGAGGAACCGGACGACCCACTAAAAAGGAACGAAGAACGCTTGATGAAATTAGAAATCTTGCATTTGATGACCAAGATGATTAATCCTTTAATCTTAAAAACGATAGCTAAATCCAATCCCAAACAGCTCTTTAACCTGAAGTTTTGCCACCATATCATCATCGTATACCATTAGGGTTTGAAAACGAGCTGTTATATAATTCCCTAACCTAAGATTAAGCGATACATCCCAATTAATATCAATATTTTCAGGTTTTTCGATATAGTTGGAGAATAGCTCCAGTTTTGATCTAATGGAAAAGTTTTCTGAAAAGAATTTATCCTGATAGACAATTCTAACGAAACCTCCCATTTCCGATCGGGTGTTAGAACCCTTCTCAACCCCAAATGCTCCTTTATCTGAAAGTTCTTGGTCAGTGACAATGGTTAGTCGACCTGTAATGGGCGATAGGAATAAGCTCAACTTATCCGAAGGTCGGTAATCCATTCCTCCCGATATGATAATGTATGCTGGAGCAAGAAAATTTGATATTACCACCGAGTCGTTAGGATAGCTATACCCTTCGGCAAACTGGGTTTTAAAACCTATAAGTGAACTATACAACCACTTATCTGATGCTTTTTTCCCAAATTGTGAGGAAAAATCAATTTTATCCTCATTTTTTATCACCTTATCCTCCCCCTGTTTTGTAAGACCATAACCAATATCTAGGGTATTGTCCCACTTGGTTTTTCCTTTGGTGTAATTTGCAGCTATCAATGTCCCCACTGCTCCTGAAATAGCGTTTTCTCCTCCAGATACCCAATTGGTTAACGATACTTGGCTAAAAGTGAGGGAAAAGTTTCCTCCAAATTTCCATAGTTTTTCTTTTGCTGTTGTATCAACATCGGGTGTTTCTTTTAAAATATTTGTGTGAATCTCTACTATATCGTCAAGACCCTCCTGAGAGAATGAGAAAAAATAAAACGTTACTGAAATTAAAAGCAATAGTATCCTTTTCATTCCTTTAAAAAATTATAAGTTTAATAATTTTCTGGTGGCAAGTAGAAGCACATGGCCCTTTTGCCAAACCATTTATACCTGTTCTGGGATATAATTCTGTAAAAGTATTCCCTAATTCTCTTTGGAACTATTGATAAAACCAACCAAGGTATTAGCCAAATTCCACTAAGTGTTTTAAGGATATTTACAATAGCATCAGATCTTATGAAAATTTTTCCAAACTTATTGATAAAAATTGCTGAATCATTAATAACGTTTTCAAACTTCTTGTAATCTAAACAAGGATAGAGCTCTAATTCTTTTAAGGCGATCATTAATATTTTATCCTTGCGGCTATGTCGATGCACAAATCGAACTAAACCACTACAAAGATTACAGTATCCATCATAGATTAGAATTGGCCTGTTGCAATCAACTGTTTTCTGGTAACTCATAGCATCCTAACACTTCACCAATGTAAAAGCGATGGTAATCTTTACTGGGGTATACTGATCTATCAATGTCCCTATCAATAAACCTGTCGGGTTTAATATCGTCGGAATAAAGTTTTAAACAATCAATCACCAACCTTGCTTCTTGAAACGCTATGTTCCCGGCAGGAGTAACTACAGGGGTAAGTCCTGTTTCCAAGGGTTTGTTATATTTTCTACCTGACTTCGATCCACAGAACGAAAGAGCTTCCCGATATTTTTCATGCCCAAAAAAACATAGGCTAAAAATACTGTGGCGTTCAGTAAATTCAAATGTATACCGTTGTGGTCTGATGTAGATATTTACAATGGGTTTACTCCAGAGTATACCCATACTGCCCCAGGCGGCTGTCATGGTGTTAAAATTATCAGGTAACCCGGCAGTAATGAGCATCCATTCGTTCTTGAACATATCGAAAACTTTCTCAGAAAAAGTGAATATATCAACCTGAGTAATATTTTTTATTCTTTCCATAATCCAAAATGATAATAAAAATACAACACTCTAGTATTCAAAATGTTTAATTATAACCAATATATTTAATCCTTAAATCTTATCATTATTTTGTTCACGATGATTGTTAAGGGAAAAAAATTATCCAGAATTGGATGAAGTTGACAAAAAAGGCTAAAAATAAATCTTTATAGCTAAACTATTTGTGGTATTCGTATGTGTACTTATAAAATACTCTATACCTATATGGAGCAAAGTATGAATCCACTTCGATCAGATTTCCTTCCTTATCGTATCGAGACTGTTTGTGTGAAAATTCACTGGTGTTGTCTTCGCTCCATTTCTCCTCAAGCAAATTTCCTTTGGGATCGTAACTATAGTTAGCCTGGGTAAACTTTTTGCCGTCGGAGTTTTCCTGAAGAACTTCTTCCACAAGATTGAGGTTGTTGTATTTATAATGTAATTTCTTGGTTAAATTTCCCGAAAAGTATTCTGCCATTTCAATCATCCTCGATTTTGAATCATATGCATACGTTGTCTTCTTCAACTCATTTCCTTTGGTGTCAATTCTAATTTCTTCAGTAAGATTTCCTTTAGGATCAAATTTTTTTCGAACAATTGCAGATAAATTATTGTCGGGAATAAATATTTTAATCTCTTGCGAATTTTCAGAATATGAGTATTCCCATTTCTCTTCAATTTTATTACCGGTTCCGTATTTAATAATTTCCTTGAGTTGGTCGTTGGGAAAATAATTGTTGACAATTCTGTATCCAGCACCCCCATCAAATACAATTTCGTGAGTTTTTTGTCCTTTACTATTATAGTGAAAAGTTTGTTTATAAGATACTTGCAATTCAGGTTTATCAACCTTTTGATACATTATATACTCGGTACGGAGATTCTGATCATTATACTTATAGAGCAACCTAGAAGAAATTTCACCATTGGCTCTATAGTTAATTATCTCTATGGGATTTCCTCGCTTATCGTAATATGTTTCGGATGTTTTATAACCAGTAGGACTTGGTTTTCCTTGACTATAGCGATGAGTCCATTGAATAACAGTTTTTATTTTACTTTCAGCTATTCGCTGGCGCTCTTTTTCTTCATCACGAACCTGCCCAGAAATAATGAATGGAATTATTAATAGAAATAAAATGCAACTTGTCCTCATGAAATTGTATAAATTACATTTGTTTAATCAAGAGATCATTTAAAAAATTAAACCATTTGATAATAATACTATTCTTCAATCTATAAAGATATTAATTCTTCCTACATTTCTTCCTCATTATCTTCCTTCTCGGAAGAATTATCAATTGCAATTGAGGCAGCAAGAAGAAAGAAATGGCGATGCTTATCGAAAGGGACAAAGTGATAGAATAACTTTCTTCCAGATTTTCTGCTAATATCTATTAATCCTAATCCGGCACCTCCCTTTTCATTGAGACTGCCCTCTATCATTTGTTTCATAAAAAGTTTTCTCAACTCAGTTGGAGTTGATTGGTTTAATAGCATTAATCTTTCTTCAAGTGATTTCATCTTTTCATTTCTAACAAGATTGCCTGTTATAACGTAAAATGAGTCCTTGTTATGTCCAACCACAAAAAGCCCATTGCCAATCTGCTTATCCTTTTCATCATAATCATCGGAATGCTTCGTAATATTCTGCAAACACTCAATCATTATGTGAAAAACCCTTTTCCGAATTGATGTGGGAATGTTTTTTTCTGCAATTTTCCTATTGGCCATAAAGGCAAATGAGCGCATAATCTGATGGTTCATTTCCCCTTTATATATAAGGGGAAAACCACTAGACGCCATCTCGCTGGATAGGGTTGACTTTATGAAGTAGATTATATTATCCATTAAGGATTGAAATTACAAAAAAAAACAATAGCCAATCAAAAAACATGCAAAAAAATTTTGATTTTTTCAAACATGTCAAAAAGTAACAAATTATTTAAAAAGTATTGCACTAATAATAAATCTCTAAAAGTTTAGCTTCTTTTCTGGGAGCCAATGCTACATTTTCCAAAACCGCAGGGATCAGGGCAAGTTCTCCATTAGTTAAATTAACAATATCTTTATTATTGGCTATTAATTCTACATCGCCTTCCAAACAAAGATAAATGATAAACGAATTGAGTCTATTAAAATCTCTTTCAATTTTATTACTTAAAACAAGCCTATTTGTTTTAAAAAAAGGGCAACTAACCAGTTCCTGCGTTGTATTTAATTCTATCTTTTTATGCATTCTTGTGTCTGAGGCTATCGAGAAATCAATTGCGTCTTTTGCTAAATTGGTGTGCAATTCTCGACTTTTTCCTTTCTCATCAACCCGATCCCAATCGTAAATTCTATAGGTAATATCCGATGATTGCTGAATTTCAATTAGCATTATCCCTTTGCCTATGGCATGAACCCTACCAGCAGGAATAAAGAAATAATCATCCTTTGAAACATTCTCAAACCTTAAATATTGCTTTAGGGTACCATTACTTATTATATCAGAAAAATTTTTCTTATCGATTTGCTTCTTAAAACCTGTAATTATCCATGAATCTTTTTCGCTCTCAAGTATATACCACATTTCTGACTTCCCATAGGCATGATGCAATTGAGAGGCCATTTCGTTATCAGGATGCACCTGAATCGAAAGATAGTCGGCTGTATCGATCAACTTGATGAGTAAAGGAAACTCTAAGCCAAACTCTTGGTATACCTTATCCCCTACCAAATCACCCATGTAAACTTCGATAAGCTCATCAAGTGTGTTCCCTGCTAAAAAACCATTGGTCACAACCGAGATACTATCCTGAACCCCCGACAACTCCCAGCATTCACCAAATGGCACCGATGATTCACTCAAAGGCTTTTTCCCGTATTTATCAATTAACCTTGTACCTCCCCAAATACGCTCCTTTAGAATTGGCTTAAATTTTAACGGATATAACATACTAGCTTATAGTTAATTATTAGTTTTTCGCTAAACTCAACAATATAATCCACAAATGGTTCTAATCGCCCCTTAATAAAAAAAGATTTGTACCTTAGCACCAGTATTAAGAATTACAAAGTTAATCATTTACAAATTCTTTTATAATGCTAATAGTTGGTATTGCCGGAGGCACAGGATCTGGAAAAACTACTGTAGTCAACCGAATTGTTGAATGTCTTCCCCCCGGTGAAGTTGTTGTTATACCTCAAGATTCATACTATCGAGATAGTTCGCATATACCAATGGAAGAAAGGCAGAAAATAAATTTTGACCATCCATCTTCAATTGAGTTTGAGTTACTAGTGGACCATGTTTCCCGCCTTAAATCAGGACAACAAGTCGATCAACCCATATACTCGTACTTAACCTGCACAAGATCAAGCGAAACTATTGCCATTGCACCTCGACACGTGGTGATAATTGAAGGTATTTTAATATTCACAAATCCCGAGTTAAGAAATCTAATGGATATAAAGGTATTTGTCGATGCCGATGCTGATGATCGATTGTCAAGGGTTATTTGCCGGGATATTATTGAAAGAGGGCGTTCGGTAAATATGGTGTTGGAGCGATACGAGAAAACAGTTAAACCAATGCACCTCCAATTCATTGAACCAACAAAACGTTATGCTGATATAATTGTTCCTCAGGGTGGAAATAACTCTGTGGCAATCAATATATTAACTTCAATAATTGAAAAAAATCTTAAAGGCACATAACCACAATTTTTAAAATAAAAAAAATCGTATTTTCATAAATAATTCCATCATGTTAAATAGTATTAAGATAGAAGATATCCTGTTTCTTGACATAGAAACCGTACCACAGCATCCCGAATATCAGCAGATGCCTGAACCCTTTCAACTGCTTTGGGACAAGAAAGCCCAAAGGATAGCTAAGGAAAATGAAACCTCGGAAGAGATATACCAAAAAGCGGGTATCTATGCTGAATTTGGTAAAATAATATGCATTTCGGCTGGCATTGTTGTTCCTAAATCCAATAGTTTATTCTTTCGAGTTAAATCCTTTGCTGGAGAGGACGAAGTATTGATTCTGAGGGATTTTGCCGATATGCTCGAAAAATTCTCTGCTAAACCAGGAGCCTTACTATGCGCTCATAATGGCAAAGAGTTTGACTTTCCATACATTTCTCGCAGAATGTTGATAAACGGCATTAAATTACCCAACTTGCTCGACATTGCTGGTAAAAAACCATGGGAGGTTAATCATTTAGATACCATGGAACTATGGAAATTTGGAGACTACAAACATTACACATCACTTAATCTTCTTGCCTATACCTTTAATATTCCCACTCCAAAGGATGATATCGATGGAAGTCAGGTTGCAGAAGTATTCTATAAGGATAATGACTTGGAACGAATTGTAACTTATTGCGAAAAGGATGTATTAACAGTAGCTCAACTTCTGTTAAGGTATAGAAACGAACCGATAATTGATCCAGCTAACATTGAGAAAGCCAAGGGATAAGTTCCCAAAACCTCTTTTTCATAAATCACAGTAAAAAAGAGTTGACAAGAGAAACAAACTGTGTGGGTGCCTCAGCATGAAGCCAATGACCTACGTTGGGTATAATTTGTATTTTGCAGTTGCTAAACCATCGCTTTATCTTTTCCTCGTCGTTTTGGGTAATGTAATTGGATTTTTCTCCTTTGACGAATAATGTAGGAGTAGCCACTGGTAACTGCATGTCATCGCTAAATATAGTACCCATAACTGAAGGAAGATTTTTACTGATTGCCTTCACATTTATAGTCCAACGAAAAAAACCTTTCTCATCCCTTTTGACATTCTTCAACAAAAAATGCCTTATCCTTACATCACGAATATTCTTTGCCAATATTTCATCAAGTTGCTGCCTAGAAGTGGCTAATTCAGGTTTCAGCAAAGACATTGCTGTTATTATTTTCCGATGCAACTCTTCATAGCGACTTTCATTTGTTTTATGAGATATGTCATACTCTGCCGGAGAAATATCAACTACCACAAGTTTTCTCAAACGATCAGGGTTCTGCTGTGCAAAAAGCATAGCAGTTTTCCCACCCATAGAATGTCCAACTATATCTACGCTTGATAAATCCAAAACATCTATAAGTTCAAGTAAATCATTAGCCATATCGGGGTAGGTATGCTGCATGCTATGTGGGCTTTTGCCATGATTACGTTGATCTACCAGGATAACCTTGAAATGGAGAGACAATTCACGACCAATGCTCATCCAGTTATCCGATGATCCATAAAGCCCATGAAGAATAACAAGAGGAAACCCCTCGCCCATTTCGCGGTAGAAAAGTTTCATGACTAGTACCCTTTGGTCTGCTTTAAATACATTTGAATTGTATTCTCAAGTCCATAGTATAATGCATCGGCTATGAGCGCATGACCAATTGATACCTCTTGTATCCAAGGAATTATTTGTGTGAAATACCGAAGATTATCAAGATTAAGATCATGACCGGCATTAAGTCCTAATCCAACCTCTTTTGCAGCCAATGAAGCAACAACGAATGGTTCAATTGCCATCTCTCTATTCACGCGATAATTTTTGGCATAGGGTTCCGTGTACAACTCTACACGGTCGGCTCCAGTATCGACAGCATGTTTGACCATCTCAGGATTTCCATCAACAAAAAGTGATGTTCTAATACCCTCCTTTTTGAATATCGAAACAATTTTTTTTAAGAACTGTTTATTGTTTAACGTATCCCATCCCGCATTGGATGTAATCGCATCTGGGGGATCGGGTACAAGGGTAACCTGATGAGGTGAAACTTCTAGCACAATTTTTGTAAAAAAATCCGATGGATATCCCTCAATGTTAAATTCGGTGGTGATGATTGGACGAATATCCCTAACATCCTGGTAGCGAATGTGCCTTTCATCAGGGCGTGGATGCACTGTAATGCCTTCGGCACCGTATCGCTGGCAATCGATGGCAGACTTTAAAACATTTGGGATATCACCACCACGAGCATTGCGAAGTGTGGCAATTTTATTGATATTTACACTTAAATGGGTCATAGTGTTGATATTTCCGATTAACTTTGCAAAGTTAGATTAAAATTTAAACGTTTGCATGGAATGGTTGCAAAAGAGTTAATTTCTGACGTTGTCCCTTCACTTAGAACATCCGATACAGGAATAACAGCCCTCAATTGGATGGATATCTTTAAGGTGTCACATCTACCAATTGTAAACGATAAGGAATTCCTTGGGTTGATATCCGAAACGGATATTTATGATCTTAACATGCCCGAAGAGCCACTGGGCAACCATCAACTTTCACTCCTTCGTCCCTACGCAACTGAATATCAACATGTTTTTGAGATCATTGAGCTGGCATCTCGCCTTAAACTTTCCCTTATTCCAGTTCTCGACCATCGAAAGAACTACCTTGGAGTAATCATTATTACTGACTTACTACATATGTTTGCCGAAATGTCAGCATTAAAAAATCCTGGAGGAATAATAGTTCTTGAAATTAACAGCAATGATTACTCACTCGCTCAGATTGCACAAATTGTTGAGGGTAACGATGCCAAAATACTTGGAACTTACATCACATCGAGTCCTAATTCTACAAAAATTGAGCTTACGCTCAAATTAAACGTAACCGATTTAACCTCAATAAACCAAACCTTCAACCGATATAATTATACGGTTTTGGGTTCTTACATGAAGCATGACGAAGAAGAGGATCTACTTGAAGAACGCTACAATCTGCTTTTAAAATACTTGAACATATAACAGATCATGCGCTACTTAATCTCTAATATAGCAGTTGCATTGATCTGCAACGCTTTTCTAATCTTTTCATATAACTACGCATACGGTTCCTTAAAGGATAGCATTCTAATTGTTAATTCTATTCAAATTTCTGGAAATAAAATTACAAATGAAAAAGTCATTCTAAGAGAAATTCCATTTAAACTTAACGATACTCTTTTTGCCAAAGATATACCCTCACATAAAAAGAAAATTAGGGAGAACTTGGATAACATACAACTCTTTAACTTTATTTATACTGAATATCATACAGATAGTATTTTGATAGATTGGAATATAGCTGTTGAGGAGAGGTGGTATATCTGGCCCATACCTATTATTGAATATGCCGACAGAAATTTGAGCTCTTTTCTGAAGCAAGGTGATTACAGTAGAATTAACTATGGTGCATATATTACCGTTGACAACTTTCGTGGTCTGCGCGATCAACTAACATTACGCTTAGTTCTTGGGTATCGAAAACAAATATCGTTACGGCATACAACATACTCACTTGATAATGAAAAAAGACATGGACTTAAAAGTTGGATATCATACGTAACAAACCACGAAGTTCCCTATACAAATCTCAACAATAAACAAGTATTTTATAAATCATCAGATGGAAAGGTTCGCAGCATATTCAATTTAGAATTTGCTTATTTGTATAGGCCTGCCATACATTGGTATCACACAATCACTTTAGGGTACCAACAAACATCAGTTATAGACACTATTGCCAACTTAAATCCAAATTATTTTGGAAATGACAAAACGAACCACTCATTAACAGAACTTAGGTATGACGTTTTTCTTGAAAAGCGTAACCAAAAAATTTTCCCTCTATCGGGATATTTTTTGAATCTCAATATCAGTAAGATGGGAATTCTTCCATATGATGTTGCTTCTTATTGGAAGGCAAGTCTTTCTGGAGGATTCTATGCTCCTATTGCTACAAGATTTTTCGTGGGAACTGATTTAATGATAAAAGGGTGTAGCAAGACTGATTTACCCTACTTTTTAAATGATGCAATAGGTTACAAAAACTACATTAGGGGTTATGAACATTATGTTACAAGTGGTTCTCAATACTTTATCAACAAAAACTCATTTAAATTCCAACTAATTCCACCAAAAGTAGTTATTTTGCCGTTTATTCCGGAAGGGAAGTTTAGCAAGGCTCATATTGCCCTTTACTGGAGTCTTTTTGCAGATACAGGAATGGTTAAAGCCGATGCTAGTATACCTAACGGATCACTTGAAGGCAGATTTTTATATGGCTATGGAACTGGAATCTACATGGTTGCTTATTACGATATTGTTTTGAGAATGGAGTATTCACTCAACATATTAGGAGAAGGTGGTTTCTTTGTTCACTTTGGAACACCCTTTTTAAACTATTAACGCACTTTCAATATGACAATTGCATTGTATGGACATAGTGTTAACAAAGAGCACATTGGAAGCATTAAACTAATTCTTGATCAGTTTTTGCTTCTTAATGTTGAAATAATGGTTTTTTCTCCATTTTTTGATTTTTTACAGATTGAACTTGGGTATAAACCTAAAGTTAAAAGTATTTTCAATTACCCTTCCGAAGTTAAGGATCGAGCCAATATTATGCTCAGCATAGGTGGCGACGGAACTTTTTTAGAATCAGTGTCTTATGTTGAGGATTCGGGAATACCAGTAGCGGGTATTAATTTTGGCAGGTTAGGATTTCTTGCCCATATAGCTTCAGACAACATGGTTGCCGCCATTGAACAAATTGTAAAAGACGAGTATACCGTTGAAAAAAGATCAGTGCTTCAATTAATCATAGATAATAATCCATTAGGAAACTTTCCTTTTGCACTTAACGACCTAACAATCCAAAAAAGTGGCACAACCATGATTACCATTAATGCTTACATTGATGGTGAATTTCTTTGCACATACTGGGCTGATGGAATTATTGTTTCAACACCAACAGGATCAACTGCCTACTCTTTAAGTGTAGGGGGACCAATAGTAAGTCCAAAATCAAATACATTTTTGATATCACCCATATCTCCTCATAATCTCACAGTTCGCCCATTAGTTATTCCGGATAATTCAGAACTTGTTTTCGAAGTGGATACCAGAGAAAATAATATACTAATATCTCTTGACTCACGTTCTGTTACAACAGTAAGCAATTGCAGAATAAGGGTATTAAAAGCACCATTTTACGTTGGAATTGTTAATTTGAAAGAAACGAGTTATTTTAAAACCTTAAGAAACAAAATGATGTGGGGGGTTGATAGTAGAAACCCAAACTAAAAATTAACCTTATTTTATTTTATTTGTTTTTTATTTATACTTTAAAGAATTAATTAAAGGCAATAGAATAAGGTTTTTCTTTTTTGTTACTTTTTTTTTTACATTTGTAATGCTCAAAAAGTTTATGATGAAAAGAATCTCAGCAATGATAGTTGTGCTATCGGTATTTAGCTCTACTGTATACTCACAACCCTGGAAATTGGCTAGATATGAGGTTTTTGGAGGTGTAACAGCCTTCCAATACTTTGGAGATATTGGAGGTTCGCCAAATTCCTCAAACTTTATGGGATTTAAAGATATCAGCTTCTCAAAAACACGTCCTGGGATCACGGGTGGAGTGCGTTATCAGGTTATGAAAGAGCTTAATGTTAAAGCCTCGTTTGTTTCAGGTTTTCTTTCACAGTCAGATGCTACTTCAACAAGTAATGTAAATCGCAATTTTGCATTTAATACCCTTATAAATGAACTTACTGTTATTGGAGAGTACTATTTAATCCCCGAAAGTGATCAGAACTACTACTACTCCATTATGCAGGTTAGAGGTGGCTTGCGCCATTTTAAGCAACCATGGAGCCTTTATGTCTTCCTTGGGGCAGGAGGTCTTTACTATCATGTAACTCCAAAAGAAAATTTGTTAAATAATTCTCAATTTTCTGAAGATCCTTCCTTTGCTCTTGTAATTCCCGGAGGTATTGGAGCAAAATTTGCCATTATGCCAAAGGTTTCATTAGGAGCCGAATTGTGCTTAAGGTATACCACCAGCAACAATTTAGATGGATACAATTCAGTACATGGGAAATACAACGATTTTTACAATTCCATTCTTTTTAAAGTAAACTATAAATTGGCAAAATCAAAACGAACAGGAGTTAAGCCCCCATCACGTAGAAGATTCATTTTCTAAACTGCCTTTATTTAATGAGAACCATTTTATTCTTTGTGCTACTCCTGATATGGATGCCATTTTTATTGTTTTCCCAAGAGCGTAATGATGCTGGTTTAATTGCTGGTGCCTCATATTACATGGGTGATTACAATCCAAGTACTCAATTTTACAAACCATCTCCAGCAATTGGAGTGTTATTCCGAAGAAATTTTAATGATCTTTATTCACTAAGAGTAACTGGTGCCATGGGTTGGTTACGAGGAAGCCACGATCCTGAAAAATTCTATTTACCAGGAGAAACCCCATCATTTAGTAAACGAATTATTGTAATTGATGGAGTTGGTGAAATTGGGTTCATTCCTTTTAATACAAATCGTCATAAGATGGGTGCTTTCACTCCTTATGTTGCTCTTGGAGCTGGAATTGCATACGTAAATCACACTATCATTCCACATATTCCAATGGGGATTGGAATCAAGTATTCTCCAGTCAATAGATGGACTTTTGGGTTAGAATGGCGCGTTCATAAAACATTCTTCGATGGAATTGATGATTACATCAACATATCTGATGAACCAAAATCATTTATACATAATAACGATTGGTTTTCAATTGCAGGCTTTTTTGTATCCTACAGAATTTTTAAGCAGAGCGCTATTTGCCCTGCATATATGTAAATTGTATACCTATGTCATTGATTGACAAAATAGACAAAAGAAAACTTCCAGCCCATGTTGCAATAATTATGGACGGAAACGGACGATGGGCAAGAAAAAAGGGAAAACCGCGTGCCTTTGGACATCAAAATGCTGTTTCAGCAGTTAGAGCTGCGACTGAAGCTGCTGCTGAGTTAGGAATTAAATATTTAACACTATATGCATTTAGCACAGAAAACTGGAATCGCCCAAAGGTTGAAATCGAAGCATTAATGTCACTACTCTCAAATACTATTGACTCTGAAATAAATACGCTTTTAAAAAATAATATTCAGTTTAAGATAATAGGTAACATCGAGCTACTTCCAAATCCTTTACAAAAAAAAATAAGTAGCGCCCTTCAACGCACTCAGCATTGCACAGGTTTAAAACTTGTTATTGCCCTAAGCTATAGTTCACGATGGGAAATTGTTGAAGCGGCAAAAGAATTTGCTACACTGTGTGTCAAAGGAACTAAAGATCCCGACAACCTAACCAACAGAGAATTTGCAAATTACCTAAAAACATCAAGTATGCCCGATCCAGAACTGCTTATTCGTACTAGCGGCGAATTTAGGCTCAGTAATTTTCTCCTGTGGCAGATCGCATATACCGAACTTCATTTCACAGAAGTGCTTTGGCCCGATTTCTCAAAAAATGATTTTTTTAAGGCTATTATTGACTTTCAAGCTAGAGAACGTCGATTTGGGATGACCAGCGAGCAACTTTAATCAATTTTTATATAAATTAGCTTGCTACACCCAATGCACTTCACTAAATTTGCCTCACTTTTTAAAAATTGATTATCCATTCTTATATTCGCTGAAATTTTTAGTTATAGTATTCCGTTATCGCTATGCAAGATTATGTGTGTAAATTTCCCTCGATGATTAAAAAATATTTCATTGCATCCCTTGTGATGCTTATTACGTCTTCTTTAGTTAGTCTCTCTCAAACTGCACCTTTCAGCTATAGCAACCCTGAAGACTACTGTATAAAAGGAATTACCGTATCTGGGGTTAAATTTCTTGATCCGACTGTAATTGTTAACCTTAGTGGTTTATATGTGGGTGACACCATTAGCGTTCCTGGAGAAATAACTACCAAAGCCATAAATAAACTTTGGGATCAGGGTCTTTTTTCTGATGTAAAAATCACAGCGACAAGTATTGTAGGACAAGATATTTTCCTTGATATATACCTTCAAGAACTACCCAGAATAAGCGGCTTTGAGTTTAACGGTTTAAAAAAGGGCGAAGAAAAGGATATTCAGGATCTTATAAAACTTAGGATTGGTGGTCAAGCTACTGACAATATTCTCGACAACTCCAAAAGGTTGATTAAAAACCATTTCAAAGCCAAAGCATTCCTAAACACACAGGTTGATATTTTTAAAGAAAATGACACAATAATTGCCAATGGAGTTAGGCTAATCTTTGATATTGATAAAGGACCTAAGGTTAGAATCAGTGAAATAACCTTTGAAGGAAATCAAGAAATAACCGATAGACGATTACGCAGAGCCCTTAAAAAAACAAAACGGAGGGACATGAATATCTTTAAAGCATCAAAGTTTATTGAAAATGACTATGAGGAAGATAAAATCAAACTAATTGATTTTTATAACGAGAAGGGATATAGGGATGCCAAAGTTTTAGGCGATTCTATTTTTGTTGTTAATGATAAGAGAATCGGGATAATTATTGAAGTTGAAGAAGGATCCAAGTATTTCTACCGTACAATTACATGGATTGGTAACTCAAAACTACCCGACGAAGCCCTCAACACAATTCTAGGAATAAAAATTGGCGATGTATACGACAGATCCTTATTGGAAAAGAGGTTATTTATAGATGACAATTCCATTTCAACCACATATATGGACGACGGATATCTATTTTTCAATATTGATCCCGTTGAAGTTAGAGCAGAAAACGATTCCATTGATATTGAAATGAGGATTCATGAAGGTGATCAAGCTACTATCAACAAAATTATTATCCAGGGTAATACAAAGACCCACGAGCACGTAATTCGAAGAGAACTATACTCCAAACCAGGAGATCTTTTCAGCAAAACCAATATAACTCGATCAATTAGAGAATTAGCAAATCTAGGGCATTTCGACCCAGAAAAACTTGATGTTCGACCTATCCCCAATATTGCTGAAGGTAATGTTGACCTAACATATATTGTGGAAGAAAAAGCCAACGATCAACTTGAAATATCCGGAGGATGGGGAGCCAAAATGTTTGTTGGAACGGTAGGTATCCGTTTTTCTAACTTTTCAATGGGTAGAGTCTTCCAAAAGAATGCATGGCGACCTATTCCTTCTGGCGATAGCCAAACTTTAAGCCTTAGAGCTCAAACTAATGGTAGTTACTATAAAGCGTTTAGCCTTTCTTTTGTAGAGCCTTGGTTAGGTGGAAGGAAGCCCACAAATTTTTCTATATCATTATACCACACAATACAAAACACTCCGGGTACATGGTTATACCAAACCAGTGATCAATCGATGAAAGTCAGCGGTGGTGCAATTGGTATTGGCACAAGACTTAAATGGCCTGATGATTTCTTTACCTTCTATAATGAGGTTAGCTTTCAAAGTTACAAACTTAAAGAGTGGGATTATTTCATTATTTCCAACGGCAATTCCAATAATTTAAGCTACAAAGCTTCCCTTTCGAGGAACTCTGTTGATCAATTGATCTATCCAAGACGTGGTTCAAACTTTAATATATCGTTACAGCTAACTCCTCCCTATTCACTTCTATCTAGCAAAGATTACTCAACCATTTATGATGTAAAAGAGAAATATAAGTGGATTGAGTATCACAAGTGGACTGGTAAAATACAGTGGTACCATGCATTGGTTAAAGATCTTGTACTCTATACCGGAGCCCAGTTTGGATATTTGGGATACTACAACCCAGATATTGGATATTCCCCCTTCGAAGGATTTGACCTGGGTGGCGATGGCATGTCTGGGTATAATCTTTATGGTCGTGAAACAATTGGGCTAAGGGGATATAACAATGGCTCACTTACACCTCCCGTTATCGCTCAAGGGCGAACAGTTCGCTCCGCAAACGTTTATAACAAGTTCACTATTGAACTTAGATATCCTGTAACACTTCAACCCCAAGCCGCCATTTACTTCTTAACTTTCCTCGAAGGTGGTAATGCATGGTATGATTTCTATAGAATCAACCCTTTTAATATACACCGTTCTGCTGGGGTAGGTGCAAGAATCTTCCTCCCTATGATTGGCATGCTAGGAATAGACTGGGCATACGGATTCGATAAGATTCCTCATAACCCAAACGCGCATAAAGGGCAGTTTCACTTCTTAATTGGCATGCCCTTTTAACAATTTTTAAGGTTTAATATTTAACAAATTGGCCAAATACTTGATAAACATAAAAAAAATAAAAATGAAAAGGTTATTGATAGTAATTTCAATGGTAATGTTTCCTTTCATGAGTTTTGCTCAAAAGTTTGCTTACGTTGATACAGATTACATACTAAGCAGAATTCCAACATACAGATCAGCACAGGAGCAGCTCGACAAGATTGCAAAGCAGTATCAATCGGAGATTGAAGAGAAGTACCAAGAAATAGAGAAACTTATCAAGGATTATGAAGCAGAAAAAATACTGCTTACTGAAGAGATGAAAAAAAAGCGTGAAGAAAATATTATGGCTAAAGAAAAAGTGGCCAAAGAACTACAAATGAGATACTTTGGTAGGGATGGTATGCTTTTTAAAAAGAGGGAAGAGTTGGTTAAACCAATACAGGATCAAGTTTTCAATGCCATTAAAGAGATGGCTACCGAGGGAGGATATGCTGTAATATTCGATTCGGCAGGATCGGCAAATATGCTGTACACTAATCCTCGTTACGACAAGAGCGATGAAATTTTACAAAAACTTGGATATAACTAATTAATTAATATATTTGTACGTCAAATTTAACCCAAAAAACAAGATGAAAAGATTCTTATTCACGATTCTAGTTGTTGCCTTATTTTTGCTTTCGGGAAATGCCGTTGCTCAGTCGAACTTAAAGTTTGGCCATATTAATGGACAAGAGTTACTTTCTCTTATGCCGGAACGCGATAGCGCTGAAATAAAACTGAGAGCATATGGCAATGACCTTAGCGAACAGATTGAAGAACTGCATGTTGAATATAATACTAAAGTTCAAAGCTACATGCAAAGAAGAAATACTCTTTCCGAAGCAATACGCGAAGCTCGAGAGAGAGAACTTACAGAATTACAACAGCGTATTCAAGAATTCGAAGCAACCGCACAGCAGGATTATCAACGTATGCAGGGTGAAATTATGCGTCCATTGATCGAAAAAGCTGATGCCGCTATTAAAAAAGTTGCTAAACAACAGGGTTTCCTTTATATATTCGATGTAAGTGTGGGTAGCGTTGTTTACTTCTCCGAGGCAAGTATTGATATACTTCCATTGGTAAAAAAAGAGTTGGGAATTAAATAACTACCATCATAAACAAAAAAGCTCAATCGCTAAAGTGGTTGGGCTTTTTTGTTTAATACCCATAAAACTCCTAATTTTGATACATCTTTTTGGTAAAAACAGTATGATTTAATCCCGCAAAAAATTGACGGACCAACAAATAATAGGAGTTTACGATTCAGGAGCAGGCGGGTTAACCGTACTTAAAGAACTAGTTCGTATTCTCCCTGCTCAATCATTTATTTACTTTGCCGATACGGCAAATTGTCCGTATGGACCTAGAGGAAAAGATGAAATAATTAAGATTTCAACTCAAATAACAAATTTTCTAATTTCCAAAGGAAGTCGCTTAATTGTAGTTGCCTGTAATACTGCAACAGCTTCAGCGATAGACCATTTGCGAGCCAATTATAAAATACCATTCGTTGGGATGGAACCAGCGGTGAAACCTGCTGCCATTGCTACAAAAACCAAAGCCATTGGGGTTTTGGCTACAGAAGGAACTTTTCACGGAAGGCTATATAAGGAAACAACGGCTAAGTATGCAAAAAGCATAAATGTTATTTATGAAGTTGGTAATGGACTAGTTGAACTCGTTGAACAAGGAAAATCAAACTCGAAAGAAGCAAAGACTCTGCTAAAAAAGTATATTAGACCAATGCTTAATGAGAATATTGATCACCTTGTATTAGGTTGTACTCACTATCCATTTTTCATTCCTGTCCTTAAGGAAATTCTTCCCAAAAGTGTTAGCATCATCAACCCTGCTCCTGCAGTAGCTAAGCAAGCTCAAAAAGTACTCTTCGACTTGAATAGTATACCTTGTAGTAACAATGAACCATTCATCCATTTTTACTCCAGCGGAAGTATTGAAGTGTTAAAAAAATTGATAATAGAAATTGAGGATCAGGATGGTATAGAATTTTTAAATAAAGCATTCTTTGAAACTGGATTAATACTTAAATAGATTCAACGTTTAAAATCTGCATACTATTCACATTCGTCTTTGTACCATTTCTTATACATCAAATAGCTTTTGGCAATCCTTATATTATAGTTGCCTGCTTGCTCCTGATCAATTTTTTTCACAAATTTTGCAGGAATTCCTGCATATATACTCCCTGGTTCAACTATTGTATCGTTTAGCACAACCGAGTTGGCAGCAACAATAGCCCCCTCACCTATTACTGCATGATCGAGAACAACTGCCCCAATGCCTATAAGGCACCCATTCTTTAAAGTTGCTCCATGAATTACAGCATTGTGTGCAATGGACACATCATCCTCAATAATTGTAACCGACTTTTGATAGGTAGTATGGATAACAGCGTTATCCTGAATATTTACCCTATTGCCAATTCGGATAGAATTAACGTCACCTCGTAGAACTGCCCCATACCATATACTACAATCTTCACCAATCTCAACATCTCCAATAATAACTGACGTTTCAGCAATAAAGGAACCCTTGCCGATAATCGGAGAGAAACCTTTTAAAGATTTTATTAACCCCATAAACCTATTTTAACATTTATATAAACAACTTGTAAATATCATACTGACTTTTACTTAACTATAACATGATGAAATTGCATTTTGTTTGCTTGCTTTTTCTATAACAAAAATACACTAATATCTTTTCGAAAACGATTTAACCCTGATAAGAATCATGTTTTTAAACAACTAAAAAAAAACGTAGTTTGGGTTTTCGTTATAGAAAATAGTTAATTTTGCATTAAATTATTTGGCGCATAGGTCTTGATTAAGTCCTTATTTTTGGCCTCAATGCATATAAAATACCAAACTATTTTATATGCATTTACATTTTAAAAATTTTAATTAAAAGAAATATCAACTAATACTAACCACTATGGATAAAGAAAGACAATCCCTTAAGTTAGAAGAGTTATCGATTAGATTCTCTGGTGACTCGGGGGACGGAATGCAGCTAACAGGAACATTGTTTTCCGAGGCTTCAGCGTTCTTAGGCAACGGGGTAAGCACGTTCCCTGATTACCCATCTGAAATACGGGCTCCTCAAGGAACCATTGGTGGAGTATCCGGATTTCAGCTGCAAATTGGGAACAAGAAGATAAACACCCCTGGTGATTATTGCGACATCCTGGTAGCCATGAACCCTGCAGCCTTAAAAGCCAACGCTAAATGGTTAAAAGTCGGGGCAACAATAATTATTGACAGCGATACTTTCAACGAAAAGGGGTTTCAGCGAGCAAACTACAAAACTGATGACCCGATTAAAGAGCTTAAGCTAGAAGATTTCAAAGTTATCTTTGCCCCTATTACAAACCTAACTAAAGAAAGTTTAAAAGAAACTGACCTCGACAATAAAAGTATTATCCGAAGTAAGAATATGTTTGCATTAGGAATGGTTTTCTACATATTTGAACGTCCTTTGCATTTCACTGAGCATTTCTTTGAGCAAAAATTTAAAACTAAGCCTCGTGTTATTGATGCCAACAAAAAAGTGCTCCGCGATGGTTATAACTATGCTGCAAACATACAGGCTATTGCCAACACCTACCAGATACCAGCTGCAACAAACATTAAAAAAGGATTGTATCGCAACATTAATGGTAATACAGCAACTGCATGGGGTTTAATTGCTGCCGCTGAAAAAGCCAAATTAACTTTATTTTGCGGGTCATATCCCATTACCCCTGCTACTGAAATTCTTATAGAACTTGCAAAACGTAAGGATTTAGGCGTAAAAACTCTTCAGGTAGAAGATGAGATTGCCGGTATTTGTACAGCAATTGGTGCGTCCTATGCTGGTCACTTTGCAGTAACCACAACATCAGGGCCTGGGCTTTCACTTAAATCGGAAGCCATAGGGCTTGCTGTGATGACTGAATTACCCCTTGTTATTGTTGACGTTCAACGTGGTGGGCCTTCAACTGGGTTACCAACTAAAACTGAACAAAGCGATCTCGTTCAGGCTTTATACGGACGTAATGGTGAAGCACCCGTTGCCATTGTTGCTGCAAGCACACCCAGCAATTGCTTCGACTGGGCTTTTACTGCATCTAAGATTGCACTTGAGCACATGACCCCAGTAATTCTTCTTACCGATGGCTACCTTGCTAATGGCACTGAACCATGGTTAATACCTAGCATGAAGGATTATCCTGAAATAAAACCACCTTTTGTACCAGATGGAACCCAAAACTACCTCCCCTATGAACGGGACACAGAGAAGCTGGCACGTCGTTGGGCAATTCCTGGACAAAAAGGCCTTGAACATCGGGTAGGAGGATTAGAAAAAGACTTTTTGAAAGGCTCTGTATCGCACGATCCCATCAACCATCAAAAAATGGTTGAGATTAGAGAAGCCAAAATACAAAGAATTCAGAACTTTATTCCCCTTCAGGAGGTTTATGGGGACAATGAAGGAGATCTACTGGTAATCAGCTGGGGAGGCACTTACGGTCACATGCTTACAACTGTGCAAGAGTTAAGGGAACAAGGAAAGAAGGTCTCACTATGCCATTTCAACTACATCAATCCATTACCAAAAAATATTCGTGATATCTTTAAACGTTACAAAAAACTTTTGGTTTGTGAGTTAAATCTGGGACAAATGGCCAACTACCTACGAATGAATTTTCAGGAATTTAATTACCTGCAATTTAACAAAGTACAGGGATTACCATTTACCATTGTTGAACTAAAAGAAAAAATTAATCAAATACTGGAGGGCAAGTAACCATGGGAAAACATAACTATACTCCACAAGATTTTAAAAGCGATCAGGAAGTACGTTGGTGTCCTGGTTGTGGCGATCACGCCATACTTAACGCTGTTTACAGAGCGTTGCCAGATGTTTCTGAAGCCCTCGACTACAGTAAGGAAAGGTATGTATTTGTTTCGGGTATAGGTTGCTCCAGCCGCTTCCCGTACTACGTTGATACCTTTGGATTCCATGGCATTCACGGGAGGGCTGCTGCAATATCAACCGGAATAAAAGTGGCAAATCCAAAGCTTAGCGTTTGGATGATGACAGGGGATGGTGACTCGCTTGCAATAGGTGGCAACCATTTCATTCACGCCATTAGGCGTAATATCGATATCAATATTATTCTCTTTAACAACGAGATATACGGCCTTACCAAGGGACAGTATAGCCCAACTTCGAAACTAGGGGCAATAACCAAGACTTCTCCATATGGAACAGTTGAGCATCCCTTCCGTCCCGGGGAGTTAGTGATTGGAGCCCAAGGCAAATTCTTTGCCCGAACCATAGATGTTGATGTAAAATTAACTGCTGAGGTTCTGGTTGAAGCCGCTAAACACGATGGGACATCGGTTGTTGTTGTACAGCAAAACTGCGTAATATTCAACGATAAAACCCATGAAGAAATAACTGACCGTGAAAACCGAGCCGATAAAACGATAGTACTTCGTCATGGCGAAAAAATGCTATTTGGAAAGAACAACGAGAAAGGACTCGTAATTGAGGATAACCACCTAAAAGTTGTTACTCTGGGTGAGAATGGATATACCCTTGACAATATCCTTGTCCACAATGCACAAAATCCAAATCCTGGCTTACACACAATGCTTGTGAACATGAGCCTACCAGAGTACCCCGTTGCTTTAGGTGTTATTCGTGCCGTTAAGCATTCAACCTATGATGACAATGTACGGGATCAGCTGCTAGATATTCAAAAATCAGCAAAGATCAAGTGCATGGACGATCTTCTACATAGCGGTGAAACTTACGAGATGAAGTAACTTATCAATATCAATATGATTAAAGGGGCTGTCTAAAAAGCAAAGACAGCTCCTTTTTCTTTATGGATTGGTAAAGGGTACTATCGAGAAGCTTTTACCAATTCAGATAATAAATTAGGATTTTTTTCAATGGCATTTCCAACCACAACCAAATTGGCACCAGCATCTCTTGACGCATTTACTTGTTCGGGTAAACAAAGCCCTCCACCAACAATTATGGGTATGTCTATATTCTTCCTAACCTCTCTAATAAGATCAGGGGGAACTGGATGCTTAGCGCCGCTGCCTGCCTCAAGATAAATGGCCTTTAGCCCCAGCTGCTGACCTGCTAATGCAGTTGCCACTGCAATATCTATTTTGCTCGATGGGATTGGCATGGTATTGCTCATATACTGCACTGAAGTAGCAACTCCCGACTCAATAAGCATATAACCTGTAGGTATTACCTCCATGCCACTTTCCTTTATTGCGTTGGATACGATAACATGATTACCTATTAAGTAGTCAGGATTTCTCCCAGATATTAGGGATAGCAAAAGAATAGCATCTGCCTTTCCGCAAAATTGGATAGCATTACCTGGAAAAAGAACAACGGGTATTTTAGTGCAACGTTTTAATGCACTAAGAGTTGTATCTATATGGCTTTTAACAAGGCTTCCTCCAAAAAAAATTATATCAACTCCAACCTTTTCAGCTTGATTAGCTAAAGTCTCAATTCCCTTCGCCGAATGTTCATCAGGATCAACCAGAAGAGCAAAGGTGGCTTTCTTGCCATTTTTAGCTGTTAACATGTTGTATACCATGATCACCAAACTAATGTTTTTGGATTACAGCACACCCATACCACATTGAAACTACCAATGTAGTAATACCTTATGTAACTAAATCGCTGAACAGTCCCTCCAATTCGAATGATTGCATCCAAATTTCCATACTCTGATATACTATCGATCGGTTTAATATCCATGTCAACACCCCCGAGGCCTTCCATTCCTGGGAGTTTATATAGAGCCTCCTTAGCGCTCCAAACCAAAGCAAGCATTTTGTTATCGTTAACGTCAATCCAATTCTTCTCTCTTTCTGAAAGATACTTGTGAGTAACAGACATAAAGGGTCTATTATAATACTCTACATCAATCCCTACAAGAAAATCGCTACTAAGTATAACTGCCACGAAAGGGAAAGAATGGCTAATGGAAATATGTGAGTGCGAATTTGCAAGAAAGGGTCGACGGCTTGGGTGATATTTAACAAGTCCGTGGTAACCAAATTCTTTTAACAACGATCTTGCAGCCAGCCACTCCAATCTTCGACGGTGATGTGTTATTCTATTTAAACCTGGGAAAATAGTACCACCAACAATTTCCTTGAGCCTCTCTTCAGATTCTTCTACACGCCAAACACCCAGAGTGTAATCATCGGTTTTATTAACTTCTATTAATCCCATTATGTCTATCTATCAATATTTTTCCATTCAACTGTTTCCATAAGTCTTATTAGATCTTTTCCAAAAAAATCTATGGCAGGTGCTAATGAGTCCTTATTGGTCCTAACAGAAAAGTATAGCGCACCCCTCAAAAAATGATTCGTTGAGTCGGTAACATAGAACTGCCATGAACTGGCAGTATTACCTTTGATCTGATATAAAATACCATAAACATTGGTCTCAGCGTTAAAATAAAATCTTTCACTTATGGCATCTGCTTTAGCTGCATGCTTGTAGGCTAACGCTCTTGAGTCTTCAGACAAAGAGTCCAATCTTCCTTGAGCATCTTTATAGCTGATATGAATTCTTGCTTTATACTCAGGAAAATCAACATTAACCCAATATTTCTCACTAATCTTGGAGACATCCTTAATCACTCTTCCATAAACAGGATATTGAAAAGAATATGGAAAAGATAATGAATCAAATACATGATATTTTTTTTCTGGGAAATCAATTCTAAAATAACCTCTAGGTTTTGGTGTTGAGTTGTTTCTGCATGATCCAAAACATAGAGTTAATAATGCAAAGCTTAAGGATATTATTGCTATTCTCATGCTAAACAGGTTGTTTTTTTAAGGTGACCTTAACCCGTTTTATTCTCTTATTATCAACTGATTCTATTAGGAATTGAAAATGTTTATGGTTGATAATATCATTTTTTCTAGGAAGAAGGCCTGTAATCTCTAAAATAACACCAGCTAAGGTTTCGGCTTCTCCCCTAACATTATCAAATACGGCATCGTCCACGTTGACTATCCTGCAAAAGTCATTCAAAAGAATTTTTCCTTCAAAAAAGTAATTATAGTCATCCAGCTTCGAGTATAATGCAACTTCTTCATCGGATTCATCAGAAATTTCACCGACTATTTCTTCTAAGATATCTTCAAGGGTGACAATTCCACATGTCCCTCCATATTCATCTACCACTATGGCAAGATGAATTCTCTTGGTTTGAAATTCTGAAAGGAGTGCGTTAATTCTTTTACTTTCAGGAACGAAGTAGGGCTCTCTAAGGAGATTTTGCCATTGAAAATCATCAGACTCCTGAATATGAGGTAAAAGATCTTTAACATACAGTACACCTCGTATCTCGTCAAATGTTTGATCGTAAACAGGTATCCTGCTATATCCAGACTCAACTACCACCGATTTAAGTTTATTGAACCCAGTTGTTAGATCTAATGCTACCACATCAAGTCGGGGTTTCATAATCTCTCGGACTTCTTTATTGCCAAAGGTTACTATGCCCTTGAGGATTTTCCTTTCTTCTGGAAGTTGGCCCGAAGTTATATCAAGGGCATCGCTAAGATCATCAATAGAAATATTACGCCTTGGTGAAAACCTACGACTCATCTGAACAGAAGAACTAACTAGCAAGTAATTCAATGGTTTCATTAACTTATTTAGAATAAATAATGGGAAAGCCATAAGTTTTGAAAAAGCAAGAGCTTTACTTGTTGCCAATATTTTGGGGATAATCTCCCCAAATAGCAAAAGAATGAAAGTAATAACAACAACCTGAACAATAAATCCCAAAAATGGGGTATTAGAGAAATCAACAACTGATGCTGTTAGAAAAGCTGATAGAATAATAATACCCACATTTACGAGGTTGTTCATAATAAGAATAGATGCTAATAACTGCTCTGGTTTTTCAAGTAGTTGAAGAACTATCTTATTTTTTTTTGTTTGATTCTCCTCAAGATGGTTTAGATCGGTTGGGTTAAGGGAAAAAAATGCTGATTCAGAGCCAGAAATAAGACTTGAAATGACAAGTAGAATAATAAGAGCCACAATGCCAAAAACAAACCCAATGGAAATTGGATAGAAAATAATATCCAATATACCTATGGGTATGAGCAATAAGAATGTTGTCAAATTCATATTATTAAAGGATCAAAAATCTAATGCATACTTAAAGCGTTTGTCAACAGGCAATGATTCATGTTTTTTTTGGAATAAAATCCCGCTATAAATTTTTGATATGCATTAAAAGGGTAAATCATCTTCTGGCTCAGGTAAAGGTGGTTCTGGCTCGCTCAACGCATTAGGGGTTGCATCCTTCATTACCTCTTTATTCTGGGATGTGCCTCCCTCCCCCGATGGTCCAAGAAAACGGAAATTAGTACAATGAACCTCTGTAAAATATCGCTTAGTTCCTGTTCCCTTATCCTCGTAAGCATTTGTTCGCAACTTACCCTCTACGTAAAGCAATTTTCCTGATTTCACGTATTTCTCAGCAATATCGGCTTGTCCACGCCATACAACGATATTATGCCACTCCGTTTGGGTTACTCTCTGTCCACTCTTATCAGTATAAGTTTCATTTGTTGCAAGTGGGAATCTGGCAACTGAAACGCCACCTTCAAGATGCCTCACCTCTGGATCTTTGCCAACATTACCAATAAGTATGACTTTATTAACGCTCATAATTTTGGGGTTTTAAAGTAATGAGTAAAATTACAACTAATCGCTTAATTGTCCAAAGTATTTTATGAATTATAGATGAACATTAGAAAAGATCAGATATTTTATAATGATATATTTAAAGGTGGGTTTATAGGGGAGAATTTAAAAAGTACTTTATTGCTGGTTCTGCTGCCAGAAAATTATCAATCAATCTCGGCACCGAGTAATCATAAATACTGTTTGTGTAAATGGCTAAGTAACTATTCTTTATAAAGGTTGTAATTCTATTAATTTCTACAATCACAAATCTTGCATTCAAGTTTTGATGACTTAATTGATGTTTGACTACAGGAGAAATATAAGTAATTTTCGGTAAACTTCTTCCAAAAATCCTTTTCCATTCTGGATGTGTTATAATTTGTTGTTCTTCCAGAAGTTTTTCAGTTTCAATTAAAGGAAATTGGTAAAGCGACTGCCAAATATCTCTTTCGTTTCGTTTATGTATGTATGTCAACCCTTTGCATCTGATTAATAGGTATACAAAGAAACGATTCTTTGGGATTAACTTTTTACTTTTAATGGGTAAACTTTGAACAAGATTGTTACGAAAAGCATAGCAATATTGAGAAAATGGACATTCAAAGCATTTTGGATTACGAGGAGGGCACTGAAGTGCTCCAAAGTCGAGCAATGCTTGATTGAAATGATGAGGAGCTTTTCTGTCAATTAGCTCCATAACCAATTCGTAAAATTCTCGTTTCCCTTTGGTTGTATAGGGTGATGCAAATAACCCGTAAATCCTAGACATTACTCTATACACATTTCCATCAATGGCTGGAACAACCTCCTTAAAAGCGAATGATGCAATGGCTCCTGCTGAATAATGCCCAACACCACTTAACTTAAGTAATTCCTTGAAGGAATCTGGAATTTTTCCATTAAATTTTTCTACAATTTGTTTAGCCGCTTTGTGCATATTCCTTGCGCGGGAATAGTATCCCAGCCCTTGCCACACCTTCAAAACCTCATCTTCATGGGCATTTGCAAGTGAATGAACTGTTGGAAATGTATGCATGAATAGATTATAAAAACCAATACCCTGCGCAACCCTTGTTTGCTGAAGAATAATCTCAGAAACCCAAATGCTATATGGATCCTCTGAATCTCTCCAGGGGAGGTCCCGCCTATTCTTTAAGTACCATTTATTTAGAATATTTTTAAATTCCATTAAATCAATAAATAACGTGAGTTCGACCTAAGCAACACGCTTAAGTGATCGATTATCAATATT
>CAYNHM010000018.1:0-75995 GCA_964397135.1 uncultured Rikenellaceae bacterium
GACGATAAGCTTATCAGCTTCGATGTTTTCGAGAAACACTTTTGCTGCGATCTACCCCAGTGCCTTGGCAATTGTTGTGTTTTTGGACAATCGGGGGCACCCCTTGAGAAAGAGGAGATTGAAATGCTTGAGAGCGAAATTCAAATCATTGAATCCTACCTCAAACCCTCTGGACTAAAGGCAATTAAAAAACAGGGGGTTGCCATAAAAGATTTTGATGGTGATATGGTTACCCCTCTTATCAACGGAGAGGAGTGTGCATACTCCATTGATGTTGATGGGATCACTTTTTGCGCCATCGAAAGAGCTTGGCTCGATGGTAAAGTGAAATTCCGAAAGCCCATCTCGTGCCATCTTTATCCAATCAGGGTGAAGAAATACTCTACGTTTACAGCTATAAACTACGATCAGTGGAGTATATGCGAACCCGCTAGAGCGCTTGGAGTCAAAGAAGGAATTCCTGTGTACAAATTTCTCAAAGAATCCATTACTAGAGCATTTGGCCAAAAATTCTATGATGAAGTTGAGGCGACTGCTATTCTGATTGAGAAGCAAAAACTTGAAGACGAGGATGGTACCAAAGACCAGAGTTAGTAAAGGTTTATTAACTCTATCCCTTTGCAAAGGTTGACAGGTAAGATGTTGTATGGCATGTACTTGGCGATTCTGTTAGGATGTTTTTCTTTTTATTGTTATCATTGTGGCCTGAAAATTACAAACCAAAATAATAGCTATGGATTACATTAAGAAGTACATTGAAGACAACAAGGATCGATTCCTTGAGGAGCTCTTTGGAATGCTTAGAATTCCTTCAATCAGCTCAATTGCAGACCATAAACCCGATATGGTTAGGTGTGCAGAATACTGGAGAGATCAGATTCTAAAAGCGGGTGCCGATAAGGCAGAGGTTATGCCCACCGATGGTCATCCTGTGGTGTATGGGGAGAAGATCATTGATCCAAAAGCCCCAACAGTATTGGTTTACGCACACTATGATGTAATGCCTGTTGATCCTATAGAGCTATGGGAAACCAAGCCCTTTGAACCGGAGATAAGGGATGGGAAGATATTTGCACGCGGTGCCGATGACGACAAGGGACAGGGATTTATGCATGCTAAGGCATTCGAGTTGATGATGAAAACCAATACCCTTCCCTGCAACGTGAAGTTCATGATCGAGGGAGAGGAAGAGATTGGCTCTGCCAATCTTGGAAAATGGCTCGATAAGCATAAGGAGATGCTAAAGGCTGATATAATTCTTGTATCCGACACATCCCTGCTCGGCAAAAACGAGCCTTCCATTACAACCGGACTCAGGGGATTAGCCTATGTTGAGGTTGAGGTTACTGGACCCAATCGCGATCTTCACTCAGGCCTTTTTGGCGGTGCGGTTGCCAACCCAGCAAATATTCTTGCCAAGATGATAGCCTCGATGCACGATGAGAATAACCATATCACCATTTCAGGTTTTTACGATGATGTGATGGATGTAGATCCTGCAGAACGTGCTGAAATGAACAAGGCTCCATTCAGCCTGGAAAATTATAAAAAAGCTTTAGATATTGCTGAAATATGGGGCGAGAAGGGCTATACAACCCTTGAGCGTGTTGGCATTCGTCCAACCCTTGACGTAAATGGTATTTGGAGCGGATACATAGGCGAAGGTGCAAAAACTGTACTACCGTCAAAGGCATCGGCAAAAATATCCATGCGTTTGGTTCCCAATCAGGATCACCACAAAATTGCCGAGCTCTTTCAGAAACACTTCGAGGCCATTGCCCCACCTTACGTTAAGGTGAAGGTAACTCCGCTTCATGGAGGACAGGGATACGTTTCGCCCACCAACATTCCTGCCTATCAGGCTGCGAGCAAAGCCATGGAGGATACGTTTGGCAAGAAACCCATACCCTACCGTAGTGGTGGAAGCATACCAATTATTAGCACATTCGAGGAGAAACTTGGGCTTAAATCAATTCTCATAGGATTTGGCCTGGAGTCCGATGCCATTCACTCTCCCAACGAGAATTATCAGCTCGACATGTTTTACAAGGGAATTGAAACAATTCCGCTATTCTACAAGTATTTTGCTGAGATGATGAAGAAGTAAAGCTAAAATTACTATAGAAATCCCGATAGAGTATAATATTTACCAATCGGGATTTCTTTTTTTTATTGATATTGATGTGTTTTTTTAGCTAGCTTTTTACTATCTTGCCTTCAATTAATACTCTGCATTATGAAAGCAAAAAAATCTTTCCTGGTAATCCTTTGCCTCTTGATAATTTCAGGGCTTTTTTCCTGTAAGGGACCAAAACAGGATAGCAACGAATTTACCCCAACAAAACAGCAAAAAGCGGAGGATGCCATAAAAAGTTGGATGTTCGAAAACAATGAATACCCCCATTACAAACCCATTGTATTTGGTGACATTAATGCTCGATACGAGAGGAGTGACCGTACACTTCAGCTAATGACAATGATTGAGCAGGAGGAAGCATTGAGCAAAGAAGAAGGAAATACAGAAAAGCTGGATAGCTTGAAAACACTTCTCAATAGCAATTTAGGTGAACTTTTAGGCTACATTATGCTCCATAAATTTCAGTCAGCAGATCTGGCTGGAGAACCGCTAGAAATGGAGTGTCTATTCTTTCTCGATACAACCTTTAGGGTTGCTTCAGTACTTAGCCCCGAGTCGTTTGATTTAATATTGACAGAAAAAGTTTTCTTTCGCATTGACCCAGAGAATTAGATGGCATATACCAAATGGCAATAGAATATGCAAATTGTTGAGCTCTCAAAACGGAAAGATTTACTTATTGATGCTATATCCTATTTCTGGAAACGCTGGGGAGACGAATTCAATTACAGCTTTTACAGAAATTGCATAGAAAACTCGCTGGATGATAAAAATCCACTTCCTAAATTTTATATTGTCCTAGAAAATAATACCATTATTGCATCTTATGCGCTTATTGTGAATGATCTGATTAGTCGTCAGGATTTATCGCCATGGCTTGCATGCCTATATGTTGAAGAGGATAAACGTGGAAAGGGTATGGCAAAAGAGCTTTTGCTTCATGGAATAAAAGAGGCAAAGATTAAGGGATTCAAAGAATTATACCTTTCCACGGATTTAGAGAACTTCTATGAGAGATATGGATGGAATTACATCTGCAATGGGTATAATGTTATGGGGGAGGAACTTAAGATTTACTCGATGTCCGTAGAGTGAGTTGAATTACAATAAACCTTCCCAAATTGCTTTTTTAAGTTCCGCATCTAACTCACTTTTTTGTAACGCTTGCTTGAGGCAATTAACCTCATGATTGCAACCCATTAAGGATTTCTTTATGCTGGTTACCAATATATTGGGCAAGTCGGAATTAGCAATGTCCACAGATGATATTTTGCCTTTATCAACTTCCATCGAAATCGATAGACAACCAGATGAAGTTTTTATCTTTCTGATAAGGGAATACTTTGGGGAGTATCCAAAATTCCATTCCCAGCTGGTATACTTTTCTTTGTAGAGTCCTTGAATTTGGGCATGATCGTCTTTGGAAAGGACGTATTCTTTCGCATTGGCATTGCCTTTCATTACGTAGTCCCAGATGTTATCAGCAAAACTCTCAATGGTCATTGATTTTGTTAGATGTTCGCTAATATTTGTTACAATGGCTCTTACTGATTTTACGGCTTTATCGCTGTACCGATTTTCGTCCACGTAAAGAATTTTGGATAAATGGTCGAGATTGGTCGAGAAAAGCAGGGTGCCATGGTGCATAACCCTACTCTTGAAAACATGCTCGGCATTGCCCGATATTTTTTTACCGTTAATGGTGAGGCTATTGTGACCTTCGAACTTTGCCTGAAGGCCAATGTTTGCTAGCGCTGAAACAATGGGTTGCGTAAAACCCCTGAAATCGACAAGTTTTCCCTCCGAGCCATTCTTGATAAAGGTGAAGTTAAGGTTTCCCATATCGTGGTAAACCGCACCACCACCCGATAGCCTTCTCACTACCCTTATTCCATTTTTAGCTACAAATTGCATGTCGATTTCTGCTAGCGTGTTCTGATGTTTCCCAACTATCACTGAGGGGGAATTGCGGTACAGCAAAAAGATGTCATCGTGGAATCGTTTCAGCAGGTACTCTTCGCAGGCAATGTTATAGTAAGGATCGTTGGATGATGAATTGATGCACAGCATGGTGAGCCTATCTTTTGGTGGGCTTTAGGATAGCTCCGCAAAACTTTTTGTTGACAAACAGTAAGAGTTCCCAAATGCCAAAACCTACGGCAGCACCCAAAATCCCTCCAACAGCAATATCTGCTGGATAGTGAACTCCAAGGTAAATACGGCTATACGATACCAATGCTGCCCAAAACAGAATGGCAAGGCTAAACCAACTTTTTTTGAAAAGCATAAGCAGAAACACTGCAACGCCAAAAGTGTTGGCTGCATGGGATGAAACAAAGCCATATTTACCCCCACACCTGTTCACTACATGCACCAGATCCCTTATCTCTGGATTATGGCAAGGCCTAAGGCGTTCGAAAACATTTTTGAACAGATGAACAGAAAGCTGATCGGATGCAAGTACAACCAATGCAACAGCTAATAATATCCATATCGTTTTCCATCGGTACTTTTTGGCAATGAAAAAAACTATCAGCAGGTATAGGGGAACCCAGGTGAGTTTCCCTGAAATATGCCACATAACTGTGTCCCATAACGGGGAATTAATACTGTTGAGGAGCAGGAATAGCTGTGTATCGATATTTGAGAGGAATTCGATCATTGTTTAAGAGTTAGTATCCCAGACGAATATTTGCGAAATAGGTTAGTAACGATTTATCTCTTCCCAGATTCTATCCTTAAGCTGCTCAATTCCTTGGTTAGTAACCGATGAGATGAATAGGTATGGTACTTTTGGCAAATCCTTTTCCATTTCCCTTTGCAGCTCGTTATCAATTAAGTCGCATTTTGTAATGGCAAGTAACCTGCGTTTATCCATTAGTTCGGGATTGTACTGTTCAAGTTCATTGAGCAGGGTGTTGTATTCCTCCTTAATATTGGGGCTATCGACAGGGATCATGAATAGCAGTACCGGGTTACGCTCAATATGGCGCAAAAACCTCAATCCTAACCCCTTGCCTTCGTGAGCCCCTTCAATTATCCCGGGTATATCGGCTACCACAAACGATCGGTGATCGCGGTATGGAACAATGCCAATATTGGGAACAAGAGTTGTGAATGGGTAATCGGCTATTTTGGGCTTAGCTGCGGTAATGGTTGACAGCAAGGTCGATTTCCCCGCATTGGGAAATCCAATCAGGCCTATGTCGGCCAGGATTTTGAGTTCAAGGATTATCCATCCCTCGGTTCCAGCTTCTCCGGGTTGCGCAAACCTGGGGGTTTGCATGGTTGCCGATTTGAAATGCCAGTTGCCTAAACCGCCACGCCCACCCTGCATAAGCGTTACAACCTGATCGTGCTGGGTTATTTCGCACAGCTGCTCTCCTGTATCGGGGTTTTTAGCCACGGTACCTATGGGTACTTCAATGGTAACATCCTGTCCATCGGCTCCTGTGCTGCGACTTCTACTACCGGCTTCGCCATGACCTGCAAATATATGCCGCTGGTATTTCAGGTGGATAAGAGTCCATAGCTGGTCATTGCCCTTTAGGTAAACATGTCCACCCCTGCCGCCATCGCCACCATCGGGTCCACCTTTGGGTACAAATTTTTCACGCCTAAGATGAGCACTGCCTGCCCCTCCATTGCCGGAACGGCAAAATATTTTCACGTAATCGACAAAGTTGGAAGAGGACATTTTAAACTTCAGTAATAATTTGAAAATTATTTTAAATGGCCATTGATTGTATTACAGATCCTTTCAAAAATATCATCTATGGTTCCCATGCCATTTATTCCAGAGTATTTGTTTTGGTTCTTGTAGTAATCCATAACACTACGTGTGTTCTCATTGTAAACGCTGATGCGGTTTTTAATAACATCTATATTTTGATCATCGCTACGACCACTCACCTGTCCACGTTTCATCAATCTGTCAACCAATTCGCTGTACTCTACTTCTAGGGCAACTAGCTGAGTTATGGAAAGACCTTTTTCGGAAAGCATCAAGTCCAACTCTTCGGCTTGGGTATTGGTTCGGGGGAATCCATCGAAAACGAAACCATTGGTTTTATTTCGATACTCATCGAGGCAGCGACCAATTATTCCTATAACCACATCATCGGGTACTAACTCGCCCTTATCCATGTAGTTTTTGGCTTTTATTCCAAGGGGGGTCTGGTTTTCAATGGCATTTCGGAGAATATCACCTGTTGAAAGGTGCATCAGGTTGTATTTCTCAATGATTTTTTCTGATTGTGTTCCTTTGCCTGCTCCTGGAGGTCCGAATAGTACAATATTGAGCATGATGATTATGATAAGGTTAGTAACTAAATAAACCACTATACTAGAGTATAAATATCAGCCAAATTTCTACCCAAACCATTGTAGTCGAGTCCATAGCCTACAATAAAATCGTTAGGAATTATTTTTCCAATGTAATCAATTGTTACGCTACCCTTATAAGCTTCGGGCTTAAAAAGCAGGGTTGCAATCTTTATGGCTTTTGGCCTATGATGTTCTAATGTTTCAATTAGTTTCCCTAGTGTAATACCTGTATCTACAATATCTTCGAGAATAATTACCGTTCTACCCTCAATTTTTTCGTTAAGTCCAATTAGTTGGTTTACAGTGCCTGTTGTTTCAGTACCCTGATAGGATGTAAGTTTAACGAATGAAACTTCACAAGGGAACTGGATAAGACGGATTAAATCTGCAGTGAAAATGAACGATCCGTTGAGAACGCTAACGAAAAGTGGCATTGGCTCATTGCTCAAATCCTTATTTAATGCATTGGCTAAATTCTCAATGTCTTTCTTAATCTCATGAGCTGGATAGCTGATCTCGAATTCCTTGTCCCAAAGTTTGACTCTTTTCATGCTTATTATTTCCTTAAAATGCAAAAGTAGTAAAATATGGAAGATAATAGGGTTATAAAAATCCTTAAAAATGTATGAATAATAAAATGGCAAGAATTAGCCTATCATTTAGAGATATAGGGCTACCTCAAGAAATGGCCAATAATCGAATCGTAAATTTTTATGCCATACGGTATAGCCTCATCGGGAAAATCATATTCTGGGCTATGTAGGTCAGGCATTTCTTCTCCAACACCCAAGCCAATTAGAATGGAGGGTCCACGAACGGTAAACTGAGCAAAATCTTCAGACCATCGGTTTGGCTCATTTATTTCTATAACCCGATTACCATTTTCTTTGGCTACTCTCTCAATGATATCTGTCAACTTTGAATCGTTTACTGTAGCAGGGAAGTCGTCGTCGAATGAGGTCTCAACCACTAGGTTATGCTTGTTCCCAATTTTACGAATAAGATCCAGAGAATTTTCGGTTAGTTTTTTCATATCTGAATCCTTAAATGCTCTAAGAGTAGCCATCATTTCACCGTAACCAGGCGAGGTTCCAAAAGCAACTTCTCCAACTTTTAGGTGAATAATAGTAATCAAAGTGAAATCAGAAAAGTATTTACTATTATTCAATTTATCTAAGCCTTGAACAATTTCTGCAATGGCCAGTGAAGGATTTACCCCATTTTCGGGAAATGCTGCATGAGAGCTAACGCCAAATAGTTTTACAACTATTCCTTTGGATGCTGCTGCGAATGAATTTCTACTTGTTATTATGCTACCCATTGGGTATTTGGGCATATTGTGAATGGCAAAGGCATAGTCGGGTATTACATTATGCTCTCTTAATTTTCTAATGGATTTGATCGCTCCCTGCCCATTTTCTTCTTCTGGTTGATAAAGCAGAACCACTTTCCCTCTTTTTATTGGGTTTTCAATTATAACTTTAGCCAATCCAGTAACCATGGTAATATGCCCATCGTGGCCACAAGCATGTGAAACACCTGATACAGTTGACATGTAGGGACGATTAATGGTTTCTTGGATTGGGAGGGCATCAAGGTCACATCGAAAAACTAAAGTAGGGCCTGGTTCATTGCCATTAAAGATTGCAGCCATTCCTTCTCCGGCGATGCCAGTGTACAGAATATCAGGGCGATATCTGTTGAGAAAGAAACGAATACGCTTTCCAGTAGCTCGCTCATGCCCAGAAAGTTCGGGGTAACGGTGCAACTCCTGTCTAAAACGAATAAGTTCCTCCATATAGGTTTGAATATTCTCCGTAAAAATAGCAAAAGATATGTAAGCATAATGATTTGGAGAGCAATAATTTTTGCCAGATATTTTTTACCCAAAAAATCAAGTATATTCGCCGAGTTTAGAAATGCTTTGTGTTATTATTTATTGATCCTGTGATGACTTTATAATTACATTTTAGAAATGAGTTCTAATAAATTTAAAGTTTATGCTAGCGCCATGTTTGCCATGGTATTTTGGGCGTTATCGTTTATTTGGTACAAGGAGGTGTTAATTCTTTACCGTCCGGTTTCGCTGGTTCTTATGAGGCTGATCATATCAAGCATCTTACTTTTTATTGTGACACTTTCCTTGGGTAAACTTAATAAACTACATTTATCGGACTTGAAATTTTTTCTTGCACTAACTTTTTTTCAGCCATTCTTGTACTTTTTAGGCGAGAGTTACGGTGTTGATCTGGTGCCCTCAACTGTGGCCTCGGTAATAATTTCAACCATACCTCTATTGAGCCCAATAGGTGCATATTATTTGCTGAAAGAGAGAATAACCCTTATGAATTTTGTTGGAATTGTGGTTTCCTTTCTGGGTGTCGCCATTGTGATTTTTCATCAGGGTTTTGATCTGGTTGATGTACGTGCTTCTGGAGTTGCTTTTCTGTTTCTTGCCGTTGCAGCGGCAATAGGTTATTCGTTACTGATTAAGAGGCTGAGCACTCGTTACAATGTATTCTCCATTGTTACTTATCAGAACACATTAGGAATCTTTTTCTTTCTGCCCCTTTTTTTTATTCTCGATTTCAAAGAGTTTGTTACTATTGTCCCTTCTAGGGAAGTGATCTTTGCTTTGCTTAAATTGGGAATTTTTGCATCCACTTTTGCCTTCATTTTTTTTACATATGCAATTAAGAACTTAGGAGTTACTCGTGCAAATATTTTTACAAATACAATCCCTGTTCTGACGGCAATATTCGCCTACTTTTTGCTCAACGAAACCTTAACCCCAATGAAGATGCTAGGCATTGGAGTTGTTGTCATTGGACTTTTCCTTTCGCAGGTTCGAAGGGGAATGTTCACTTGGGTTGTCAATGGAAAAATATGAAGTATAACATACCAATTCAAAGGCTAAAGGAGTTGGCGGTTTCTCATAATGCAGAGAATAAGCTACTTTTCAAGAGGTTGAAGAGGATAAAACCTGAATTTCTTGATAAACTTTTCCTTGAAGCACATAAGGAAGAGTTTGAAAATTTCGATTGCACTTCATGCGCAAATTGCTGTAAGACAATTAGCCCAATAATCACATTTCGTGATGTGGAAAGGATTGCAAAATGCTTAAGAGAAAAGCCTTCTGTTATAGTTGAAAAATATCTTGAGATGGATGCTGATGGCGATTACGTTTTTCGTTCAGCACCATGCCCATTTCTTCAACATGACAATTTGTGTACGATATATGAATATCGTCCTAAGGCCTGTCGGGAGTATCCCCATACCGACAGGAAGAGGATGCATCAGATTTTAAACTTGACTTTAAAAAACATTGAGGTTTGTCCTATTGTATTTGGAGTTGTTGAAAGGATAAAAGCAAATCTATTATGCAATGGGACAAATAAGAAGGCGAGGAAGAATTGAGATTTTTTTGATATATTATTGTAATTAATTCATTCACTTAGTTCACTTTTGACACTCACAAAATCAATCTAGTTTGCCTAAGGAACAAATACATTAAGCCCCATGGGCTTTACTTTAAAGGTTAAGTTTTCTTCCATAGATGCCGGCTCTCCATCGAAATGTACAAAACCGGGTTCCTTTCTTTCAATGGTAAGTTGCTTTATACGAAACATCTCAACATATCGACTTCTTCCAAGTTTCCTGTTGAAAAGTTTAATTCCAAACGAAGGGGATAAAAACTTAGGAAAAGGTGAAATAATGGTTACATCGAGCATGCCATCTGTTACATCGGCATTTGGTGCAATGTAGGCGTTGTTACCAAATTGCGATGCATTGGCAACGGTAATGAGGAACGCTTCCTTGTTTAACGCTTGCCCATTGTCGCGAAGAGTATAGGATTGAGGTTGATAGCGAAAAAACTCCTTTATGGTGGTTTTCACATAGTTGGTAAAACCACGTTCTTTAAGTTGTCCAAATTTATAGCCAACTAGGGCATCAAATCCTACTCCTGCGGTGCAGAAAAATGGTGTTTGGTTTATTAAACCAAAGTCCAGCATGGCAATTTGGTCTCGGTTTATTAAGTTAACTGCAAGGTTTATGTTAAAAGGAATCTTTAAGTGCCTTGCCAGCCCATTGCCAGAGCCTAAGGGAATAATTCCAAGGGTAGAGTTTGTGCTAATTAGAATTTTGGCCACTTCGTTTACTGTGCCATCGCCACCAACGGCAACAATTTTTCGTATGCCCTTATCGTAATGCTCTTTTGCTATCTCAGTGGCATTTCCAGGATTTTTGCTGTAAACAATAGAAGGGATAAATCGATTAGAATCAAGCGATTTTACTATCCTGTCGGGGATCTGTCTCTTACTGTCTGATCCAGCAATCGGATTTACTATAAACAATACCGTTTCCCTTTTGCGTACCACTACCGATTTTTATTTTTTTTTATTAGGACTGCAAAGGTACTAATTATTTATACAATAATCTATTTAAAAATAACAACTTAACCTTTCATTTAATATTAAACGAATCTGGAAATGTGTTTTTAAATAACCTTGGCAAAGTTTATTATTTTCCCTTGGCAATAAACCTTTATTAATTTAGTTTTGTTAAAGAATCGTAACAATAAATTTGCCAATTGTAAAAGGTTGTTTCTTTCATTAGTGTTAACTATGGTTTATCGCATTTTATCACTTTTGTTTTTTTTCTTTCTGTTCTTATTTGATTCTATAGCTCAGGTAGGAGGAAGTGGTGCGTATAGTTTTTTGAATCTCACCATAACCCCAAGAAGTTCAGCACTAGGTAGCAAGGTAGTTGCTCTCGATGAGAGCGATATGGGAGTAACTCTTAATAATCCAGCCCACTTAAATCATGATCTTCATAATCAACTAGCACTATCCTATGTCGGTTACTTTGCAGATATTAAGTATGGCTTTATTTCATATGCAAGACATTATGAAGGTATAGGAACTTTTGGGATTGGAATGCAGCATGTGAGCTATGGACGTTTTATCGAAGCAGATCCTACTGGTCAGATCACAGGAAGTTTTACTGGTTACGATATGGCCTTAAACATAATGTATTCCAGAACCTTCGATAGCATTTTTACAGTGGGAGTTAACTTAAAACCTGTTTTTTCTCATTTGGAAAGGTACCGTTCATTTGGCCTTGCAGCCGATATAGGAGTGGTTTACACAAGTCCAGAACACCTCTTCTCTGCAGGGGTTGTTGCTCGCAATTTTGGAACAATGCTTAAACCATACACTCAAGATACATGGGAGCCACTTCCATTCGAAATCGTGGCTGGATTCAGCCAAAAACTTAGGCATGCACCTTTTCGTTTTGTGGTAAATTTTCAGCAACTTCAAACTCTTGACCTTTACTATGAGCGCGAAAGGGAAACGTACACTTTTTTTGGTGATGAGCAGGAAGGTCGATCAACCCTTTTTGAAAGAGTTGGAAACGAGTTTATTAGCCATGTAATTGTGGGAGTTGAGTTTGTGCCTGTACGTAATTTTTACTTAAGGGGTGGCTACAATTACCAGCGACGCAATGAGCTGAAAATCGAAGAGAGGGTTGCTATGGTAGGTTTTAGCTGGGGTATAGGAATAAAAATCAAAAAATACCATATCAGCTATAGCCGGGCAACCTATCACCTTGTGGGTGCATCAAACCATTTCTCTGTAAGTGCCAATCTCGATGAATTGTTCATTAAGAACAACCTGTAATCGCTTACCCATTTTTTTAGTACCTTTGTTGAACCATATTTGATGTAGTTGGTTAATGATACATTACCATTTCAATTGAAGGATATTTAAATGTCTAAAAAAATTATTATAGCCATCGACGGTCACTCATCCTGCGGGAAAAGCACGTTTGCCAAGGCAATTGCTAAAAACCTTGGTTATCTTTACATCGATAGCGGGGCAATGTACAGGGCTGTTACGCTTGCATGTATTCAGGAGGGAATTGCCTCTGAAACTGAAATTGATCTGCAATTGTTGCCTAAACTCCTCGAAGGCATTAGGGTTTGCTTTACCCCAAATCCACAAGGAGAAGGTTGGCTAACTACCCTGAATGAGAAAGTGGTTGAAGAGGAGATCCGATCACTCGAGGTTTCTAAGCTGGTTAGCCCTGTGTCAGCTATTGCCATTGTAAGGGATAAGATGACATTACAACAGCAGGAGATGGGAAAGGATAAGGGAATTGTAATGGATGGCCGAGATATTGGGACTGTTGTTTTCCCTCACGCAGAGCTTAAAATATTCATGACAGCCAGCCCTGAGATCAGAGCTCATCGAAGACTAAAAGAGTTGATTGAAAAGGGGCAAAACGTATCCTTCGAAGAGGTTTTAAAGAATGTGCAGGAGCGCGATCGTATTGACCAATCGCGCGATGTAGCTCCCCTTAGGAAGGCCGATGATGCCATTGTGCTGGATAACTCGTATATGACCATTCCTGAGCAGATGGAATGGGTTGAACAGATCATTAGGAGCAAAATAGGGGACTAACCTTACCATCAAAATAAAGCAAGCCTTACCAATGAAGGTAGAAATTGATAGCCGTTCGGGTTTCTGTTTTGGGGTTGTGAATGCTATTTCGCAGGCCGAGGCTGAACTTGCACAAAACAAAACTCTTTACTGTTTGGGTGATATTGTTCATAACAGCGAGGAGGTTGAAAGGCTAAAATCCATTGGATTGATTACAATTTCGCGTGATGAGTTTAAGAACCTGACTGGCAAAAAAGTGCTACTCCGAGCCCATGGCGAACCTCCCGAAACGTATAATGAAGCACTTAAGCAGGATGTATACATTGTCGATGCATCGTGCCCAGTGGTATTAAAGCTGCAGATAAAGCTGCGCGAAGGATGGCAAAGAATGCAGAGCATGGGCGGGCAAGTGGTAATTTTTGGTAAAAGGGGACACGCTGAGGTAATAGGGCTTGTTGGACAAACCCAAGGTAATGCCATAGTCATTGAATCAATTGATGAGTTGGATAAGCTCGATTTTTCAAAACCCATCGAGCTCTTTGCGCAGACCACCAAGAGCGCTGAGGATTATCAGCGGATTATTGATGAAATTAAAAATAGAATAGAGGGTCAAAAGGTCGAAACCCCTTTCCATTTCAAAAGCCATAACTCCATATGTGGACAGGTATCCAACAGAAAGGCCGAGATAGAGAGCTTTGCTGTAAAGCATAATTTGATACTTTTTGTAAGTGGCAAAAACAGTTCCAATGGGAAGATGCTCTTCGATGTGTGCCAATCGGTCAACTCCAATTCATACTTTATCAGTAACCCATCCGAGATAGACGAAAAGTGGTTCGGGGGTATTGAAAGTGTGGGTATATGCGGAGCAACCTCAACCCCTCGCTGGCTAATGGAGGAAGTAGCCAATGTAATAAAAGGAATTTAACCATTTCAGGTCTGGATATTGATATGCATCACATTAATGTATACTTTGTTGTCCTATTAAACTTTCCTACCTTAGCAAACGAAAAATAATCACAAGGTAGATGCCCAATTCGCTATTTGTTGATGTGATACTCCCCTTGGCGCTGCCAAAGTTATACACCTATTCAATTCCAGATAGGTTAAATGGTAATGTTAGTCCTGGCGTTAGGGTGGTTGTTCAGCTTGGCAAGAAGAAGCTGTACTCGGCCATAGTCTTTAGGGTGCATAGTATTGCACCCGAGGCATACCAAACCAAGGATATCCTTCAGGTTATCGACGATGAGCCATTGGTTTCGGAAGTACAACTTAAGCTCTGGGAGTGGATGGCTGGTTACTACATGTGCTCGTTGGGCGAGGTGATGAAGGCTGCCCTACCCTCGGGGCTGAAAATGGAGAGCGAAACCCTGGTTAGAACAGTTGAAGAAGCGGATCAATCCGTCCCCCTTTCCGATTCGGAAGCGCTGATCCTAAGTATGATGGATGATGGCAAAAGCCTTTCCATTCAGCAGTTGGTGGCTAAGGCCAGTGTCTCTAATCCCATGGGTGCCATTAAATCCTTGCTTGACAAGGGGCTGTTATCGGTTTACGAATCCATTGAATCGTCCTTTATACCAAAGTTTGAGGTAATCGTTAGACTACATTCACGGCTCAAGGTAGACGAGGATATCAACCGTGCCTTTGGCGAGCTCAAACGGGCACAAGCTCAACAGAAGCTGTTAATGGCGTTCCTTTCCATTACCGTGCAAACCCGATCAACCTTTACGGGTTGGGTTACAAAAAGTGAGCTAATGGCAAAGGCAGATGTTTCAGAGGCTGCATTCAAGGCTATGGTAGCGAAGAATATCTTCGAGGTTGAGAAGCGCGAGGTTTCAAGGTTAGAACTTCAAGATGATGACAAAGGTGATCAGCTGATCCTTACGGCTGAACAGGAAAAAACGCTGCAGAAGATCGCTGATGATTTCAAGGAGAAGCAGGTAGTTCTCCTACATGGGGTGACATCAAGCGGCAAAACGGAGATGTATATCAACCTAATTGCAGAGCAACTTAGGAATGGGAAACAGGTACTCTACCTGCTACCCGAAATTGCGCTTACAGCGCAGATAATCAATCGCCTTAAGCGATTTTTTGGTAATCGGGTAGGGATTTACCACAGCAAGTTCAGCGACAATCAGCGAGTGGAGGTATACCAAAGCCTTATGAACGATGGTAAAGATCAGTCGAAACCTTCTTACGACATTATTCTCGGGGTTAGATCGTCAATATTTCTGCCTTTCAAACGTTTAGGCCTTGTAATTGTTGACGAGGAACACGAGAACACCTTTAAGCAGTTCAACCCAGCACCCCGTTACCATGCACGTGATTCAGTAATACTCTTGGCGGCTATGCAGCAGGCTAAGGTGTTGTTGGGTACTGCAACTCCCTCGTTGGAATCGTACTACAATGCCCAGGTGGGCAAGTATGGCTTTGCCACCATTACCCAGCGTTACAAGGATATTGAACCTCCCGAAATTGTTCTGGTTGACACGTTGATCGCTCGAAAGAAGAAGTTGATGAAATCGATCTTCTCACCCCAGCTGCTGGAAGCCATTGGGGAAACTCTTGGTCGGGGAGAGCAGGTTATCCTATTTCAGAATCGAAGGGGATATTCGCCTTTTATTGAATGCGAGGAGTGTGCATGGGTTCCACAGTGTAAGCATTGCGATGTGAGCTTAACCTATCATAAAAGGAGCAACCAGCTAGTATGCCATTACTGCAGCTATACCATACCCAACTTGTCAACGTGTTTGGCTTGCGGTAGTGCAAAGCTGACCACCAAGGGTTTTGGGACAGAGAAGGTGGAGGATGAGCTGGCACTCTTTTTCCCCTCTGCGGTTATAGAGCGTATGGACCTCGATACCACCCGCTCCAGGCATTCTTACGAGAGGATCATTTCGGAATTTGAACTGGGCAAAATCGATGTGCTCATTGGAACGCAGATGGTTACTAAGGGATTGGATTTCGACAGGGTTAGTTTAGTTGGAATTCTTAACGCCGATAATACTCTCAACTTTCCTGATTTTAGGGCTCACGAGCGTAGTTACCAGCTAATGGCACAGGTTAGTGGCAGAGCAGGCAGAAAGTTTAAACGGGGAAAGGTTTATATTCAAACGACTAATCCAGATCATCCCATTATTAAGCATGTGGTTTCAAGCAGCTATGAGTTGCTCTTTAAAGAGCAATTGCTACAGCGAAAAGACTTTCATTACCCACCTTACTACAGGCTGATACGAATATCCCTTAAGCATCTAAATATTAAGACCTTGCAGGTTTCTGCAAATCAACTGGCTACCAACCTAAGATCACGTTTTAAGGAAAGGGTTTTGGGCCCCGAAGAGCCATTGATCAGCAAGATTCAAAACCTTTACATAGAGGATATTCTGATCAAGCTGGAGAGGAATCTGCCTTTACCCAAGGCAAAGACAGCCATTCAGCAGGAGATAAGCAGGATTCAAAGCTACAAACCCTTTGGGGGTGTTATTATCTCAATAGATGTGGATCCTATGTAAGGTTTTGTTAATTAACGCCCTTGAAATCAGGACCAACCAGTACCTTAATGCTTTTGGGGAGAATTGAGAAAGAAAACGGAGAACTCCCCAGCGACTCCCCATCAACCACAAGGTTGACATGGGGCTTTGAGGATATTGTAACCTTTTTGCCCTTGTATTTTTTTATTTTAGGGTGATTTTGAATGGAACCATCGGATAGCCTATGTAAATTCCTTATTACCTGCCATCTGCTTATGTTGTTGATGACTACAATGTCAAACGACTCCTCGTTGGGGTTAGCATTGGGTAATGCTAGAAATGCATCTTCGTTGCTGGTCACAACTCTTACCAGTATGCTAAAGAATTTCCCGCTCAGGTTAGTACTGTCAATTTGAACTTTTACCATGCTTGTCCTGTAACAAATCAGCGATTTTAATATGCTGAAAAGGAAATGAATCCTTTCTTTCCGCCCACTTTCCTTTAGCATGTTGGAGTTAAAGTTTAGCTCTGCCTCAAATCCAACCCCCCCAGAAATGGCAAAATAGCGCTTATGCCTAATTCTTGATTCAAAGAATTGAACCATGCCAATGTCCTGCATGAAATATTTCTCTTCCTTAATAGTGGCTGCAATCCCTTGATATGATTTAGGCATTGCGTACAACTTTCCGAAGATGTTGCATTTACCAATACCAATGGCTCCAATTAACACATCGGTTTGAGAGTATTTTGATTGGATATAAATTCCATTCACAATTTCGTTAAGGGTGCCATCGCCACCAACACACAGAATCTTTTTATATCCCTGATTAATGGCCGAAACCGTAAGCTCAACAGCATGATACTTTCGTTTTGTGATCGAGAAATCAAAATCAACACTCTCTGAGAGAAGGTGTTTTTGAATTATTGGCCATTCTTTTTTTACTTTGCCAAAACCAGCCTTTGGGTTAACAATGGCAAACCACTTGCTTTTCTCTTCCAATACATTTGCTGTTTAAAGAGACAAATATACAATTAACTTATTTTTGAGGTATACTTTTTTTGATCGAACTGTGTATATAACCCATTTAATAAATTCATCAATTAGTCACAATGCTAAAAAAGGATTTATTTGTAAAAGAATTGCTATTTTTGCCAAAGGAAAAACCCTTGTACTGTTAATAACTTGTTAGTAAGTTAACCCCGATTGTTTATATTCAAAACAAGGAAGAATCCTAGATAAATGCCAATCAGGGTATCTTTGTAACTTTTGATAAAATATGCAGGATTTAATAAAAGAAGTATGGGAAAAGTAATATCGCTTGCAAACCAAAAGGGTGGAGTAGGAAAGACCACCACAGCCATTAATTTGGCAGCCAGTTTGGCTGTACTTGAACAAAAAGTTCTACTAATTGATGCCGACCCACAGGCAAATGCCACTTCGGGATCAGGATTTGATCTACGTAATATAAAAACCAGCATCTATGAGTGTTTAATAGAAGAAGTTAATCCTCGTGATATTATATTAAAGAGTGAAATAGATGGGCTTGACCTCATTCCTTCACACATCGATTTGGTTGGTGCAGAGATCGAAATGCTTAATATGCCCAATAGAGAGAAGATGCTCAAGTCAGTTATTGAAAAAGTTAAGAACGATTACGATTTTATCCTTATCGATTGCTCTCCATCTTTAGGGCTTATTACTGTGAATGCACTTACTGCTGCTGATTCTGTGATTATACCCGTACAGTGTGAGTACTTTGCCCTCGAAGGTCTCGGTAAGCTGTTGAATACAATTAAAATAATTCAAACCCGATTGAATCCTGAACTGCAAATTGAAGGTTTCCTGCTAACCATGTATGATTCAAGGTTAAGGTTATCCAATCAAGTGGTTGATGAGGTTAAAAAGCACTTTCAGCAGATGGTGTTTAACACAATAATTCAAAGAAACATCAAATTAAGTGAAGCTCCAAGTTATGGCAAACCGGTTATTCTGTATGATGCAGCTTCAAGTGGTTCGGCAAACCATTTAAACCTTGCCAGAGAACTACTTCAAAAGAACAACAAAACAGAGATGGCTGGGGCAGAACAAAGAGTTGAATAGAAATTACACGAACTATTATATACCATGGCAAAGAAAATGGCATTGGGAAGAGGGCTTGGGGCGCTTATCGAGGATGCAGAACCCTCAATATCCAGAGCAGAGCGTAGGGAAGAACGCCAATCCGATGATTTGGTAAAAGAAATAGAAATTGAGAAGATTAAGGGCAATCCCTTTCAGCCTCGATCTTCATTTGATGAGGAAGCTCTTGGTGAATTGGCAGCCTCAATTAAGCAGTTGGGAATTATTCAACCGCTTACCGTTCGTCTTGTAAATGGAGAATACCAGCTAATATCTGGAGAACGAAGGCTAAGAGCGGCTAAGTTGGTAGGTTTAACCACTGTCCCAGCATTCATTCGTACAGCCAACGATCAGGGAATGCTTGAAATGGCATTGGTGGAAAATATCCAACGAGAAGACTTGGATGCTATTGAAGTAGCCATAAGTTATCAGCGATTGATTGACGAATGCTTCCTTACCCATGATAGCCTTTCAGACAGGGTTGGAAAGAAAAGGTCAACAATTTCAAACTATTTGCGATTGCTTAAATTACCTGCCGAAATACAGATGGGCATAAAGGAAAGGAAGTTAAGCATGGGTCATGCCAGAACCCTTGTAAGTATTGATAATCCCATAGAGCAATTGAAGATTTTCCGTAAGATAATCAAAGGCGAACTTTCAGTTAGGCAAGCTGAAATGATGGCGAGAAAAAATTTAGAACAAGGAGCCTTAAAGCAGGATAAGTCAAACCAAGAGCCAGATGTCAATCAGAGCGAGGGTATTACCGAATACAAGAAAAAACTTAATGACCTTTTCGGTTGGGGCGCTGATATTAAACCCGGTCGAAAAGGAGATGGAAGAATAGTTATAGCCTATAGAACCCAAGGTGAACTGGAAGAGTTAATGAATAAATTTAGTCGGTTTAACGAGTAACATTTTTCCCATTTACACGTTTTCATACCCAAAAAGAATACCCGGCTTTGAGGGCACTTCATCGTTTTAATAAACTTTCAATAATAAAAGGACATCACCTACCGATTGCCCTCATTTGCATTTTACTGTCGTCAAATGCCAGTGCTTCCAAACCCTTTTATCTCGATTCACTTAGCAGTCAGCAGGTTTGGCTAGCTTCGCACGTATTACCTGGATCGGGTCAGGTTATTAATAAGCAATACTGGAAAATTCCTGTTTTCTATGCTGGCATGGGATCTATGATATACCTTGGAGTCAATGCTAATAGTAATTACAGGAAGATTATGGGAGAGTACCAATCTACTCTTTTTACTCCTGAAGGTGGAGAGCATTTAAAAAGGGAATCGACATTATATAAAATTGAAAGAAATGCATGTTATGCGGGTGCGGCAGCTTTTTACCTTGCAAGTGTAGCCGATGCGCTTATCGTCAAGGCGAAGGGGAGACACTCGCCAGCTACTGCTACCATACTTTCTGCTTTAGTCCCTGGAATGGGACAGGTTTACAATCAAAAGCCATGGAAAGTGCCAGTGATTTATGGCGGAATAGCTTCGTTGTACTATATCGTCGATTTTAACCAGAGGGGTTTTGTTTTCTTCAAAACAGCATACGAGCAGCTTATTGATCCAAATCAGGAAGATGTATACGGAGGACAGGTCTTAAAGGAAGAGCTGATTTGGCGAAGAGATTTATATCGGCGGAATCGTGATATGGCAATAATTGGTTTAGCCGGTCTCTATGTTTTAAACATTATTGATGCCAATGTGGATGCCCATTTTTTCGATTGGGATATTAGTGATAATTTAGCGCTGGGAATTGAACCAGTTTTGAATGGGGGAATTTCTGCACATTCAATTGGTTCAGCACCCAATTTTGGAGTTCGTTTAAAGTTTGATTTTTAAAAATATTTATATATGAAAAGGTTTGTGGGCTTGATTTCTGCTTATTTTATTGCATGCACTTTGGCAACAGGAAGTGTTAATCGTGATACAATTCCTGTACTTCGTGATTCTACGCTTGAAGGGGTGGGTATTATTGCCCGATTTGGGAGTAACCTTGATAGTCTCTTAAACCTATGGTACGTTCAACAAGCAATAGACACCAACAACTTAGTAATGGTGGTGGAGCATGATAGTGTTGGTATCATCCCCGATTTTCCAGATTCGGTCTACATAAAACGATTGGCTACCATAAACTCAGCTATTGAATTGCAATTCAACAGAATCGTTCGCAACTATATCAACGTTTACACCCAAAAGCAGCGCGATAGAGTAGAGGTGATGATTGGACTGACAGATTACTACTTCCCCATTTTTGAGGAGATTTTGGACTTATACCAACTACCACAGGAATTGCGTTATTTACCTGTAATTGAGTCGGCACTTAATCCCCGTGCTGTATCCCGAGCAGGAGCAACTGGAATTTGGCAGTTCATGTATGGAACAGGGCGCATGTACAACCTAACCATAAACTCTTACATTGATGAGCGTCGCGACCCCATTGCCTCTAGCCATGCAGCAGCACGTTTCCTTCGAGATCTGTACTCTATCTTCAACGATTGGACCCTTGTGATTGCAGCATATAACTGTGGGCCAGGCAATGTGAATAAGGCTATCCGCCGTGCCGGCGGAAAAAGAAGTTACTGGGATATATACTATTACCTACCTCGCGAAACTCGTGGCTATGTACCTGCATTTATTGCAGCAACCTACGCCATGACATACTACAAGGAGCATAATCTTCGACCCGTTGCCATGGTATTACCTTCAACAACAGACACCCTTATGGTTTCAGGGATGTTGCATCTTCAGCAAGTTTCAGAAGTGTTGAACATACCTTTGAAAGTGTTACGCGATTTAAATCCTCAGTATAAACTCGATATTATTCCTGCAAAGACAAAGCAACACTCGATTAAGCTCCCATTGGATTATGTAGGACCCTTTATAGACAAGGAAAGAGAGATATTAGCATACAAGGATAGTGTTTTCTTTAATAACAATATTTTAGCCAATCCCTCAAGGTTTACTTCTTCATATCAGCACGATGTACCAACCGGAAGTAGAAGAATAGAGTATAGGGTAAAAGAAGGGGATGTACTAGGAACTATTGCAGAAAGACATGGGGTTACTGTAAGTCAATTAAGAAGTTGGAATAATATCAGGGGCAGCTTAATAAGAACCGGTCAGAAGCTTATCATATATGTTCCCGAACGAACAGCTCAGCGTTTAGGTTATGCTCAGGAAAATTCGCCTGCAAGTGCAGATGCAAATTTCATTTACCATCAGGTGAGACGTGGTGACACCCTTTGGGATATAGCACGATTGTACCCTGGAGTAAGCCATACTGATATTAAGAAGATCAATAATCTAACCGATGATAAACTGGTTCCTGGACAGACTTTAAAGATTAAGCCCAAAGGATAGTTAATCCGATTGATATTACTACAGTTTGCCAATGAAAATCAGCTCATGATTTTCCATTAAATTTGTTTTGTAGCTAATGGTGTCAGTGTTGATAAAGGAAAACTCCTTTATCTTCACAGGACGATTAGAACTTCTGAAGGTTCCTTTTTCCATCCTTATCCACCAGTCGGGGTTTATACTAACTTTTTGAGTGTTAAAACCCTCGATACGTGTAATAAAAACGTGCCAGTTGGTAGTAAATGATACTGCTTTGCTGTTGGGCGACCAGTAGATGCTATCGCACATCTCGATATCCTCCGGTAGATTGGCCACAAGACGGAATTCGTTACTTCTGTTTTTGGCAATAAAAAGGCTCTGATTGGGAGGATCAATTGCTGGATTTTCCATAACGTAGGCAACGTATTGACCGTTCGGCGAATCGAGGGAAAGGATAATCTTTGGTTTAGCATTTAGGCCAAAAACAAAGTATACGATCGTAAATATTAGTGCTGTTGTAATAGTTGCAGTAATAGCAATGATTAATAATTTGGATTTCATGGTATTATGTTTTTTAGTAAACGTTTATTCCCTTTCAAATATTTTATGAATTCATACTTGAAAAAAATGTTTACCCCTTTAATTTTTATGGTTTTCTTAAAGAACTAATCAATAAGGTGTTTTAAGCCAATATGTTTTAAGAAGTATCCAAAGAAAGGCATTTCCAATATGGACTTTCGATCACTACAATTTTTTTCTTTAAGCCATTGACCTAGTTCAATTGTGGGAGAGCTTAAGACGTTACGTTTAGTATTGAAAAGAATATTGCCCCCTTCGTTGAGGGATATAATTCTTTTGTTTTGAGGTAATTTTTTAATAAAAATTTTTGCATTCAGAACCGGACGAAAGTATTGGATAAGTTTGATCAAATTTTCGGAATTTAAAACTAAACTATTGCAGATGCTGCAATGCCCAGCTTTAATCTTCCAAAAAGTTAGTTCATTGTTTTTTATACTACTATCACATTTACAACAATATAGAAAAATAGTATTATCCGTTTGTTTAAAAGTAGTTTCATCTAGTTCGACCCTAAATTTTGAAAACCCTAAGGTTATTTTAAGTAACCAGAACTGTAGGATAACAAGTCCAATAAAAACTATTTTGAACAGGAAATTCAATTTTTCGTGAAAAATTACCCCATCATAAATTCCATGGGCTATGGCTGCAACAATTATTGAAAGTATTATGCCGGTGTAATTTTTATGAACTCTCTTATGGATGTAGTATGCAACTCCCATATACCCAGAGAACGAAATATGACCCAAGGTAGAATAAATTGATCTTTGAAAGAGAATAAGAAATGGGGTATCTGAACCGAAAGCATAGAATATATTTTCAATTATAGCGAATCCAAGTGATATGGCAGTAATGTATATAATACCATCAACTATCTCGTTGAAATTATTCTTGATAAAATGAAATATTAATATCAGGGCAATTAGCTTTGACAACTCCTCAATTAATCCAATTTTAATTATTGCATCAATAAAATTCAATTGAACATCAACAAACTTATACAAAAACAGAGAGGTAAAAACAGAGATTATGCCTCCTGCTATAGAAACTATAAGGAGCACTGAGAAAGGCTCCTTCTCATAAATATCATAACTTCTGACCTTTAGCAAGTATGCTATTCCAACTAAAGAAGCAATGGCTATTATTGCTATATCCTGTAAGTTCATATCTTGTTCTTATATAAATCAAAAAAATATTGTAACATTAATTGAAAAGATGGTTTAGGTTTATTTTGGGTTAATACAAACATAATTTTTTTTATCATATTTATTTTGATTTTCAAGCATTTTATGTGCTTTGATTTACTTATTAATGAAGATTAGTTAAAAAATTTTTTTATGTAAGATTTCCTTCAATAAAAATTCATCTTTATCGAGATTTGAGAAAGGAATAATTTAATTTTGCCAGCACTTCAAATGTATCCCAATTGTAAATTGAATTTTCAAAATATTTTCAACTTTGAGACCCATCGAACCGCAAGAATTGATTGATTATATAGGGTGTAATACCCTTATAGACGTTCGCACTCCTGCTGAATTCGAATCGGGGCATATACCGGGTGCAGTTAACATACCCATTTTTTCCAACGAGGAGAGGGCTGAGGTTGGCACACTTTATAAACAAAAAAGTCGCAAGGCTGCTATGTTGAGGGCACTTGAGGTTGTTGGACCAAAGATGGCTGATTTTGTTCGTGAAGCAAGTAAGTATAAGTATACTGAACATCTTATTATTCATTGCTGGCGAGGTGGCATGCGATCGTCAACCTTTGCTTGGTTGTTGAATACTGCAGATATTCCAGCCGTAACTCTTAAAAAGGGATACAAGGGATTTCGTAACTATATTTTTTCTTTTTTTGAGCAAGTTTTTGATATAAGAATTCTTACTGGGTGTACCGGAAGTGGGAAATCGGAATTGCTCAGGTATATGAAAGCGTTGGGGCAACAGGTGGTTGATCTGGAGCGTTTGGCTAACCATAAAGGTTCATCCTTTGGAGCATTGGGGCAAAATCCACAACCAACATCGGAACAATTCCACAACGACCTTTTTTGGTCAATGAAAGACTTTGACATTAAAAAGCCTGTGTGGATGGAGGATGAGTCCATGAACATTGGGAAGGTTTTTATCCCTGAGCCACTTTGGAAGCAAATGCGAAGCAGCCCTTTGTTCAGGGTTGATCTTTGTCTTCAGGAGCGACTTAACCGATTGGTTAACGAATACGCATGTTTTGACAAGGATGCTCTTTCCTCTGCCATTGAAAGGATTTCGAAAAGGGTTGGTGGGCAAAATACAAAGTTGGCATTGGATGAACTAGAGAAGAAAAATTATATGAAAGTGGCTGAAATTCTTTTGGCATACTACGACAAGTCTTACAACAAGAGTATCGAGGAAAGAAAAAATCAAATTGTGTTTAGAGATGAGTATGAGAAATTTGACACTCATATAATTGCTTCAGATTTGATCGATTCATCGAATAAGTTAATTTTTGCAAAATCATAGATTTTTTCCATTTTCTTTATAATCAGTAATAATCAATTATCATATTTTTGTTCACAATATTATTCCAATTATTTTTTTCCCTATGGACATACTAACAACGAGAAACATCGAAAAACGTTTTTCCAACCACCTAGCGCTTGACGATGTAAGCATCTCTGTGCCCGAAGGCAGTATTTACGGTTTGCTAGGGCCTAACGGAGCAGGAAAGACAACCCTGATACGCATAATCAACCAGATCACTGGACCCGACAAAGGGGAGGTGGAATGTTTTGGTCGACCAATGAAGGCTGATGATATCTACAACATTGGTTATTTGCCTGAGGAACGAGGCCTTTATAAGAAGATGAAGGTTGGAGAGCATGCCATTTATTTGGCAAGGTTAAAGGGTTTGAGTAGAAATGAAGCATTGAAAAGGCTGAAGTATTGGTTTGAGAAGTTGGAGATTCAAGGATGGTGGAACAAAAAGATTGAAGAACTTTCTAAGGGTATGGCTCAGAAGATACAGTTTGTGGTAACCATCATTCATGAGCCAAAGTTGCTCATATTTGATGAGCCCTTTAGTGGCTTTGATCCCATAAACGCTAATTTAATCAAAAACGAGATTCTTGATCTTAAGAAGAAGGGTTCAACAATCCTTTTTTCAACCCATAACATGGAAAGTGTAGAGGAGATGTGCGACCATATCACCCTGATTAACAAAGCAAAAAATATTCTAAGCGGTCATATTGATAAGGTCAGACAGCAATACGGAAGCAATGTATTTGAGCTATCCTTCAAGGGAGATGTCCAAACAGTAAAGGATAGTTTAAACTTAAACTACGAGCTAGTAAGTCATAGTGAGGAAGCCGGACTTATTAAAGCTCATATTAAAGTGAATGAGTACTCTGCGGATAACAGGCTTTTAGGTCTTGTCTTACCCGTTGCAGAGATATTTGGGTTTAATCAAGTTATTCCCAGCATGAACGATATATTTATACAGGTGGTTCAGGAGTACAACAAGGCTCATGGACTAAAATCTTAATCGATTTAAAACAACCACTATGAATAAAATATTTCTTGTTATTGAGAGGGAGTTTCTAACCAGAGTTAGAAAGAAGTCCTTCATTATTATGACAATTCTAACCCCTTTACTTTTTGCAGGGATTATGATAGTTCCAATGATCATTGCCACAATGGAGGATAAAAAGGAGAGGAATATAGCCGTTATTGATGATTCAGGTCTTTTTAAGGATAAGATAACCGAAACAGAGTACCTGAAGTTTACCTATCTCGATGGTGTTTCCGTGCCCGATTTGCAATCTTCATTTAGCGAATCGAATTACTATGCTGTACTCTATATTGGACGTATGGTGGCAAGCTCACCTGATGCTGTGATACTATACTCCGATAAGCAACCGTCAATGGACATTACATCACACATATCCTCATCCATAAGGAATGAGGTTGAAACTCAAAAGTTGAAAACTTACGACATCGAGAATCTGGAAGAGATTCTTAAAAATATAAAAACGAGCATTAAAGTAAGAACCATTAAATGGACCAAAGACGGTGAGGCTAAGGAGAGTTCTTCCGAACTGGCTTTTGGGGTTGCTTATATACTAAGCTTTTTAGTTTATATGCTTATATTCCTTTTCGGAAGTCAGGTTATGCGTGGAGTTATTGAGGAGAAGAGTAGTCGCATAATTGAGGTAATTGTCTCCTCGGTAAAACCATTCCAGCTGATGATGGGTAAAATTTTGGGAATTGCTGCCGTCAGCTTGTTGCAGATTGTTGTCTGGATTGTTTTAACCTTTGGGCTTGTTACTGCTGCTAGCGCTATTTTCATGGGATCATCCGAAAAGGCTATGGCTCAAAAGGAGAGTGTATCCAACCTGATGGATCAACCAGGAATGGCACAGGCAATGCCCGAAGGGATTACCGAACAGAGTTTTGCTGGCGAAATGATGACCGCTCTTTCGAATATGAACTTTGTACTTATCATTGGCGGTTTTATTTTCTTCTTCATTGGCGGTTATCTTTTATATGCTGCAATGTTTGCAGCTGTTGGTTCAGCTGTTGATAGCGAAGCCGATACCCAACAACTAACTATTCCTATAACTATACCCCTTATTCTTGCCATTATTGTTATGGTAAGTGGGCTTAGATCACCCGACGGGGCGCTAACTTTTTGGTTTTCAATGGTGCCCTTCACCTCTCCCATAATAATGATAACCCGTTTACCTTATGGAGTTCCACCATGGGAATTGGCTCTCTCAGGTGCATTGTTAATAGTAACGTTTATTGCTGTTACATGGTTAGCAGCCAAGATATACCGTGTGGGGATACTGCTTTACGGGAAGAAGCATACATGGAAGGAAATGTGGAAGTGGATGAGGTACAATAGTTAGTTTTGATGTTTTTTTTTGAGTTGACTATTTTTAGTAACTTTGCTTTACAAAAACAATATACTTATATAAAATGAAATTTCAAGCAGAGATAAATGTAATGCCTCTTAAAGCGTTGCTCGATCCTCAGGGTAAGGCTGTTGGCATGACAATGAATAATACTGGGTTTACAGAGATATCGAATGTGCGGATTGGCAAGCATATTACATTTGAGATAGAAGCGCCAACGCAGGAGATCGCCTTGGAAAGGGTGAATGATGTTTGCACAAAAATTTTGGCTAATCCTGTGATGGAGGGTTATAGCTATAATGTTACTGAATTAATAGATTAAGCTACTCCGCTTCCAACTCATGATTTTGAGATAAGATTTCAACCTGCTTACGGATGGATTCCTTGTGAACCAACCGAAGCAGGTTTTTTACATAATCCGGATCAAGCCCTAACGATTTTCCAAAATCAACCCGTGAATTAATCATCTCCTCCCAACGGCGTAATTGTATTATAGCAACATTATTATCCTTTTTATATTCTCCAATCCGTTTTACAAGTTCCATTCTTTGCCAAAGCAATTCCAGCAGTTGCTGATCAATGGAATCTATTTTTTCCCTAAGAGTTTCTAGAATATCAATAAATTCGGCATTTGTTGGCGATGATTTTCGGAAGATTAAAGAATTAAGCAGGATCGATAGTTCATTTGGCGTTATCTGCTGTTTGGCATCACTAAGGGCCACTCCGGGGTTGATATGCGATTCTATCATTAACCCATCCATAGATAAATCTAAAGCTTTTTGGGCAATCCCTTTAATTAGTTCGGGTCGCCCGGCTATATGGCTTGGGTCACATATAACCGGTAACGAGGGTATAAGGCTTTTCAAATCGATTGGGATTTCCCATTTGGGAAGGTTTCGGTAAGCTGATCGTTGAAAAGGCGAGAATCCTCTATGTATCGCACCCAGTTTACTAACTCCAACCTGAAGGAACCTTTCGATGATACCGAGCCACAATTCAATATCAGGGTTTACGGGATTCTTAACCAAGATAGGAACATCAACCCCAGCCAGCGAATGGGCAAGTTCATCGACCGAAAAGGGGTTTGATGAAGTGCGGGCACCAACCCATAGTACATCAATGTTATGTTTCAATGCAACTTCAACATGTTGGGGAGTTGCTACCTCAACCGCTAAGAGCAAACCTGTACGACTTTTTGCTTCTTCCAGCCATTCCAATGCAATGTTTCCTGCACCCTGGAAACTCCCTGGACGAGATCGAGGCTTCCAAACACCAGCTCTTAGCACATGCACCCTTTTTAGCTTTGCCAACTCCACCGCAGTGTCAATGACTTGCTGGCGATTTTCAGCGCTACATGGTCCCGCTATTATTAGTGGAGAATCAATTTCATTTTCAAACCAATTTGAAATGGGCTTTATGCTCATTATTATTAAAATTTTCTACAAAGGTAAATGTTTTGAATTGGAAATTTCCAGTGTAACTGTATCTTCGTTATTTGATTAATATAGTTTCCCTGTTTAAAACAATCTAAATTGTTACAGCATTGATATATAAACGTATAATAAAAAGTTCATCTAAAACCATTATTGCTAATTGGATTGTTGCTATTGCGTTAATTTCGCTTTTTATCCTATTTTGTTTTTCTAATCCTCATAGACTATTTACCGAACCAACCTGCACAGTTCTATACGCATCTAATGGTGATTTACTGGCTGCCACCATTGCTTCCGATGGTCAGTATCGATTCCCTGCTATTGATTCAATTCCCCAAAGATATGCCAAATGTGTTGTGGCATTTGAGGATAGATATTTTTATTGGCATCCTGGTGTAAATCCACTTTCCATTGCAAGGGCTGCTTGGCAAAATATACGTGAGAATAAAATAGTAAGCGGGGGTAGCACCATAACCATGCAGGTAATTCGTCTTCACCGCAAAGGGAGAAATCGTACCTTGCTAGAAAAAGTAGTCGAAATGGTGTTTGCCATTAGGCTTGAGTTGCATTTAAGCAAAAAGGAAATACTTGCCCTTTACGCCTCGAATGCCCCTTTCGGGGGCAATGTGGTGGGGTTAGATGCAGCAGCGTGGAGGTATTATGGCCGTTCAGCATTCGATTTAAGTTGGGCTGAAGCTGCTGCTTTAGCTGTACTTCCAAACGCCCCATCACTAATATTTCCGGGACGAAATCCAGAAATGCTTAGGGAAAAACGCAATAGGTTGCTGGGCAAATTATTTAACGATGGAACCATTGACAGCCTAACCTATAGCTTATCATTACATGAATCTCTGCCCGGAGAACCTAAGCCTCTTCCACAATTGGCGCCTCATCTTTTAACTAGAGCAATTGTTGATGGTAAGAGAGGTGAAAGGGTAAATACAACAATAAATACTTTCATTCAGGAGCGCTCAACGTCAGTTCTTGAAAGATACAGGCAGCGATTAACAGGAAATCAAATACATAATGTGGCAGTATTGGTGATTGATGTGGAAACAGGAAAAGTTCAGGTCTATGTTGGCAATATGCCTGAAAGTGAGAACGGAGGCGATGTGGATATTATTACTTCGCCCCGTAGCACAGGGAGCATTCTGAAACCATTCCTGTACGCAGCGATGCTCAATGATGGTATAATTTTACCCAATAGCCTTATACCTGATATTCCAACGCAGATAGGCGGTTACACGCCAAAGAATTTTTACCCGGGGTACGATGGGGCAGTTCACGCATCGCGGGCATTATCTCGTTCACTAAATGTACCTGCGGTAAGAATGTTGCAACAATACGGTGTAACTCCTTTTCATCATCTACTTAATAGCTTGGGATTAACAACCATTAATCGATCTCCCGATAATTACGGTCTTTCTCTGATCCTTGGAGGAGCAGAAGCAACGCTTTGGGACTTAGCAGGTGTTTATGCCAGCATGGCAAGAACCCTTAACCATTTTCGTAGATTTGAAAGCCGATACAGCAGGACAGATTACAGGCAACCAAACTATATTGAATCCACAATGGATTTTCAAAGCCAACCTTTACAGTTTCATTCCATTCTTGATGCATCATCAATTTACTTTACATTTGAAGCTATGCGAGAGGTTTCTCGTCCCGATGAGTTGGCTGGTTGGCGTTACTTCTCCTCATCGAGATCTGTAGCATGGAAAACAGGAACAAGTTTTGGCCATCGCGATGCATGGGCTATTGGATTGAATCCACAATTTGTGGTGGCAGTATGGGTTGGAAATGCAAGCGGAGAGGGTCGTCCTAACCTGACTGGGATTAACGCAGCAGCCCCCATACTTTTCGATATATTTGAACTGCTACCCCCTTCTCCTTGGTTTGAGATTCCCATCGATGATATGGCAAGGGTACCAATTTGCCGTTATAGTGGACATAGGGCTTCTGATATTTGTGATCCCGTTGACACCCTTTTGATACCATTAAAGGGTTTAGAAACAGTAGCCTGCCCTTACCATCAAATTGTCCATTTAAATCAGGAGCGTACACATAGAGTTACAGATAGATGTACAAGAGTTCGTCAAATGATAGCAGAATCTTGGTTTGTACTTCCCCCTGCAATGGAGTGGTTTTACAGGAGTAAAAATCCGTATTACAAACAATTGCCTCCTTATGGTAAGGGATGTGAGCCATCAAAAGTTACCAATCCAATGGCTTTGCTATATCCACGAATTGATGGAACAAAGCTTCACATTCCAAGGAACCTTGATGGGAGCTTTAGTGAGGCAATTTTCGAGGTAGCTCATAGAAACGATGAAGCAACTATCTATTGGCATCTTAATGAAGAATACATAGGTACAACTAAATCGTTTCACCGGATGGCAGTAAACCCAGAAGGGGGTGAGCATAGGTTAACCTTGATTGATGTGGAAGGGAATATGTTGGAGGTATTATTTGAGGTAGAACAAAAAACCCGTTAGCTTTTCAGCTAACGGGTTTTTGCTTAAATATTCATTTACTGTTTCAATATTTTAAAGGTTTTCAACTCCTTGTTACTTGAAATAACCCTTATAAAGTATATTCCCGCACTCCTGTCGTTGAAAGGAATGATGATGGGATTGCTCTCGAAAAACCCTTGCTTTAAAATTCGTCCATTCTGATCGAATAGTTCATAGCGAAAATCCGTGAAATCATCCTTTTCGATTTTAAGGTTAACAAAGTCGTGTGCAGGATTTGGATATGCGATAATAGTAAAGTCTAACCCGGGAATCTCTTCTACTGAAGTAATGGTGAGCCTTGTTTGCTGAAATCCTTGTGTAATGATGTTCTCACCGGCAACAAAGGTTTGAATCACCGATTCCCCAAGCCCCCAACTAATTGACCCACTGGTATTCTTGTGGTAATTACCGCTGGAAACTACTGCTTCCTGTGCCCAAGTTAATGTGCTTAAGCAAAGAAGAATTGCGAATAAACTAATTTTATTCATATCCATAGTAATTATTTGTTAGAATTGGCACTATTCGCTGTCTCTTTTGGAGGAGAGGGGGTGACAAGAGATAATGTAATATCAATGGTAGTATCTTCATTTACTGGAGTGCTTCCATAGAATGATCCATCGGTTGGATGGTAAATGTCGTACCAATAGTAATTACTTTGATAGACTTCCTCAAATACGGCGACACCAAATTCATCGGTGGTTTTAGTTTCATAGTAATACTTTTCACCATCTTTTTTATCTCCTTCAGAAAGATTTATTGTTGCACCTACTGAAGGTTCCATCGCTTCATTTACTACGTTAAATGTAACAGTGTATTTTGGGAGAGCAATTAGGGTAACAGGTATTTCGATATTATCATCATAGTTTACAGTAAAGTTTCCTCCGGGGTGTTCCTCATAGCCTCCATCGTAAGTGTAAACAAAATAATCATAAGTAGCAGGATCGGGATTGAATATTGTTATCCCCAGTTGATTAGTATACTGCCATTGGTACGATTCTCCATCATATATGCCAATTTCAACATCACTTACTGGGTTTTCATCTTGGTCTTTCACTATGAAAGTTACGGTAGAAGGTGCTGGGTTAAGAAATGCAGTTTCTGTAGTGTTTCCCTCTACAAAGACCTCTTCTCCTACATATTCATAGTAACCAGGAGCCTGAATGTTGAAATAGTAAGTACCAGCTATTACATGGAACACATAATCTCCTACTGGATTTATTATAGGATTTGGATTATCCATTTCATGGATTGATATTGTCGCATTGCTAATTTCATTGTACTCTCCATCGAGAACGATAAAGGTGAGAGTGTATGGGGCAAGCGTTGTGAATGACTTCTGCTCACCATACCCAATAAGCCCTTCTTCATTGATGGCAAAAGCCCTGTAATAATATTGTGTTCCAGGAATAAGCTCATATAAATAGGTGATAAATTGTCCAAAGCCACCATACATATCTGGTATCGTACCACCTTCAGGTGTTGTTGTCCCTTCTAGGTTAACATCAAGTTGAGTGGTGATGCTGTAAACAATGCCTCGGGTAATAATTTGAGATCCGGAATAATTAAGCACATTTCCCCCTACTTCGGCAGAAGATTGGCTAATATTTGAGGGATCGCTGGTGGTAATATTGGGCACAACAGTAAGGTTAGTATTGATAAAGGTTCCCTCCTCAGATACGTTGAATAGTTCGGTTGACTCCATAAACTCGTTGTATGCCGAGATGCTGAACCCATCGGGGAACATTTTGCTTGGGCTGGGTTTAATGAATACATCGGTGCGTTCAGGGATCACCTTAAGCACATCATAGTATCCTTCGTCTTTGGTGGTTGTACGACCCGATACGGCAAATCCTCCTACGGTCTTTCCGGTACTCTCACCCACGAATACACGTGTAAAATCAGGTGTAATGTGAAGTATTTCCTCAAGACCCTTGGTTGTAGTGCGACCCGATACGGCGAATCCTCCTACAGTTTTTTCGGTGGTCTCATCTACAAACACCTGGGTTAGGCCAGGGGTAACCTGGAAGAAAAGGCTATCGTCTGTTTTAGTTGTAGTGCGTCCCGATACGGCAAACCCACCAACAGTTTTTCCAACGGGTTCATCCACGTAAACTCTAGTTTTTTCTGGGGTAACCACAAAGATGTCCTGAACCCCCTTGGTAGTGGTGCGACCCGATACGGCGAATCCTCCTACAGTCTTTTCGGAAGTCTCATCCACGAACACCTGGGTTAGGCCAGGGGTAACCTGAAAGAAAAGGCTGTCGTCTGATTTAGTTGTGGTGCGTCCCGACACGGCAAATCCTCCCACGGTCTTGCCATCAGGCTCATCGACGTACACGCGGGTTTTCTCTGGTGTGACAACCATTATATCCTGTATATCCTTGGTAGTTGTTCGGCCCGACACTGCGAACCCACCCACAGTTTTGCCCTCCTCTTCTTCGTTGATGAATACCTTCACGCTGTTCTCATATACTGCAAAAACCGTTTCACCCTGTGAGTTTTTAACCTCAAAGAGAGGAGTACCCTCTTCAGACTTGCCATCGGAGACCACCTCTAGCATCCCGTTAGGGTCATCGGTTCCGATGCCTACACGCTTAGAAGTGGAAACGGAAATTTCGTTATCGGTCCATGAAGATGTGCCAGAGAGGGAGTTGATGAAGTCTTCCTCGGTACCTTCGTTGCCAAGGTCAAGCCAGATCTGGTATGCTGATGGACCAGCATCACCGGAAGGCCCGGTGAGAGAATTGATGAAGTCTTCCTCTGTACCTTCATTGCCAAGGTCAAGCCAGATCTGGTATGCTGATGGACCAGCATCGCCGGAAGGCCCGGTGAGGGAGTTGATGAAGTCTTCTTCTGTCCCTTCGTTACCTAAGGATAGCCAGACCTGATATGCTGATTCGCCCGGATTACCCGAGAAGGCGTAGTTAGCGTAGGGAACAGAAAGCAGCTGGGTGGTGCCCATTTCGGTATAGGACTCTCCTCCGCTTAGGTCTAGTTCCACCTTGATGAAGTGGTCTCCAGATGACCAGTCGATGCTGGTAAAATCACCATCCTTTGCCTCCCCTGCACCAATAATTAGATTTACAAGTCCGAAATCATTGGTCTCGGGGGTGAAAGATTCCGAGTATACAGCTTCACCGGTTACACTGCCTTGCAGAATACTAATCTTTATGCCCACAGTATGGCTGGGAACGATCTCTCCAGAGGAGTTGCGTATTACAGCCTGGTAATTGAAGCCAAGTGGGCTTTGCCCCAGCACGTAAAAAACTCCCATGCTGAGGAAGAGTAAGGTTAATAGATTTTTCTTCATAAAGTTGATTTTTTAAGGTTAATGATATATTTACAGGTTGATTCTATATTTTCAGGGAAAAGAAAGAATAACATGGCCATCAATGATGAATTCAGTAAAAGATATAAGTGAAAGAAATATTGTAACTTTTGCATAATTATAAAACAAGATTGAGATAAGTAACAATCTGTAAATTACAGTAAAAAACAGAAAATATTGTGGAACGGTTAAAAGAATAAATTTATCAAAAATTGAACCAACCTAAGCATATTTTACCAATAAATTATTTTCATAACAATTTAAGAATATAATTTGTTCGAAAGCAAAGGATCTTCAGGAAAGTTTATGTTGAAAAGTTAATTAAAGAACAACTTTCATCCCAATAATTAGTTGGTCATCGATTTGCTCATAGTTCTCCATCCATTTTTCCATTTCAGTTTTTAGAAGATCTCTCTGTTGTTCCATAGGTTCATGATGGATTGAGAACAGGTAATCCTTGAATTGTTTTTTCATATACTTACGTCCATCATTTCCACCAAATTGGTCTACAAATCCATCGGAGAAGAGATAGAAAACATCGTCATTCTTCAATTTAATCTCGGTTCTTTTAAACGGTTCATCCTGTTTTACGTAAGCACCAATAGGCATTTTGTCAGGTTTGTACTCGAGAAGTTGGTTATCACGAATTAACACTAAAGGGTTATTTGCTCCTGAGAATTCTAGAGTCATGGTTTTTAGGTCGATGGAAGCTAAAGCAAGATCCATTCCATCTTTTCGTTCATCCTCTTTACCCTCTTTAATGCCTTGGCTCAGAGTGTTAATCACATAATCACGCAGTTGGTTAAGGATAGAGTCGGAGTGGTTCACGTCGAGTTTAGCGACTATTTCGTTTAAAAAGGATGTGCCAAGCATGCTCATAAAGGCTCCGGGGACACCATGCCCTGTGCAATCGGCAGCAACTACAATAAGGCGGTTCTGCTTTTCGAAATGGTGAATCCAGTAAAAGTCTCCACTAACAATATCCTTAGGTGCAAAATATATAAAGTAATCGAACAATTTTGATGTTTGCTTATCGGGTAGTACTGCTGTTTGTATCCTTTTAGCGTATCGTATTGAATCGGTAATTGCAATGTTTTGATGTTCAATTCTCTTGTTTTTTTCAACAATTTCGGCAGTACGCTCTCTAACAATCGCTTCGAGTCGTTTCTTATCTTCCTGAAGTTTTTTGGTATAGAGGGCAACCGTAACGCGAATAATAATAAAAGCAAGTAAGATGTATGAAAGGTAAGCCCACCAGGTAAGATACCAAGGGGGTAGAATTCTGAACTCAAAAACAGCCACATGGCTTTCTACACCGTATAAGTTCTTTGCTTTTACATGAAAGCGATAGGTTCCATGCTTAAGGTTGGTGTAGTTTCTATATGTGTCGTTTTGCCATGGCGACCAATCGCGATCGTTTCCCTCTAGATAAGATCGGAAGAGAAGGTCCTCCTCATTTTCGTAATAGCTTGCTGAGAAAACAAACGCTATGTTGTTGTGCTTGAATTCTATGGGGATTGTAAATGTTTGGATATTTGAGGCCTCGCCGATGCCTCTTGTAAGAAAACCATCGCCCCCTTTAAAAATAACCGAATCAGTTCCAATGGTAATCGTCCTAATAAGGGATTCGAATTGATGGTAATAATTTTTTTCCCTTGCCCTATTATGAATGAAAAGACCATCCTGTCCTCCAACCAAAATGTATGGAGGATCTTTTATTGCAGTGTAAATTGTCATGGGTGGGATGATCCGAAGAGAAAGGGTGTCGCTAATCCAGGTATCATCAGTTTTAATTAGCAAGTCGGCTTGGGAAGCATTGTCGATGTTGTAGTAAGCCATTGCCAGCATATCGTTCAAGGGGAAAAATTCCTTCAGGTTTTTTTTCCTGTTTTTAAAAAGGGAGTTAAGGGGTACGCATGGTTCAAAATCATGATCAGAATGATTGTATTTATATATTAAACCATTGCTGTTGAAGTAAATATCATTGTCAAAGCTAAAGAAGTCACCAATTTTTCCGTTTATTGATTCTGGTAAAACCAGTGGTGATCCGTTGGAATCGATAAGGTGCAAGCCTGAGAATGATTTACACCAAAGATTTCCATGCTTATCCTCGTAGATTCTTGTGATTGATTCATTATGAAGGGCAAATACTTTGCTGTCAAAATTCAGGCGGTTGTCTTTTATTTGAATGATTCTAATGCCCCGCGATGTGGCTACGTACACCCTGTTATCAACCTTTTGCGATTTGAGCAGCTTGTACGTTTCAACGTTTGTGTTTAATGGCAATGCCTTTTCATCTTTAATCTCATAAATATCTCTAACGCTGGCTGCAATAAGTATTTCTTTTAAATCGGGGGTAACAATGTTTAGCAGAGAGTAAACAGGCTCAGCCGAAATGCCCGAAACTGCTTTGAAAAAGGTATTCTCCCCTGGTTTAGCGATTAGCTTATATACGCCAAGCATTGTTGATGCGTAGTAGTTCTGCTGGTGTTTTACGATGCTGTGCAAGGCACCATTCAATCCCGATTCCCCTGCAAATTTTCTTACAGGAGACGTTATATTTGCTGAGGAGATTCCGTTGGTTAGGGTAATCCAAAGTATGCCCGATTTGGCAGGATCGAAGAAAAGGTTTGAAACGGTTTCGCTCTGCAGGCCAACTTGCTCGTTGAGGTGTGTTACAATACAACCCTGCTTGTTGATAATGAACACCCCATCCACATGAGTCCCAAAGGCAAAGTGGTTTTCATCAATTTTAACGCCGGTGTATAGTGAGTTTTCATGAAGAATTTTGTTGGTTCTTGTTGCGTTGGCGTTAAAGTTAAACCCTGAAACCTTGCCGGTTTGTGTATTGAGAAAACACAATCCGTTTTGGGCTGTAGAAATGAGTAGGGTATCGCTTGCCCATGAAAGCATGGTAAAGATATCCTTATTCACAAAGAAATCGCCACCCTTAGCTTGTTGTAGTTTACCCTTTTCAAGATATAGTAAGCCCAGATCAGGGTTGCCAGTATAAAGGCGATTGTTTAAAAGAAAACTCCAAAAGTTATCTTTTGGTAACTCAATAGATTCTAGGGTTTTGGTTTCGGGGTCGTAAATGAAAATGTACTGTAGAGTGCAGAAGTAAACATACTGCTTATCGGAATATACCTTCCATACGCGGGTTATGCTAATACTATCGTCGATTATAAATGCCAGCGACTCGTAAATAAGTTGTCCCTGTTGGTCAACAACCAAATGTCCAAAATCATCTATTCCCCCGGCGTAAATAGTTCCATTGGGGCCAGTGGCAAGCGAAAGGATGTAAGTTTGCCCCGGAACTTCGATTTTTCTCCAAAAATGGCCATCGTACTCAAGTATGCAGTTTGAATTGCCAAAGTACATCACACCCCTATTATCCTGGGCTATTGACCAGTTAGGCTCAGATGCAGCGTAGGTGCGTGGTGAATAGTTTGTTATATAAGGAATCCCATCGGAATTGATCTGGGCAAAAGAGTATCCGGTAACAATTATTAGACCTAGTAAGCTAAATATTGCATTCCTAATTGAGTTCGAAAATCTCATCGGAGAAATTAAGCATTTTAAAAACATAACATCCCAATTAAGTGCAAATTTATACTTATTAATTATAAATCATAATTTTTTTGTAAGGATTAAACTATCAAATTTGTTTTAAAGAATTGATGTTTATGTTTATAGTTTGTTTTTTTAAACGCACCTTGCCACTTCGTTATAATTTTTTACTTTTGAAAAACTTTAGAAAATCGTTAATAGTAGTTAATACATTATTATTTTTCACTTCTTCAAAAAGGCTTCAATAGATGAAGGTCAAATCATTTAATATCGTTAAGTACATTTTACTATTAACTATTATCTATTTCCCACTATTTGGGCATCTTGACACACTTCCTATACGAAATTTTGATGAAGCTCGACTTGCTATAAACGCATACGAAATGCATAGTAATGGCAATTTGATTGTAACCCATTTTCAGAAAAAGCCTGATATGTGGAATACAAAACCACCCCTGATGATATGGATGCAAGTGCTATTTATGAAGTTAATTGGAGTTAATGAGTTGGCAATCCGTTTACCAGCTGCTATCGCGGCTTTTCTTACATGCGTTTTTTTTCTATTTTTTTCTCTGCGACAATTTAAGGATCAATGGTTTGGGTATATTGCATGCCTTGTACTGACAACAACCGTTGGCTACATTCACGTTCATGCAACCAGAACCGGTGACTATGACTCACTGCTTACTCTATTTACTACACTTTACCCATTGCTTTTCTTTTTGTTCATTGAGACAAAAAAAACAAAATACCTCTACTTCACATTTTTTGCAATAACACTTAGTGTTTTAACCAAGGGTATTGCTGGATTGCTTTTTGTTCCAGTACTACCATTATTTGCACTTTACAAACGAAATTTAATATCCCTCGTTAAGAATAAACATTTTTATATCGGATTCGGGATATTTCTATTTTTCTCCATTGGATATTATTTGCTCCGCGAGAGTATGAATCCAGGTTTTATTAAGGCTGTATGGAACAATGAGATAGGTGGAAGATATGCTGAGGTGATTGAAGGTCATAAAGGCGGATTCTGGTACTATTATAGGTTAATCATAGATCATCTTTTTGTTTATTGGTTTGTACTAGTTCCTTGTAGTGTTATTATTGGATTATTTTATAAGAATCCTTTGTACCGTCACCTTACAATTTACCTAACTTCATTAGTCCTTTTTTATTTTTTGGTAATCTCGTTGGGAAAAACAAAGCTCCAGTGGTATGCAGTACCCATGTATCCTTTCCTTGCCATGATAGTAGCCATATTTATTAATTTAATTTTCAAATTTTTAGCCAGTTCCTCTTTTTTTAATAGAATTTTAAGAGTTAATGTTCTTCCATACATTTTTCTTTTTCTAGTAAGCATAAATCCAGTTAGTCATATAATTGGCAAGGTAAATCCTCCAAAAGAATTTTCATGGGAGATAGATAAATATAGGATGGGCTATATGCTTAGGGATGCCTTAAAGGGAAAGTTAGATTTAAGCGGATATACCTTGCTGCATGGAGGATATGCACCTCATCACTACTTCTATATCACTGTCATGAACGACAAAGGGGTTGACATCTCATTGAGAAAAGATGCAAAAAACCTGAAGCCCAATGATAAAGTTTTTGCACAGCAGAGTGATATCAAAGATTACATTTCAAGTAATTACACATATGAAATTCTTAGAACCGAAAAAGATGTTGTTTTTTACAAAATTATCAGTTGCATAAGTCATGATTGAATTAACAGTGATTATTCCTTTATATAATGAACATGAGATTATCAAGGAACTCTATGGCAGACTCTGCACATCAGTTTCTAGGATAACAAACAGCTTTGAGTTATTATTCATTAACGATGGTAGTAAAGATTCCACTCTAAATGAGGTTTTAGAAATTGCAAATCATGATGAACATGTGAAGTATATAAATTTTAGTCGGAACTTTGGGCATCAAGTTGCAGTTTCAGCGGGGTTGGATCATTGCAATGGGCAAGCGGTTGTAATTATCGATGGAGATCTGCAGGATCCTCCAGAGTTAATACCTGAACTATATGCAAAGTATAAAGAAGGCTTCGAGGTGGTTTACGCGAGAAGAACAAAAAGGAAAGGAGAAACGTGGCTAAAACTTATAACAGCCAAACTTTTTTATAGGTTGATGAAGAGCATTACCTCTATAGATATTCCTTTGGATGTGGGCGATTTCAGAATAATTGACCGTAAAATTGTGGATTGTCTCAAGCAGATGCCTGAGCAGCATAAGTTCCTGAGAGGTCAAATTGCATGGTTAGGGTTTAGACAGACATTCATAGATTATGAGCGTGATAGACGTAAAGCTGGAAAAACCGGTTACCCTCTAGGTAAGATGATTCGTTTTGCATTGGATGGCATTACCGCTTTTTCCAATTCACCTTTAAGACTGGTCACCAATCTTGGAGTTATTATTTCGCTTTTTTCGCTCATAGTTATTATTTACGCTTTATATTCTCATTTTATCCTTCATCAAACCATTACTGGCTGGACCTCGCTTATTATCAGTTCAATGTTTATTGGAGGAGTTCAACTTCTTTCCATTGGAATCATTGGTGAGTACATAAGTCGTATCAACACTGACGTGCGAAAAAGACCACTGTATATTGTTGATAAATCGAATATTTACAAGGTATAGGAGAAAAAATTACGATTTATTCTTAATACGCTTCAATTTATATTGAAATAAAATTGGAGAATTAGGAAAGGTATAGGTTTAATAAACGCTAAATAAATATAAAAGAACAAATTACACTATTTTATTATGCTCGAAGGAAAAACCGTAGCCGTAGTGATTCCCGCCTACAACGAGGAGACGCAGATTGGGATGGTGATTGAAACCATGCCTGATTTTGTGGACCGTATAATCGTTATCAACGATAATTCAACCGATAATACCGAAGGGGTTGTTTCGAATTTTCTCAGAACAGATCATAATGTTTCAAAAACGATCATTGAGAAAAAGAAGGTTGAATCCACCTTCTACAATCAGGCCGATATTTTTTTGGAGGAGATGAACAGAAAGGAAATGGAATATTTCACTCCGTCTAGGGTTGTTAACTCTGGAGCGAATGCCGACAGGATCATCCTGATAACAAACATGAAGAATGCTGGCGTGGGTGGTAGTATAGCCCGGGGCTATAAGTGGTGTAAGGATCATGATATCGACTGTACAGCAGTAATGGCAGGCGATGGGCAGATGGATCCCAGTGAGTTGAAATCCATATGTTTGCCAGTGGTCAAAGAGGGCGTCGATTACGTTAAGGGCAACCGCCTGATCCATCGCAGCGCCAACCTTTACATTCCACGCACACGTTTTTTGGGGAACTCAATTCTCTCGCTGGTTACCAAAATCGCATCGGGATACTGGCGTATCTCCGATACGCAGACAGGATACACCGCCATCTCGTTGGAAGCATTAAAATCCATAAAACTTTACGATATATACAAGCGGTATGGCATGCCAAACGACATGCTGGTTAAGCTCAACATTGCCTACTGTACAATCCGTGAGGTACCCATAAAACCGGTTTATCGCATTGGTGAACAATCGAAGATGAGGGTTCGTAAGGTGATTCCCCGAATTTCATTCTTACTGTTCAGGTCATTCTTTAAGCGCATTTGGGTTAAGTACTTCATCAAGGATTTTCATCCACTATTCATTTTGTACAACCTTGGCTTTGTTCTCCTCTTTGCAAGCATACCCTTTGCAATAAATATTTTAAAGTACTTTTTAGGTTACTCCATTGGCGAAAGGCCTATACTGAACTCTATTATGTTTGTCTTTCTGGTTGTTAGCGCCCTTCAATCCTTACTCTTTGCCATGTGGATGGATATACAGGATAATGAAAGGCTTTACAAGTAATGTCTTTATTGTGAATTGATCATTTATTTCATTTAACCATTCTTTTGTGAGTCGAAAAGTTATAAAATGGATAGTTCAGATTGTTGCCACATTCGTTTTTTTGTATTTGGCATTGAGGAAGATCGATGCTTCCCAGTTGAAGGAAATTGCACGAGGGATAAATTTTTGGCCTTTACTTATCATTCCTTTCCTACTATTTGCTGACCTGATTATAAATAGCTACCGGATTCTTTCGCTTTACCGTTTCTATGGAGTTGAAACCAAATTGTTCAAAATTCTAATAATAAAATTACAGGGTTTTTTCTTCTCGTTAATTTTTCCATTACTAGGCGATGCATTTAAAATTCAATCCTTCAAAAATATATATGGATCTAGCTACTGGAAGAATTCCGTTGTTGTTTTGCTTGATAGGCTAATTTATACCTTTGGTCTTACAATAGTTATATTGCCAATACTTTTACTTTCACTGATAGAAGTAAATAGTTTGATTAAAATTGTTATACTTGCTCTCCTTATCGTTGAAGTGCTTGTGTTGTTGGTACTTAACCGTCCGTCTATTTTCAAAAGTATTGTTAATCTTCTACATAAGATCCATCCAATATTCCATTCGTGGAGTTTAAATTTTGATTCCAGAAAAGGGTACTGGAATGAAATATTCTATAATACAGCCATTGCTATTTTACGACATGGGCTCATTGCAATTGTTTACCTATGTATTGCTTATTCACTTTTACAAAAATTTGATTTTAATATTGCCGCCTTTTTTATAGTTATTTTCTTTATAATGATTTCTAGAATCATCCCAATTTCTGTGGGAGGAATTGGTCTTAGTGAGTATATCGCTGTTGCAGTTTTTCCTCAAATAGGAATTCCAGCTGACTACGCTTTTTCTATAGCTTTTCTCATGTCGACTATAATGATAATTCAAGGCTTAATCGGAGGGATGTCATATGTAAGAAACCGGGTAAAAACAATTTCCACCTAATGTGAACAAGAGGATATGGATTATTTCTTTTTCATTTCTCGGTTATAAATCCAAATGGCATCATAGAGAACCTGAGAGTCCAAGGGATTATTCTTTTTATTAGCTTTTTCTTCAATTTGTTTCAATAAATCTGGCTTCCCTTTGATCTCCTTAACAAGGAGTTCAATTCCCATCTTTCTATTCCAAAAGTCAAATCCTTTTTCCATAATTTTCTCCTGTGCAAGTGTTCTTATCACTTCCAGAGTGTCAGTATTTAACCTTAAAAGTTTGTTAAGGGTTTCAAAGTAAGCGGTATCATTTTTAATTTTTAGGGATAGCCATTCAAGCAACGATTCCTCCGTAATATGCTTCCATTCTGAAACATTAGATGTTTTGTTTGTTACCTTAGGTTTAATTTCTCTATATATTCCTTTTCTGGCAGCGTCATAGTCAGGAAGAGTTACAACCTCCCAAAAACGTTCTGTTGGTCTTAGCTTTAGGAAGGTTTCCCAGTATGCTTCTTTATTCATCCACCACCAATGGATGGCAGCATTCACATACTGCCGGGTTTGAAACTGGTTAAACCCAATAAGCAATGTGAGAACAGAAAATATGACAATCCTTTTCCACTTATACTTTAAATTATAGCTAAAATCGACGAAGCAGGCAAAAGGAATTGCAAGAATTCCGTAGGAATCGATAAAGGCACGAAGTCCGAAACCCCCACCAAACCACCAACTCCACCACGAAGCAAGTATGTAAATGTTAAAAATGGTAAAAGTTAAAATTGAAGTCAGTGAACCAGGTAATCTCTTAGGTAAAAGAATTAAACCTCCAAGAGAGAAGATCATAATTGGCGTATAAACCAACCAGCCCTTTTTATAGCTAAATAAGATGTTGAAAATTTGGGGATTATTGAAGAAAAAGCTGCCACCTGCTTCTCCGTAAGAGAAATAGAAAAGGGTTCCGGAAACATTATACCAGTATATAAATTGGGGAATCCAAATTAGAATAAAAGCCCCTGCCATAATCAGTATCCAGTGAAAATGCTTTATGAAGAAGGAGAATCTACTTTTAATGCAGTTCCAACTTTTGATATTCCACAGAAAGAAAATAAGCAGAACAATAATATTGGTAGGACGAATTAGCGTGATTAAACCTGCAAGGGTACCGCTCAGAAGAATTCGTTTAATCGAAGGGTTCTCGTAGAAACGAATGGTAAGCCAGATAAATGCTGTAATAAGGGCAAAGTTATAAGCATGGGTCATTGGTGCTTCGTAGGTTGTATAGTAAAACAAATTAGTTCCAAGACCAATTCCCAGAATTGTGAATGCTATAACCTTTTCCTCGAAATGTTTACGCAAAATTTTTATTAGAAAGTGCAAACCAAGCCAAAAGTAAAAAAGAGCACTAAAGGTTAGAGCAAATTTGTATGGTATGCTGTATCCGTCAGCTTCATAGAGAGTTAGGAGCGCTACTGTGTGTGCAACAAGAAAGAAAGGAGTGTAAAGTATTGACATTCCCATGGTAGTAATAATGGCTTTTTTGCCTATTGGGGTTTCAATGGGCCATATCAAATCTCCAAACTTTTTAAGGTTGTCTTGTCGGAATTGAAGGGACAGATCCTTGTAAATAAAAGTAGCAGGGAGATAAGCGTAATATGATTTGATGTCCCATTGGATTACTCCATCAGGTTTATTATACCTGCCGTGGAAAAAGTTTACAAAGACTACAAGGAATAGAACAAAAGCAACAGTTTTCTTGACCCTATTCTTTAAGTACCACGAGATAATTTTTCTGAAAAACATTATTAATGCTCGAGTTGGACAAATTGTTTAGGTTAATAATATTTGCAAAAGTAGAATAATAGTTGTAATAGATCCTAATTTTTTGTGTTTGTCATAATCCGATAATTGGAGTTAAAAGGAGTACTAAATTATATTACTAAATTTGTACTTTTTTAATTATGGTTAAATGTTTAATAAATTCTTATCCTTAATCAAAAAATATGCTTTCTCCCTTTCGATACCAATGAGAATAGTATGTTCATTGTTGCTAGTCTTTGTCACAATACGTTTTTTAGAGATGTTTGCCCAGGTTAATATTATGGCAAAAAATTTTTCATTAAACTATATTGTAGGTATAACGCACGACATACATTTTGCAATTTCAATCACATTTTTATTGAGCCCTCTTTGGATTCTTTCTTTTTTTTATAAAAGAATCGCTCTTATTGCAATTCAGGTAGTCGTTTTTGTTTTAGGATTTATATCGTGGATTCTTTCCGAGTACTATCTTGCTTCTTACCTGCCTCTCGACCATTCAATTTTAGTTTACCCGTTAAAAGAAATTATTGAAATTGTTCATTCATCAGCGGGGTTTTCTGTTGGGCAGGTTTTTAGAGGCACAGTCTTGCTTTTTCTAGGTTTTCTTTTTTCATGGCTTTTTCTTTGGAGAATTAAAGTTAGAGGTATTATATCTCTAGTTTTTATTTTTCTGGCACTTATACCAGTTTTTTTAGAAAAGAAATTTAATCCTAGTATTTTAAATTTCGAAAAGGATGAATATTTCTACCAACAGGTAAACAAAACTGCTTTTTTGGTGAATGAGGTTAAGACTTATATTAATGAGTCGTTAAAGTTTGATGATTATGATATTGAAATTGTCGCCAGAGAGTTTCATAAAATTCAGCAAGATGCTGATTATCTAAGCATTAAGTACTCGTTTATGCGTAAGGCAAGCAAAAATGATGTAATTGGGCAATACTTTAATTTTAAAGAGGAGCTGCCAAATATTGTTTTCATAATTGTTGAAAGTTTGTCTAGGGAGTTTTCTGGGCCCAATCCAACCAAAGGAAGTTTTACGCCCTTTTTAGACTCACTTTCACAGCATAGCCTTTACTGGAGTAACTTTTTATCCACATCGGAGCGTACCTTTGGTGTATTGCCTTCATCGTTGGCATCTTTACCCTATGGAGAGCAAGGGTTTACCCATTTAACTAAAGGGAATAAACCATATCCAAAATTTATATCAATTACCGGAATGTTGAAAGATATTGGATACCACAATAGTTTTTTTTACGGTGGATGGGCTTACTTCGATTATATGAGTGTATTCCTTAACGAATCGGGTGTGAATCTAGCGTTAACCATTAATAGTTTCGATGAAAAATATGCTAAAATTCAGGAAAATAAAGATGGATTTACATGGGGTTATCCAGATAGGGCACTTTTTCAAAACGCTTTAGAAAGGTTAGATACAATGGATCAAAAGCCTCGATTTGATATTTACCTTACATTAAGCACACATGAACCCTTTTTCCCACCTAACAAGGAGTATTGGGAGTTTAAGGTTGATGAGCGGTTAAAACTTTTTGAATTAAACGAAACGCAAAAAGCGTTTTACGAAAGAATGAAGTTGCGTTTTGCTACTGTTATGTATGCAGACGATGCGATAAAAGAATTCTTTACTAATTATAAAAAACGACCTGATTTTGAAAATACTATTTTCTTTATTTTTGGAGATCATTTTCTTAGTGTTGGAGAGACTAACCCATTGAGAAAATATCATGTGCCTTTTATTGTTTATTCGCCAATGCTTAATAAAAGGAAAGTGTTCCCCGCTGTTTCGTCAACTGCCGATATTCCTCCAACAATAGCAAATATGATGGGTGAGAATTTTAATGTTGAAACGCCTCGCTGGGTTCATTGGTTAGGCTTTCCTTTAGATACCTGCTCTCAGTTTCGATCTGATAGGATGATCCCTTTTATGCGAGTTAACAGAAATATTGATGAATTTCTTTGGCAGGATCACTTCATATCAAGAGGTAGACTTTATAAGATAGATGAGAATTTGCAAATTATAATGGTTGAAAACGATAGCATTAAGCAAGATTTGGAATGTAAACTAGAGCTTTTTAAAGCATTAAATGATTACGTTTGCAAGCATAATGTCATAATGGCACCTGAGTTATCAAGAAGAAAATAGGAATAGTTATAGTTTGCTCGTTTTTCAAACTATTTGTAAGTTTATTTATGTTTTAAGTATGAAATATAGAGTTGTAAAGCATTATGCTTTTTATTTGGTTGTTGGGTTTTTTACCCTATGTTGGGGATGTGCTAATCAAATAAATATAAAGCATACTGCCACAAAAATCCTTGGTCATAGGGGGAGTGGAGCCAATGCAATATCAGTTTTTAAGGAGAACACCTTGCCATCTGTAAAAAATGCTTTTGAAATGTTGGATGGAGCTGAAGTTGATGTTCAATGTAGTAAGGATGGTACTATTTGGTTATATCATGATGCTGGTTTACCTGAAAATGGACTGCATCTTTTATGTGTCGCGATGTCTTATGACGAGGAGCTAATTAACTTAACAAATCAGGATACCTCTTTAATACTAACTAAACTCGAAGAGGTTTTTGTTCTTATGAGCCAAATGGAAAAAACTCCGTATCTATCTCTTGATGTAAAAGGGCATTTTCCGAATGGTTGTTTTGAAAATTCAAATGCTCTTTTAAAATATTTTGAATTAATGGCTCAAAACCTTATTCAGCTATTGGAAAAGTATACACTACATCAACATGTAATTGTGGAAACGAATTACCAATATTTTTTAGATCTTATGCTTGCCCAAAACCCTAGAATTGAATGTTTCTACCTTGGTTACAATAACTTTAGTAAGTGTTTGGGTACTGCTATTGAAAAATCATACCAAGGTATTTCTTTTAACTTCAGAGATAGCGATTTTAAGAAAGAAGACATAGATAAAGCCCATAAGAAAGGTTTAAAGGTAATGCTTTGGACCATTAATAAAAAAGAGGATTTTGATAAAATAATTAGTTGGAACCCTGATTATATTCAAACTGGAAATATTGAATATGGGAAAGAGTTCCTTGAAAAGCAATCAAAATCCTTAGTTGTCAATTCTACTTCTGCTCACCTCCAATCCCAATGATCTGGTAGCTGGAAATATCCAAGAACTTTGACTTGTCAGGAAGAATCTCTTTTACCAGCATATGGGTGCTTGCATTGGAGTTGGCATCGCGGAAAACCATTTCCATTACCATACCCATTCCGTAAGCCCAGCCACCAGAGGCTAAAGCCTGAAAGCCATTCATGTAGCTGTAGGCATTGGAGAAGTTTAACTTTTGGTCTTTGGTAACCCAAAGATCAACGCTGCCACCCTCGTTGCTGTAGGTGTACTCGTTGCAGTTAAAGCCAGCAATGGTTTTACTACGGCCAGTGGGCGTGTACCAAGGATGAATGAAATCCTCAGCTTGCTGTTCTACTTCGGTGGGGGAATCGTTAGTAGCCGAGGAATCGGGAGCGATGTACATGGCCATTCCACTACGTTCGCCATCCTTGTCACCAAGGATTAGCATAGCCCAGTTCTTGGCATCCAAAATGATGGTGCTTTTTTCCTTTTTCCCAGTTTCTCTGTTAACTGCATCGAAAACAAGGGCAAAACTCTTATCCTTGGGGCTGAAGAATGTGGAGTAATTCACCTTATCTTTTTGGTTTAGGGAGTCAACGGTTTCTATCTCCATCATCATGCTCGATGTGAAGTTATACTGCTTTTCGTACACCACGTTGTTTAGCCCCATGGCACCCATCATCTTTTTTTCCAAAAACGATGATCCCGGTTTTTTCTGTTGACGAGCAGGTTGTTGTGGCTCCTGCTCCTGTTCCTGCTGTTGTTCGGGTTGGCTTGGCTCTTCCTCATTATGTCCTTGTGCCTGCTTAATCTTTTCAATAGCCTTGTCGCGTAGTAAACCTTTTACTTGGGCATTTGCATCAGGGCATATTAAAAGAATCAAAAAAGTAGTAATTGTAAAAACAAATAACTTTTTCATATAAAATGCTAATTGGGTTTTATTAATTGGTTAATTATTTAAGTAAAAGCAAAGGTAAGCAAAAGGTAATTTATTTGTCAAGAGGTACGAATTTCTTTTTTTATTTTTTTGAATGCCCTGTATTCTTTTTCTCATTATGAGGTTGTTTGATTTTCTATCTTTGTAAAAATTTTCCAGACAATGGCTAAGGGTAAAGAATTAAAACCTCACATAGGTATTTACGGGCGAAGAAACAACGGAAAGAGTTCGCTGATTAATATGCTAACAGGACAAAATGTTGCCATTATTTCAGAGCATCCGGGAACTACAACCGATCCTGTAAAAAAATCATTGGAAATATTGGATTTTGGTCCAGTTGTTCTCATCGATACTGCAGGAATTGATGATTCTGGTGATTTGGGGATGCTTCGCATCGAAAAAACCCTTGAGACCATAAAGCATGTTGATCTGGGTATACTTGTTTTGGCCGGTAACCAAATAGATTCATTCGAGACAATGCTTGTTGAAAGCTTCCGTAGAACAAACACATCTTTTATTGTGGTTTACAGTAAGCAGGACTTGGAACCAATGACTCCTGCTTTTAGAAATACTGTAGAGGAATTACTTGGTAACCCCACAATAGTTGAGGTAAGCGCTACCCAAGGTATTGGTTTGGTCGAACTTACTGAAGCCATTAAGGTTTCTATACCTGAACTGTCCTATCAGAGCCCAACCCTTTTGGGCGATTTGGTGGGAGAGGGTGATATCGTTCTGCTCATTACACCTATTGATACGGAAGCTCCCGTCGGACGTTTAATACTGCCTCAGGTTCAGGTAATACGTGATGTGCTTGACAATAGTGCTGTTTCAATAGTGCTAAAGGAGACAGAGGTGGAATCATTTCTCCTAAAAACTGGTATTAAGCCAGTGTTGGCAGTAACCGACAGCCAGATCTTTGCAAAGGCAAATGTCTTAATTCCTACTGATGTTCCTCTAACCAGTTTCAGCATCCTCCTTGCTCGCCTAAAGGGCGATTTTGAGGAATACATCAAGGGAACCCCAAGAATAGCTAATTTAAAAGATGGAGACAGGGTGCTTATTCTGGAAAGTTGCACTCACCACATTTCGTGCGATGATATTGGTCGCTACAAAATTCCCAAATGGCTTAGCGAGTTCACGGGTAAAAAATTGGAGTTTGAGGTGGTAACCGGACTTGACAAATTACCACGCGATATAGGAGAGTATGCCATTGTGGTACAATGTGGAGGGTGCGTTATCACACGGAAACAAATTCATAATCGCCTTAAACCTGCCATTGATGCAGGTATTCCCGTAACCAACTACGGAATGACAATTGCTTACACAAATGGGATTTTTGAAAGGGCCGTGAAACCGTTTATAAAAAGCAAGATTTTGTAAAAAGAATTCAATTCACGCTTTTTCTCTATTCTACCCAAAAAGAAATAGATTTCTCCGACTCATTTCCAAGCTTATCGATGGCTTTAAGGATAATGGTGGTGATTTGACCCACTTTAAATCCGCTTAGTGGTTGAGCGTATATCCTTTCTTTGGCCTCATCAATAGCTACCAGAATTTTATCAACTCCAGCCTTATCGTCGGTGGCAGCAATGTATAGCTGCAAGTCCGGTGAAAAAACAGGGATTTTTTCACTGTTAATCACTTTGTATTGATGTGGTTGAACCGAGAAGTGATGGAATAGTTCGGGAGCCTTTCCATCCACGCCAAAGCCAAAATTAAGGATGTTAAGGTTTTCAACATTATCCCAAGCGGTGCAGCTTACCCTATGGTATCCGTTTTGATCAACCGAGAAAGGCTCAGAGTAGGGTAGGTTGGGATTATCATTCAATTTGTAATCAACGCGATGAAGCCCAGAGCCTTTGTCGATAGCGGCTATGGATACCTTTGTTTGAGGGTTAATCCAAACCGTATCGCGAAGCGATATCTTATTTCCTATAAATGAATGGCTAATACTTGGACCAGTAATATCCACTTGTGGCATGCTAAAATGCTGCCCTTCAACGTTGCTCACACCTTTATTTCCTACATTATCAATGGCATATGAGCGAATGGTAACAGCCCCAGTGATATCGGAAAGGTATATAGGTTTTTCGTAGATTTTGAAGGGTTCGTTGTTAATTGAGTAGTGAATTTCTTTAACTCCGGCTTTGTTGTCGACTGCAACTATACGAAGTTGACTGCGACCTGATGAGAATTCTTTTCCAGCAATCATGTAAGTATTTCCTGAAATTTCTTCGAAAACCATGGGCGGAGTTCTGTCAACAAAGAATGAATAAGACTTTTGATTCTCAGTATTACCAACCATATCTATGGAGTACCATTTAATTGTGTAATCGCCTTGGGGTAGTTGAGATATTGAGATAGGTATGGTGTACAATGTTTCTGTACCATCATTAATGGAGTAGTAAGTTTTGCTGACTCCCACAATATCATTGGCACTAAGAATAAACTTTGACATTGTCGATACAACATCGTTGTGCTGAGGACCTTCAATTTCCATTGTGGTTTCGGGTGGTGATGTGTCAATGTATAGCGTTCTTTCTCCAATGTCCTCTTTATTCCCCACATTGTCGATTGAGTAGAACTGGATGGAATATTTTCCCTCTTTTTCTAAGATTATTGGTTTTTCGTACTTCAAAAAATTGGCCCCATTGATCGAGTAAAAACTTTTACTAACACCAGAATCCTCATCTATGGATTTAATTTCCAGTACACTTGTTCCCGATAGGTATATAATGGCACCCTCTTGAATTCCCTTTTTGGTATCAAAGTTTGGCGATGTGGTTGGTGGTTTGCCATCGGCAAAGAGTTCAAAGTTTATTCTTTTTCCAAGATATAAATCTAAATGTGAAAGGTACTTTGGACCATGACCATTCCATTGTAAGGGATTTCCCTCGGGCTGTATACTCTTCAACCTAATTGCCTCTTTCCCATCAGGGGAAAGGGACATGTATAAAAATACTGGTGTGTTTGGGTTTACAAAAAGTTTACCGGAAGAATCAATGTAAAAACCTTCGGTTTCTTGAGCAGAAGAAGAAGTGAACCCAAAAGCTAGGGCTATTGTCAGCAATGATATTTTTGTATAAAGTTGCATACACTTTTCTTCTAATTCTACTCCTTAACTTTAATGATCAAGAATTCTACCCTGCGATTCTGCCGATGTTTTTCTTCGGAGCACCTTATCCCTTTTTTGCATTCATTTAGTGGTATGGTATCTCCAAAACCCTTTGCACTCAATCGCTCCTGAGCAATGCCTTTGCTCACCATATACGATACCACTGAATTTGCACGAGCATGAGATAGTTCCATGTTGTACCGTGCTTCTCCACGAGAATCGGTATGAGCTCTTAGTTCAATATTTATATTGGGGTATTCATTAAGTAATTCAATTAATGTGTCAATTTCACGAACTGACTCTTTACGCAGATTTGAACTATTTAGATCAAAGTAAATATTATCCATTTGTACAATAGCGTCGGCAGAGGTTATCACTTTGAAAATCTTTGGTTCCTCAACATTTCCTAACATGTCAACCGAATATAGTTTTACTGTAAACTCGCCTTCATCTGAAAAGGTAATTCCCTTTTCCATTGATTGATATGGATTACCATCAACTGAGTAAAAGGTTCCTCTTACAGCAGTCATTTCATCTTTTGATCTTGAATTTGCAATTGCTCCTAGTTCAACATAAAAGTGGCTCCCCATTACAAAGATGATTTTTTCTGAAAAAGTAATATGGCTTATTGGGGGAGTATCATCTGCTATTATTCTAAAAAGAATAGTTTTGTTGGTTTTGGAGTCTTTGTGGGAAATGTAATGCACTCCTTGTCCATCCCAATGCATTGGAGTTGCGTTGGGATCGGAACTGGGTATTGCCATCAACTCATTTGGCTTTTCTTCAGGCGATACAAAGAAGTACGCAGGTTGTTTTGATTGGGTAAATACCTGCCCAGTGCTATCAACGTAAAGGGATGGTTCGTGTGAGAGTTGCTCTTGCCCTTTGGTAGTAGCAAATAAAATAAAAAATAAAAAAAGGGTAAGAATAAGCCTCATGAAGATCAAAATATGTTTTTGTTCAAACATATTAAAAAATAAATTAAATGTCAATTCCCTCCATGCCAGTTCTGAATCCAATAACCAATATATCATCAATTTGACGTCTTGATCCCATCCATTCAGTTATTTTACGATCCAGTATAAACTTCTGCTCTTCCATGGGTTTTTTATATATTTCCAGAAGTAGTTCTTTGAACTTCTGGGTACTATATTTTCTACCATCAATTCCTCCAAATTGGTCGGGATAACCATCGGAATAAATGTAGAAAGCTGTAGGCTTTTTCACATCAATTGTATGAAGTGTAAATTCCCTCCTTCCCTCAATCTGTATTCCACCTATTGGAACAGGATCGCCTTTAAGGTGATTAATCTCTCCATCGGAGATGAAAATTAGCGGGTTTTTTGCACCTGAAAAAAGAACTTTGCGTCCATTTTCTTTAATATTACATAAAGCCATGTCCATTCCATCCTGATTGTCGCTGCTTTGCTGCTTTAGCAGATACCTAATGGAATCGTGAAGGTCGTTAAGCATTTCGTTTGGCATCACCTTACCATTTCGAGTGATGTTCTCGAGAAGGTTAAACCCTATCATACTCATAAAGGCTCCTGGCACGCCATGTCCAGTGCAATCAACAGCAGTGATCAGAAAACCACTCTCATCGGCGCATACATTGTGTAGTTTGAGAAAGTTTTCGCGTTTCCTCTCCTTGTGAATTTTTGCTGAGGCAAAACCGGTGAACCAGTAAAAATCTCCGCTCACAATGTCACGCGGTTTGAGCAGGATGAATGAATCTGGGATCACCTTACGGAGATTCTCCTCGGAGGGGAGCATTGCATGCTGTATGCGCTGAGCGTAGTTAAGGCTGCTGGTGATATCTCTATTTTGTTTATCAATCTTTCCAAAGGCTATTTGTAAATCTTTATTTTTCTCTTCAATAAGGTCATTCTTTTGTGCAATCTCCTTATTCTGCTTCGACAGCATAACATTGGCCTTTTTTTTCTGGTTTAGGTTGTGTAAAACCATTGTTGCTATGGCTAAAACACCTGCTATAATTAAAAGAAATACGTTGCGCATTAATCGTTGATTGCGGATAATGGCTTCCTGAAGCTCTTTTTCGGTGTTTAACAGATCAATCTGCATCTGTTGTTCATGGGTGAGTTGCTGAACATGCTCAAGGTTTTCCTCAGTTTCCTTAAGCGCTTTTTGATTATCTAGCAATTCTAACTCTGTTTCCTTTCTAGCCTTTTCAATTTCGCTAACCTGAGTTTTTGCAAGATCAACTATTTTTTTGGTTTCACTTTCCTTCTTTCGAATCTCGTCACGTTGAATTTTCTGGGATATGGCTTTGTATCTTGAAAAATACTCTGAGGATTTCTCGGAATTGCCTAGTTTCTCAAAAACATCAGCAAGGAGGGAATAACAATAGCTAAGCAGTTTTTCATCGTTAAGTTCAAGGGCTAATACATTGGCTTCCTCTAAAGTTTTGGCAGCATCCTGATAGGATCCTGATTCCGACTGAACATTGGCTATATTAAGTAATGTGGAAGCAACATCAGCCTTATGGTTCATCTTTCTTGATATTTCGAGACTTTCCTTGAAATACTCAAGCGCTTTAGGGTAATTTTCCTCATCGGTATAGATCATGCCGATATTATTATGAATTACCCTTTGTGCATTAAGATTTCCAATTTTTTTATTCAGTTCAATGGTTCTCAAATAATACTCAATTGCTTGTGAGGAAAGTCCGTTTACCCAGTATATTCTTGCTACATTATTGAAATAATGTGCTGCCTGATTATAATCGTTGGCAGTTTCAAAGTTTTTTGCTTGCGCAATGTTCTCCTCAATTTCTTTCAAGAGATTTTCAGGAATATGCTGTCCAATTAAGTGGTTAAGGGAAAAAAGCGATAGGGCAAAAATGATAGGGATCATTTTAACTTTAGAAATTTGCTTTTTTTGTAATTGGAACATTAAAATGATTTTGATAAGGAAATAATATTCATCGGGAGTGAAATAAGTCTTGCAAAATCCTTGCCTTCCTCATGCATGTCTTCATCTTCTTCAGAGTAATACCAGTTAATTTCTACATTAAGTCCTTTTTCAGCGAAATTGTGAAAAAGCGAAACCAGTTCCAGAATTCTCTTTTGCGATGATGAGTTGAGATACTTTATTCTGAGGTTTATTATGGTTTTTGATATTGGATTCTCTATGTACTTCTTTACTGCTTTCTGAATAGGGAGAAAAAATGCAACGGAGTCTTCTGGTAGCGAGGATCCAGATATTTCAAGAATCCCCATTTCGTAATCAATGCTAATCTCTGGGGTATCCTCTGTCATTGCAATGGTAAACTTTTCCATGCTCATAAAAGGGTTATTCAGTAAGAATAGATATTACATCAAACTAGGTAAGACAAATATAATAGAATATTGATGGAGAAACAACTTAAAGATTTATAAATAAAGATGATTTAACTCATTTGAAGAATGAATCAAATGAGGGCAAGTATAAATATGTCATAGCTAGATTAACCCTCCACCAAGGGCAATTGAAATAAGTATTAGAAGCACTGCAACCAGAATTTGGACAAACCTCAGGGTAACCTTTTTAAGTAGTTTGCTGCCAATAAAAGCACCTGTAATAGCTGCAAGGGTTGCTGAGATTACCAGCACCATATTTTCTGAAAGGCTCGATGATGAGAATCGTGATGCATAAACCGATAGCCTTGTAAAGTCAACAAAAGAGGCAATAACCACACCGGTTGCAATGAATGCTTCCTTGGATAATCCACTCTTGAGCAGGAATGCACTTCGAAGTGCCCCCTGTATTCCTGTTAAACCACCAAAAAAACCGCTGAGTACTCCCCCAATGATTAGCTTATCCTTGCTAAATTGTATTTTCTGCAGTTTTGGCGATATTTCCATAATTGAAAATACAATGAGTAGCAAAGCAATGATCAACTTAACGGGTGTAACGAAGAATGTGCCAGTGCCTATTTGGTAAACGAATAGGGATGGAAGATCGGTTATTCGTAGAAGCAACCATGCCCCAATAAATGAAGCCAGAATAGCAGGAATCCCAAAACGGATTAGCACAGGCTTATCAGCATTTCTCCCTACTAGTGTAATCTTAAATAGATTATTGGTGAAGTGCACTACACCCGTTAGGGCAATGGCCACGTCAATGGGAAAGAAAATGACAAAAACTGGAGTTAAAATTGTTCCAAGTCCAAAGCCCGAAAAAAATGTTAGTATTGCTGTTGCAAATGCTACAATTGAAATGATTGCTATATCCATAGATAAATAGTATGATCTCTTTGATTTAACAGATAACCAAGAGTTTTGTTGAATTTTGAATAAAGAAATAATATCAGTAGTGTCTGACTAAATTTCTTAAACAAGAAAAGATTCTTCGATCCACTTCGTTCCTCTCAGAATAACAGTTAGTTATTTTTATTGTTTGGATGAGGAGGGATTGGTGACCTCGTTTTTTTAAGAACGAAGCCACCAACCACTCCTCATCTCTTTAAAGCCAACAAAAATTGTCATTCTGAGCGAAGCGAAGAATCTTTTTTAAAATTACTCGGACACTACTGAATTAATATCAAAAAAATATAAAATTCTTTACTTCAACCCTCGTAAAGCCGCAACACGTTTTTGTATGAACATTTGGTGTTCGCTATCCGAAATATTTGGATCTTTCAGCTGTGTAAATATATTACAGGGTAATTCTTCACAATCACCACAGCTTTTAAACTTTTTCTCGTTAATAGAACAATCGAATATAGGGCAAACGCCCTTAGCAGTATGGTCGGCTGCCCAAAAGGTTTTTCCCTTTACCTGAAAACAGCCATCGCATTCTATTGTGTAAAAAGAACACTCATTGCAAAATAGTCCACAGGCAGATATTTTCATGTTTGCAAAGTTTTAAGTTGATATAAACGGAAGTTTTATCCCTTGGCAGATAAGGACTTCCATATCAAATATTATTAATTCCTCTTAACCTCAATCCAACCACCTTGTCTCCTAGCATTGATGGAATTATCGTACATGGCTTCACACGAAACTCCGGGCATGTAGAATTTTCCCTCGTAGGTAGCATTAAAGCGGATCCTGAAATTTTTGGCATCGCCATAAGGTAAGGTAAAGTAGGTGTATACCCTGTCATCACGAATATCTTGGTAGTCGTAGGTTGATGATTTTAGCGCTGCTTGTCCCTCGTCGAGCCTGCTGGTGCGAATTTCCCAACCCGAAGGAACAACAAACGATAGGATTAGCTGTTCAAGATTTCCACGGGTGCCAGGATTGTAAACTCTTACATCTGCATAGAAGTCAGTTCCTTGAGTTAATGATCCTGGTGAGGTTGGAGTCCCATCCATCAGGAAGAAGTTTACATCCATCTGTAGGTTATTGCTTTGAGCAACCTCTTGACCGGCAATGGGTATGCCGTGGGTTATTAGTCGTGCATAAAGCAATCCTTTGCCATTGTTCTTAACCTCAATTTTTTCAGAACCACTTTGAACTGGGTCAAATTGGTTTTGGAGTACAGAAAGGTTGGAATTAAACCTTTTAGATGTTTTTCCATGTATGCCAATGTTGGCATCAATGCCTTCGCTTGCCGGACTTTGGCTGGCAAACTTGGCGAATGCCAAAAGGCTATACGATATTTCCTGCGTGCTCATCCAGCTCTCAGAGCTAAGCCTTTGTGAAAGTTCGCGCAGTAATGGCATGGCGGTTTCGAAGTCACCAATTAGGACTAGAGTTTCAACAATCATGGCCCGATCACGGATATCGGACCCGTAGGTGTAACCCTGCTCGCGGTAGCTGTTTACCGTAGTCGGTATTCCTCTAATTAATTCCTTTGCCGCTTCGGGATTCCCAGAAAGGGCATAGGCTGCGGCAAGTCTCCATTTGGCTTGCACGGATAGATTGGGTATTTCCCTTAAACGGTTCATTGCACCCATTTCAGGTGATTTTGCAAGTGCCAATGTGTATAACCTATAGGCTTGCATTAGATCTCGGTTGCGAAAATTCTGCTCCCGCCCCTGTGACCAGTTACGCGCTAACTTTCTCTGAACATTTTTCCAACCATCCATAATCCCAAGGGGTAGGGAATAGCCCAATTTTTCTGCTTCAAGCATAAAGTGACCAGCATAAGTGCTAGCCCATTCATCGGGGTAGTAAGCACCCGGCCAAAGCGATAGCCCTCCCTCCGATGAACGGAAGTTCTTTATCCTATCAAGAGCATAACGCACGTTTTCTTCAGATACCTTTCTCGTTTCTTCATCAAAATCAGCAAGTTTGCTGATGAACAGCTGTGGAAACGCTTTTGAAACTGTTTGTTCGAGACATCCATGCGGATAACCCAACAGGTAAGTTAACCTTGTCCCCATATTTATAGGAGGCAGCGTGCTTAGCTCCACGGCTGCTGTATTGGTGCCCTCAATCCCAAAGGCTTTATAACGTGTATTCCATGTTTCGCCAGCCTTAAGTACGGTGTCTTGCACCATTGTCATCGCTGGGTTTGGATTTCGAACATTCAGCTCAATCTCGTGCGTTGCCTTTTCCTTACCACTTTCGGCAATTACCTTAACTTTACCAATTCCAAGCCTTGATGCAACCTTGAGGTTGAATAGAACTACCTGATCGCCAATTTCATCGAATTTGATGGTTTGCTCTGAACCTCCACTTATGGTTAGCATATTGTTGGTTTCAACCCTAACTTTCACTTGCTTTACCTTTTTATCCATGGCGAAAATGGAAACAGGAAGAACAACCTCTTCCTCAGGACCAAGAACCCTTGGAAGGGTTGAAAGCACCATTAAGGGTTTGCGAACTGGTACGGTTTTTTCGGCCATGCCATAGGAACCATCCTTCGCAGCAATTGCCATAACTCGCACAGAGCCAATATAGTTGGGCATAGTGAAGGATATTTTCTCCTTTTTGCCTTTTCCTAATTCAAATGGACCAAAGTAACGAACCACCGGTTTAAACCGATTTGCCGATTTATCTCCTTGATCTATTACATCTTCATCGCCGCCAATGGTTATAACACGTTGCATTTTTCCTGCTTGTGCACCCATTACCATATCGAAAAGATCCCATGTTCTAACGCCAAGTGCTTCGCGAGCGTAGAAATTTCGCCATGGGTTGGGAGTACGAAAGCGAGTTAGATCAAGAAGTCCATCATCAACCATAGCGAGGGTAAAAGCCATTGGCCTTCCATCTTTCTCCGAAACAGTAATGGTAACCTGTTTTTCGGGTTCCAGTTCTTCGGGTAAACTGATCAAAGGGTTAAGGTGAGTCTTTGGATCCTCAGCCGATATGCCCACAATTCCATACATCCTGATGGGTAGGTCGTTGGCAGTTTGCCCGTGGGGTTGCAGTAACATTGCATTTATGTAAACATTGGGTGTCATTTCCGATGTTATGGGAATTGAGAAGTTGGTTTCTCCGGCTTTGGCATCGATCCAGTGTGATTGCAAAACTCTGATACCATTCTCGACGGTCAGAAATATTTTCCCCCCTTCGGGTGAAGGGATGGTTATGTTGGCTGTTTCCCCAACATTGTAGCTCTCCTTGTCCGAAGCGAAAACAAGCATGCTGGCTGCCTCAGGTGTAAGGCTTCGATCGCGTTTTACCCAGCCTGGCCAATCGAAGTATGCAACTGTACCTGCTGCATGGCGACCGCTGGGGTCAACTACTCGGATCAGGAATCGCCCCCATTCGGGTTGATTAATTTTGAGATTGTAGTATCCCACACCCTTTGAATCGGTTGTAACACTCCCTTTTTGTATTGGGCGGTGGTAAGTGCTGGATATATAGTTCGACAGATCTTCACTGCTGCGTTCCCACCACCAACGCCAGTCGATCTTATAGATTTCAACGTTAAGCGTTTTTCGAGGAACTGGAACTCCTTTGGAGTCTATGGTCACTACCTCAACGGAATAGGTTGTATCGGTGTAGAATGTGTTGCGACGTGTGCCAGGATCAGGCATTTTAACTCCAACAAAGTGGTGAAAGGGGTAGTAAGGCATGGAGAACCGATCGATACTAAAAGCACCACCCTGCTCAAATACCCTTACTGTAAAGTTTGCCTTTAAAACACCAGGAGCAGAAGTGCTAACGTTAATATTTGGGTTGAATGAAATTTCCCCCTTTTCGTTTAGCGTACCCTCAAAGACTGCTTGTTCCTCAGCGTAAAAAGTTCTAGCTGGATCGTCAAATGAGAATTTGGGAAATCCCTCGAAGGATGTTGTTGACTGCGAAAGAATAGCGTCCACTTTAACCTTAAGATTTCGAGCCGGAGCACCATGAAGCCAAGTGGATGCAAGATCAGCCTTGTTGGTTTTGCCGTATCGTAATGCGTCATCATCAAACTTTATGTTAATTTTAAGCCTGTTGGGCATAATAGCTTCAACTCTTAATGGCTCAGTGAAGGTTACTCCTCCAATCCTAACCCTAGCCGTGTAGGTTCCTGTGGGTGCTTCGCTATCGGTTTGAACAGGAAAGGCATATATTCCACCAACCGATTGGCTTGCCATTGTTTGGTAAATCACTTGACCCCGTGGGTCGATAAGTTCGAAAGTTACGGGGTGATTTACAGGGAACGATTTGGCTTTATCCTCTAGGATAAAGGACACGAATAATGTGTCGCCAGGGCGCCATACTCCTCTCTCTCCGTAAATAAAACCTTTAAGCCCTTTTTGGACAGCTACTCCAGAAACATCGAATGCGCTCAGGGATATCGATGAACTCTGATCGAGTTTAAGGTAACCCCGTTGTTTTCCTGTTTTGGCAACAGCAATGAAGGGTCTCTCCTGATCGCTCAATTTAATGGTTACCAACCCGTTATTATCAGTTGTTGCGGTTTTAATAAGTTGCTGCTGATAATTCAGTAGATCAATATTCACTCCTCCTGCAGGTTGTGCAGTGTTTAGATTGGTTACAGCGATTAGCAGGTTTCCATCGGATCCAGATTTGGCAATCATTCCCAGATCTGAGGCAAGCACATTACGGCGAACACTCTTGTTTCGATAGTAGGATACATGGCAGGGGTTATTTCGTTCCTGCCAGTCGTAGTACTCATAATCATAGTCATAATCATCGTAGTAATAGTAACTACGAGGGATATCATCATCGGGATTATAAGACTCGTTGATCAATTCAATGGGTTGATCCCTGGTTTCACCTTCGCAGGTATAGGTGGAATACTCCTTGCGGAAGTTAATGATTACCTGATATATGGCTCCTTGTTCGGTTTTAATAAGTTCAGCAAGGTCGATATAAAAGGTATTCCATGCCCCAAAATCAACCTGCCCTGACTTATCGAGGAGAACGGTTTTCTTCAATATCTGCCTTCCCACTCGTCTGAGTTCAGATTGACCATCCAGATTATTAACCTGAAGGAATTGTCCAATATTTTGCTCAAAGATCCTGTTGATGATCACATCTACAGCTTTTAGGCTAACAGCTTGGAACGGGAATAGCAACCCATCGGATGAGGGCATGATAACCCCTTGTCCAATTAGTTTTACTTGAGGTTTGTAAACCTCAAATGTTATTGTTAGAACAGTGCTTTTTTCGAGTCTTTGCCTGTTATAATTTCTTATCCCATCGGATATATTGAAGTTGTAGGATCCCGTTAATCGTGTTGTAGGGTAAACCCTAGCAATGTTTCCATCAACTAGAATGCGAAGATTGGGTGCTCCATCGGTCCAGATTAGCCCATTAAAATTTTGTGAAGCGTCAAGGGGCTCCGAGAAACGAATTTCGAGGCATTGCTCTGGAACCTGAGCCACCTCGTGCGATATAACCCTAAATACTCCTTTCGGAGGTACTTCAACATTTATAGTTTCATCATAATCGGTATTAATGGCTTTGCCATTCCACTTTAACTTAACCATATCAGCTTCATTTGATTGGGTTACACCCTCAATCCAGAACTGGTGGCTGCGTCCATCATAGCTGCTTTCCCAGGTTATCTCAAGTTCTTTTCCTTGCTGTGATGCTTTAAGCGTTTCGTGAATTCTTTCGATATCGGCATAATCTGCTGTAAGTACTCTACCCGATATTCGTCTTTCCAGCCTTGTGGCATCATCATAAAACTCAATACCTCCAACCCTAACTTCCATAGACTGTTTTATGGTACGGAACGAAAAGGAAAAATCCTCAAACCCTTTTGGAATATTTTCAATTAATCGGTTTAATGCTACGCTAATCTGAAAAGCTTTGTCTCCAGGGAGCGGGTCACTGGGTTTAAACTCAAGTGTTCGTTCATCCAGCCAGGTAAGAGAGCCTTTTACCGATGGTTTCATACGAAAAACTTTCAGATCGGCATTCCTGCCAACCTCTTCGTAGCTGGCTATATCCGATGTGAAAACAACTCGAATTGATCCCCGAGTCGAAATAACTCCAGAGGTGTAGGCTGAAACATAGCTGCTAAAGTCTTTTTGAGGCATCCTTGCCCTTGAACCAACCATATAGAAGTATATTGTTGCTGCACAAATTGTTACCAAAACAACGACCCCCAGTACGATGAATAACCTTTTGCTTTTCATGGGTTTTATAGTTTTATTGAAAGTGTTTTTATGTATTTTGACCTTTTAAAGTTATGTTAAAATGTTATTCGTGGAAGGCAATTTAATGAGTTTTTTCATTTTGATTTTATCCCAAACCTTCGTTTTTCCCATATAATATCTGTTAGATAGATCAAATGGACGATCTTCAAGGCTGAAATAAACTGACAAATTTGTATATATTTGCAATGATAATTGAATTAAGGTATGCTTAGAATAGCTGTTGATTTCGATGGAACAATTGTGGAAAATCAATACCCTGCCATAGGGAAACCCTTGCTATTTGCCTTCGAAACACTTAAAGCACTCCAGGATAAAGGATTTTACTTAATCCTATGGACCGTTAGGAAAGGAAAGGACCTTGAAGATGCCGTTATGTTTTGCCATGAGCATGGTGTAGATTTTTATGCTGTTAATTGCAATTACCCTGAGGAGCAACTTGACGAGGATACTTCACGAAAAATTGAGGCTGATATCTTCATTGACGACAGAAACATTGGTGGCTTTTTAGGATGGAGCAGGGTATGGCAGATAATGTTTCCCGAAGAAAAGAACCAGGAGATGGAGAAAATGGTAGTCAAGCAAATGCGCAGACCTCCGTTTTGGAAGAGGTGGTTTAAAAAAAGAAATTGATATCACCCAAAAAATTCAATAAGAAATAAAATATTCAGTAAATGAGATTAAAAAGCTGTTCGTTTTTAAATTTTGTTGGAACCATTTTATTAACACTAACTGCTTGCAACGGCTCAAGAACTCCCGACAACACTTCTGAAGCGAAGAAACCATTTGTACTTCAGGTAATCCGTATTGAGGAACCCATCAATGGCAGTATGTTCGCTCAAGGAGAAACAGTAATTGTTAAACTAAAGATTTTATCGGATACGTTAAAGCCAGATTCAATTATCCTTTTTGTGGATAATAATCGTTTGACACAATTGAACGATCTTGCTTATGAAATAAACACTCAGTCGTTGACATTGGGTAATAATCAGATAAGAGCCACCGCTTGGCTTGATGGTCAAAGGCAGACCGCTTCGGTAGGCATAAGGATAAAATCCAGCAAGCCTCCACGTAGAATGGGTTATCGAGTTATACAAACATACCCTCACGATAAAGAAGCGTATACTCAGGGTTTGTTTTACTACAATGGTTACCTAATTGAAAGTACTGGGCAGAAAGGCTCTTCAAGCCTTAGACGGGTTGAATTGAAGACGGGTAAAGTGCTGCAAAGCGTAAATCTCCACCAAAAGTATTTTGGTGAAGGAACTACTCTTTATAATGGTGAGATATATCAGCTTACATGGACATCGCGTAAAGGGTTTGTTTATGACCCCGAAAACTTTAACCTAATTCGAGAATTCGATTACCTAACCCAAGGATGGGGTTTAACCACCAAAAGCGACACATTGATTATGAGTGATGGCTCCAATATACTATATTTTCTCGAGCCCAAATCCTTTACCGAGTATAAAAGGGTCGAGGTTTACGATAGTAATGGGCCAGTATCCCAGCTCAACGAATTGGAGTATATCCATGGTAAGGTTTATGCAAATGTCTATCAAACCGATAAAATTGTAATTATCGATCCCGCTTCGGGCATGGTTGAGGCACAGGTTGATTTCACCGGGCTTTTAAGTTCCTCAGACAAGCATCGTAATATCGATGTTTTCAACGGAATTGCTTGGGACGAAGAGAACCAGCGATTATTCGTTACTGGGAAAAACTGGCCAAAACTATTTCATGTAGAGATTTTTTAATTTTTTTACCCATCGTTATAATTTTTACTATACAAATATGTTATCTATTCATTTAGATTAACCACACGCCCTAATTTATTAATATGCAAAAGCATCTTATTACGCTTGTAGCCCTTGTTATTACAGTCTGGCTAGGATTTTCTATTGAAGTTAATGCTCAACGGCACACCATAAGTGGATTCGTTTACGAAAAAGGTAGCCGAGAAACCATGCTTGCAGTTAACGTATATGCTGCAGGTACAACCATTGGTACAGTTACCAATAGCTATGGATTCTACTCCCTTACTCTTCCAAAAGGCGATTGGGAGATTGTTTTCTCCTTTGTTGGATATCAGCCCCGCAGCTTTAAGATTACGCTGGATAAAAACATCGAATTGAGTGTAGAACTTGATCCTACCATTGAGTTAGAAGGAGTAGAGATAGTGGGTGAACTTTCAAAAACCTCAAGCCGAAGCTCGCACATGAGCGTTATGGAAATACCAATTCAGCAAATAAAATCAATACCAGCCTTACTGGGTGAAAAGGATGCCTTAAAAGTTATTCAGCTAATGCCAGGGGTACAGAAAGGGAGTGAAGGGTCAAGTGGGCTATACGTGCGAGGAGGAGGCCCCGATCAGAACCTTATTATTTTGGATGATGCTCCTGTTTATAATGCATACCATCTTTTTGGGTTTTTCTCATTGTTTAATGGCGATGCTATAAAAAGCATTGAGTTAACAAAAGGGGGCTTTCCCGCTAGATACGGTGGCAGGCTTTCATCGGTGCTGGAAATAAATATGAAAGATGGGAACAAACAGCAATTTGCGGGAGAAGCTGGGATAGGCATAATTTCATCGCGCTTAGTGCTTGAGGGGCCTATTGTTAAAGATAAGGCTTCTTTTATAGTATCTGCCCGTAGAACTTACCTCGACTTGCTCATCATGCCATTCTTGCCAAATGATGTTAAGGGAGGCTACTACTTTTACGATCTGAATGCTAAGGCAAATTGGGAAATCAATCCGAAAAACAGAATTTACCTGAGTGGCTATTTTGGTAAGGATAAGTTTTATGGTGGAGATAAAGACCGATATTCAGAAATGGAGGCAGGGTTGTTCTGGGACAATGCCACATCAACTATACGATGGAACAGTGTAATTACCGATAAGCTTTTCTCAAACCTTTCTTTAATCTTTAGCAATTACCGATTGAAGATATATGCAATGGAGAAATACAGAGATGATAAGATTGAGCTTAGTTACAGATCGGGAATAAGAGATTATGGTATAAAGTATGATTTTTCGTGGCTTCCACTACCTTCTCATACGGTAAGGTTTGGCTTAAACTCCGTTTGGCATGGCTTTAATCCCAGCGCTATTGTGGTAAGAGACGACTATATTGATGAGTTTAAAAGCGAAATCCAAACCATAAACACAATAGAATCAGGCTTGTATGTTGAAGATGAAATTAAAATGTTCGATAAAGGAATAATCAATATTGGGGCTAGGTTAAGCCATCATCTGTATGAGAAAAACAGTCATCTTAAGCTGGAGCCCAGAATATCTGGCAGCTTTTTTTTGACCAGTGATATGTCGGTTAAGGCTTCGTATGCTCAAATGAATCAGCACATCCATTTATTATCCAATACGAGTATAGGTCTTCCAACTGATTTATGGGTGCCTGCCACGAATGAATTTCCATCACAGGAGAGTTGGCAAATGGCTCTGGGTTTAGCCAAGGATCTCCCAAAGTACTCAACAACTGTTTCGCTTGAGGGCTACTATAAGGAATCTATGAATGTTATAACATATCGCGAAGGTGCTAGTTTCCTTTTGATTGACAATCCCGAGGGGGCTAATGAGATAAAGTGGGAGGATAATATAACCAGTGGTATAGGTTGGTCGTACGGTTTAGAGTTTTTAATTCATCGTAAATCGGGGAAACTCTCGGGCTGGATTGGCTATACCCTTTCGTGGACTCAGCTCAAGTTTGAAGAAGTTAACCAGGGCAGACCTTTCTACGCTCGATACGATAGGCGACACGATGCGTCGATTGTAGGCATTTACGAGCTGAACAAGAACGTAACCCTTTCGGCAACTTGGGTCTATGGAACCGGTAATGCCATTAGCATACCCATAGCAACATATTCAGCTGAGCCACATACACCCGGATCATCTGGTTATTATCCTTGGTACGGGACAGTTGATGATTATGGAGAGAAGAATTCGTTCAGGATGGCTCCATATCATCGCCTCGACTTTGGTGTACAATTCCATAAGAAATTTGATAAGTATGAGAGGACCTGGGAGTTTAGTGTATACAATGCCTACAATAGGCATAATCCATTTTTTTATTACATCACAAATGAGGTAGATTGGACGGATGAACTCGGATATACTTACCAGAACAAGTTAAAACAGGTGAGCATTTTTCCATTTATACCTTCAGTTTCCTGGTCAATTAAGTTCTAACCCTGAAAATTAATATTATGAAAATGCATAGAAAAATCAATTTTAAGTCTTTAGCATATAAAATTCTTTTCTTCACATCTTTCCTCTATACATGGAGTTGTGTTGAAGATGTCCCCGATATAGATCTTCCAAAAAGTGGTCCTAAGTTGGTGGTGAAGTCGTTTATAACCCCAAACGATACCATTAAGGTGATGGTAACCAATTCGATGCCAATAAATTATAATTTCTCTTATTCCCATGATGAAATATATCAGGAATTTCCTCCAGTTGAAAATGCTCTGGTAACCATAAGGAATACCAATTCAGATGAGTATGTCATCATACCTTACAATCCTATGTTTAGCCTTTATATGCTTACCCCTTCTGAGTTTAATATTGAAAAAGGTGAGGAGTATGAGTTAAAGGTGAAAGATGCTGATCAAAAACAGGTTACTGCTAAAACAATTGTTCCCAAGGATTTTCCTGAACTTTTATCAATTTCAATTGATACTATTGGAACATATACTTGGGATTATGATCCATCTGAAACTTATTATGATATTGTAGTTTCTGGTTTCATCAAAGACCCTCCCGAGGAGAGAAATTTCTATAGGAGCTTAATCGCATTATACCAATGCTATTATGATAGTTGGGAAGATACTACATACTGTTACAATAGTAAAGTTGGGCGGAATTTATTCTCTGATATTGATAGTGATGGACAAAATATTTTATTTAAGATGAATTTCTATGGCATGAATTGGGAAAATATTAGCATCATTATTCTTTCAACCGATGAGCACTATTACAGCTATCATAGAACACTTTTTTCTTGGGGTGGGGATAACCCTTTTGTTGAGCCAACTCCTATTTATTCTAATATTAATGGCGGATTAGGTGTATTCTCTTCTTATTTACAAGCTACTTATGAATTTGACGATTATCGTTAAATCTTAATCTGAGCGAGTATTTTTTTCATCTTACACAAAGGTCAAATTAGCTGTTGTATTAGCTATCTTTGTAAAGTTTATACAGGTCGATCAATGCAACAGCTTAATATTGGTGAGAATATTATTTGGCTCAACGAGGTAGAGTCAACCAATACGCATATTGCCTTTTTAGCCCAAAAGAATGCTGCTGAAGGTGTTGTTGTTGCTGCAAAGTTTCAAACCGAAGGCAAAGGGCAGAGAGGTAATGTTTGGGAGAGTCAGAGTGGCATGAACCTTACCTTTAGCGTATTGCTCCACCCCTCGTTTTTACCTGTCAAGAATCAGTTTCTAATTTCAAAGATTACTGCGCTTGCCATTTGTGATACCCTTGATTTATTAGTAGGCAATACGTCGATCAAATGGCCAAACGATATCTACGTAGGCGATAATAAGATTTCAGGAATTCTTATTGAGAACAGCTTTAGCTCGCACTTAATGGATGTTTCGATTATTGGCATTGGGTTGAATGTTAACCAAAAAACATTTTCGGATGATATTCCTAATCCCACATCTCTGCATATTTTAACTCAACGATTGTTTAAACTTGATAATTTGCTCAAGAAACTTTGTTCAGCCTTATCAAGCAGGTACCATCAACTTAAGTGCAATAATATTGAAGCCATTTCAAATGACTATTTTTGCAAATTGTATAGAAAGGATAGTTATTATACATACATGGCCAATGATGTAACCTTTAGAGCCAAGATATTTGGTGTAAGGGATTCAGGAGAACTATTACTAAAAACTGATTCAGACGAAGTAAGGGAATTTTGCTTTAAGGAGGTCTCGTTTGTGAGCGAGTGAAAAATTGACCTTTCCCAAATTAGGTCAGCTCAATATCCAGCATCGATATCCAAACTTTATCTGTTAAACGCAGCAGCTATCTGATCGGCAATCGCATCAACCCCCTGCTGAAGTTTAGAGCCTAGCATCGTTTTCATCATGAAATTCAAATCTGCTTTTAGCGTAATTTTCATACGAGTGTCATAGGGAGCAACTTGTTTCAGCTGAATCCAAACGAAGAACTCGAATGGGATTTTCCCATCACCGGTAACTTTTAAGGTTTTGAAAGGTTCTCTTTCGATAATTCTTAACCCGGCATCCTTTATTCCCTGAACATCGAATCGACACCAATCGTCATCAGCTTGCCAGTTTTCGAGTTTTGCTGCTTGAGCAAATGGCGTGAAATTTTTAAAACTCGATAAAACCTTGTAAACATCTTCATCGAGACGTTTAATGGACACTATTTTGCTTTCAACGGAGGTCATTTTAAGCTATTTTTTCTGTGTTAAATTCCCCAATGCTCTGGATCTTCTCTCCATTCTTTGAGGGTTTCAAGATGATCGGAGCTAATTAGCCCTTTCTCCAATGCATGTTCAATTAAATCGTTATAAGAAGCCAGGGTAAAAAGAGAAACATTTTGCTTCGCAAAATTTTGCTTTGCAATATCGAAGTCGTAGGTGAAAATGGCAACCATTCCCATAATTTCACAACCAGCCGCTCTGAGTGCCTCCACAGCATTCAAGCTGCTTTGCCCAGTTGAAATAAGGTCCTCAATTACCACCACTTTTGAACCAAACTTTAAATCGCCCTCAACCAAATTCTCCAATCCGTGTTTCTTGGGAGATGAACGTACGTAAACAAAGGGTAAATTCATCTCGTGGGCAACTAGTGCACCATGAGCAATTGCTCCAGTTGCCACTCCAGCAATGACGTTTACCCCGGGAAATTGGCTGTTGATAATATTTTGAAAACTTTGACAAATTTCCTTACGTACAATTGGGTAAGAAAGGGCTCGCCGGTTATCGCAGTATATGGGCGATTTCCAACCCGATGCCCAAGTGAATGGATTTGAAAGATTTAGCTTAATTGCATTTATTTCTATTAACTTTGTAACAACATTACTTTTAATCATGGCAAAAGAGTATTCGGTTTATTTTGATACAAGAAAGATTGTCATTACTGATCAGGTAATACAAAACTTTAATGAAGGCGAAGGCTTATTCATTAAGTACGAAGAACCTGACGAGGTTGCAAAATTACTTGATTTTTTTCATAACTCGACAAACCTTCAGAACCTATTCCTTTATGGCGAAGATGTGGATGCAGTATTTAATACTCTTTGTAATCATTATGTCGTAATAAAAGCAGCCGGAGGACTTGTTCAAAACCAGCAGGGTGATTTTCTGCTTATCAAACGAAACGATTACTGGGATTTACCCAAGGGGAAAGGGCATGCTGGCGAAAAGATGGAAGAGACAGCACTTCGTGAGGTGTCCGAAGAATGTGGAATTTCCAATTTATCAATCGTTAAGCCTTTGGTTACAACATTTCATACCTATCTGGAAGGTGAAAAACGAGTGCTAAAAAAAACCAAATGGTTTAACATGAATTATTCAGGCAACGAAAAACTTGTACCACAAGCAATCGAGAATATCACTGAAGCGCGATGGGTTAATCGAAACGAGATTAGCAACTACCTCAACGGAACTTATAGTTCAGTAAAAGACGTATTTCTATCGGCAGGAATAAACTAAGGGCTAAACCCTTTCTATATCTCTCCCTTTGATCTTAGCAATTTAAAAAGAAGGATTTCGAAATTCTCTCTGGGCGAGGCTGCAGGCGACATGATCAATGTCCTATCGGGACCTATCAAAAAGTAAGTGGGGTATGCCCTAACATCAAAATCACGAATAATATCTGGCTTATTACCATAGTGTAGAAATGTCCACGAATATTTTGTTTGTTCAACAAAACTTTTCAGTTCCTGAGCGTCTTTATCAATTGATATGGTAACTATTTCAAGAAATTTGCCATGCTTTTCGTAAAGTTTTTCCAGAAGAGTGAACTCCTGTAAGCATGTGTAGCTCGATGTGCTGCAAAAGTTAAGATAAACGTACTTGCCCTCAAAATCGTTGAGTGACATTAGCTTCCCCTCCGATGAATACAATTCAAATGGTGTTGGAACGAATCCAGGAAGCAAGCGAGTAACCTTCGATCGGATATTTTCGGCAATTATCAGGTGCTCGGCAATTTGAGTTTGTGAGTAAAGCGAATCAAGGATTGTTAGCAGCGCTGAGCGCGAAAACTTATCATCGAAAAACCCATCGTGCAAACCTTTAAGAATCACTAGTTCAAGCAACGAGTCGTTGGCAAGAACATCGTCTTCAGCTAATGTGGCTTTAAGGTTTGTGTAGCTCTTTTCATCCGATATATTGCTAAACACAGCCTGTCCCGATTCGGATCGAGCAAAAAACAGAAAATACTTATCGTACAGCAGATTAAACAATTCCATGTAGGATGGATTGTTGTACAGAATGGGTTTATTAAGAAAGTATTTATCCGATATGCTACGCGATTTTTGCATCAGCGAAAGCTGACTAATAAGCCCATAACGGTAATGCCGGTAAGAAGTGAAAAAAGGTTGGTCAAATTTGCCGTAAATTGACTCAATCTGATTGATCAAGGAGTCAAGAGGAGTACTTTGAATACCTGCGTATGCATCCATGACTATCTGATCAAAATGCTCGTTGAAGGCGGTATCAAAGGAGCTGATGAGAATATTAAGATCATCCTTTTCGATATTGGTAATACCAACATGTACCTCCACTTCCCGAAAAAATGGGTTAAGCCTCTGACTTTCTGTTTTGGGCTCACTATCGGGTAACACAATTTGGTACTTTTTGCCAGGTTCAGCAAAAAGGTAGATCTTATAGATGCCTAAATGGCTGAAGATAAATTCTGTTTCATCAATCTTTAGATCAACCGAAAAATTGCCATCAGGCATAACAGTGCATCGTCCAATGGGTATCTCAGTTCGGGATATTAAATCGGAAAATTGAAAAAAAATCAGCTCTTCGCCTTTGTACGAGGGAGCATTTCCGCTAAGAGTTACCTGCCCTAATGTTTTGAAGAATAGCATGAAAAATACAAGGGCGAACGTCAGAATTGTTTTAAAGAGGCTCATTTGGGAATTGTTAAATTTTATTCCTTACCATCAAATCCTTAACGTTTGAGATACTTATTTATGTTGATGCCCTTTGGTAAAAATTTTGACGCATCGCCATTATTCTCCAGAATATCCCTTACTATGGTTGAATTTATTGGTGTATGCTCAGGAGCCGTGAGTAGAAATACCGATTCCAAATCAGGTTTCATGGCCTTGTTTACCTGTCCTATTGCCCTTTCGTACTCAAAATCAGCAGAAGTTCGAAGTCCACGTAACAGGAATCGTGCACCTATGCTATTACAAAAGTCAACCGTAAGTCCTTCGTAGCCTTTAACTTCAACCCGATGTTCATGGCTAAACACTTCACTTATCATGTTTATTCGTTGTTCAAGTGTAAAGAGCGTTTTTTTCGAGATATTTTTACCAACGGCAACAATAACCTTATCGAAGATCGATAATGCTCGTTTTACTAAGGCTTCGTGTCCAACAGTAAAGGGGTCGAAGGTTCCTGGAAATACTGCTATTTTCTCCATATCGATTATTTTGTATTAAGCGACAAGTACAAAGGTAATACCTTTTAGTTTGAATACAGCAAATGATAAGTTTGTAAGATTATGCTATAATCTTTGCAGATTTAACCTTGGATTTCAATAGTGCGTATTCTAGAACCTCGCTGATATGATCAACATAATTAAAGGTAAGCCCTTTGATGTAGATGTCCTTTATTTCGGAAACATTTTTCTCATTATCCTTCGAAAGGATGATCTCCTTAATTCCGGCACGTTTAGCGGCAAGTATCTTTTCTTTGATTCCTCCAACAGGTAAAACCTTTCCTCTTAATGTTATCTCACCAGTCATGGCAACACCCTTGCGTACCTTTCGTTGGGTATAAGCTGAAGCTAATGATGTTACCATGGTAATGCCCGCCGAAGGTCCATCCTTAGGGATTGCCCCTTCTGGGACATGGAGATGAACATCCCAACTGCCAAATAGATCTGGGTTAAGTCCAAGAACTTCGCTGTGTGCCTTAATGTATTGTTGAGCAATAATGGCCGATTCCTTCATTACATCACCCAGATTGCCAGTAATGGCAAGGTTACCCTTGCCTTTGCTTAGGCTGGTTTCGATGAAAAGAATATCTCCTCCAGTTTCAGTCCATGCTAACCCAGTGACAACACCCGCCAGGTCATTGTCCTGATAGATGTCCTTAAGGTATTTGGGAACACCCAAAATTTTCCTTAGATCTGCAACGTTTACGCTGGTTGAATGATCCTCGTTGAAAGCGATTTTCTTGGCAGTATGCCTTACAATTTTGGCAATACGTTGATTGAGGGTTCTTACACCGCTCTCGCGGGTATAGCCTTGAATAACCTCATCCAAAACCTCATTGGGTATTGTGAGTTGGTTTTTCTTGAGCCCGTGGTTTGCAAGCTGATCGGGGATAAGATGCCGTTTGGCAATCTCCACCTTTTCTTCACGAATATAACCACTTACCTCAATAAGTTCCATCCTGTCGCGTAGCGCAGGATTTATTGTTGAGATATTGTTGGCAGTTGTAATAAAGAGAACCCGAGAAAGGTCAAACTCTATGTCCAAATAATTGTCATGAAAGGTGCTATTCTGCTCTGGGTCAAGAACCTCTAGTAATGCAGAGGCAGGATCGCCATGAAAATCTTTTCCAACTTTATCTATCTCATCGAGGATGAATACAGGGTTCGATGCCTTTACCTTTTTTATATTTTGGATAATCCTTCCGGGCATGGCGCCAATGTATGTTTTTCGATGACCTCGAATTTCTGCTTCATCGTGCAAACCACCCAACGATATGCGGGCGTACCTACGGTTTAATGCTCGAGCCACCGATTTACCCAGTGATGTTTTTCCCACACCCGGAGGTCCGTAAAGGCAGAGTATAGGAGCCTTCATATCTCCTTTCAATTTTAGAACAGCGAGATGTTCCAGAATTCTTTCCTTAACTTGCTCTAAACCAAAATGGTCCTCGTCTAAAATTTTCTGGGCTTTTTTCAGATCGAAGCTATCCTTGGTGTATTCGTTCCAGGGTAAATCAAGCATGAGTTGAACATAGTTATGCTGCACGGAGTAATCGCCAGCCATTGGATTCATCCGGCTAAGCTTTGTAAGTTCACGATCAAATATGGATTTTACTTCTTTACTCCATTTTTTGGCAGAGGCTTGCTTTTTAAACTCTTCAATTTCTTGCTCAACGGGGTTTCCTCCCAACTCATTCTGAATGGTCTTCATCTGCTGGTGAAGGAAAAACTCCTTTTGCTGCTGCGTCATATCCAACCTAACTTTGTTCTGGATGTCATTTTTGATCTCTAGAAGTTGAATCTCACGCGAAAGGAATTGGAGTAGCTGCACACTTCTACTTTTAAGGTCATTTTTTTCCAGCAGGATTTGCTTGTCGGTAGCAGGTAGCTCAATATTGGAGCAAATGAAATTAATTAAAAAGTAGTTGTTGTCAATATTTTTAATGGCAAAGCTGCCCTCCTGGGGCATATTGGGCGAAAGGTTGATAATCTTAAGGGCGAAATCTTTGATTGAACCAATTAAAGCTTTAAACTCTTCATCTTTCTCATCAATAGGTACATCGCTAAGTACTTTGATTGATGCGGTAAAGAATGGCTCACTGGTGAGGAATTCTTCAACCTGAAAACGGTGAAAACCTTGAAGAATAACCGAGGTGCTGCCATCGGGCATTTCGAGTACCTTTAGAACGCGAGCTACTGTCCCTAGGGTGAATAGATCTTTGGTTTCGGGGTCTTCAATCTTGGCATCCATCTGTGAAACGGCACCAATAAACCGGTTTTTCCCAGCTAGGCTTTTTACCAGCCTAACGGACTTGTCTCTACCCACTGTAATGGGAAGTACAACACCGGGAAACAGAACGGTATTTCGAAGTGCTAGGATGGGAAGAGTATTTGGGATATCTGTCTTAGACAGCTCTCCATCCTCATCAGTGAAAAGCGGAATAAATTCAGCTTCGCGATCAACAGAATCAAGGTTGTATGGGTTGATTATTTTTAAATCGAATTTTTTGGTCATGTTAAATGCTATAATTTCTTATAAGTGTGACAACCTGTCACTGAAAAGGGTGCTTGCAATGTGAATTACCTATTCTGCAAGGCTTGTGCCAAATCTTCTTAGAAGTGCCTTTGTTCAGAAGATAGTTCAAAGATTTTTGAGAGAATGTTGATGTCAATCTTTTCAAGGAGCACACCTCTGCGTTCCATAACCTTCTGCGCTGTTTCCAAGGCTTTTTCAAGTTTATACACCGTATATCCCTGCGCTCCACCCCATGAAAAGCAGGGGATAAAGTTTCGGGGGAAGCCATCGCCAAAGATATTAGCGCTAACACCAACAGTAGTACCAGTATTGAACATGGTGTTAATTCCGCATTTGGAATGATCACCCATGATCAACCCGCAGAACTGCAACCCTGTATTCACAAAGCTTTGCTTTACGTAACACCAGAGTTTAACCTCGGCGTAGTTGTTTTTGAGGTTGGAGTTATTGCTATCGGCACCTATGTTGCACCATTCACCTATAACAGAGTTTCCTAAAAAACCATCGTGCGCTTTATTGCTGTTGCCAAAGAAAATGCTGTTGTTTACCTCTCCGCCAACTTTGCACCCAGGACCAATGGTTGTTGGGCCATATATCTTTGCCCCAAGTTTCAGTGTTGAACTTTCGCATAGAGCAAATGGTCCTCGAACCAAAGAACCTTCCATCACCTCGGCATTGGCTCCAATGTAAATTGGTCCTGTTTGAGCATTAAGAGTGGCACACTCTACCTTAGCACCTTCCTCAACAAAAACCCTTTCTGGGTTTAGCACGTTATTGGTAGGAGATATTGGCTGTGATTTTCTACTAAAAGTGATCATTTCGAAATCAATCTCAAAAGCCCTTCCGTTGAGAGTGAAGATATCCCACGGGTGAAATACCATTAACGGTTCATCGGAAAGCCTTTGGGCACTTGGGAATGCCTCTAGGTTTGGCAAAAAGCTACTATCAGGTTGTGTGGGTAAATATGCTGCAATTAATGTTGAGTTGTAAGCCAAAGAGTCACCAACCTTCAATGACTGAATTCTTTTGACCACTGTTTTATCTGGAAGCACTCCGCCATTGATTAAAAGGCAAGGAGCCTTGTATTTGGGGAGAGGAAACTTTTCCGATAAATAATCCTTTGTATGAAAATAACAATTAACACTGAGGATCTTTTCCCATTTTTCCTTTATGGTTAAAATTCCTATACGAATTAGTGATACTGGACGTGTATAGGTAAGCGGAAGTAGATGTGCCCATCTTGAGTCGTCAAAGAGAATTACATGTTTTTCCATTGACTTAATTTTACG
>CAYNHM010000019.1:0-72333 GCA_964397135.1 uncultured Rikenellaceae bacterium
ATTACCATTAATAATGCTGCTTTTTACCATTTTCATAAGCAGCCCGATGGAAGTATAATTGCTCATGCCCATCCCTATTCTAAAAGCAATCATAATCAAGACCCAATACAATCGCATAAGCATACTCAAAAAGAATTTTTCTTTTTTGATCGTATACTATTGCTTTTTTCGGTAGGACTTATGTTTATTAGCTGTCTATTATTTGCAGCAAAACCAATAGAGCAAGTTTATTACCGATCTGCATTTCTTGAGAATTCTCCTCAAATAGTTTTCAATAAAGCACCACCCATCTTTTTTAGGTTGATTTTACCTGTTTTTCTAGTCTGATTAATTCATAAATAAATACATCTTAGTAAAAATTAGTGTCTTGGTGTCTTTGTGGCGGAAAAACATTTGCCACTAAGTCACTAATTCACAAAGGAATCACAAAGTTTATGAATTAAGCAGGCTAGTTTAATTATCAATTTTCTTTAAATCACTTTTTATTTCGTAAATAGTTTACGAAATGTTTAAAGTATTATTAATCAATTTTGTATGAAATCATTTTTCTTATTCTTTTTTTTGTTTCATTTTCTTTCAGTGGTAGCTTTTGCGCAATACGGAAGCGGTGGGTCACAAGGTCAACATGGCAAAGGTCATCAACATGGTAAACAAGGTCATAGAAAAACCGACGCTCACCTTATAGGTCATGTGGTTAATGGGGGTAAGCATATTCCATTCGCTAATGTAATATTAAAAGGCACTACTATTGGAACAGCTACCGATGAAACGGGACATTACCAAATCATAAATCTTCCCGAAGGAACCTTTACTGTTATTGCCACAGCTGTTGGCTATAAGCCTGTGGAAAAGGTGGTTACAATTATTGCCGGAGTAACACTTGAACTTAACTTTAACCTTGAGGAGGATGCCATTGGCCTTGATGAAGTGGTTGTAACGGGTGATAGAAACGAACAGCGCAGGCGTGAATCGTCGGTAGTGGTGAATACCATAACCCCCAAGATGTTTACCATGACACAATCGGTTGTGCTTGGTGAAGGGTTAAACTTTAGCCCTGGTCTTAGAACAGAGAATAACTGCCAGAACTGCGGCTTTACCCAGCTTAGAATGAATGGCATGGAAGGGCCTTATTCGCAGATACTCATTAATAGTCGTCCAATTTTTAGCGGTTTAGCAGGTGTTTATGGACTTGAACTTATTCCATCAAATATGGTTGATAGGGTGGAGGTTATTCGTGGTGGTGGCTCGGCACTTTACGGCAGTAACGCCATTGCTGGAACAGTAAACTTAATTCTAAAAGATCCCATTAACAATTCCTACGAGATGAGTTTTAATGGCGGTTTAACTGGAGTTGGACTTGTCAATGTATCAGCAATTCCAGACAACAGTATGACGTTTAGCGCAACAGTAGTTTCTTCCGACATTAAAACTGGCCTTGCCGTTTTTGGCTTTGTTCGCGACCGCCATCCTTTTGATGCTAACAACGATGGTTTTTCCGAACTGGCATCCATTTCCAATACAAGCGTTGGTGCAAGGGCATTTCATAGATTTGGTCACAGGAGCAAGCTATCCGCCGATTTCTTCAATATCCGTGAAGACAGAAGAGGTGGCGATAAGCACGATTATCCTTTGCACGAGGCTGGTATTGCCGAAGCTGTTGAACATAATATTACCACAGGTGCTTTAACATACGATCAGTTTTTTCGTGAAGCTGATATGCTTTCGGTATTCGTGTCTGCTCAGCATGTCGATAGGAATTCATACTATGGTGCCAATCAATCGCATAGCGATTATGGCCATACAAATGATCTTACATACAACTTAGGTGGTCAGTATAAAATGCAGTTAAATGGTATAGGTTTAATATTTGGTTTTGAAAATCAAGGAGGCAAACTTCTGGATAAAAAGTTGGGATACCGCGATTTTGTGCTAGATAATGGAGTTATTGATACAATTCAGTATGACAATACAATTGTAGCTAATCAAATCATAAACATTACAGGAGCATTTACACAGATGGACTATAAAAGGGGAAAATTCAAGACTACTGTGGGTGTCCGTTTCGATCGATACCGTATATTCGATGAGGAGAAGCCTGAAAACGAAATCATAGGTAACGTTACTAGTCCTAGGATAACACTATTGTACGATGTAAGCCAGCATGTTCAAGCAAGGGCAAGTTATGCAAAAGGCTATAGAGCACCCCAAATTTTCGATGAAGATTTGCATATTCTTACCTCTGGGTCAAGAAAAATTATTTTCCGTAATACCCCTGGTTTGAAACAGGAAACAAGCCATAGTTTTATGGCATCAGTTGATTTTCAGCATCAAATTGGGGTAACCATAACAAACATCCTTGTTGAGGGGTTTTACACCAGACTTCAAAATCCTTTTGCCAATGAATATGGAGAAATGGATGAGAATGGAGTAGTTGAGTATACTAGGGTAAATACTGAAGAAGGAGCAACAGTAAAAGGTATTAACATGGAGTTAACAGTTATTCCCTCTTCAGATCTATCTTTCCGTATGGGTTTTACCACTCAGCAGAGCCAGTATGAGGTGGAGCAGGAGTTTGATGAGCAACGGTTTTTACGTACTCCAAATTCTTATGGCTTTATAATAGCTGATTGGCGACCAACAAGAAAGTTAGCCCTAAGCACTACAGGAACATACACTGGGAAGATGCTAGTACCCTATTTTGGGAATACCCTTGAAAATCCTGAGGATGGAGTGTTGCGAGAGAGCAATCCTTTCTTTGATTTGGGCTTAAGGATTGGCTATGATATAAAAGTAAACGGAGCAACCCTTCAGGTTTTTGGAGGAGTGAAAAATATTTTAAACTCGTATCAAAATGATTTTGATATGGATATTGATCGTGACCCAGGCTATATGTATGGTCCAAATCAACCACGCGCAGTATACTTTGGGATTAGGTTGGGCAATAGATTAAGGTAACTGTACTATTTACAAAGAGCGGATTTATGTAGATTTTTTGACGATAATTATCATTTTTACTATGATTTTGCTAAATTGCCAGAGCATTATGCTATGGCAATTTTTATTTATTTTTTGTTTACCTCAAAGGGTAACAAACTGGGTATAAAAATAGTATTGTAATGAAAGATTTTCTTTTTCAGCTTAGCGAACTTAAAAGTCAGGGCAAAGCATTTACCCTTTGCATAATTATCGACGCAAAGGGTTCAACTCCTCGCAAGGAGGGTGCAAAGATGATCGTTTTTGAGGATGGAAGCATATCTGGAACCATTGGCGGTGGATCAATTGAACATCAAGCCATTGCCGATGCATTGGAAATTCTTAAAATGGGTAAACCACAAAAGAAGATGTACCAACTCGAAATCGATTTGCAAATGCATTGTGGAGGAAGCGTTGAAATTTACTTTGAGCCGTTTAACAAGGATTTAAACCTCTACATTTTTGGTGCTGGGCATGTGGGGCGAGAAGTTGGTCGTTTTGCTGCTGATGTGGATTTCAATGTGATTTATGTTGATAACCGCAAAGGCATTTATGAAGAATTTCCGTGTGAATATGCTAAATGCATTGTGAATGATTATTTTAATGCTATTGAAGAGATAGAGTTTAACACTCGCGACTTTGTTGTTGTAACAACTCCAAACCACCAGTACGATGAGCAAATCATGGCTCTAATGGCAAAAAAGAACTTAATGTATGTGGGGATGATTGGTAGCAAGCGAAAGGTGGCCGAGGCTCGAAAGCGCTTACTTTCAGAAAAGGTGCTCGCAGAGGACGAATTAAACCGCGTTGATATGCCCATAGGCATTCCCTTCAATGCGCAAACTCCTCGCGAGATTGCTATTAGCATTGTGGCTAAACTTATCGATGTGAAAAACACACAAAGATTATGATGACCAAAAACACTTTGGAATTTGTACTGGATAATCGTATTGTGGAAATTGATTTTTCCAAAACAGACTTTCGCCCATCAACCACGGTGCTCAACTACCTGCGTATGCTGCCAGAGCATAGAGGAACTAAGGAGGGGTGTGCCGAGGGCGATTGCGGTGCTTGTACCGTTGTACTTGGCGAGTTGGGGAAAGATAACAGAATTCATTACAAAGCGGTGGATTCTTGTATGTTATTTCTAGCATCTATAAATGGGAAACAGCTTATCACCGTTGAGAATCTTGCTCAGCGTAAAGGGAATGAGATACTACTTCATTCTGTCCAGAAAGCAATGGTTGATGAGCATGGAAGTCAATGCGGTTTCTGTACTCCAGGTATTGTAATGTCGTTATTTGCATTCTATAAATCAAACTTAAAGGCAACCAGAGAGAATATAGTTAATGCTCTTTCGGGTAACCTTTGTCGATGTACCGGCTATCAATCAATCTACAACGCTGCCAAAGCGGTTTGTTCATTACGTCAGCCCGACCATTTTGATGATAATGAGAAGGTAATCGTTGAATTGCTAAAGCAGATTAACGCCAAAGTAGAAATGCTTGAGTTAATTCATAACAAGCAAACCTATTTTCTTCCAAAAAATTTGAAACAGGCACTTAGCATTAAGGATGTTAATGCTGATGCCTACATTGTTAACGGTACTACTGATACTGCTATAAGACAGAATAAGTTGCATGAGTATTTGCCAAAGATTATTGATATTTCTGCAATTCCTGAGTTAAAGGAAATTCGTAGCGAGGATGGGGGCTGTTACATAGGAGCGGGGGTAAGTATTGAAGAGATTAAGAAGTTTTCAGGTAAATTTTTTCCTGAACTAAAACCCATGCTCAGCGTTTTCGCATCCCACCAGATAAGAAATGTAGCAACTCTTGGAGGAAACCTATGCACTGCATCGCCCATTGGCGATTTAATCCCCCTAATGTTTGCTCTTAAGGCAAAGTTTGAGATTGTTTCGGAAAACGGTGGAAGATGGGTTAACGCAGAGGATTTCATAGTGGGATACCGAAAGAGCTGCCTTTTCTCCGATGAGCTGTTAATGGGAATACATATTCCTAGAATAGATAAGGATGAGGTAATAAAAACCGAGAAGGTGTCCAATCGTCGCGACCTTGATATTTCTACTGTAAGCATAGCAGGCAGGTTAAAACTTGATTCTAAAAACATTGTGAAAGAAATAATCCTTGCCTACGGGGGAATGGCAGCAGTAGTCAAGCGTGCAAATCATGTTGAGGATTATTTAATGGGTAAAGAATGGACAAGGAAAACGGTTGAAAAGGCAATGAATCTTATTCCAAAGGATTTTATCCCGATTTCTGATGCCCGTGCCAGCAAAGAGTATAGAATGGTGGTTGCAGAAAATCTATTGTTAAAATTGGTGGTTGAATAGTTTCAATGATTTTTCCATTTCGTCCAATGACTAAAGTATGAATAAAACATCACATCACGAAAGCGCTACAGAGCATGTTACTGGTCAGGCTATTTATGTTGGCGACATGTTTCCTGCGGAAAAAACGTTATTTGGGCGGGTGGTTTACAGTCCGCATGCTCATGCCAGGATTGTGAGCTACGATTTTTCTGAGGCTCTTAAATTACAAGGTGTTTACGACATACTTGATTACAAAAGAATTCCTGGTGATAACCAGCTTAATCCCATTGCGCACGATGAACCTTGTCTGGCTAATGGAACCGTAAATTGTATTGGACAGGCCATGTTTCTAATCGCTGCCGATTCAGATGAAATTGCCATTGAAGCAGAGAAGCTAATAAAGGTGAACTACGATGTGATTGAGCCAATACTAACTATTGACCAAGCCATTGAAAAGGGAAGCAGGTTACAACCACCCCGCAAAATTGAGAATGGAAATGTTGATGAGGTAATAAAAAGTTGTAAACACACATTAACCGGTACATTGATAACCGGAGCACAGGAACATTGGTATCTCGAAACACAGGCAGCCGTTTGTATTCCTGGTGAGGATCGAGACATGACTGTTTATGCATCATCGCAAAATCCCACAGAAACGCAACTGGTGGTGGCTGAGGTTTTAGGACTACCTGCTAACAAGGTGGTTTGTGAGGTTAGGCGTATGGGGGGTGCATTTGGTGGAAAAGAGAGTCAGGGAAACCATGTGGCAGCATGGGCAGCCTTACTTGCAGATGCAACGCGTAAGCCAGTGAAAATATCACTTTTCCGTGATGATGACCAGAAAATTACGGGTAAACGGCATCCTTTCCAATCAAAATATACCATTGGCTTTAATGATGATGGCCTGATTGAAGCCTATATTGTTGACATGAATACCGATGTGGGTATGGCAACTGACCTATCAATGGCTATTTTGGAGAGGGCTATGTTTCATGCAGAAAACGCGTATTATATACCTAATATAAGGATAACCGGTCATACATGGAAAACCAATCTTCCTTCAAACACCGCTTTTCGAGGTTTTGGCGGTCCCCAAGGAATTGCTATTATTGAGAATGCCATTGATAGGATTGCAAGGTATCTGAAAAAAGATGCTGCCGAAATTCGCTACAAAAACTTTTATGGTACAGATATCCGAAACGAGACCCCATACGGACAGATTATTCAGAACAATAGGCTTTACAAAATTTGGGATCAAATTATAAAATCGAGTAACTACTATGAACGGCGTAAGGAGATAAATCAGTTTAATGATGAATACGAATTTAAAAAACGCGGGATTGCTCTAACACCCGTTAAGTTTGGCATTTCTTTTACCACGTCATTTCTCAATCAGGCTGGGGCATTGGTGCTTATTTATAAAGACGGAACAGTATTGGTAAATCATGGGGGAACCGAGATGGGGCAGGGGCTACACACTAAGATCAGGCAGATTGCTGCCCTTGAGCTGGGAGTACCCATTGAGGTGGTTAAGGTTAACGCCACCAATACCTCAAAGGTGCCTAACACATCGCCCACTGCAGCTTCATCGGGAACCGATCTTAACGGCATGGCAGTTAAGAATGCCATCGATAAGCTAAAGGAAAGGCTTAAGCCCTGTGCGGCTAAAATGCTTAAGGAGAAGTTTAATGTTGAATGCGATAATGATATTGTATTTAGCGATGGACTTGTTTATTATTCAAGTAATCCCAATCAACAGATTGGTTTTGCTGACCTTGCCAAGCGGGCACATTTTGAACAGATCAGCCTTCATGCTACAGGCTACTACAAAACCCCTGGTATCAACTTTAACAAGGATAAGGGAAAGGGTACGCCATTTCACTACTTTGCATATGGCATAGCGGTTGCCGAGGTTGAGGTTGACATCCTAACTGGGAGAAGCAAAACTATGAGAGTTGACATTGTGCATGATGTGGGCGATTCCATTAACCATGATATTGACCTTGGACAGGTTACAGGAGCGTTCATTCAGGGCATGGGTTGGTGTACTGCAGAAACAGTAAAAAGGGGTAAGGATGGTTCGTTGCTAAATCACTCTCCCGATACCTATAAAATACCTGGTATTGGCGATATCCCCAAAATCTTCAATGTTGAGCTATTACAACATGTGCCCAACCCACCAGTAATTCGCAAAAGTAAGGCTGTAGGTGAACCCCCATTTATGCTTGCTTTTTCGGTTTGGCTTGCCATTAAAGATGCCATTTCATCGGTGGGGGAGCATCAGAATGAACCAAATTTTGAATTACCTGCAACCAACGAGTTGGTGCTACTTTCGCTCGAATCCATAAAGAAGCGTTTGTAAGAAAAAATCCTTTTCATCAATTTTTTTAACAAAACATTAAACTTTCTAAGGGCATTTCATTCTAAATAAAGGTGTTTTTTAAATACTAATTGACAATTATATTACTAACAATCAAATATTAATCAAATCAATTTCCAATGAAAAAACTACTTTTTTTCCTAATTACTGCGATTATGATGCTAGGTTGCACAAAAACCGAAAAGCCAAATCCTTTCTTCGTTGAATGGGATACTCCTTTTGGTACTCCACCATTTCATCTAATTGAAGAAGGGCACTATCTCCCAGCCTATGAAGAGGGAATTCTTCAGCACAAAGCTGAGATTGATGCCATTATTAATAATACTAATGAGCCTGATTTTGAGAATACCATTGTTGCTTACGATCAGGCGGGTGAATTATTGAGTAAGGTAGGTGCTGTATTCGGTGGACTTCGTGGTGCCAATACCTCTGATAGTTTGCAAGCCATTGCACGAATAACCACACCCATGCTATCGGCACATTACAACTCTATTAGGTTAAATCAGGATCTTTTTGCTAGAATAAAATCGGTTTACGATAATCGTGAGGCTTTTAATCTGGATGTTGAGCAGATGAGGGTTGTTGAGAAGATATATAAAGACTTTGAACGTGGTGGTGCTGCTCTACCTGAAGAGAAACGTGAAGAATTAAAAAAGATAAATGAGCGGATGTCGATGGTTTCGCTGCTTCTTAATGAGAATCTGTTAAAGGAGAATAATGGTTATACCCTTATAATTGAAGATGAGGCTGATTTAATTGGACTTCCAGAAGCAGTTAGGATAGGAGCAGCCGAAATGGCTCAAAAAGCTGGAATGGAAGGTAAGTGGATGTTTAACCTATCTAAACCCAGCTGGATACCTTTTTTGCAATTTTCAGAACGCAGAGACTTAAGGGAAAAACTCTACACAGCTTACTTGATGCGTGGCGACAATAATAATGAATATGATAACAAAGAATTGTTTCTTGAGTTGATGATGCTTCGTCAGCAGATGTCAAAAATTTTAGGCTATGATAATTATGGACAATTTTTCACCGCTGATCAAATGGCTGAAACTCCCGATAATGTTTTCAACTTTTTAAATAAAGTTTGGAAACCTGCAATTGCACGTGCTAAGCAAGAACGTGCAGATATGCAGGCTATTATTAACAAAGAAGGAGGTAAGTTCAAATTGGAATCGTGGGATTGGTGGTACTACGCCGAGAAGGTTCGCAAGGAGAAATACGATTTGGATGAGGATGAGATCAAACCTTACCTAACACTTGATAATGTTCGTGAAGGAATATTCTATGTTACCAATAAACTTTACGGGTTAACATTTAAGAAGCGTACCGATATTCCCGTTTACCATGAAGAAGTTGAAGCATTTGAGGTGATAGATAACGATGGTTCACACCTAGCCGTTTTATTGGTTGATCCTCATCCACGGGCAACTAAAAGGGGTGGTGCTTGGTGTGGAACATACAGAAGTGGGACTTATAAAGATGGAGAAAAGATAACCCCTGTGGTTACAATAGTGCTAAACTTCTCTCGCCCAGTGGGCGATAAACCAGCCATGCTGAGTTGGGATGAGACCGAAACCTATTTCCATGAGTTTGGCCATGCCCTTCACAATTTCTTTGCTGATGGCCGATATCGTCGTACCAGCAGAAGCGTTCCACGCGATTTTGTTGAGTTACCATCGCAGGTCATGGAGAATTGGGCAGGAGAGCCTGAGGTTCTAAAAGTTTATGCTAAGCATTACGAAACGGGTGAATCCATACCTGATGAGCTTATTGAAAAGATGCAACGCAGTAGTAAGTTTAACCAGGGTTTTGCCACCACTGAATATGTGGCAGCATCAATTTTGGACATGGATTGGCATACATCAATGATTACTGATGATATTGATGTGAACAAGTTCGAAAAGAAATCGATGGATCGTATTGGGCTTATCCCAGAAATAGTTCCTCGTTATCGCACAGCTAACTTTGGACATATTTTTGGTGGAGGTTATGCTGCTGGTTACTATGTGTACCTTTGGGCTGGTCAGCTCGATTCGGATGCTTTTGAGGCATTCAAGGAAACAGGTGATTTGTTCAATCAGGAATTAGCTGCAAAATTCCGCAAGCATATTCTTGCCGAAAACTCAATGGGAGAGGGTATGGAGCAATACATAAAATTTCGTGGTAAAGCACCTTCAATTGATCCACTGCTTAGGCAAAGAGGATTGAAATAGATGATGCATAAAAATTAAAGGGGCTTTAAGCCCCTTTAATTTTATAGCTATTTGATTTGCGGACCTGCAGCAATTAGTTTTTTGCCTGCTTCATTATCTGTAAAGTTCTCAAAATTCTTAATGAACTTCTGGGCTAAATCCTTTGCGGCAATGTCCCAATCATTGGGGTTAGGCCAGCTGTTTCGAGGATTTAGGAATTTTGGGTCAACACCATTGAGCGATTTTGGTATCTGTAGATTGAAAATAGGCATTATCTCAAAATCTGCATTTTCAATGCTATCGTCAAGTATCGAGTTTATTATAGCCCTGGTTGCGGGTAAATCAATCCGTTTGCCCACGCCGTATGGACCTCCAATCCACCCAGTATTCACAAGAAATGCAGTTGAACCATGCTGTTCCATTTTTTTAACAAGTTCTCGTGCATAAACTGTGGGATGTAGAAGAAGAAATGCCTGGCCAAAGCAGCTGCTGAAAGTGGGTTGAGGTTCAATTATCCCCACTTCGGTACCTGCTAACTTGGCGGTGAACCCGCTTAAGAAGTGATACTGAGTTTGATCTGCAGTAAGTTTGGCTACAGGTGGTAACACCCCGAAAGCATCAGCGGTTAAGAAAATCACATGACTTGCATGTCCTGCTTTTGAAATGGGTTTTACGATGTTATTGATGTGGTATATCGGGTATGAAACCCGTGTATTTTCTGTTTTCTTTTTTGAGCTGAAATCGATAATTCCCTTTTCATCCACATCTAGGTTTTCGAGGAGTGCATCACGCCGAATGGCAGCGTAGATATCAGGCTCTTTTTTAGGGTCTAGATCAATACATTTGGCATAGCACCCCCCTTCAAAGTTGAAAATGCCATTATCGTCCCAGCCATGTTCATCGTCACCAATAAGAGCACGGTTGGGATCGGCAGAAAGGGTGGTTTTGCCTGTTCCGGATAAGCCAAAGAATATGGCTACATCATCTTTTTTGCCAACATTTGCACTGCAGTGCATGGCCGCAATACCTTTTAATGGTAGGTAGTAGTTCATAATGGAGAATATTCCCTTCTTCATTTCGCCACCATACCAGCTTCCGCCAATAACCGCCATACGTTCACCTAGGTGGAAGGCAACGTAAACATTACTGTTTAATCCTTGCTCTTTCCATTTAGGGTTAAAGGTTTTTGAGGCAACCATTACCACAAAATCGGGTTTAAAGGTCTCTAGTTCCTTTTCTGTTGGACGGATAAACATGTTCTTAACAAAATGAGCTTGCCATGCAACCTCAACGATAAAGCGAACGCTTAAACGTGTATCTTCGTTGGCTCCGCAATATGAATCAACTACGTAGAGCCTTTTCCCTGTTAACTGTTCAGCACTAATTTTCTTGAGGTATTCCCATATTTCAGGGTTTATGGGTTTATTATCTGAACTCTTTTTCCCTGGTTGTGCCCACCAAACATTTTTCTCGGATGAAGGCTCTTTGACGATATACTTATCCTTTGGAGAACGTCCGGTAAAAATACCTGTATCCACGTTAACTGCTCCCAGTGATGTAACAAAACCCCTCTCAAAACCTTCAAGAGAGGGTTCTGTTTCGTGCTCAAAAAGCAGATCATAGCTGGGATTATAGATAATCTCTTTGGCTTTGCCAATTCCATAGGGTGATAGATCTATGTTTTTCATTTTTTTATTGGTATTAAAATAATATAGCGGTTCGTTACCATCGACCCGCCAAAAAACAAAGATATACTTTTAAATGCATATTTATTAAAAAGGAATTCTATGTTTAATATCAGAAAATTATAAGAAAACACCAGAATTCATTGTTTGTATGAGATTTTTGAGCTGCTTTCATTTTTTTTACCTTTTTTGTAACAATACTATTTTTGTTGTAGTCAAACAGGTACTAACTAAAACTTATCATAACATGAATTCATTTGAAATTATTCCCATTGTTGCTATTATTTTTAGCCATGGTTTAGTTTTTGGAGTATTGTATTTTTACTTCAGAAACAGAAATCGCGAAAGGATGTCGATGATTGATAAGGGTGTTGACCCTTCAATCTTTATTCAAAAACCTAGAAGTTCTGTCTCCGTTGCGCTGAAATACGGATTATTCCTTGCTGGTTTAGCTATCGGAATACTTCTGGGTGCTATTCTCGACAAGGCAACTTCATTAGATCCTGCTGCTGGTTACTTTAGCATGATATTTTTATTCGGTGGCATAGGTCTTTTAATTTACTACATTATTGAAAAAAAGAATGATAGAAGCACAAACGGATAGAATATCCGATGAAGCTCTTATCAGTTTAGTTAAGAAAAATCATTCTGGTGCCATTAATGAATTGATCAATAGGCACAAGGTGATGGTTTTTAACCTGGCTCTCCGTCTCCTTGGCAATTTCCATGAAGCCGAGGAGGCGGCCCAGGATACTTTTGTTAAAGCAATTCAATCTATTCATGAATTTAGAGCCGATAGCCAACTTGGCACCTGGCTTTACCGCATATGCTTCAATACCTGTATTACTTACAAAAGAAAAAAAAGGTTGAATACATTCAGCTTAAGTAAAGCTAAACTAGAGGAGCACCCTACAACTCAATTGTTGTGTGCGTTAGAGCAAAAAGATAATGTAAAATATTTGAATCAAGCACTAAGTACTCTAAGTAGTAGCGATATAGCAATAGTTTCCCTTTTCTATATGGATGATTTACCAACCCACGAAATAGCCAAGGTAATTGGTATTTCTGAAGGAAATGTAAGGGTAAAGTTGCATAGAGCACGTAATATCCTGAAAGATCAACTAAAAAAAATTCTAAATAACGAGGTACTAAACCTATAATAAGTAATACTATGGAAAAGCAGGTTATTCAAAAAGATGATTATAATGATCCTGAATTCGAAATGTGGTTGAGAGATCAACTTAAACAAACAATGGTTGAGCCTTCAGAAAATCTTTCGCAAAGGATTATGGCTAAGTTAGATAAATCAATTGACAAGAGCCAAACAGATCCCATATTGCTTATAGTTTTAGTTGTTTTGTTAATGCTATGCTCTTGCATTATGGTATTTTTATCAGTTTTTCCTGAATTATGGAGAGGGATTACTGCAAAAATTTTAGTTCTCGACACAGGGATTGATTATAGATCCTTAGTTCATATTATTACGGGAGTTGTAGTAATTGGCATCCTATTTTTTAGATTAGATAATCTGCTTAATAAAAAGGTTGGAAAGCAAAAAATACTTTTAACGTTTTAATTTCTAGCTATGTAAAATTTTCGATAAATAATAAAGGGTTTTATTTACTTAAGGTTTTCTTCAATAATTTTTTTGTAGTAATCCCTTCTCTCTGAATCGTGAAGTAATAACTCATCCCATTTTAAAGCTTCTTGGTAATTATGTTCATTTATTAAAAGGGCTATCAGGTTTAGCTTAGGCTGATCAAAACGGGGGCTTATGCTTGCAGCTTTTTTATAAATATCTTTTGCCTTGTCAAATTCGTTGTTGAAAACCAAAGCAGTACCCAAATCGTTAAGAACATAATGGCTGTATGGATGAAGTTTATGTGCAGTTTTTAAATCAGAAAGAGCATTACCATTATTTTTCAGTTTGGCATATGCTGTACCCCTATACCAATGGATAGGGGTGGAGGTGGGGTCGAGATTATAGCAATTAGATAAAGCCATTGTGCTTAACCTAATCACTTTATGATGGTCTCGTTTTAATCGAGCATCAATCAATTTTTTAGTGAAATACTCACCCCTAATATTTTGAAAACTGCAGCATGTTATTGTAAGCAATATGGGTATTGATATTAATGATAAAACCCTACCAATTTTAACTGCAAAAATTGTCCTTAACAAGTTCTCACTTTTTATTGTATAGTATGCAAATCCAAGCAAAACTGTAAAAAGAATATTGTGCTCTACTCTTTCCTTAGGAAAATCGAAAAAAGAAATGCACAGATAGCCAATAATTCCACTTAAGATAACGAGCTTTGAGAAGTTGAAATTTGTTGATAATGAAAAGAAAAGAAGAAAAAGAATTGAAAAGAGAAACAACAGATATAGATTAAAGCCAAAAAAACCATACTCCGAAAGAATCCATAAGAAATCGTTATGTGGTCGTTGGAAGTTTATACCAAATTCTTCGGCACGATAAAAACCATCTAGAGAGTAGTTTGGAAAATTTATTTTCCAGTTATTGGCTCCTACCCCCAAAAATGCTCTATTTGGTAACATTCTATAGGTCTTGTCCCATATAATTGCCCTTTCTGTTAAGGTGCTAAAATCTGCTACGGTTTCTGTAATATTATTATGCTTAAAATCCCGACATAAGTAGTAATCAATTGATCTTGGAAATAAAAGGCCAAAGAATAAATTTGTTAATGCAATACTTATAATCACTGAGTAGATAATCCGCGATAAACTGACCTTTTTCACGTATTTTTTAGAAGCCCAAAACAAAAAAAATACTGAAATGAATACAATATAACCCAACCAAACGGTTCTTGTTTGTAAAAGAATTACTAACGAAACTTGAAGAAAAAGGGATACTAAAGCTAATCTTCTCCAAAATCCCTTTTTGCTGACGTAGACAAGTAATGTGAAAATAGAGCATAGAAATATAAAACTAGAAAATAAATTTTTATGGCCAATTAAACCTACAACTGAGTAAATATCGGAGCGAGAAAATGATTGCAAATCAATAATCTGAAAAAAGGCTACAAAAAAAGAAAGAATGAAGATGCATATAACAGATTTTTGAATCGCTGAACTTAACACTTGGTAATTATCGGTATTAAACCTATGAGCTATTAGAAAGACATACAGGAACAACAATGTTTTTAAAGATTCTGAAATGGCAACGGCTTTATTGATTGACCAGTTGATTGAAATAAGAGAAAGAATAATAAAGCAAATGTAGACTATGTTGATAAAATCTACTGTTAAAAAATATTTCTTACTTGAGAATATTTTGAATACTAGAATGATGAGAATAAAAATTGAAAGTGTAAAAATTCTTGGATAAAGGGTTTGATCAATCGTTAAGTTGGAGTAGAAAATGCAGGAAAAGACTAATCCAAATGCCAAAAGATTTAGAGGAAGGTTTACTTTTCTTAGATACCCTATAAGGTTTATCTTAAAAGCCATTAAAATTTCAAGTAAATAATTATGCAAGTTTAAAACTGATGGTAAAGGTACTCCCTTTTTCTAGTTCGCTTGTCACTGATATTGTTCCACCGTTCCGTTCAACAAACTCTTTGCAGAGGATTAAACCAAGGCCAGAACCCTTTTCGTTATGAGTTCCAGGGGTTGAAACATGTTTATCTATTCGAAATAGGTTTTCTAAATTTTCTTTGCTGATTCCAACGCCGTTATCTGATATATTTAGTGAGCAGTAGTCGTCCTTAACCTCTGTGAATACTCTAATTAAACCATTATCGGGTGTGAATTTTACGGCATTTGTAATAAGATTTCTTATAGTATTATGAACCATATTCTCGTCGGCTAAAACGCTTAGACCTTCAGGAACGGATGCGTCAATTTGTATGTTCTTGGAATCAATATTACTTTTAACAAGCTCAATGTTTTCTCTTACCACGCTGATTAATTCAACTTTTTTAGGATCAAATCTAATTTCACCCATTTGACTTGTTGACCAATCCAGCAAGTTTTCGAGAAGGTTATATGTAGTAAGGGACAACTTATTGAGTTCTTCTATTATGCGTTTCATTTTTACTTTATCGAATTTTTCGATATCAGTTAAAATATATCCTGTTGAACTAACCAGTGTGCTGATTGGGTTTCGTAAGTCGTGTGCAATTATTCGGAAGAACTTATTTTTTGTAGCATTGCTAATCTCAAGTTGATCTTTTTTCTTCTCGAAAGCTTTTTTCTGGTATTCAAGTTCAATATTCTTTGCCCTCATCCAATCGTAGGTTTCTCTTAGGTGTTCTGCTTGAACAAGTATTTCCTCTTTTTGCATCAATATTTCTTGCGTTCTCTCTTTGACAACACCCTCAAGCTTATCTTTTTCTTTTATGAGTCTGTATGTATAAAGTTTAACCACAAGGATTATTACAATAAAAAATAAAGTAAAGTATCCTAAATAAGCTAAAAAAGTCCTATACCAAGGGGGTAAAATTTTAAAGTGGTATTCAGCGGGTATACTTTCTATACCATATAAATTCTTTGATTTTACCTTAAAAGTGTAACTACCCTCACGAAGGTTTGTATATTCTTTCTTGGTTTCGGTATTCCATTCAGACCAACCATGATCGTATCCTTCGAGGAAAAAGCTGTAAAGGTTCTTTTTTTCACTCTCGAAAAATGGGAATGAGAAGTTAAATGTGAGAGAATTACTTTTATATTTTAATATTGTGCCAAGATCAATAGACGGTTCTGTGGAAACATAATTTTTTTCCAAGCCATTCTCATCAACAATTTCTATATAATTTGTTCCATTGAATAAAATCGAGTCTTCAGAAATTACTCTTCTAATTAAAGTTGGAGGCAGGTCAAAATAATTTCTGGTTGTGCCTCCCATGTGCTTTAAGGTTCCATCATTAGTGCCAAACCAAACTACTGAATCGTTATGATAGGTAACAAAGAAGTTTGAAATAATTTCACCACGAACTCTATGCCATGAAAGAGTATCAATGTATTGTAGTGTATTAGTTGAAGAAGAATTGGAGATTGATGAGTGTTCAAAAAGTTGAAATTTATTGTCAGATTGGCTATAATTGAAGATATTATTTTCACATCGAAAAATTAATTTGCCCTTTTCTTCGAATATTCGAATTGAATTGATCGATTCCAACCCATGCGATGTATCGAAAAGTTCTACTCTGACAGAATCAACAATCCTGGAAAATGGGTTATTAATTCTGTATAGCCCTTTATAACTTGCACTTAGCCATATATTTCCATCATTGTCTTCATTAATGCTTCTTATATTAGCGTCAATACCATACTGTAATCCATGATCAATCCATTTACCATTATTATAGGATACCAATGCAATACCTTTATTAAGGCCAATTAGTAATTTAGTCGGATCACTTTTACTTTGAAAAAGTGTGTAGACAGCATTATAATTAGCAACATTAGTGGACTTACTTTCATTAATCTGAAAAACACCTCTACTGGTGGCTGCTAGAAGCAATGTTTTATCGTTCACATCGTAACCCAGATTATTATTTGGAATGTCGTGGTCTAACGTTTGTAAAAAACTCAACGGTTTGAAATAAAGAAATCCCCAGGCTTGCTCAAAGGTCCCCTCAACAGGATTAAATGATGTGAGCGAGAAATCATCGTAATCTGTTGATTTGGCATAGTATATTCCTGTTCCTGTAGAAATGTATAGAATATTTCTTACTCTTGCCACATCTGTTATAACACCACTCAACCCCAACTCCTCGTTCCAATACCTATAGGGTGACATCACTTCAACTTGGCTTATTCCATTTGCAAGAGCCAACCATAGCGAGTGGTTTTTCTGATAGTGAACGTAAAGGGTAGGGCTTTTTATGCCAATTGAACCGTCATTTATGATATCAACAACATTCCAATTTCTATCCAGAACTACTATGTCTCCTAATATCGAGCCAAAGGCTAGTAGGTCATCAGAGAGCTCAACCCCATGATAGAAGGAATTCTTTATAAAGTAATCATTTATACGTTTTGTTTTAGGTGAGACTTGTGAAAATGATTTTATTGAACCTCCGTTGCTCCTATTGTACAAAAACAAGCCATCGTTTCGTGTGCAGATTAGAAGTTCATTATCTATAGGTAAAATTGTATGAATTCTAATATTTGAGAAAAATTCACCATTTTCAATAAGATTAAAAGAATCATCAGAAAATATCATTAACCCTTTGCCTATATCTTGGACTAAGTATTTGTTGTTAACTTTATGACTTAAATAGAATCTTTCATTTTCATTTTTCCAGAATGTGAATTTCCCATTTTCATATCTAAATATATAATTGTCAGTAAGGAAGAATACTGTGTCTGAAAAGCAATTAATATCCCATATTTCACCAAAATCAGAACATTGCTGATCAATCAAATGCGTTAAACTATGATATTTAAGATCTCCTGTTTGGTCTGGGAGTAGGTAGCCCAATTCATTAAAAGCCCCTACATAAAGGATGCTGTTATTATCTAATGCTAAGCTGCGAACAGTTGATTTGTTGGTTACCTTGATCTGCCTCCATGATTCCCCATCAAATTCTAATATTCCACTGGCATTACCAAAGTAAAGAATCCCCCTATTATCTTGGGCTATAGCCCAATTCTGTGTACTGGCATTATAATCTTTTGTTGAGTAATACTTCGACAACATCAATCCCTTTTCCTGAGTAAAGCCGTTTGTTTGAAAAAGGATCAGAAGAAAATATGTAATGTATAGAATCGAAAATATTCTGCGAAAAAAAATCATAGTATACTCAAATTACTCGTTATCAATTATATCGCCAATTCGTTTTAATGTCTGATCTTTATAAAGTCTTCCTATTGGAATTTCTAATGTTCCAATCTCAACAGATGAGCAGCTATAGGCATCAATGTGTTTCACCCCAACAATAAAGGATCGATGTATGCGAATAAAATTCTCTGAATCTAGAGATTTTTCGAAATGGCTGAGATTTTGTTTAGTTATTACTATTTTACCTTGTGTAACCACCTTGACATAATCTTTAATACTCTCTAGGTATTTGATATCAGAGATTCTAACCCTAACCATTTTCTTATTCTCTTTAAGATAGATATAATTATCAGGATCAATTGAAATTGAATGATGAGATTTGGTAGATTTTAATTCAATTACCTTGTTAATGGCCTTTAAAACCCTTTCAAAAGTTAGCGGTTTCAGAAGATAATCTACAACATTTAGTTCAAAACCATCAATAGCATAATTCTTATTGGCGGATGTAATAATAGTTAATGGAGGGTGGGGAAGACTCTTTAATAAATCAATTCCTGATAGGTTGGGCATTTCAATATCGAGAAATAGGAAATCAACATCCAACTCCGAAAGTTTATCCAAAACAGACAAAGCATCGTTAAAAGTAGCAACTACTTCGATGGTTGGAATCCTTTTGAGTAAACCTTCTAATATTTCAACAGATAAGGGTTCGTCATCAACTATTGCACAACTTAACATCATAAATATTCATAAATTTTGAAAAAGCTAGCATTTTTTAAAATTCTGAGCAATATATATATTTTTTATGGAAGAATTTGCGATTTTCTATATCAAAATCTTTGTTTTAAAAATTCCTAGAAAGTGGTTGTTTGTATATAGTAATTTGCTGTCTGTCTATTTTGCATTCTAACATTACTAAGAATAATTAACTTTTGCAAAATTTTTAAAACCAAAACTAAAATCTTTTGTACTATGAAAAAATTTACTTTTTTATTCGCATTGTTTTCTTTTTATATTGTTTTTGCGGCTTTTTCACAAAAAGGACTTGTGAACCCTGCGGCAAAATATTGCGAAATGTTAGGCTATCGTTATGAGATAGTATCTTCTAAGAATATGGGCGACCAAGGAATGGTTCATCTTCCCGATGGCAGAATTGTAAATGCTTGGGATTTCTTCAAGGGGAAAGTTGCTCAGGAATACTCTTATCCCGCTCGCCATGGCTACGAGGTTGAAACAAGAACTATTGAGCAAGATGGTTTTATCATCGAGGAAGCAGTTTGTGTTATTTACGAGAAGGGAGAAGTTGTCAGAATTTCGCTTGAGGAGTTTATGGAGATAAATGGCGATCAACTTATGGATGACGAAAACAGGAGTTTGGAAGATGTTCATACCAATGCTAACTACGATCCAGATTTTATCCCATCAAAAGATCTTCCAGCATCATTCGATTGGAGAAACTACAATGGTAATGCTTACATTGGAACACCTAGGGATCAAGGAGGTTGTGGATCATGCTACGCATTTGGTGCTACAGCGGCAGCCGAAGGAACCTATAACTTTGCCATGGGAAAATATGGTAGTAATGTTGCAGATTTTTCTGAATCTTACATCGCATGGTGCCTAGGAGCAATGTCCGCCTATAACAGCCATTTTTATGGATGTAACGGTGCCGATTATGATTATATGGAATTGCAAGCTCTTTGCGATATTGGTACAATTGATGAATCATATTTTCCATATAGCGATGCCAATAACCAGTCTTGCCCATCAGCAGCAACCAATGCGCCAAAAACAAAGTTTGCCAGTTGGCATAGGGTAAATTGCAACGATATTGCAGCAATTAAAACAGCTATTATGACTTATGGAGTGGTTGATGCGGCTGTTTACGTTACTACTTCATTCCAAAACTATTCAGGGGGAATTTTTACTGACAGTTACACCACTTGCTCTAGCAACCCTTGCTATAATACTCCTACAAACCATGCCATTTCTCTTGTTGGTTGGGGGTATGATGCTACCTATGGAGATTACTGGATTCTTCGTAATTCATGGGGAAACTCATGGGGAGAAGGTGGTTACATGAGGATTAAAGCTACTTCTGCTCGTGTTGGTTGTTCAGTTTGCTATATGGTTTACGAAAATGATGGGACCACTGCTCCAACTGTAACAACCAATACCGTTACCTCTATTGGTGATAATTCAGCTGTTTCTGGTGGAAATATCACTTCGAATGGAGGAGCAACAGTAACAGCAAGCGGATTAGTATACGCAAAAACTGCCTCACCAACGTTGACAACAGGGACTGTTGTTTCAACATCACCTGTTGTCACCTCTGGGTCATACAGCTTAACCATGTCAGGATTAACTTCTGGTACAACCTATTACGTTCGTGCCTATGCTACCAACTCAAAAGGAACAAGTTATGGAACAGAAAGAACATTTACTACTACAGGAGACGCTCCTATTGAATATTGTACATCAAAAGGAAATAACTATAGCTACGAGTGGATTGCAAGTGTAACAGTTGGGAGTTTGACAAATGCATCTGGTGCAGCAGGATATACTGATTTTACCAATAAGACTGTTACTTTAAACCCAGGAACTGCTTATAATGTATCGTTAACCCCAGGTTTTGCTAGCACAACATACAATGAATACTGGAAAATCTGGATTGATCTTAACGGCGACGGTGATTTTGATGATACAGGTGAATTGGTATTTGATCCGGGATCAATGAGTAAAACAACGGTTACGGGAACTTTGACAATTCCATCTGGAACAGCATCAAAAACAACCCGAATGAGGGTGTCGATGAAGTATAACGCTGCTCAAACCTCATGCGAAACATTCTCATATGGCGAAGTTGAAGACTACACAGTTGTTATCCAATCTACGGGAGATACTCAAGCACCAACAGCTCCAACCAACTTAGCTGCATCTAGTATTACCCAAACCACTTTAACATTAACATGGACAGCTTCAACTGATAATGTTGGAGTGACAGGATACGACATTTACAGTAATGGTTCATTGTTGGGTTCAGTTACAGGCACATCAGCTAACGTAACTGGACTTACTGCTAGCACAACTTACTCATTCTACGTTAAGGCTAAGGATGCTGCCGGCAACATTTCTGCTGCCAGTAATACCATTTCGGTTACCACACTTGCACCTCCCGATACTCAAGCTCCTACTGCACCCACCAATCTGGCAGCTTCCAATGTTACTCAAACCACATTAATGTTGAGTTGGACAGCTTCAACGGACAACGTAGCCGTTACAGGATATCAGGTTTATCGTGGAGGAACGCTCATAGGTACAACAGCAAGCACTTCATATAATGTTAGTGGATTAACGGCTGCAACAACCTATTCATTCTATGTTAAGGCTTATGATGCGGCAGGCAATGTATCTAATGCTAGCAACACAATCAGTGTAACTACCCCAGATCAGACAATAACTTATTGTACATCAAAAGGAAACAACTATAGCTACGAGTGGATTGCAAGCGTAACTGTAGGTTCATTTACAAATTCTTCCGGAGCTGCAGGATATACCGATTTTACTTCAAAGGTTATTAATCTTCAGGCAGGACAAGCTTATAACATTAGTTTAACACCAGGTTTTGCCAGCACAACCTATAACGAGTACTGGAAGATTTGGGTTGACCTAAATGGAGATGGTGACTTCGACGATTCTGGTGAGTTAGTTTTTGATGCAGGTACAATGAGCAAAACAACAGTTACAGGAACTTTAACTATTCCTGCTGGAACAGCAGCTATTAGTAGCCGCATGCGTGTGAGCATGAAGTATAACGGTGCTCAAACATCCTGCGAAACATTTAGCTACGGAGAGGTGGAGGATTATACAGTAAACATTACCCAAGCAACTCCCGATACTCAGGCTCCTACTGCACCCACCAATTTAGCAGCTTCCAATATTACCCAAACCACATTAACTTTGAGTTGGACTGCTTCCACTGATAATGTAGGTGTAGTTGGATATCAGGTATACCAAGGTAGTACTATGTTAGGAACAGTTACAAGTACATCGTGCAGTATTAGCAATTTAACGCCCGCCACAACTTATTCATTCTACGTTAAGGCTTACGATGCAGCTGGAAATGTTTCAGCAGCAAGTAACACCATAAGCGTAACAACACTTTCGAACACAGTTACTTATTGCTCATCAAAAGGTAATAATGTAACCTATGAATGGATTGACCTTGTTAAGTTGGGTGAGATAAATAATGTTACGGCTGCAAATGGTGGATATGGTGACTTTACAAGTATGGTAGCAACTCTTGGCAGAGGTACCAGTAATACCATATACTTTAGCGCAGGGTTCAGAAGTACTGCATACACTGAGTATTGGTACATTTGGATTGACTGGAACCAAAATGGTGTATTTGAAAGCACTGAATTAATCAACGCATCTTCGTCAAAACTTGCGACCACATTGAGTAAAACCTTTACAGTGCCAACTACAGCAGCATTGGGAACTACAAGAATGCGTGTTACCATGAAGTACAACGCAGCACCTACAGCTTGCGAAACCTTTAGCTATGGCGAGGTTGAGGATTACACAATTAATGTTGTTAACAACAGTGCTCCCAATCCTAAGCAGTTTGACAATAGCGTTGAGGATGACAATGAACCTCCTACAACTCTTTCAGTATACCCTAACCCTGTTTCGGAATTGCTTAGCGTTAGGTTGAATGCTGATCTTGAATATGGCATAGTAAGCATATACAATAATATAGGAGTGCTCGTTAAAAGAATAGAGATTTATAATAATGAAAATCAGATAAATGTTTCAGATCTTGCTGCAGGTATTTACATGATCCGTTTAGATGATTTAAAAGAACCTTTTATTGCAAGGTTTGTTAAGGAATAGAAATTAGCTGAAACAAATAGAGAATAGTTTTCTTGTTTGTTAATAAAAGGGAAAGAGGCTGTCTGAAAAGGGCAGCCTCTTTTTGATAAAAGCATTACAGCAAATATTTAAATTAAACCAAATACTCTAGCATTGAATAGTAGGATGATTATCACAAGAAACCATCGAATAAAACTAGCACCCCAGTTAACAGCCAACCGAGAGGCTATATAACCCCCAAAAATATTTCCAATGGCAGATATTAACCCAATTTTATAGTCAACCTGATTATTAAGAACAAATACCAATAAAGCAAAGGGGCTGTAAACAAGAACAGATAGAACTTTTATTGCATTTGCCTTTACCAAATCGAAACCAGCTTTCATTACCAAAGCCGCCAAAAGAAAAATCCCAACGCCTATATGGGTAAACCCTCCGTAGAGCCCAATCCCAAAAAAAATTATAAGTTGATTTAAAGTTATTTTACCTTCCATTTTTTCTTTTTGTCCCTCAGCCCATAGCTTTGGGTTGCGGAATAGAAAGTATATCATACTGATCATTATAAGGGCAAGTGCCTTTTCGAATACCTTTACATTGAGAATAGCTGCAATTTGTGCCCCTAGTATTGATCCAACAGCTACCGGTATAGATATCATTAACCCTTTCTTCCAGTTGAGTACACCTTGTTTATTAAAGGAGAGAGTTGAACTGAGTGTTTGAAGTATAACACCAAGTCTTATGGTCCCATTTGCAATATTTGCTGGCATACCCATGAACATGAACAAGGAATAGGTTATAACGGTTCCACTGCCTGCAATGGTATTGATAAAACCTACCATAAATCCAGCAGTTATAAGAATGGTGATCACCTGCCAGGTATATAAATTTTCAGGATCTTGGATGAAATCGATTATGCCCATCCCCTTAGTATTTTCTCAATCTTTCCATCTCCCTCTTCGAATCTTTCTTCTTCAGATCTTCACGTTTATCATGCATTTTTTTGCCTTTTGCTAATCCTATTTCCACTTTTGCCAATCCTTTTTCATTGATAAAAAGTTTTAGCGCTACAATGGTTAACCCCTTTTCTTGTGAATTGCGGAAAAGCTTACGGAGTTCTGTTCGGTTTAAGAGTAATTTCCTCTCGCGTTTTGGTTCATGGTTGTTGTAGGTTCCGTATGTATACTCAGCAATATGCATTCCTGTTAACCATAGTTCACCCTCGACAAATTTACAGTATGCATCCACAAGGCTTGCCTTGCTGAGCCTAATGGATTTTATTTCGGTACCTGTAAGAACTATTCCAGCTGTGAAAGTTTCCAGTATTTCGAACTGAAAAAATGCCTTCTTATTCTTTATTATAACCCTATTACCAGAACTCATAATCAATTATTACAGGTGAAATGGAACGTTAAAAATCAAGCCCAAAAATATATCAAAAAGAGATGTAGTAATGGCGAAGATTAAAAATGAAATAAAAGAAAATCCAACCACTCTATCTTTTGGAATCTTTAGTAGATGTTTAACACCATTGTAAAATATAATAATACCAAGTATCCCTACAATATTGAATATCCTATTATACATGGGTAAGAGCTTGCCTGTACTTGAAATTAATATGAAAACACTTGCGGAAAATGTTGTTAGAAAAAATGATAGGTTGAAATTTTTAACACCCTTGAACCCTCCCGTTAAACCATTTACGGCCCAACCTGTTACTACAATAGAGATTATCCATTTGAAAAATGTAAACGCAGAATGTCTAAAAGTTTCATCGATTGAACCCTTGAAAATGTAATGTACTGAAATAAAAACAAATAAGGTGGAAATAAATGCAACAGGTATTAATAGGTTAATAAATGTTGATAGTGGCTTTGGTGGAGTGTTATTTATCTCATTCCATCTATAATTGGGACGATATAGAATATTTATATATTTGAAAATCATTGTTTATTAGTAATAACTTTAAAACCAGAGCGCAAAAATAGCTAAATTTACAGCATTCACCATTCAAAACTGAATGGTGTTTATTGCAATTTGATTTTAAGGTATTATGCAAATTAATTTTTATGACCAATTGGAACCCAAACAAATATAATCTAATCACGATTCTTGGTCCCACTGCAGGAGGCAAAACCTCTGTGGCCACAAATCTAGCTTACCGAATAGGAGGGGAGGTGATTAGTGGCGATTCTCGCCAAGTTTATCGTGGTATGGATTTAGGAACGGGTAAAGATTTGCATGATTATTTAGTCAACGGTAAGCAAATACCCTTCCATGTAATCGATATAGTGGATGCGGGGTATCAGATGAATGTTTATGAGTACCAGTCACATTTTCTTGAAGCCTTTAACGATATCCAAAAGCGAGGATCGTTTCCAATCCTCTGTGGTGGATCGGGATTATACATTGAGGCAGCCATCAAAGGGTTTAAGTTGATTGCTGTGCCAGAAAATCATGATCTTCGATTGGAGCTATCTGTTAAGACACAGGAAGAGTTGGAAACAAAATTAAAATCATATAAAAAATTACACAATAAAACCGATACAGTTAATCGAAAAAGACTTATTAGAGCCATTGAGATAGAAGAGTTCTATGCAAGGATGGGAGAGGATAACTACCAATATCCAACGATTCGCAATTTAGTTTTTGGGGTTGTATTTCAAAGGTATCAGCAGCGCAAAAGAATAACCGAGAGGTTAAAACAAAGACTTGCTGATGGGATGATTGACGAGGTTCGGCAACTTATTGATAGAGGTGTAAAACCTTCCGAGTTAATTTATTATGGACTAGAATATAAGTGGATTACAAGATTTGTACTGGGTGAAATAACATTTGATGATATGTTCAGAGGGTTGAATACAGCCATACACCAGTTTGCCAAGCGCCAGATGACTTGGTTCAGGAAGATGGAGAGAAGTGGCATTGAAATAAATTGGATTGATGGGAATCTATCCTTAGAGCACAAAATGGAGTTAATTCTTCAAACACTGCAAAAAGATTAATTCTTCGTTAGATTTAATACTAAACAAATGAGCAAATTACCAAAGAATATTCTGGATATACTCCTTACAGATTCTTTGGATAATAGTAATATGTTGGGATTTTTTGAATATCATGAGCCAAGCGATGTGATAAGAATAAATAATTCCTTTATGGTTTGTGGTCAAAGCGATGAGTTATGGTGGTACGTACATTGTGATAATATTGACGATTATTGCCAATTTCTTGAAGATCTTGGTAATGGAAAACATTATATTGTGCTAACAAATGATTGGATGCTGGGAGAATTGGAGAATCGATTTGATATCCACTGGATGCTAACATGTAATAAATTCTATTTGCCAGAAGAAGTATTACTGCCAGAAAGTCGAATAGTCGTTAAGGAGCTCCTTGACACAGATGTACAGTGTATCTATAATAATTCCAATTACAAGACCTATACAAGTCCAGATTATATTGCCAAGCAATTAGAGTTACGTCCAGGTGTTGCGTATTACGATAGTAATAAGCTGGTTGCTTGGGCTATGTTCCATGATGATGGTGCAATGGGGTTACTACATGTAATGAAAAATTATAGGAGGAGGGGAATTGCCCGAGAGTTGGTTATCGAATTATGTAAAAGATGTCGTTACCAATATCAAATACCTTACACGAGTGTTGAACCCACTAAAATACCATCACTTGAAATGGTTAAATCAATTGGTTTCAAATCTTTTGGAAATATCCATTGGGTATGTTTCGAAAAATAGTCGTTGCAAATACAATCATTGTTTTTAATGGTTTCAATAGCTATCTTTGGTAGATGTATGCCATAAAAAATGACATTATGAGAAAAGATCTTGAGATTATTTGTGAGAACACAGGCAAAAGGCAGAGAGTAAAGCCTGGATTAAGCCTTTACGAGGTGGCAAAAGCAATAGGTTTAAAGTTGGATCATCCAATCCTTGGAGCCATGGTTAACAATGAGTTGAAGGAATTAGATTATCATGTGTATAGCCCCAAAACCATTCGCTTCATCGATATAACACATTCCGCGGGCATGAGAATGTATCAACGAAGCCTTTTCTTTGTGCTTAGTAAGGCCGTTAGGGATATTATACCTGGAGGTAAAGTTAGAATTGAACATTCCGTTTCCAAGGGTTTTTACTGCGAAATCGATGGGTGTGATGAACCCCTTGAATATCCTTTGATATTTGCCATTGGCGATAGAATGCGTGAGATAATTGCTCAAGATCTACCTTTCCGTAGGGATAAGGTTCTTACTACTGATGTGGTTAAATTATTTCATGAGTTAGGGGAAGAGGAGAAGGCAAGCCTTTTTGAAACCAGATCAACTATCTACACATCGGTATACTACTTAAACGATTCTGCAGATTACTTCTTTGGCTGCCTTGTTCCATCAACAGGTTACCTTAAAGTATTTGATTTGGTTAAATATTACCAGGGTATGCTCTTAATGATTCCGAAACGCAGGAAGCCAGATGAAATGGAAGATATTGTGCTTCAGAATAAGATGTTTGAAATATTTCAAGAGTACCGAGAATGGGTTGATATAATTGGTGTTAGCAGCGTTGCTACTATAAATAAACAGATTCAGCAGGGCGGAGCTAGCGAATTGATAAAGATTTCAGAAGCATTGCACGAAAGGAAGGTAATACAAATTGCCGATCAAATATACTCTCGAAAGGATAAGGCCCGAATTGTTCTCATTTCTGGTCCCTCATCATCGGGTAAAACAACTTTTGCTAAACGCATAGCTATTCAGCTTAAAGTTGCAGGTTTGAAGCCGTATACCATTTCACTAGATAACTACTTTGTCGACAGAGAGAATACTCCAAGGGATGAGCATGGTGAATACGATTTTGAATCGATCCATGCGTTGGATATCGATTACTTTAACAACGACCTTATTCAATTGTTAAAAGGGAAAGAGGTTGAATTACCAAAGTTTTCATTCGAAACTGGTAAGCGTTTTTTCGATGGTACACGATTAAAGATAGAGGATAATGGTATAATAATTATTGAGGGAATTCATGCCCTTAATCCTGAGCTAACCCATTTAATTGAAAGCGAAAAGAAATATCGAATCTATATTTCGGCATTAACCTCCCTTTCTATCGATGGCACAAATCGAATACCAACTACGGATAATCGCCTGATCAGACGAATAATTCGGGATTATCGTTACCGTGGATACAGTGCTCTTGATACCATTTCCCGATGGGAAAGCGTTCGCAGGGGAGAGGATCATAACATCTTTCCATTTCAGGAGGAAGCCGATGTGATGTTTAACACATCTTTGCTTTACGAGTTTGGTATACTCAAATCTTTTGCCGAACCTATTCTTGGCAAAGTGCCAATGAATGTTCCTGAATACGCCGAAGCCAAACGTCTTTTAAAGTTTCTCAGCTACTTTGTAAGCATTCCCTACGATGAAATTCCACCCACATCAATTCTTAGAGAATTTTTAGGAGGGAGCACATTCTCATATAAGTAGAAGAGGTATAATGTAAGGATTGGGTTACCGTCGAATTTGTAGTTTACCCTTTAGATTAACTTCCGAGGTTTTTACTGTGATGATGTAAAAACCTGTTTGTAAATTGCTTGAATTAACACTAATGCTTTTTTCAGATATTGTTAATTTAGTGCTTTTCCAAACCGTTTGTCCTAATGTACTATAAATAGCAATGTCAACTTCACAGGTAATTGCATAGGGAAGGTAAATGGTGAACATTCCATTATTGGGATTGGGATAAATGCTGATAAATCCTTTTTCTAATGTTGATGGTACAGATACAGGAGGCACCACATTTACTGTAACACTATCTCGACTCTCATTGCACAGATCCGATACGGTTAGATAAAAGGTAGTTGTTTCTTGTGGCGAAGCCAATGGGTTTTGACAGTTTGTGCAGCTAAGGTATTCAGAATCATCCCATACGTATGACGATAAGAAATCGCCACCACTTCCCTGTAGGGTAACAGAATTCCCCTTTACAATGGTTGTATCAGGTCCGGCATTTGCAATGGTAATGGGATACACTGAAACTTCGTGAGTAACCTCGTCCGATTTTGTAGTGTTTGATGCAGTCAGCGTTACAGAATAGATACCTGCCTCATTATATGAATGATTCGGGTTCATACTGGTAGATGTATTTCCATCGCCAAAGTCCCAGTGAAATAAATATGCATTCTGAGATTCCGAGTTAAACAAGAAATTAGATCCCAAGCAAGCAACCTCTGGAGTATGGCTAAAAGCTGCAGTTACATCAGCGGTATCGGCAATTAATACCATTAGTGACATAGTGTCGAATGTAACCGGTTCACATATCTCATTTCGAACAGCAAGCGTTACATAGTAATTTCCTCCATTGGTAAAGGTATGTATGGGATTCTTTAAATCTGAATAATTGTTGCTACCACTCTCAGTGTCGCCAAAATCCCATGAATAGTGTGTTGCATTCAAGCTGGAGTTGATGAAAGAAACGTCAACAAAACGTTCTTCAGCATCAATCATGGGTGATATTGGGTAGTATAAAAATCCTGCACTTGCTGGAAGACATCGAAGCGAATCGATAAAATCGACTGAATGAAAAATACTGCCTTCTTCAGATTGCAACCCATGTGCCCTAAAAACAGCTTGCCCGTACAAAGGTGAGAACCATTGAATGAGCAGTTCGATTCTTGGGAGAGCGATTGTGTCATTCTGAAAAATAATGGTATCGATTATTTCGTTTGTGGTAAACATTCTAAGGGTCTGTGGGAAAGTTGCAAAAGGAGTTGTTAGGCTGCCCCAGCCGTCAACGGTATTAATCCTTTTTTGCCATCGCCTTGCTTCCAGCTCGTATCCGTAAGGCGAAAGATCTACCAGGAATCCCGATATACTTGTATCGGCATCCTGAAACGAAACGGGAAAATTAATCAGTACATCAGGTTCGCTATATGTTATGGTGAAAGGGATTTGAGTATTGTTATATTGAACATTAACCCCAAGCATTGTAGATTCAACTTTTGTATTACTTTTCTTTTGAAATTCAGTAAAATTCGATATTTCGGCAGCTACCAAATAAAACTCTCGATTTGTTTTTAGGGCAAGATTACTAAGTGAGGTCCATTGAGTGTAACAGCTGTAATAATTACCACCAGATGTTAAACAGGTAAACATGAAGCTCTCAAAATATCCCGATTGGTTGGGACTGATAAAAAATTCTTCTTGTTGTGATATTACTTCGATACCTGAAAAATCCCAGGTGATGTTTTCTCCTGTGTACGAAAAATCAATATCCAATAATTCCAACCCATTTACCTGACTATAGATGTAACTACTATCAACTCCTGCATATTGACTATGAAAATACTGGGTTTGTGCAAAAGAATTCAAAAATATTACTAAAGCCAGTATTTTTGTAATGATTATTTTCTTAAGCATATTAAGAGATAATAGATGGATATTATTCTAATGCGCAATTTACTCCTTTTTTACTGCAAGTCATATTTTTTTATATAAACCTTTTTTTGTTTTTTAAGTCAATTAAGTGTGATTTACATTTTTAATCTGAACTTAAAGTTTATTTTTCGTAGTTAAACATTTTACCTATTTTTAAGCTTAATAATCATAATTTTAATCCCCATTAACCTCACCTTTTAAAAATTCAAACAATGAATAGACTAAAAAAAATTCATTTACTGCTTATTGCAATTCCAATGGTGCTTGGCGTAATGTCTTCGTGCCAAAAAGGTTATAAGTACGAGACTTTAAAGAATGATCCTTTAAATGCTAGGATTTATACCCTTGAAAATGGGCTTAAGGTATACATGAGTGTATATAAAGATGAGCCTCGAATCCAAACATATGTTGCCGTAAAGGTTGGCAGCAAACATGATCCATCGGAAACAACAGGATTGGCACATTACTTTGAGCACATGATGTTTAAAGGAACATCAAACATTGGAACAACAGACTGGGAGAATGAGAAAATTTTAATTGAGCAAATCGAAAATCTTTTTGAGGAGTATCGAGTTGAAACTGATCTGGAAAAAAGAGCTAGTATATACAGGATCATTGACAGCATTTCCTATGAAGCCTCAAAGCTGGCAATACCAAACGAGTACGATAAGATGATGAAGTTCATCGGTTCCACTGGAACCAACGCAGGAACATCAAATGATTACACAGTTTACATTGAAAATATTCCTAGCAACCAGTTAGAGAATTGGGCAATCATTCAAGCCGAGCGTTTCTCAAACCCTGTATTAAGGTTATTCCATACAGAATTAGAAACTGTTTACGAGGAGAAGAATAGATCGTTAACAAATGATAGAAGAAAAGTTGGAGAAGAATTATACAAAGCATTATTTCCTAACCATCCATACGGACAGCAAACCACCCTAGGAGAAGCAGAGCATCTGAAGAACCCTTCCATGAAGAATATTCGCGAATTCTTCGATAAGTACTATGTTCCCAACAATATGGCCATCATAATGTCTGGCGATTTTGACCCTGAAGAAGCGATAGCTATCATTGATAAGGAATTTAGCACATTGAAAAGGAAAGATGTTCCTAAATTAAAATTCGAAAATGAGAATCCGATTGAGCAACCTATAGAACTTGAAGTGATTGGTCTCGAGGCAGAACAATTAAGTATTGGTTACCGCTTTGGAGGTGCTTCCTCGCACGAAGCCATGATGGCTGATTTGCTATCGCGCATGCTCTCCAATGGAAAAACGGGTTTAATTGACCTAAATGTCAACTTAAAGCAAAGAACCCTAAGTGCTGGAGCATACTGCAGCAAGTTGGCCGATTACTCAAGTATAGTATTAAATGCAAGAAACAGGAGTGGACAAACACTTGAAGAAGCAAAGGACATTCTTTTGGAGCAGGTTGAACTGCTTAAACAGGGGGAATTCCCCGATTGGATGCTCGAAGCGACAATCAATAATTTGAAGTTATTTGAGATGAAAAGGTTAGAGAGCAACTTTGGTAGGGTTTGGATGATGTCAAATAGCTTCCTCAATGACATTAAATGGAAAGATGCAGTTGGATACATTGATGAATTAAGCAAAGTAACCAAAGACGACCTTGTGAAATTCGCCCAGGAAAACCTTGGCAACAATTATGTTGTTGTGTACAAACGGCAAGGTAAACCTGATATTGAAATTGTGCCAAAACCACCCATAACCCCCATCCATATAAATAGGAATGAAGAATCACAATTCTTAGTCGATTTTAAAGCAAGAAAAGTTGCTGATATCGAGCCTGTTTTTGTTGATTTCGATAAGGATATCAATAAAATGGAGATAAATGGTTTAGAGGTATTGCATAAAGAGAATGTTGAGAATGCCACTTTTTCGCTTTACTACTATTTCCCCTTTGGAAGAGATCATGATAAGATGATAAACATTGCAGCTGATTATCTACAATTCATAGGAACATCCAATCTTTCGGCAGAGGAGATAGCGCAGGAGTTTTATAAACTTGCCTGCAGTTTCAATGTTTTCTCATCCAATGAAGAAACCTATGTTTATGTTTCAGGTCTTAGTGAGAATCAGGAAAAAGCAGCAGAGCTGCTAGAGTCGCTTCTTACCGATTGCCAACCCGATGAGGAAGCTTTAGCAAAGTACATTGATAAGATTTTAAAGGAGAGAGAAAATGCCAAATTAAGCCAACAATCTGTTTTTAATGGTTTGGTTAACTATGCAACTTATGGTGCAAAATCTCCTTTCACCAATATCATTTCAAATGATGATTTGAAGAAACTTACCGGCGAAACCTTAACCAAAAAGATTAAAGAGTTGCCAAATTATAAGCACAAAGTGCTTTACTATGGAACCTTAAATCCGGAAGAATTGAAACTAATGCTCGAAAAAGTTCATGCTGTAACTAATATCTTTATTGCTTCCCCGGAAGGAAGCCAATTTGTTGAGTTGGATACTGATAAAAACAGAGTTGTATTCTCACATTATGAGGCTAATCAGTCATATTTACAGTTAGTTAGCAAAAGTGTTGATTATAGCTTTGATATTTTACCCCAAGCCAGAATGTACAATGCATACTTTGGAGGAGGAATGAATACTATTGTATTCCAAGAATTAAGGGAAAAAAGAGGTTTGGCATATACGGCTCGTTCATACTACAATACTCCATCTAATCCTAACGGATCATTCATGAACAACTCCTTTATAGGCACTCAAAATGATAAAGTCATAGAAGCTTTTACAGCATTTAATGAGCTATTTGATGAAATGCCCGTTTCAGAAACCTCATTTGAATTGGCAAAGGATGCAATCATTAGCGGAATTCGTAATCAGCGTATTACCAAGATGGGCGTAATTATGAATTACATTAATGCTCAGAAGATGGGTTATAAGGAGGATATCCGTAAGACATATTTCGAAACAATTCCAAACATGACCATAGATGATGTAATTCGCTTTAATGAGCAGTACATAAAAAACAAGCCTAAAACTTATGTTATCCTTGGACATGAAAATGTTGTAGATTTCAAACAAGTTCAGAAAAAGTTTGGCCCGGTTACCAAGTTAACACGCGAACAGATATTCGGGTATTAAACTTTTATCTTACTAATAAATAAAGGGTGCAGTCAAACGGTTGCACCTTTTTTTATTCAAAATTATTAACACTTAATGTTATCCTTATTAGTATGCTGTATAACCTAAAATTATCATGTAAAAAACAGTAACATTTTGTAGGTGGTTTAGGTACATTTACAACGAGAATATTGTACATAAGTAGAATCATTTTAATCATGAACAGACATTTAAAAATCCGCGATTTAACTCTGCGCGATGGACAGCAATCGCTTTTTGCAACCCGAATGCCTCAGAGCGAGGTCGATAAGGTATTACCCCTTTTTAGCAAGGCTGGTTTTTATGCAATGGAAGTATGGGGAGGGGCAGTGCCCGATTCAATAATGCGATTTCTTGATGAGAATCCCTGGACAAGGCTTGAGAGCATTAAAAAAGTGGTTGGAAAGGGATCAAAGCTAACAGCACTGTCGCGAGGGAGAAACCTTTTTGGATATAATCCATACCCTGAAAAGGTTATTGAGGGATTCAATACCAATGCGGTGAAGTCGGGTGTGGACATCATGCGGATTTTCGATTGCCTGAACGATGTGGATAATATCAAAACAACCATTGATTACGTAAAGGCTGCAGGGGGCTTAGCCGACTGTGCAGTATGCTATACAATCGATCCTCGAATGCCTGAGAAAGAGGAGTTACGGAACAAATTAATGGTTAAGGATCTACCTAAAAAGATTTTTGGTGTCGATTACTTTGTGAATAAAGCCAAACAAATGGAGGCAATGGGTGCCGATATAATTTCACTAAAGGATATGGCAGGGCTTGCATCTCCAAGCGAAACAGCAAAGATCATTAGGAAATTCAAGGAAAATTTAAAGATTCCTGTTGATTTTCATACTCATTGTACTCCCGGGTATGGTTTGGCATCTACTCTTACAGCAATTATCAACGGAGTTGATATAGTAGATACAAACCTAATGTTCTTTGCTGGGGGTAGTGCAGCCCCTGCTTATGAGCTTATTTACATCTTCTGCAAAAAAATGGGTATTTCAGTTGATGGTGAACCAGCAATTGTCGATCAGCTTAATCGCATTCTGAAAGATATAAGAGTGAATAGTTTAGCCGAAGTTGACAGTTACAGGCAGATACCCATTGATTTTGAATTGGCGAACTTCATTTTACCCCAAAATATAGATTTGCTTTTTGACGAAGCCATCATCCTTGCCAAGGAAGAAAAAGAGAAAGAGTTGCTAGAAGTTTGCCATGCCATTGAAAAATACTTCAATTTTCCGGCACCCGATGAGAGGGTTAAACTTGCTGAGATACCCGGTGGAATGTACACCAACATGCTTTCGCAGCTCAAAACATTGGGTCTGGATCATCTTCTCGATAGAGTTCTTGAGGTTGTTCCTGTGGTGCGTCTCGATGCTGGTTGTCCACCTCTAGTTACTCCTTCGAGTCAGATTGTTGGAGCACAGGCGGTTAACTGTGTTATCGATGAAAATGCAGGGAAATCGTTCTATTCCAATGTTTCAAATCAATTCTTCAACCTGGTTAAAGGTGAGTATGGCAAAACCCCAATAGTAATACATCCGGATTTTCGAATGAAAATTTGCGGTTTCGCTGAGGAGTTACCTTACGATCTTAATAAGTATAAAGCACCAGAAAATCCCGAGCTTAAAGAATTTCAGAGTGTAAAATTGGCCAAAGATCAAAAAGAGTACCTTCTTTTGGAACTTTTTCCCAGCGTTGCAAAAGAGTTTCTTTACAAGAAGCGCAGGGAAGAGTATGAACTCAAAAAGGAGAAAAACCGTGAGGTTAAAGCTAATGCCAGAAAAAATGCAAAGTACAAGCGTGAATTAAAAATTCGCGATCTCACTCTACGCGATGGACAGCAATCGATGCTTGCAACTCGCATGACTCTTCCTCAGGTAGAAAGACTTTTAGCCTTCTATAAAAATGCAGGATTTTACGCCATGGAGGTATGGGGAGGTGCCGTTCCCGATAGCGTGATGCGGTATTTGAACGAAGATCCTTGGTATCGTTTAAGGGTTATAAACGATGCAATTGGCAATTCCTGTAAGCTTACAGCTTTATCACGTGGCAGAAACCTTTTTGGTTATGACCCTTATCCCGAGGAGGTTATTGAGGGTTTCAATCGGGTAGCGGTAAAGAGTGGAATCGACATTATGCGTATTTTTGATTGCCTTAACGACCTCGAAAATATGCGGTCAACCGTTAAATATGTGAAGGACAATGGCGGTATTGCCGACTGTGCCGTATGTTATACCGTTAACCCAAAATTTTCCCATAGGCAAAGGGTTTTTGCTTTTTTGAGAGGCAAAAAATTGCCAACCGACGTTTTCAATATCGAATATTTTATAACAAAGGCAAAGGAATTGGAGAAAATGGGTGCAGATATGATTACCATTAAAGATATGGCAGGTCTGATTACTCCATCACTTTCGGGTGAGCTAATCCGAAGGCTGAAAGCCGAAGTTAAGCTGCCCATCGATTTTCATACTCATTGTACACCAGGATATGGCTTAGCTTCAACCCTTATGGCCATTGTTAACGGAGTTGACATAGTTGATACATCAATACTAAACTTGGCTGGAGGTCCTGCAGCTCCCGCTTTCGAGATTATTCAAATATTTGCCGATAAGTTATCCCTCAACACGGGTGTTAACATAGATGCTGTAGTAAAAATTAATGCAGAACTACTGTCAGTCCGCAAAGAGCTTGCAGAGTTCGACTCATATAAGCAGTTCCCTGTTGACTTTGATATTACTACCGATGATCTTCCAAAGCATATAGATAAGCTATTTAACGATGCCATTCGTTTTGCTAAGGAAGATAAGGAGGAGGAATTGTTGTTGACTACACAAAAAATTGAGGAGTGGTTTAACCTTATTCCCCCCGATAGCAGGGTTCGCAATGCGGAGATCCCAGGCGGAATGTATACCAATATGTTGGCTCAACTCCGACAAATGAAGATGGAAGAACTACTTCCTAAGGTATTGGAAATGGTTCCCATGGTTCGTATTGATGCTGGATGCCCTCCGCTTGTTACACCTACAAGCCAGATTGTGGGTGCTCAGGCTGTAAACTGTGTAATATCTTTGAGCAAGAAGGAAGACATGTATTCAAATATCTCAAAGCAATTCAACAATCTTGTGATGGGATTATATGGCAAAACACCCATGCCCATTGAACCTGAGTTTCGCGAGAAGATTTGTGGACAGAAAGAGGAGGTACCATTCAATTCGCAGAATTATAAAGCGCAAGAAAATCCAATTATTCTTGAAGATTTTGGTGGAATAAAGTTGGCTGGTAACGAGGAGGAACAATTGCTCCTTGAACTATTTCCAAACGTTGCCAAAAATTATCTTACAAACAGGAAGGAGAAGGAAGTATACGATCTGAAAAAACAGATAGAGTTTGAAATGAACGCCATTTCGGAGGAGAAACGAAAAGAATTTTTGAACCTTAGCGATGAAGAAAAGGCAGTAAGGATTATGGAAGGTTTGATGTATAATAGTTTAGATACAAGTTGGTAACCTTTTGGAGTATGTTTTTATGTTTATTATGAATTATTGGTTGTTTTTTTAATGATAAGTATTTTTTTTTGATTCATTCAGTAAAATTGTTTGCCACATACATTAATAATACAAAAGCTGGGTGATGGATTTGCCATTCACCCAGCTTATTGAAAAATATTTTTTCAAAACTTACATGTTTTCAGTTAATGCTATGATTCTTTCCTGATCTTGTTTTGAAAGCATTCCGTTTTTCGATCTTAATTCAATTCCTGGATTTTCAATTTTAAGATACTGACGCATTTTACGAAACATACTTCCAGTTGCCAACTTGTAGGTTGTGAACAGTCCCACTTTTTTATTGTTTAATGGTGGTAGTTTTTTCGCAAACCTAATCCATTTATTATCGGGGTGCTGGAAAAAAATCATAAGCCCACTGGTCCAGCATCCAATCATAACAAGGTCAACTTCATCAATTATTTCTGGTCTATAATCTTTAATAGAAACAATCGAATTAATTATACCCTTGTTCGTTAGGAAATTACCAATCGATTCAGCATATTTTTTTGTTATTCCAGTTTTGCTTTGGTAAATAATTGCAGCTTTCATGTTTTTGAAATGAGTATAGTTTAATAACTCTTTATTTCACCGCCTCCAAAGATTGCCACACCACGCAATACAAGTTCACTTTCGTCGGAGAATTCAACAGTTTTTGGAGCATTTCTCCTTTTATCAGAGTAACCTCCGAAAATGGCTGTGATCTCAATCTTCACCTTCCAGTTAGGAGGAAGAATTATTTTTGATCCCCCAAAAAGGCAAAACATGTCCATTGTATTGCGTCCGGGGGCCATTTCAGCATCGCTCAAGTCAAAAGTGCTACCGCCAAAAATATTGGTAATTTTTCCACCCTTAAAATTTTTGGATGTAACCTTTTGATCACTTCCTCCGAAGATAGCTACGTCGTCAATATAATCCATATCAGTAACTCCTTTGGTAAATCTATACCTTGGATGATGGGTTTTTCGCTGGAAGATAAGGATTAGACCCAATGCAACGAATACCGTTGGCCAAAAGAAAAGCCTGACTGGATAATGAAATCCAAGGATCTTGGCTGCTAGGAAAAATCCACCGATTCCAATTAGAACTAAGCCAGTTGCTCGAGATTCGTTCTTTGCTAAACTGATAAGTCCAATACCAATCAGTAAACTTTGCCAGGTAAAGATGTACTGGTTCCAGTTAAATGGAATAATATCAAACCTATCGGCAAAAAGGAATGCACCAAGGGTAAGAAAAACTAATCCAACAATAATTCTGGCATTGTTGGAGCGTGTTGGTTGTTGATCAATAGTTTCCATAGTAATAAAATTTAAATGTTTACCGCAAAAATATGGTGAGATCATTATGCAAAGAATAGAAAATCGGTGAATTGCCGATTTTAGTCGGTAAAAAGAGGAATTGGACTAAGGAATAGCGATTTTTGAGATGGATTTAACCTTACCCCTTTAACTTTTCTTTCTAGAATAAAAATGTTTCGAATTGCCATGCTCACCGTAGCCAATGGAGTTGCCAGTTAGCTGTATTCTGGTTTCAAGGCAGTTTTTACATTCATCAACTGCATCGTCAACGCAGGGTTTGTTGTCGTAAAGTTTATAGTCATTCCGGTATAAACCCGGAGTGATGTTGGGCATTACAACATTGGCACCAGCCAAAATGCCTTTTTCGCGTCCAAGGTTATCGATTGCCTGAAGAGCTGTTGGGGCAACAATATTAATATCCTTCATGATAATCCTTAGAACGGCAATCATCTTTAATGAAAGGCTTAGCCTTTCATCGAGTGGAAGTAGTAAATCCTTATACTTATAAAGTGGAGTGTCGGGATGCTCAACGTAAGGTCCCATTCCAACCATATCCAAATCCATATCTTTCATCCAAATTATATCCTCTGCAAGTTGATCTATGGTTTGAAATGGGAGCCCAATCATCACACCTGATCCTACTTGATAACCAACTTTGCGAAGTAATTTTAGGCACTTTATTCGCTCATCAAAATCATGAATTTTATTCTGAGGATGAAGTTTTGAATAGAGTTTGCGGTTTGTGGTTTCAATTCTAAGTAGGTATCTAACGGCACCATTCTCAAACCATTCACGGTAGGTTTCTTCCGATTGCTCACCCAGTGACAGGGTTATTCCCAACTCTCCGTTGGTTGCACTATTGATCTTTCTCAGCAGGTTAGTAACTCTTTTAACAAATTCATTATTAGTAACTTCACCTGTTTGAAGAGCTATACTGGCATACTTATTCTGCCATGCATAAATAGAGGCTTCCACTACCTCTTCATCTGAAAGATTATACCTTTTTATGTAAGTGTTACCAATCCTGATCCCACAGTAAAAGCAGTTTTTACGGCAGATATTTGACATTTCAATCAATCCGCGGAAGTAAACCACATCACCAACATGTTCCTTCTTAATCTTTGCTGCCTTTGTATATAGTATGTTTTTTTCTTGTTGATCGCATTGAAGAAGAAGCATAATATCTTGCTTCGTCAGCTCATCTTTACTAAGAATTTCTTCAATTTGGTTCATATAAGTTAATTGAAAAAAGAACAACAAAGATATGAATGTATAAGGTAAATATTGATCTTAGCATAAATGATTTCCATCATATACTCATCATGCTTTTTATCATAGATAAGATATTAATCATTTTTTGTATGTTTGTTCACATTTTATAACAACAATAATTTTGCTAATTAAACAATTCATAATTAATAACATGTGTTGTTTGATACATAAATAATAACCAAAAATCTAATAATCCAATAACTCAATAACCCAATAACATGATAGTAAAAATTATAGTCATTGCAGTGTATGCCATTATGATAGTATTAGTTGGTATTTATGGTTTACGTAAAACCAAATCATTTAACGACTTTTTTCTTGGTGGAGGCAATGTTGGTCCCTGGATGTCAGCTTTTTCATATGGAACTGCATACTTCTCAGCCGTTCTCTTTATTGGATTTGCCGGAAATATCGGTTGGAATTTTGGCCTATCGAGCCTTTGGATTGCTTTTTTCAATGCTTTCTTAGGAGTTTTTTTGGTTTGGGCTCTCTTTGGATGGAAAATTAAGAGTATGTCTCAAGAGTATGGTGTAGCTACCATGAGCGAATTTCTTGAAAAACGTTACAACAGTTCTTTCTTGAAGTTAGCTGCGGTAATCGTAATTTTTATTTTCTTAATACCTTACTCAGCAGCCGTTTTTATGGGATTGTCATACCTTTTTGAAACAAGTTTCAATATTCATTACTGGCAAGCCCTTTTATTCATGGGTATTTTTACAGCCGTTTACATAGTTCTTGGAGGCTACAAATCTATTGCACTTAGTGATATGATTTTTGGAATTATAATGACTTTGAGCGTTATCATTCTTTACTTTTTTGCCACGACTAAGGGTGGTGGAGTTCCTAATATTATAGATTCTTTATCAGCCATTCAACCAAAACTCTCAAAACCTATAGGACCTCCCGGTTTTTGGCCTTTATTCTCACTCGTTTTCTTAACAAGTGTTGCACCCTTTGCCATGCCTCAGCTTGTGCAGAAATTTTATGCCATACGCGATAGAAAATCGGTTCGTATTGGTATGTTTGCTTCAACCATTTTTGCAGTATTAATAGGCGGAGTAGCATATTTTTTAGGTTCAACCACAAGAATCTTTCTTACACCCAATGCTAATCCCAATGTTTTTAGTGATGGATCACCCTTAATCGATAAGCTAATGCCCGAGCTGCTAACCAGCATAATTCCCTCATCCCTTTCGGTAATAATTTTATTGCTAATTCTTTCAGCATCCATGTCAACTCTAGCAGCATTGGTACTGATATCCAGCTCATCTATCACAAAAGATTTTTATGCTGGTTTTATCAAAACGGATGCATCAGATAAATCCCTTACAATGCTAATGCGCGTGATGAGCGGTATTTTTGTCCTATTTGCAGTTCTGCTTGCCCTGGTTGAGTTCGATGTAATTGTTGAAATACTTGGTATTTCATGGGGAGCCATCGGATCATTTTTCTTAGGGCCTTTTGTTTGGGGTTTATTTAGCAAAAAAGTTAACAGATATGGTGCCATTTCATCGGCATTATTAGGACTGGGAACTTGTTTAACTCTATACTTTATGGGGTTGAGTGTTGAGACTGGAACAAAAGTACCCTGGTATTTCTCTTCGCCCGGAGCAGGAACCATTGGTATGCTAGTTTCATTGTTTGTCAATCCTGTCTTCAGCTTTTTTTCAAAGATTGACTCTTTTAATTCAAAAAACGTTTAAAAAAAGTTAAAAACAAGATAATGATTAATCAGCAGTTACTTAATCCGAAAAGTATTGTTATTGTTGGAGGCTCGGACGATATCCAGAAACCAGGAGGGAAAGTCCTCAAGAATTTAATCGACAACCATTTTAAAGGGAAACTATACGTTGTGAACCCTAAGCTTGATGAGGTGCAAGGGGTAAAATCCTACCGGGATGTTGCTGAATTACCTCAGGTTGATTTGGCAATTATTGCTATCGCAGCAAAATTTTGTCCGTTGACCATTGATATTCTGGCAAAGCAGAAGGAAACAAGAGCTTTCATTATCCTTTCAGCAGGGTTTCATGAGGAGAGCGAGGAGGGAGCAAAGCTTGAAGAGCAGATTGTCGATATCATTAACTCAACAGGGGGCTGCTTAATAGGGCCAAACTGTATTGGTGTTATGAACTCTAACTATGCTGGGGTTTTTACAACACCTGTTCCCAAGCTCGATCCCAAGGGAATCGATTTTATCTCAGGTTCAGGCGCAACGGCAGTTTTTATCATGGAAGCAGGAATGCCAAAAGGGCTTTCGTTTGCATCGGTATATAGCGTTGGCAACAGTGCACAAATGGGTGTGGAGGATATTCTTGAGTACATGGACACGCATTTTGATCCCGTTAGCAGCTCACGCATAAAATTGCTTTACATCGAGAGTGTAAATAAACCACAAAAGCTGTTGAAGCATGCCACATCGTTAATTCGAAAAGGTTGTAGAATTGCAGCTATAAAGGCAGGTGGTTCCGAAGCGGGTAGTCGTGCTGCCAGTTCGCACACCGGTGCGCTTGCAAGCAGCGATGTGGCAGTTGATGCGCTTTTCCGTAAAGCAGGAATTGTTCGCTGCTATGGTCGTGAGGAACTTGCAACAGTTGCCGCCATTTTTATGCACCCCGAACTAAAAGGGAAACGCATTGCTATTATTACCCACGCAGGTGGCCCTGCAGTTATGTTAACCGATTCGCTTTCGAATAATAAGCTCGAAATTCCAAATATCGATGGGCCAAAGGCAAAAACACTTCTCGAAAAGCTGTTTGCAGGCTCGTCGGTGGCTAACCCAATCGACTTTCTGGCAACCGGAACAGCCGAGCAACTAGGACATATAATCGATGCTTGCGAAAACGACTTCGACAATATTGATGCAATGGCAGTAATTTTTGGGAGTCCTGGTCTATTCCCAGTATTCGATGTTTACGATTTGCTCGACCGTAAAATGAAGGAATGCAAAAAACCTATTTACCCCATTCTCCCCTCAATTATTAATGTAAAAGACGAAATAGCTCATTTCCTTGCAAAAGGAAGGGTAAACTTTCCTGATGAAGTGGTGTTTGGAAACGCCTTGGCAAAGGTTTACCATACGCCAAAACCACAGGATGCCGAAACCAAAATTCCTCAGGTTAATGTGGCTGCAATTCGTAAGGTTATCGATGGTGCTAGTAATGGGTATCTTTCGCCCGATAAGTTACAGGAGCTGCTCGATGCAGCAGGAATTACTCGTGCTGGAGAAGCAGTAGTAATTTCGGCCGAAGCCGCTGTTCAGTCGGCACAAAAACTAGGATTCCCAGTGGTTATGAAGGTGGTTGGCCCCGTTCACAAATCCGACGTGGGTGGCGTTGTGCTAAATGTTAAGGATGCTGAGAACGTAACCCGCGAGTTTAACCGAATGATTCGCATAAAGGACACAACTGCAGTACTAATACAGCCTATGCTTTCGGGGGTTGAACTTTTTGTTGGGGCTAAGCGCGAGGATAAGTTTGGTCATATGGTCTTGTGCGGATTGGGTGGAATATTCATTGAGGTTCTTAAAGATGTAAACGCTGGGCTTGCACCCCTTGCATTTGATGAAAGTTTTGATATGATTAGAAGATTAAAAGGGTTTAAAATTTTACAGGGAGTACGTGGGCAGGAGCCTGTTAATGTTGAACTTTTTGCAGAAATGGTGTCAAGAGTTTCAGCCTTGGTAATTGCAGCACCTGAGATATTTGAGATGGATTTAAATCCACTTTTAGGCCGTAAGGATAAGGTTGTGGCTGTGGATGCAAGGATTAGAGTTGAAAAATAATTATGAGAAAGTTTACTGATAGAATCAAGAAGATTACGATTACAGAATGGCTTTTAATAGGTACCGTTATTCTACTTATTTTTCTCATAGTAAATAGATGGGAATGGATTTGGAGCGAAATGTCCAGCTCGTTTTCGAAACTCTTTAAAAAATAAAAGTAGTAAAACCCTTAAAGACAATATATTGTCACGAAAATTAATTCAATTAAAATTACAAATCAAAATCTTTGGGTATGAAACGATTGATTCTAGCTTTAAGTTTTATAGCATTTTGCGGATTTGAGGCTATTTCACAAGCAACGCTATATACTCCAAGAGCTTTAATTATTCCTTTCCATACCGATACAAAACAAATTCATATTTCAGGAGGATTTGCATCTTCTGTTGATCATGGATCAGTAGATGTAAATGTATCTTATTCATTTACAAAAAAATTTGCTTTTTTTGCCAGCACAACGTTCAATCCTTTTTCGTACAGTTACATGGGAGAAGAGAGTATTATTCGCCCCAGGTACCATTATAAATATAACAACTTAACTACATCCTTTGGTGTTGAATATTTTAAGTCGGGACTTGATGGATTTTTAGATATATTCGAAACACAAATGGGATTAGGCTATTCAAATATCGATAGATTATCGTTTGCGGTGCATGAAGGTTTTTTAGACAAAAAAAGGGAGTATGATTATAAAAACATGTTTTGTCAATTATCGGCAACAAAAACGATCAATAAATTTGATGTTTCAATGGCACTTCGTACTACTTATGTTATGTTTAACACGTTTAAAGAGTATGAAATTAATGGTGATGAGTTGGTTGAGAATAGTAAAATTCCATCACAATTTTACTTTGAACCATCCATTGGATGTAGTTACAGAATTAAAGGCATTAAACTAAATTTACAGGTTGGAGGTTTTGTTAAAAATTATAGTTCCACAACCGATCAACTAAGTAGTACTACCAACGAGAAAGTTTTGTTCTCCAGAATAGCAGTTCAATATAATTTGTAATTTTGAATATATATTAAACAGGTAATACTCTTTGAAATAAATGCTTTAGAAAGTTGCTTTGCAGAGTTTTTTTTAACCCATCAAAAATCTACTGCTATGAAAACAACATTTATTACCTATCTAACTGCTATCATTTTTTTCCTTAGTCTAATTACAAAGCCCTTATTTGGGCAGGAGGATAGCACACTTGTGAAGATTGTTACAAAAGATCAAAACGAGTTTGTTGGGATAATTATTAGCGAAGATGATGAAAAGATAATTCTTAAAACTGATTCATTTGGCGATATAAGCATAAAGAAGGATGTTATCATAAAAAGAACAGAAATTGATCCTTCGAAAATAATTGGTGGAGAATTATGGGACGACAACCCTCAGGCAACACGGTATCTTTGGACACCCAATGGATATGGATTGAAATCAGGAGAGGGATATTACCAGAATATTTGGGTGTTGTACAACCAAGTTAGTCTAGGGCTTAGCGATAATTTCTCATTTAGTTTTGGAATTATACCATTATTTTTATTTGGAGCTGGATTAGATGCTAATCCATTATGGATTGTACCAAAGGTGTCAATTCCAATTGTGGAAGATAAAGTTAATTTTAGTGGAGGAGCTTTTATGGGTATTCTTGGTCAAAGCGATTCAGGTTTTGGTATTTTATTTAGCACTTTAACTATTGGCGATAGAAACCAAAATTTAAATTTTGGGATAGGTTGGGGCTATGCTGGAGGTGACTGGGGTGATTACCCAATAATTAACTTGAGCGGCATGCTTAGGGTAACTTCAAGAGGCTATTTGTTAACCGAGAATTACTTATTACGATTTGGGGATGATTCTGATATGACTGTTATATCATTTGGCCTTAGGTATATGGTTAAAAAAGTGGGTTTGGATTTTGGCCTTTATATACCCATGTCAAATCAAATGGACGAATTTTTTGCTTTACCCGTTCTTGGTGTAACAATCCCATTTAAATAAATATAAAAGTGAAATTATTTTGTTGTTTACATGCAAACTTTTGGTGCTAAACACAAATTATATATAGAGTTTTAATCTTAATGAATCATTTAACTTGAATTGCCAACCAGTTTTTCATATATTTGTAGTTTGTATAATATTGTGAAAAATTTAAATTATTTAATAATAATCATTAATTACCATGAGAAAGAGAGTAGGAATTTTTTATGGACCAATTGGAGGGTCAACTGAACGCGTTGCAAAAAAAATACAGGAAGTTTTTGGTAATGATTTAGCAGATTTGCATGCTGTTAAAGACTGTAAAGCAAAAGACTTGGATAAATATGAAAACATAATATTTGGATGTTCAACCATTGGAAAAGAAACATGGCAAGCTGATAAACCAAAGCCCGATTGGGACATTTTCCGACCCGAAATTGATAAGATTGACTACAAGGGAAAAACCTTCGCTCTATTCGGTTTAGGCGATTCTGTAACCTACGCAGCAGTATTTGTAGATGCCATGGGGATTCTTGCGAAGGAAATACTCAAAAACGGAGCTAAAATAGTAGGAAGGGTGCCTACCTGCGAATATCAATTTACCGATTCCGAAGCTGTTATCGATGGTCAATTTATTGGTTTACCCATTGACGAGGACTTTGAATCTGACCTTACAGATAGGAGAATAAAGGAATGGGTTGATAGGCTAAAAATGGTTTTCGATTAGGTAATATTTACTCTAATAATATCAAACCACTCAATATTGAGTGGTTTTTTATTTTTAATAATTATGAAATTCAAGATATATACTATAAATAAGAATTGTAATAAAAATTATCATATTTATTTAAAATAAGTCTAAATATTGCAGAATATATAACAAATTGTTATTAAAAATGGTTAATTTGCTTTTAGTTTATAAAAAACTTAATTAAAATTGTGATTTAAAAACTAATGGTTACCTTAGGGGTCTAATTGAATAGTTTCCAATAAGGTATTTTTATTATAAGGCTATTAATACTCTTACAATATGAAGGATACTCCAATTCCATTTGATGTAGTCAAGAAAAAGATCGAAGAATCAAAGCTGACGAAAGTTGGAAAAGCTACTATTAGAGAAATTGTGAGATTGGTGAATGAGATAGAGAATGCTACGGGTACAAAGTATGTCAGAATGGAGATGGGTGTTCCCGGCCTTGAACCTTCAAGGGTTGGAATTCAGGCAGAAATAGATGCTCTCAATAGAGGGGTTGCCCAAAAATATCCTATGATTGACGGAGTACCCATACTCAAGAAAGAAATTTCAAGATTTGTTAAGAACTTTATCAACATTGATGTTGACGAAAAGTGTTGCATTCCAACCGTTGGCTCAATGCAGGGTGGAATGGCTGCTTTCCTATTGACAAACCGATGCTATGCCAAGAAGGATACAATTCTCTTCATAGATCCTGGATTCCCTGTTCAGAAGCAGCAGCTTAGAGTGTTGGGTATGAAATTCGAGAATTTTGATGTTTATAATTACAGAGGAGAAAAACTTAGGAATAAACTCGAAAGCTTTCTAAGTAAAGGTAATATTAGCACCATTCTTTATTCAAACCCCAACAATCCCTCATGGATTTGCTTTACTGAAAAAGAATTGCAGATTATTGGAGAGATGGCAACAAAATATGAAGTGGTTGTAATCGAAGATTTGGCATACTTTGCCATGGACTTCAGGAAAGATCTTTCTAAACCAGGAGTTCCACCCTACCAGGCTTCAGTTGCCCATTACACCGATAACTGGCTTATGCTGATTTCAAGTTCTAAAGCATTCAGCTATGCTGGTCAAAGAATTGGCTCCATGGTGATCAGCAATAAACTTTTTGTAAAAAGATTTCCCGATCTCAAACGTTTCTTTTCATCGGACGAGTTTGGCTATGCCATGATATATGGAGCAGTTTACTCCCTGTCATCAGGGACAACACACTCAGCTCAGTACGGATTAGCTGCAATGCTAAAAGCGGCTAACGAAGGTGAATTTAATTTTGTGGAAGTGGTTAAAGAGTATGGAGAGAGGGCAAAGATCATGAAGAAATTATTTACCGATAACGGCTTTCAGATAGTTTATGATATGGACGAGGATAAGCCTTTAGCCGATGGATTTTATTTCACAATTTCTTATCCAGGTTTAAGCGGTGAGGATCTCATTGAAGAGTTGATATACTATGGTATTAGTGCAATTTCACTTTCAATTACAGGTAGCGAACGCCTTGAAGGGCTGAGGGCATGCGTATCTCAGGTTCAGCGAGAACAATTGGTTGATCTAGAGTATCGGCTGAAAGAATTTCATAACCATCATCAAGTAACCAGATAGTATTTACATAATTTTTTTATTACTAATATTCACCGTTCAAAATAATTGTAAAATGGCAAAAGTAAGAGGTGCAATCAAGGTGGATGTGGAAAAATGCAAGGGTTGTAACCTTTGCGTAGTTGCATGTCCATCAAACGTTATAGCACTTGCACGAGAGGTTAATGCAAAAGGTTATAACTATGCATATATGGCTGTTCCAGAAGCTTGTATAGGCTGTGCAAACTGTGGGCTTGTCTGCCCCGATAGCGTTATTGAGGTTTACAAGGTAAAGGTTGGCGTTGAAGCCTAAACCTTAATCCTAAAAAGATTTATTTAACTAAAAAATATTTTAAACAAAATGGCAGAATACAGACTAATGAAGGGAAATGAGGTTATTGCCGAAGCAGCTATCCGTTGTGGTTGCGATGGATACTTTGGCTATCCCATTACCCCTCAGTCAGAGATTATGGAGACTCTCATGATGCGAAAGCCCTGGGAGGAAACCGGAATGGTTGTACTTCAGGCCGAAAGTGAAGTATCGGCTATCAATATGGTATATGGGGGTGCATCCTGCGGAAAAAAAGTAATGACTTCTTCATCGAGCCCCGGGATTAGCCTAAAGCAGGAAGGTATAACCTATATTGCTGGAGCAGAACTACCATGTTTAGTGGTAAACGTAGTTAGGGGTGGCCCTGGATTGGGAACCATCCAACCATCACAAAGCGATTATTTTCAAGCTGTTAAGGGAGGTGGACATGGTGATTATCATCTTATAGTACTTGCTCCCGCATCAGTTCAGGAGATGAACGACTTTGTTGAACTTGGGTTCGACCTTGCTTTCAAGTATCGCAATCCAGTAATGATCCTTTCAGATGGTGTAATTGGACAAATGATGGAGAAAGTGCAACTTAGTGAGTTTAAGCCTCGCTGGACTGATGAAGAGATAAAAAAAATAAGCGGAACTTGGGCGACAACAGGAAAAACCCCAGATCGAAATTATCATGTGATAACATCACTTGAATTGGATAGTGCCAGGCAGGAAAAATTTAACCATAAATTGATAGAAAAGTACAAAACCATTACTGAAAACGAGGTTCGTTACGAAACTTTTGATTGTGACGATGCCGACTATGTACTTGTAGCTTATGGCTCTTCCAGTCGAATTTGTCAAAAAGCAGTTACACTTGCCCGTGAGAAGGGCTTTAAAGTTGGGCTTCTGCGACCCATTACCCTTTTTCCATACCCATCAAAGGTTATTCAGGATATGACTAAGCATGTTAAAGGATTCCTTGCTGTAGAAATGAGTGCGGGACAAATGGTTGAGGATGTTATGCTTGCGGTTAATGGTAAGGTACCTGTAGAGCATTACGGTCGCCTTGGAGGAATGATTCCTACCCCCAACGAAGTGGTTAATGCATTGGAAGAAAAAATTATTAAAGGGAAATAGACATGACAGAAGTTAAGGATATCATTAAAAAAGAGAACTTGGTTTACAGTAAACCAAAGATTCTAACCGACAAAGTTTTTCACTATTGTCCAGGTTGTAGTCATGGTGTTGTTCATAAGCTGATTGCTGAGGTTATTGAGGAATTGGATATTCAGGAAAAAACCATAGGCATTTCACCAGTAGGTTGTTCGGTTTTAGCTTACAACTACTTGTCAATCGACTGGCAACAAGCGGCTCATGGAAGGGCTCCTTCTCTGGCTACAGCAACTGCTAGGTTAATGCCTGATAAGTATGTTTTTTCTTACCAAGGAGATGGTGATTTAGCCTCAATTGGAACTGCTGAAATAATCCATGCATGCAATAGGGGTGAAAACATTGTTGTTATTTTTATCAACAATGGAATATATGGAATGACCGGAGGACAAATGGCTCCAACAACACTTGAAGGAATGCCAACTTCTACCTCACCCTACGGCAGGGATGTTAAACTTGCAGGTCACCCATTAAAGATCACTGAGCTTATTGCTCAACTTCCGGGAACAGATTTTGTAACTCGTCAAGCGGTGCACACACCAGCTGCCGTTCGTAAATGCAAAAAAGCGATACTAAAAGCTTTTCAAAATATTGGACAGAAAAAAGGCACCCAGTTTATTGAGGTTGTTTCAACATGTAGTTCAGGATGGAAATTATCACCTGTTAAGGCCAACGAATGGATGGTTGAACACATGTTCCCCTTCTATCCATTGGGCGATATGAAAGGTTAAAAAGTAAATTTACTAAAGATATTAATCATGACAGAAGAGATAATAATAGCAGGATTCGGTGGACAGGGAGTCCTATCAATGGGAAAAATTTTAGCATACTCTGGTATTATGCAGGATCAAGAGGTTTCGTGGATGCCATCCTATGGGCCTGAAATGCGTGGTGGAACGGCCAACGTTACTGTTATTCTAAGCGATAGCAGAATTAGTTCACCAATTCTTCAAGAGTTCGATACAGCAATTATCCTCAACCAACAGTCGCTCGATAAGTTTGAGAATTCTGTTAAACCAGGAGGAGTGCTTATTTATGATCCAAATGGTATTACCCGACATCCTATTCGTAAGGATATTAAGGTGTATCAAGTTTATGCAACTGATGAAGCCACCAAAATGCAGAGTGCAAAAATATTTAACATGATTGTACTTGGTGCATTTCTTAAGATCAAACCAATTGTAAAGATGGAAAATGTGGTGAAAGGACTTGAGAAATCATTACCCCAGAGGCATCACCATCTAATTCCAATGAATGAGCAGGCCATAAAAAAAGGCTTAGAGATAGTTAAACCTTATTCAGCAAACTGATAATTAGCTGGTTCAAACCAAAACGAGCGTTTTGCATATATGCAAAACGCTCGTTTTGTTAGAGTTAAAGCATTATTAGTTAGTAATTATCCTTAATACAGCGTACATAGAAGAGTTCATTACCAGAAACTTCAGAAATTGGAACGATGGATGTACCTGAATTCTTTGAGATTTCATAGGCATACGCAAAAGTACCTATTCCGTCACCACTGGTCCAGAAGAAGGCTTTTTGATTTATGTCAAAGAAAATAGGATCTGGGATATCCAGAGCACCTCTTCCTCCTGGACGGGCAGAAAAACCTGAAATGTTATTTGGAGTTAAATCTCCGGGTGCTTCATCCCATGAGCCTACCTCCATAAGCCTAATGGCAATTAAATCATAATTTTCAAACCACATTTCACCGCCAAGCCAGTTGAAAAGTATATCCCAATCACCCATATTGGGTACATGCCACCCTATTGGGCATAATCCGTTTGCAGACATTATAACCGATTGGGCGTAAAGTAGCCCGTGAACAGGCCTATTGGCTGGTTCAAGCTCGTAATCGAAAACTTCGTTGAGGGGATTGATGGGTTCCCCATCATGATAGTTAAGGGTTTGAAGATTTTCTTTAAACCATGTTTGACTTCCTATCTGTATGGTTTGGTAGGTATACCCATTATAGGTTACCTGTGTGGATATGGTTCCACCTGTATAAATGTTTCCCAATATATCAACGTTTCCAGTTGCCTGAAGGGTAGTATAAATGGTTGTTGTGTCAATATTAACAGATAACAAATCAACAGGTGTATACTTTTGTCCAGTGAGCCCTCCAATGGCAAATCCCCCCTTGTTGCCTTTACCTTGCTCATTATTTTCAATAATATTGAACCTTACACTATCGGGCAGAATTGTAAGGTAATCAGTAGTCTCTGTTGTTTCTTTCATTCCTGTTAAACCCCCAATGGCAAAACCTCCTTTATTGCCCTTACCCGAGTTAGGCTCTTCGGCAATGTTTATTTTCACACCTGATTCGTAGACTGCAAAAACAATCTCATTATTGGAATTAAGAACTTTAAAGATGGGTTCTTCTTGATCCCGATCATCCATCGCTTTTATTTCCACAGAGTTGACTGAAAGGTTTATCTGATTGGTGCTAGCCCAATTAGCTCCATCGTAAGCAGCAATGAAACCTTCAACCCCTTCTCCCTGAATGGCATTTCCAGCGTACAACGAGTAGGGTACTGCAAGGATTTGTGAGATACCAAGAGTAACATACTCCCCCTTCTCATCTGCCAGCCTAAAATCAACCTGAATATAGATTTCGTTGTTCCAGGGTATTAGCAAAAAATCGCCAGCAAGCAAGTTCCCTGCACCAACCGAAAGGGAAACAATACCCTGTGGGCTTGTTGTAACCAAATGATTTTCTGAATAAACAATTTCTCCATCAGTTGTCAACTTTCGAAGAGATATTTTTATATCAACGTCTTCATTGGCAATTGCAATTCCTTCGCCATTCCGAATGGCTGCCTGGTATGAAAACTTTTGGGGTACTTGTGCAAAGCTTTGCCATAGGAAGACCCCAAGCAACAAAAACAACGTAATTTTTTTCATGATAATATTGAATTGGACTGTTAAGATATAAAAGTAAATAAATATTTAATGAAAGTCAATAATATTTAACGAGTAACATAAACTATTTTAGATTATGGAAAAAACCTATAAGTTTGTTAAAACATCAAGACATGGGTTGGCTATTATATGCCTTTCTCACGGCAATTTGTGAAGCAGCAAAGGATATCTTCAGCAAGATTGGGCTAAAAACCAACAACGTTTATATAGTTGCATGGGCTTACAGACTTTACTCCTTACCTTTTTTGCTGCCATTGCTTTTTTTTATCGATATTCCTCAGTTGAGCCTGAAATACTGGATGGCTTTATTTGTGGGTGGAAGTTTGAATGTGCTAACATCCATTCTCTATATGAAGGCAATTAAGCATGCAGATTTATCTGTTTCGGTTCCATTGGTTACTTTCACCCCTTTATTTCTTCTTCTTACATCACCTTTGATTGTTGGCGAATTCCCAAGTCTAGTAGGTGCTTTGGGTATTGTTGCCATTGTATTGGGATCATACTTGCTGAATTATAACCAGAATAGGAGAGGTATTTGGGCTCCTTTTAAAGCTTTGGTAAGCGAGAAAGGGCCTCGATATATGCTTTTGGTGGCATTTATCTGGTCGATAACCTCAAATATTGATAAGATAGGGATTAAATCATCATCACCCATTTTTTGGGCAATCACTGTGAGCATATTTATTTCCATTGCAATGATACCCGTTATTTTAGTGTGGGCAAGAGGAGAATTCAATCAGATAATTACCAGCATTAAAAGATTGGCTCCTATAGGATTGTTTAGCGCATTAACCCTAATTTTTCAAATGCTGGCCATAAATTTGGCTCTTGTTGCTTATGTGATCGCTATTAAAAGGACTAGCGCGATATTGGTTGTTCTGGTAGGTTTATGGTTTTTTAAGGAGAGAGATTTTAAATACCGGTTAATTGGATCATCTGTTATGGTATTCGGTGTAATCCTTATTTCTTTTTTTTAGATAAGCAAAAATTACATTCTTTCAACTATTGTCTTTCCAATATTATGTGGACATTCTATAGTGGAATCAACAATGGTTACGTTAGTGAGATTCCACTTTTCTGTAACCTCATTTATAAGTGATCTACGAACTGATATAACTAGTTGACCAAAATTACTTTTCAGTATTCTAGAGAATGATTCAGCCCAAAGCTTATCATCCAGCTCAAAAAGCCCAATCTCATCAATAAAAATAACCGATTTACTTTCAGCATTATGAAGAGTTTCTTTTCCCAATTCAATGGCCTCTGGATTGAAGTAGAATACACCATGTTTTTTCCATTGCTTTGAAAACCTATCGCATAGAGGTAGCGATTTTTTTGTAGGTAGGGTAACAAGGTTAAAGCCAGACCTTTGTTGATTTTCATTCCAAAAGCCATCAGCATAGAAACCCGATATTTTTATACCATGAGATACAAGATATGCAATAAGCTCTTTAATAAAAGTGGTTTTTCCACCCTGTTTATCGGCTGTTACGATATAAATTGAACTTGGAGAATTTTCAATGTGATCTTGCGAAGTAAAAACTGAAAACATCCTCTCGATTATAGGTAAAGGTTTGTAAATCAACTTCGATTCAGCTTTTAATGTTGAAATAAGTGTGGGCAATGCTTCTTGTGCATGACAAAAGGATTTTACCAAAGTTGAAAACCTACCATTCCTAAAATGTCGTGTTACCCCTTTGCTATTTGTCTCAATGCCAACTGATGCAAAGGATATGATTACAACCAATGCCCTGAGCAGGATTTGAAAGCTTTGCAGTATAAGCTCGCTGGTAATATATAATCCTCCACGCTTCCCAATGTGGATAAAAAAAGCTGATGTTATCGATACAATGGTTATAGCCAACCAGAAAATGGGTTTAGCCAAAAGTATTCTGATCCTTCCATATCGAAAGATGCACAGAGCAACATATATTATCCCACCTGATATCCAGACAATGTTGGGCACAAGATTCTTTAGCATAATAAATGCAATCAACCAAATGATATGAAAAGCAAGGAATCCAATGCCCCCTTTATACCCTTTTATCATTGGGGGTTTGTACTGATCATTAAGAGGAAGAAGTTGGATATTCTTTTTCATAAACCTGAATTGAATGGCTGATCCCCCTTTATATCCTATATAGGCACCTGTAGCACCTATGATAAGGTATAAGATAATAAGGAAAAGTATGGGTAGAAGATAACCCTTTGAACTCATAAAATCGTTGCTTATGGCAATGCTAAAAACCGATTTATAAGCATCAACTAGATCTATCCCGTAAATCATTATCAACCGGATAAACTTGAAGCCAAGAACGGATAATACAGCAAGCCCACCTCCGAGCATTAAACCAGCCATATTATAGCCCAAAACAAAAACCCCAGTTTCCATAAGAAGTCCTTCCAGCGTAATGCCTATCATGGGAGAAAGGATAACATGACTTGGTGATACAGTTTTAAGGGCTGCACATACTAACGCTGAGCGTAAAAAGATGCCCTTACCCCCAAAAACTTTAAAGCCTGAAACCATTATTACTACCCCTAATACTGAGAGAATTGTCCCAGCAAAAAGGGGAATGGAAAAGTTATGTAGAATACTTCCTGCAACAATCTCGAATGCCCCCCAAACGCTTCCAATAATAGTAGCCTTTTGCCAATTGCTTGATAATGTATTGTCTTTCAGGGATTGCATGTTGTGATATTAAAGACGCAAAGATTGTTTTCTTTGAGTCTTTGAATGTAATTGAAATATTACTACTTCTGGCTGTATAGTTCAATAATCTTAAGCATCACCTCAGTTGCCTTAACCATACTTTCAACGGCAACGTATTCTTGTTTTCCATGAAAATTTTCACCTCCGGCAAAAAGGTTAGGGCAGGGGAGCCCCATGTACGATAACCTGGCACCATCGGTTCCTCCTCTTATGGGTTTAACTTTGGGTTTTACTCCAACCATTTCCATTGCTTTTATGGCGGTTTCCACAACATGAAAAACGGGTTCAACTTGCTCGCGCATGTTGTAGTATTGATCTTTCAGTTCAAGTAAGGCTGTACCTTCGCCATACTTCATATTTATGAATTCGGCAACTTTTGTTATGTATGCTTTGCGAGCCTCAAACTTTTCGTGGTCATGATCGCGAATGATATACTGGAATGTGGCATTCTCAACGGTACCATCCATTTTAATGAGGTGATAAAAGCCATCATATCCTTGAGTATGTTCAGGGCGTTGGTTTGCTGGGAGAAGGCTGTTAAACTCCATGGCTACCAGAATGGCATTTATCATTTTGTTCTTTGCATAGCCAGGGTGTATATTTCGCCCTTGTATGGTTATCTTAGCACCAGCAGCATTAAAATTTTCGTACTCCAATTCTCCAATAGCACCTCCATCGAGGGTGTAGGCAAAATCGGCATTGAATTTCTTCACATCGAAATGGTCAACCCCTCTTCCAACCTCTTCATCAACAGTAAACCCAATTCGAATGGGACCATGTTTAAACGAAGGGGTGTTTACCATGTACTCAACTGCTGCCATTATCTCTGCAACCCCTGCCTTGTCATCAGCTCCCAGAAGGGTCGTGCCATCGGTAACTATTAGCGTTTGCCCAATATAGTTTTTGAGTTCAGGGAACTCAATGGGTGAAAGGTTTACGTTGATTCCCTTATTCAATATGATCTCAGAGCCGTCGTAGTTCTCAATAAATCGTGGTTTTATATTGGCTCCGCTCATGTCAGGGGCAGTATCCACATGTGCAAGGAATCCTATGGTCGGCAATCTTTTATCCATATTGCTGGGAACACTTGCCATTACATAGCCATATTCATCAATTGTAACATCTTTGATTCCTATTTCCTTTAATTCTTTTAGTAATAGATTGGATAATTCTAACTGCTTATCAGTGCTTGGGTACTTATCAGTTACTGTATCGTCACTTTGGGTGTCAATTTGGATATACCTTAAAAACCTTTCAGTAAGGGATTTTTTGTTGATCATGACATTCATTTTATTTATTATATTGTTTATGTTTTCTTTGCAAATTGAAAGACTTCAAATATAAATATTATTTTACAGTCACTAAATATTAAAAAATGATAAAAATAAGAGTTGTTTTTGATTAGAATTTTGATAATAATTAAACCCAACCCCTTAGCCAATAGAATGTAAGAGCTATTACCTCTCTAATAACAAGTAACTCGTATTTAATATAGTTCCACATATTGTAACGCATGGTAACACTCCTATCGAGTGATTTGACCTTTTGCATGCGTTCAGCTTCATCCAATAGCAGCTCTTCATCCAAAACATCCTCAAAGGTGGGTATTCCACCAACCTCTGCGAATCCCATTTTTTTAAATGTAAGCACACTTCTAAGCATATGTTCAGGTGATGTAATAATTACAATAGATACGGTATCAAAGTTGGGTATCATTTTGGCTATTTCAAGGGCTTGTGTGCGGGTGTTAGTGCCCTGTATTTCAAATAAAAATCGTGTAGAGTCGATGCCTTTGCTGTGGATTTCTTTATACATTCTGTAAGGATGGCTAATCTCAAAAAAATCAATTAATGTGGGCATTGCAATAATTACTTCTGAATTTGGGTATTGCTTGGCTGCCTTTGCGGTATAGTAACATCGCATTAAACCTTCGGGGCTAGGCATACCTCCAGCACCCATAACCACGATATAACGAGGATCTGTTTCAAAACTACTTTTTTTTGTGCCCAGCCAGTGATAAGCCCAGAATGGTTGAGAGGTGAAGCTGAGTATTATCATTATGAAAAAAATGATACCCAGCGTAATAAAGCCATATCTAAGTACCACGAGTGTTTTTAAATAAAAGCATTTCAAGGGTTTAATCATATCTTTTACAAATTCTAGCGTAAAAATAGCCATTTATATAATCTAATTGGTCAATAGCTCGAAAAACTCATCAGTACTTTTATTTATTTATAATCAGACACTCCATTGAGCTATCTTTTCATCATTAGCATTTAGATGTAGGTATTAGCATAACGAACAATTAACAATACCTAACCTCAGCCCTAAACCTTTTACTTTGCCATTTTCTATTAGCATACCTTTACTTTTTTTAACGATTTTTAACGCTGAAATGCCTTATAAATCTGCAAATTTGCAGCTGAATTAGAGTATAAAACTATTTTTTTTCTAAATAATTAATTTTCAAAAAAATGAATGATACAACCACTGTTAACATCAAGGAGTTGAACGAACGCATAAGATTAGAAAGTTCGTTTGTTGATATTATTAACATGGAGATGGGTAAGGTTATTGTTGGGCAGAAACATCTTGTTGAGTCTTTGCTAATTGGCTTGCTTGCCGATGGACATATCCTGCTTGAAGGTGTTCCTGGTTTGGCAAAAACATTGGCCATCAATACGCTTGCTAATACTATAGATGCTAGTTTCGCTCGCATTCAATTCACCCCCGACCTGCTTCCTGCAGACCTAATAGGGACAATGGTTTACAGCCAGAAAAAGGAGGAGTTCCATGTGAAGAAGGGCCCCATCTTTACCAATTTTGTTCTTGCCGATGAGATAAATCGTGCTCCTGCTAAGGTACAAAGCGCATTGCTCGAAGCCATGCAAGAACGACAGGTTACGATTGGTGATGAAACTTTTAAGTTGCCAATACCTTTCCTTGTAATGGCAACCCAGAACCCCATTGAGCAGGAGGGTACTTATCCTCTTCCCGAAGCGCAGGTCGATCGATTTATGCTTAAGGTTAAAATCACATATCCCAAGGTAGAGGAAGAAAAGTTGATTATTCGGCAAAACGTTGCGTTAACTTTTCCTCATGCCGATAGGATTATAAAACCAGAGGACATAATTAAAGCTCGTTCAGTGGTTCGAGAAGTGTACATGGACGAGAAGATTGAAAAGTACATATTAGATATTGTATTTGCAACCCGATTCCCAAAGGAATACAAGTTGGAGAAGTTTGAGAGTATGATAGCCTATGGTGCTTCACCAAGGGCAAGTATTAACTTATCGCTGGCTGCTAAGGCATTTGCATTTATCAAGCGTAGAGGATATGTTATTCCTGAGGATATCCGCTCGGTTTGCCACGATGTTCTTCGACATCGAATTGGATTGACCTATGAAGCAGAAGCAGAAAATATTACAACTGAGGATATAGTTACCGAAATTCTTAATACCATTGAAGTCCCATAGCTTATGAGTATTCTAACCCGATACTTCTTTTTTGCAGCGTTACTATTCATTGCATCTTCTGGCTCAGGACAGAATTATATCGGGCTGCATAAGGATGAGATTCGGGATAGGGTAAAGCAAGAGTTATCCGGTTTTGCATTTACAAAGGAAGTTTTTAATCTTGATCGTAGCTTTATCAAATTTGAAAATACTTTCGAAGAACAAACTCTTCTTTTCATGCTTAATGCTGATGGGTATTGTACTTCTGTTTCAAGGATGTATAACACGTGGCTTTTCAATAGATTACGGGATGAGTTGAATGATAAGTATGGAAAACAGAAGGGGCTAATATGGGAAGAAGAAAAAGATGGGAAGAAGTTTGTAGTTGAATTAATTAAAGGAGAGTGGTTTATAACTGTTTTAATAAAACTTAAAAAGTGATTTTTTAAATCAGCAATCGTGGACGCATCAGAATTATTAAAACGAGTACGAAAAATTGAGATAAAGACACGTGGGCTATCGCGACATATATTTGCAGGACAGTACCATAGTGCCTTTAAGGGACGTGGAATGGCTTTCAGCGAAGTTCGCGACTACCAATACGGCGATGATATTCGTAATATCGATTGGAATGTTACCGCACGGTTTAACCAACCTTACGTAAAGATTTTTGAGGAAGAACGTGAACTTACAGTAATGCTTCTTATTGATGTTAGTGGATCGCGTATGTTTGGAACAACCAATCTTCTCAAGAAAAACTTGGTAACTGAGATAGCAGCAGTTCTTGCCTTTTCTGCAATTCAGAATAACGACAAGATTGGTGTGCTAATGTTCAGCGATAAAATTGAGAAATTTATTCCCCCTAAAAAGGGACGCACACATATTCTTCATATAATTCGTGAGTTGATATTTTTCACACCCACTAGTCAGGGTACAAACCTGTCAGAAGCTCTTAGATATCTTACAAATGCCATTAAAAAAAGATGTACCACTTTCATTTTAAGCGATTTTATGGATTTTATCCCTGATTCCGTTGAACCAAATTTTGCCAATGCCCTTACCATTGCTGGAAATAAACATGATGTTGTTGCAATTCGGGTTTATGATCCAAGAGAAATTGAACTTCCTCCAATTGGTTTGATGAAGCTAAAAGACGCTGAAACAGGTACTTATTCTTGGGTTGATACATCAAGCACTTCTTTACGTGAAGCTTATTCCAAATGGTGGAATGAAACAGGTATTTCGCTAAAGCAAACGTTTTCTCGTAGTAATGTCGATTGGGTGCCCATTTCAACTAACGAGGATTATGTTAAACCACTTATTAAACTTTTCAAGCAACGCGCATAAACAAGTTTTCGGTAAGATGATGAGAATTTCAAAACATATGAACCGTCTATCATTGCAAATTATCTCATTTATGTTCTTAAGAGTAAAGAGAGTCAAAAAAACATATCATCCTTTGACACTGGCTTTACTCTTTTTTGTTTCTGGTGCAATTTATGCCCAGCAACCAGCGTATAGCTTTCAGACTTCTCTTTCAGCCGATACAATTCTTATTGGTGATCAAGTAGAATTTCAGTTAAAGGCTACATTGCCAATGGAGTATGATGTCCAGTTTCCTTTTTTCGCTGACACTATTATTGCTGGAATTGAGGTTTTAGGACTTCCAAAAATTGATACATTAGTAAATCGGTCCGGGCAAAAAGAGTTAACATATCATCTTCTTTTAACATCATTCGATGAGGGTTCCTACCGTATACCACGAATTTTACTGCCGTTCAGCGATGGAGAGAAGGTTGATACTGCCCTAACATCACCAATCTGGTTGATGGTTAATACACTGCCTCCCGATACTACTATGGCAGTTATTTACGATATTAAAATGCCTTATGGTGAACCTATTACTTTTGCTGAGCTAGCACCATGGATTGGTTTAGGATTACTTATTGTAGCAATTGTAACACTTTTGGTTTTCTACCTGATTAAAAGAAAGAAGGGAGAGAAAATATTCTTCCCCACCAAACGAATTGAACCACCTCACGTTGTTGCTTTACGTCAACTAGAGAAGATAAAAGAGCAGAAGTTGTGGAATACCGATAATCATAAGCATTACTATACCCTGCTTACTGATGTTATTCGTTACTACATTGAGGGAAGGTTTGGTGTGTCTGCGATGGAGCAAACAACATACGAAATAATAAGCAGTATTAGGCAAGGCGAGCTCATTAAAACCGAGTTAATCGAAAAATTGCAAGATACTTTATCCCTTGCCGATTTGGTAAAGTTTGCACGACTTAAACCTGAAATTTCAGAAAATGAAGCATGTCTTGATTTTGGTTTTTGCTTTGTTAACGAAACAAAGGTTGAGGAAGTTTTAGATGAAGAAGATGATTTAAGTATTGATAAACCGGAAGAAAATAGTAACGAGGATATTAACGAGTTTGTTGAACCCATCAAATCTACAGAGAAATGAGTAGTGTGGTGTTTGCTTATCCTAAATTACTATACTTGTTGCTTTTGGTACTACCATTAGTAGCATGGTATATCTATAAGCAAAAAGATTCAAGTGCGAGTATGCAAATATCAAGTCTTTTGGCATTTGGTAATGCTCCCGTTTCGCCCAGAGTTTATTTAAGGCACATACCTTTTGCGCTAAAGATTATATCGTTTGCATTGATAATTGTTGTTATTGCTCGACCACAGTCGCATAACATAGAGCAAATGGTTGAGACCGAAGGGATTGATATAATGATTGCATTGGATATATCCAGCAGTATGCTTGCTCAGGATTTTAAGCCCGATAGGCTTGAGGCTGCCAAAGATATTGCCATTCAGTTTGTGTCGGGAAGACGAAATGACAGGATTGGCCTAGTGATTTTTGCTGGAGAGAGTTTTACCATGTGCCCTTTAACTACTGACTTACGCACTGTCGTTAATCAGTTTAAGGACATTAAACTTGGGCTTATCGAGGATGGAACAGCGATAGGGGTAGGTTTAGCCACAGCTGTTTCAAGGCTAAAGGAGAGTGATGCCTTCAGTAAGGTGGTAATACTCCTTACTGATGGTGTTAATAATAAAGGCGAAATAGCGCCACTTACAGCGGCTGAAATTGCAAAAACATTTGATGTAAGGGTTTATACTGTAGGAGTGGGTACACACGGTACCGCACCGTACCCGGTTCAAACTCCTTTTGGAACAAGAATGCAGGACATGAAGGTTGAGATCGATGAAGACATATTGAAGCAGATTGCTCAAATGACTGGTGGTCAGTATTTTCGTGCCACTGATGGGAAGGGTTTAAAACAAGTTTACGAACAAATTGATCAACTGGAAAAAACTAAGATTGAGATAACCGAGATAAGTAAAAAGAAAGAGGAGTATCATATTTATGCCTTTTTTGCCATTGCATTATTGGCGCTGGACATTTTGCTAAGATCTACTGTGTTAAGAGTTATACCTTAATGAAATTATATTTAAATGTATCCTTTTTTACTATAAAATGATAATTGAGTTTTAACCAATGAACTATGTTTCGATTTGCTAACCCAGAATATCTGTACCTATTAGTATTAATACCAATTGTTTTTGGTATTTACTTTATTTCGACATTGTTGAAAAAGAGGAGATTATCGGAGTTTGGCAATACACAGCTTATTAAGCAGTTAATGCCTGGTGTTTCATTCCGAAGAGGATGGATCAAGTTGATTTTTTTACTAACCGTTCTAACATTTATAGTTTTTGGATTGGCAGGGCCACAGTTTGGATCTAAGCTTACCGAAGTTAAACGGAAGGGAATCGAAATAATTATTGCGTTGGATGTTTCTAATAGTATGATGGCCCAAGATATCCAACCAAGCAGGTTGGAGCGTGCCAAGCAAGCAATATCAAGGTTAGTTGATCAGCTTTCAAATGATAGGGTAGGGCTTATAGTTTTTGCTGGTGATGCTTATGTACAGTTACCTGTCACCAATGATTATACATCTGCAAAGATGTTTCTGTCATCAATTAGCCCAGGTATTGTTGCAAAGCAAGGCACTGCAATAGGGACAGCAATAAATTTAGCAGCTAGTTCATTCAGCCCTCAAGAAGAGACCAGCAAGGTGATTATTGTAATTTCAGATGGTGAAAATCATGAAGACGATCCTGTGGAGGCTGCTCGTAGGGCATCAGAAAAGGGTATTATTGTTCATGCCATAGGCATTGGTTCTCCCCAAGGGGCACCTATTCCAACCGGAAGAGGAAGGCAGGACTTCTTGAAGGATAAAGACGATAACGTGGTTGTTACTCGTCTCGATGAGGAAATATTATCAAAGGTTGCTGTAACGGGTGGTGGAAAATATGTAAGAGCCACCAATACACAAATAGGACTATTACCTCTTTTTGAAGAGATTAATCGTTTAGAGAGAGCAGAGTTTAAGGATAAGGTTTACTCTGAATTTGACGATCAATTTCAGTACCTTTTTGGAATTGCGCTTTTTCTTTTGTTCATTGAGTTTTTTATACTGGAAAGGCGCAATAGACTAATCCAGAGATTGAATTTATTTGGTGAGAGAAAAGAATAATGAGTTTTAGTTAGTTGCTTTTATCAATATATTAAACTATGTGCTCAAAAATAAATAAGATGATACGCATTACTTCTTTGTTCATGCTATTTTCATTTTTTGCAAACTTCTCTTATGCTCAAACAGAAAAAAAAGCTGTACGAGAAGGGAATAAGGAGTTCAAGAAAGGTGAATTCATAGAAGCTGAAATTGCATATCGTTCGGCCATTGAATTGAACCCAACATCGTACAAAGCAAATTTTAATTTGGGAGATGCCCTTTACAAGCAGGAAAAGTACGATGAGGCTTCAAAGGTATTCGATGATTTAGCTTCCCTTAATATCGAATCGAAAGACAAAGCGAAAGTTTTTCATAATCTTGGTAATTCATACTTCAAACAGCAGAACTTTAACGAGAGTGTTGAGGCATACAAGAATGCCTTACGGCATAATCCCAACGATATAGAAACCAAGTACAATCTGGCACAGGCTCAACGAATGCTTTTACAGCAAGAGCAGCAGCAAGATCAAAACAACGAAGGGGATAATCAGGACGAAAAACAGGATAATAAGGATCAAAAAGAGGAAAAAGAGGACGAAAAGGAGGATAACAACAAGCAGGATCAAGAGAAACAGCAAGATCAGCAGAAGCAGGAGCAGCAAGAACAAGAGCAAAAAATATCTCCAGAGGATGCTCGAAGAATGTTAGAGGCAATTCAGAATAATGAGCAGGATATTCAGGATAGGGTAAGGGAGGAACAAGCTAAGCAAAAACAGGTAAGAGTTGATAAGAATTGGTAAAGGTGAAGTTTATGCATAAAAAACAAATAATCTCTGTGCTGTTATTCCTTGCGTCGTGTGCAAGCATTGTCGTTGCACAGGATGTAGAGTTTACAGTAACAGCACCAAATGTTGTTGCAGTTGGTGAACAATTTAGGCTTACCTATAAACTCAATGCACGGCCTCAGGAGTTTAACCCACCTTCGTTCGAAGGATTTTATATTCTTGCTGGACCTAGCACTTCTACTAGTAGCAGCATACAGATTATCAATGGACAAATGACCCAAACCTATGAGTTTTCCTATACCTATATTCTTGAAGCAACATCCGAAGGCAAATTCACCATTGAACCTGCCAGTGCAACTGTATCTAAAAAAGAACACAAAACGCAGCAAATTTCCATTGAGGTTGTGAAGGGAAGTGCTGGTCAATCGGCAACTGCACGACAACAACAATCAGATACTCGTCCTAAATCCGATTCAAACCAGGATGCAGAGGATGTATTTGTGGCAGTGGAATTCGATAGGCAGACAGCATATCGTGGTCAACCCATTTTGGCCACCATAAAATTATATACTCGTCAGAATATTTCTGGTTTTGATGATGTGAAGTTTCCTCCTTTCAATGGCTTTTGGAGCCAAGATGTAGAAACTCCAAATAATATCGAATTCCAAAGGGTTAACCTAAACGGTCGGATATTCAACATGGGAGTTCTAAAGAAGTATTTGCTGTTTCCACAGCGAACAGGTGATATTACCATTGATCCATTCGAATTAGTTGTTCTATTGCAACAGCGAGGAGGCAGACCCCAGTCTATGTTTGACGAATTTTTCGGAACATATCAAACCGTTCGTCGACGGTTAGTTAGCAAACCAACTACCTTAAAAATAAGGGATTTACCGCCAAATGCCCCAGCCTCATTTACTGGGGCAGTAGGTCGTTTTAACCTTGAAGCAGCGTTTGATAAAACTGATATCAAAACAAATGAGGCTGTTAACCTTAAGGTTAGAGTAGCTGGAAGTGGCAATCTACGTCTTATTGAAACACCTAAAATCGAGTTTCCAGGTGGCTTTGAGATATTCGATCCAAAAACTACAGATAGAATAAATACCACATCCCAAGGTGCATCCGGATCAAAAACCTTCGAGTATGTTGCTATTCCTCGAGCACCAGGAAATTATGATATGGGTACTTTAGAGTTCGCTTATTTTGATCCGGTTCAGGAAAATTACGTTATTCTTAAGTCAAAGCCTCTTGCCCTTAAAGTTGAAGCAGATGGTAGTGAACCGACAAACCTTCAAATGGTAGGTTTTGGACGAGAAGACATTCGTTTTATTGGGCAGGATATCCGATTCATTAAAACTGATGGTTTTTCTCTAAGCACAACAAATACAATATTATTTGCAAGTTTTAGGTATATTTTTATCATATTGCTTTTAATTATTCTGTTTATCGGTTTATTCTTTTGGCTAATGCATCAGCGAAAGTTAAGAGGCAATCTTGCCCTTGTACGGACCAGAAAGGCTAACAAAATGGCACGTAGAAGACTTAAGCAAGCTCAGCAATACTTACTTGAATCAAATAGTGAGAAATTTTACGAAGAGCTTTTAAGAGCTTTATGGGGATATGTGTCTGATAAGTTGAGCATTCCTGTTTCAAACTTGACCAGTGATAATGCAAAGGAAACGCTGATTGAAAATAAAGTATCAAAATTTGATACTGAAGAGTTTTTGAAAATTATTTCTGCATGCGAATATGCCCGATTTGCCCCAAAGAGCGAACCGTCGCAGATGAATGTTCTTTACGATAGTGCGTTAACTCTAATTGCTCGTTTAGATGGTGTCATTGGGAAATGATAGGAGCAGTTTACAAAAAAATGATAGTTACTTTTTTCATCTAGCGACATTAATGTCATTGTAATTATATTGAAACAAATTCATTTATATGAAACTTAGAATAATAATTATCTCTTTCTTAATCATCTGCTTAGGTATAAATCTCAATGCATCACCTGATTCGTTGCTTACCAAGGCAAATTCTTATTATATTGATGGAAACTTTGACAGGGCAGCTGAGTTATACCAAACGCTTGTGGATAGTGGTTACCAAAATGCTGAATTGTATTACAATTTAGGCAACGCCTACTTTAAGCTAAACAGAATTCCTTATGCCATACTAAACTATGAAAGAGCACAAAGGTTTAAGCCAAATGATGAGGATATACTATTTAATCTTGAATTTGCCCGAACATTTGCAGTTGATAGAATAGAAGCACTACCCGTTTTTTTTCTAACAAAGTGGTACCGAACGGCTCGTGCCATTCTAACTTCAAATGGTTGGGCATGGACCAGTCTCATTTTCTTAACCTTAACCTTAACTTGTACTCTTTTTTTCTGGTTTTCTACGAAGGGATGGGTTAAACGGTTAAACTTTGCTTGTGGAGTTTTTACCCTACTACTAACGATTATGTCGATGGTATTTAGTGCGCAGGAAAAACATAAGGAAAACCTTCGCAATCAAGCTATCATATTTCAACAAGCTGTTTCGGTAAGAAGTTCTCCTGGTGATACAGGAAAAGATATATTTATTCTTCATTCAGGAACAAAAGTTGAAATAACAAAAGCGCTTGGGCAGTGGGTTGAGATTCGTATTGCCGATGGTAATAAAGGTTGGGTGCCAAGCGAAACCCTTGAATTAATTTAGAAGACCATTTATTGGTTAATTCAAGATAGGGTTTTCGAGCATTATCATTTCATTGCTCATTTTATTCTGTTTCATATAATAAAACCAAGGTTAGGGCTTAAATATATGTTATTAATCATAACATTGACAGTAAGCCAAATCGCCTAACTATTATTTTCTAAAGAGTTTTGAAAATTCTATGATTTTCAGGTTATTTAATATGTTAGTATTTTAACAACTCAATAGAATTTTTCATTAATTTTTAGTATGTTTGGTCATTCCAAAAAATTTTTCTAACAGATTGATAATCAAATAATATTTTTCCCAATGATTGTTTTAGTATTAAATTGTGGTAGCTCTTCGATTAAGTATCAAGTAATTGATATGTGCGAGAAGGAAAAACTTCTTGCAAAGGGAATTGTTGAGCGCATAGGTATTACCGATGGAATTCTTACACATAAACCCGAAGGCAAAGAACGCATGGAGTTAGTAAAGGATATTCCCGATCACACAGTGGGAATAGATCTAATTCTAAAAGCTCTTGTTGATGAAAAGAATGGTGTAATTAAAAGCTTAGATGAAATTAAAGCCGTTGGACATAGAGTTGCACATGGGGGAGAGTTCTTTACCGAGAGTAGTTTTATCACTGAAAAAGTGAAGCATGAAATTGAGAAGTGTATCGAATTGGCACCACTTCATAATCCTGCTAACCTTAAGGGTATTCTTTCAATGGAAAGTTTGCTTCCCGGTGTGCCTCAGGTTGCAGTATTCGATACTTCGTTTCACCAAACCATGCCAAAACATGCTTACATGTATGGAATCCCTTATGAATACTACGAAAATTTTAAAATTCGTAAGTATGGATTTCATGGAACCAGCCATAAGTTTGTTGCCAAGAAGGCGTGTAAAATCCTTGGATTAGACTTTGAAAAGCTAAAGATCATTACATGTCATTTAGGAAATGGTGCCTCAATTGCTGCAATAAAGAATGGTAAATCGGTTGATACCTCCATGGGATTTACTCCAGTAGATGGGTTGTTAATGGGAACTCGTTGCGGAAGCATCGACCCAGGTGTACTCCTTTACATTGCAGAAAGGGAAAACCTGAACTTTAAGGGAATTAGCGATCTTATTAACAAAAAAAGTGGTGTGGCAGGTATTTCAGGGCTCTCTTCTGATATGCGTGATCTAGAGAATGCTGCAGCAGAAGGCCATGAGCGTGCTAAACTAGCCCTTGACATGTATGACTACAGGGTTACTCAATTTGTGGGTTCTTATGCTGCTATAATGGGTGGAGTCGATTTAATAATTTTTACCGGTGGAATTGGAGAAAACGATAGCGTTCTTCGCGAAGAGGTATGTGCTCCTTTAGATTTTATGGGGATTGATTTTGATAGAGATGCCAATCGTGGAGTCCGTGGAAAGGATAAACTGCTTACCAAACCCAATTCAAAGGTTAAGGTTATGGCAATAACAACAAACGAGGAGCTGGTTATAGCATCCGATACGGCCTACATTGTTAGTCGCATGAAAAAGTAACTAGCGTATAATTAACATTATCAATAATCTTTTAACAATACTAATTCTTTTAAATATGTCAATCACAAAACTTGATCAACTCTTTGAAATTCTTAAGAGTAAACCAAAGAAAAGACTAGTAGCCGCTTATGCAAACGATGATCATACCATTGAAGCTGTTAGTATGGCTGTGGATATGGGTATTGTTGAAGCAACTTTAGTGGGAGATGAGAATACCATTAAGGAAGTATGCGCAAAGCATAAAATTGATGCTTCAAAATTTAGAATCGTTCAGGAGAACGATGAGATGAAAGCAGCGAATAAAGCAGTTGATCTCATTAATAAGGGGGAGGGCAACGTGCTAATGAAAGGGCTTGTAAGTACTGATAAATACATGCGTGCCATTCTTAACAAAGAAACAGGTCTTATGCCACCCAAAGCAGTACTTTCGCATGTTACCGTTGTACAGGTTCCAACCTATCCTAAATTGTTGATTGTTGGAGATGTTGCTATAATACCTGCACCAGATATCAGCCAAAAAATTGCCATAACCAATTACTTGATTGATGTTGCTCATTCTTTAGATATTCAAAAACCAAAGGTTGCTCTTCTCGCTGCAACAGAGCAGGTTTCATCGGCAATGCCTGCTTGTGTTGATGCAACAATCATTTCTAAAATGGGCGACAGAGGGCAGATTAAGGGTGCAGTAATTGATGGACCTTTGGCATTGGATGTGGCCATTGATAAGGAATCGGCACAGATTAAAAAATTAACAGGTGAAGTTGCTGGTGATGCCGATTGTATTCTTTTCCCAAATATTGAAAGCGGAAATGTATTTTTTAAAGCATGTACTAAACTGGCTAAAGGCGAACTGGGTGCAATGGTTGTGGGAGCTAAGGTGCCATGCGTTTTAACATCCCGTGGCGATAGTGTTAAATCAAAAATGTATTCCATTGCCCTTGCTGCTAATGCAGCTAAGTAAACTAACCTAAAACATCGATAAGATGGAAGATGTAAAAATTCTTGCTATTAATCCGGGTTCAACATCGACCAAAATTGCGGTTTATCGCAATACAAAATCTGTTTTCTTAAAAACAATTCGCCATCATACCGATGAATTGACTCGTTTCACAAAAGTGGCCGATCAGTTCGAGTTTCGTAAAGAAATCATCCTGAAAGAGTTGGCAGAGGCTGAAATTGACATAAAGAAGATTTCCGCTGTGGTTGGCAGAGGAGGTTTAATAAAACCCATCGAATCTGGTGTTTACCATGTTAATTCTCGAATGAAGGAGGATATTAAGAATTGCATTCGTGGTGAACATGCAAGCAATTTGGGTGCATTAATTGCCGATGACATTGCCTCAAGCCTTCCAAATGCAAAAGCATTCATTGCTGATCCGGTTGTGGTTGACGAAATGCAGGAGGTAGCAAGAATAGCAGGTCATCCTAAATTCGAAAGAGTTTCAATTTTCCATGCCTTAAACCAAAAAGCTATTGCAAGGCAGTATGCTAAAAGCCTTGATAAGAAGTATGAGGAATTGAATATAATTGTTGCTCACTTAGGTGGAGGTATTTCTGTTGGAGCTCATTACCGGGGAAGAGTTGTTGATGTAAATAATGCGCTTGATGGCGAAGGACCATTTTCACCCGAAAGGGCTGGTACAATTCCAGCAGGCCAGCTGGCAAAACTCTGTTTTAGCGGTGAGGTTACCTACGATGAGGTTAAGAAAATGCTTACCGGAAAAGGCGGGTTAGTGGCTCATGCAGGAACAAACGATGCATACGAAATTGAGACAAAAGCCAAGGAAGGGGATCCTAAGGCAAAGTTACTGCAGGATGCCATGTCGTATAATATTGCAAAAAGTATTGGCCAAATGGCAGTCGTGCTTAAAGGTGTTGTAGACGGAATTATATTGACAGGAGGAATAGCTCACAATCCTTACCTTGTAGATTACATAAAAGAAATGGTAGGTTTTATAGCACCCGTCGCTGTTTATCCGGGCGAAGATGAGATGCAGGCCTTGGCTATGAATGCTCTTATGGCTCTTCGAGGGGAAATTGAGGTTAAAGAGTATTAAGTTGTTTCTTTACAATAAAGGGAGATCAAATTCTGATCTCCCTTCTTTTTTTGCTAGGTTAGTCAACTAATTATTCCTTCAAAAAATCACCAACAATTGGATTGAATTCATCGATTTGACCATTATTAACAAGTAATTTGATGCCCAATAATTTATTATCCTTTTTCGATATAGAATACCCAATATCATTTTCTAAAATCCTTAATGCCACTTTTTCGCAATCCTCTTCGTTTTGGAATGTTACAAGTAGAAGAGTTGCTTTATGAGAATTAACCTCAATGGGAGCAACCCAAAGCTGATAATCCGATACAGAGCTAAATGGCTTTTCCATTGATGTTAAACTATTCTGCATGGCCAATTGTCCTGTAATAAGTTTAAGGGACGATTCATCTAGCTGCAAGTAGCTTTTTGAAAGAAAATCTGGAAGTTCAAAATCTTTATAGTTAACCTTTTCAATAACTTTTTTGGCTATTTCAGTTGCCAAAGCTATTCCCTGTTCTGTACCACTATATGCAATAACAGATAGGTATAAATTCCCTTTAGTAACCAACACCTGATGTGTTCCAATACAAATCCATTTGGCTATTTTCTCGTCCATATTTTTACATCCATAACGCGAAACGCTGAAAATTCCAAAAGCAGATTCAGGTTTGCTCATAATATAGGCATCAATTTTTAATCTTTCGTTTTGCCATACTATGTCCTGTACCGACATCTCTTTAAATCCATACTCAAAGTACAAGTCGGCACCCCCATTGATGTAGCCCCAAAGGGAGTTTTCGTTAAAAACTTCCCATCTGCTTTCTTCCATTCCTGGCAAGTCGTGGGGAGATAGTTTGTGGGTTAACGTATTCTGCGAGAATGCGTTAAAAAATATAGAAAAGTAGAATATAAGTAGAAGTTGTGATCTCATTACACTAGGAAATGTTAATTGTTTGAAGATCAATTTTATCAATATCATTTTCTCCCAATCCATAGGATGCTGCCATGTTTATGAACTCTTTTCCACGATCTGTATCTTGTTCTTGAGCACCCATTTCGATTCTCTTTTTAATGACAATATCGTAGCCAATCCTATCAACCGCTACAGGGTCGGTACCTAATAAAAGGGTTTTGTAGGGTAAAATAAACTGTGGGTTTGCGCCAGGTCCACCATTATAGCAGCCAACAATACCATCGGCAATATTTAGCACTACCTTATCGCGAACAGGAGGGAACGCACAAACTTGAGCACTAGTCTCTCCCCAAAGTTGGGCATGAAGCCTTGATGTGTTGGTAATTACTCCGTAGCCGAGGTTTTTCAAGCAGAGGGTAATGGATGCCCCAGCATTTTTAAGGATGGGAATATTGATAACTTTATCAAGTTCTTTTGTCAGTATGTTGGTAAAGTAAGAGTATTTGCCTCCGTTCACCATGTAAGGCATGGTGTACTCATCATATTCGCCATCAACATCGGCCCAGTAATACCAATCCTTGTCAATTCGTGATTCGCTGTAAAGTTTTCCGTCGGAACCATAGTACGATCCATCGGCATCCTTACATTCAGTACCTATGATTCTTATACCGGGGTAGTTATCCTCAGTAAAGCCAGCTTCGTGAAGCTGAAATTCTCGTCTATCCCAGATGGTAATATCACTTCGTGAGATACCAGACTCTTCAAGTTGTGCTATTACTGAGCGAACCACTTCGTGAGAAGTGGATAGTAAACTGCCTCCAATAGGATTTACCTTAAGTCCAATCCTCTCTCCGGGTTTAACAAATTGGAGCCAAGCTTCTTTTAAAGATACTGCACCAGTAATAGAAAGCATACCCTTGGAAAGCATTTCGTAAGTAGCATTTTCGTTGATCCTGTTTTCAGCGAAGGAGTTTTCGTGATTTACCCTTATAACCTTTGCTGGGTATTTACCCGGCAACGAATTCAAATTGCGAGGAATAGAGAGAGCCTCGTTGATGTTGGTTGCAGGTTTGTCGGAAATGCTATTCTGAACGCCAAAACTATTCTTGGCAAAACTTGGGAGTAAAACAGCACCAACTCCCCCAAAAGTGAGCATCTTGAAGAAATTTCTTCTATTGAGTTGAGTTATTTTTTGTTTTTTCATTATAAATCTTTGAAGAAGGATTTGTTAAAAAAATCTTAGTACATGACAAAAATATAAATATCTGAAAATCAGCAAAATAATCATGAAA